>NZ_MKTR01000001.1 GCF_001898325.1 Microbacterium sp. 67-17
AGCGAGCTCCTTCTGCCGACGCCTGCGCTCCTCGCGCTCCGGACTGATAGCCATGGTCTCCATGATGTTCTCCTTCGAGGTGAACCCCACTCACACAGACCATCTGACACCCCCCTGGAGTGGGTATCCCCACACGGGCGCCGGTATGTCGTGAAACCCGAACGGCACCTCCCCACCTTCTACCCCAACGCCGCCTGAACCGGTCAGGCCCGGGGACGGGGACGCCGCATGAACCGGCCCGCAGGCGGGCAGGCGCGTAATACCGTGGGGGCATGAGCGCGACAGAGTCAGCACGCGGCAGCGACGTAGCCCGCCAGATCCTGGTGATCGCGGCCTTCGTCTTCATGATCATCGGCGACGCGGTGGGCCTGGGAGCTTTCGGCGGCACACCGATACAAGATGCGCAGGGCGGGTCGTTCTCGCCGGATGCTTCGTACCTCACGCCGTCGACCGAGGCATTCGCCATCTGGACACCGATCTACCTGGGTCTTGCGATCTACGTCATCTGGCAGGCGCTCCCGTCGCAGCGCGCCCGCGACCGTCAGCGCAGCCTCGGCTGGCTCATCGCCCTCACGATGGTGCTCAACGGCCTCTGGCTCGTCACCGTGCAGTTCCTCTCGGTCTGGGCGACCGTCGTCTGCATCATCCTGCTGCTCGCAGCCCTCGTCGTGACCTACCTCCGAGCGGTGCGCACCCGAGAGCCGGCCGACGGATGGCTCGACGGCATCCTGATCGACGTCGTCACCGGCCTGCACCTCGGCTGGGTGACCCTCGCCACCGTCGCCAACATTGCCGCGGCCCTTACCGCGACCGTCCCGGCGGACTGGGAGAGCGCAGCGTCCGTCGTCGGGGTCATCGTGCTGATTGTGGTTGCTGTCGTCGCGCTGGCGGTATCCGCGTCGGGAGGCTGGCGGATCGCTCCCGTCCTGTCGATCGCCTGGGGCCTCGGATGGCTCGCCGTCGCCCGCTTGCTCGGTGACCTCGTCGACGTGCCGATCGGTATCACGGCGATCGTCGTCGCGGTGATCGTGCTCATCGTCCCGATCGTCGGGCGATTCATGCGCGAGCGGACGCTCGCCGACTGACACGCCGAAACCTGGTCGCCCCGGGCGCGAAACAGCGACCTGGCATGCTGAACTCCATGACAAAGGGCAGCGTCGGGCGGGTATCGGTTTTGAGTATCGGCGAGGTGCGGCTGCGGCCACACAATATCGTCGGCAACGGCACTCCCATGCTGTGGTGGACGTTCACCTCGCGGCAATGGACGGATCCGCTTCCCGTGAATGTGGTGCTCATTGAGCACGAACAGGGTTGGGTCCTGTGGGACACCGGGCAAGCACCCGCGTCCGCTGACTCGCCGAAGGAGTACTTCCCCGGCGGATTTGTCGGTGCGGTCTACGCGCGGCAGGTGGACTCAACCCTCACGCCTGGGCAAGGGCTCGGTGAACAGCTCGAGCTCGCCGGGGTTCCGATCGAGCGACTGAGTCTCGCCGCCATCTCGCACCTGCACTATGACCACGCCGGCAACATCAGCGAGCTTGCAGCAGCTGGGATCCCGGTGCTCGTGAGCGAGTCTGAGCATGACGTGCTCACCGGAAAGTCGCCGCACATGCACGGCGTCCTGGCCGAGTACCTGCTCGATGCCGGTGTCCAGTGGCGGCCCGTGACGTTTGCCCCCTCGCAGGATCCCGCGCTCGTCGACTTCGACGGTGCCTACGACATCTTCGGAGACGGCGCGCTGACGCTCCTGCCCACGCCGGGTCACACCGCGGGGTCGATGAGCCTGCTCGTCCGTCGTGGCGAGGGTCGGAATCCGCTGCTGCTGGTCGGGGATGCAACCTACGATCCGAGCCTCATCGAGAAGGCGGTCGTTCCGGACGTCGGCGACCGGAAGCAGCAGCTCGAGACGCTGCGACGCTTCGCCGCTTTGCGCGAGCGGATGCCCGGCCTGCAGGTGATCGCCGGTCACGACCCTCGGGCCGCAGAACTCGTCGCCTGAGAGCACGCGCACTCTCACCGAAGCAGCGCGCGCAACTCCGACTCGACGGATGCCGGACGCGACGGGTCGATCGTCGTGCCGTGCTCGTAGGCCTCCACGATCCGCGGATCCACGTAGCTGCTCCGAGCGATAGCGGGGGTGTTCCCGAGGATGAAGGCCGCATCCCGCATTGCTGCAGCGACAATCCTCGCCCGCCGCGACGGTGAATCCACCGGTCCCGCCTTCGCCAGGCTCACAGCCGCAGCCGCGGTGCCGTGCAGGGTCCGGAAGTCCTTGGCGGTGAAGTCTCCGCCCGTGCGCCGGCGGATGTCGGCATTGATCTCCTCCGGATGCAGCGGGTGCACCTCGCCATCGCCATCGCGCCACGCCAACAGTCGCGCCCGCCCACCGCGGCGCTTCAGCGCCCGCACCACGGCAGCAAGATCGGGGTCGGTGAGCTCCGACTCCCACGGCTGACCGCTCTTGCCCGGAAACCGCAGTTCGACGCGCTCACCGTCGTGCACGCTCGCGTGCGCGCACAGCAGCGTGCAGAGGCCATAGCTGCCATGGACGTCCGCGTAGCGTTCCGACCCGACCCGCAGGCTCCCGGTGTCAAGCATCCGGAACGCCGTCGCCAGCACACGAGAGCGCCCCAGTCCGTCGGAGCGCAGATCGAGCGTCACCGTGCGCCTGGCGCCCGGGAGCGTTTCGGCCAGATCCAGCATCCGCTCGAACTTCACTCGATCCTGACGCTCACGCCAGACCTCGTGATATAGGTATTGGCGCCTGCCGGCGTCGTCGACGCCGGTCGCCTGGATGTGCCCGTGAGGGTGGGGTGAGATCCACACGTCGTTCCACGCGGGCGGAATCGCGAGGGCCGAGATCCGCTCGCGCGTGGCCTCATCGGTGATCGCCGCACCCGATTCATCGAGGTAGGCGAATCCGCGTCCGCGACGCACACGCCGCAAGCCCGGTTCTGTGGTGCGACTGCGGCGGAGGCGGGGCATCCATTCACGCTACGCCCCGCCCAGACCGTCAGGGTCAGCGACCTCGACGAACCGCCGCTCGGCGTGCGTTCACGATCCCGTACGCGAGGGTGCCGATGATCGCGAGCAAGAACACCGCCGATGCGATCACGTTCGCCTGCGGCGGGATGCCGCGCTGGGCCGCCACGTAGATGTAGACCGGGAAAGTCTGCACCGAGCCCGACGTGAAGTACGTGATGATGAAGTCGTCGAAGCTGAGGCTGAACGACAGCAGCGCCGCGGCGATGATGCCCGGCAGCAGCAGCGGGAAGGTGATGCGCCAGAACACCTGCCGGGGGGAGCCATAGAGGTCTCGGCCGGCCTCCTCGATCGACGGATCCAGCGAGAGTGCGCGAGCGCGTACCGTCACCACGACGAAGCTCAGGCAGAACATCGTGTGGGCCAGGATGATCGTGCCGAGACCCTTCGCAACCCCCATCGTCAGGAACTGCGCGGCAAGACCCGCACCGATGACGACCTCGGGGGTTGCCATCGGCAGGAACAGCAGCAGGCTGATCGAGCCGCGAGCCTTGAACTGGTAGCGCACAAGGGCGAGCGCGATCATCGTGCCGAGGGTCGTGGCGATGATCGTGGCGACGAGCCCCACGAGGATGCTGTTGCCGAACGCGACACACACCTCCGGTTGCTCGCAGACGGTGAGCCAGTTCTCGATCGTGAACCCGTTCCACGTGATGTTCGTGCGGGTCGTCTCGTTGAACGAAAACAGGAACGTGTAGGCGATCGGGATGAGCAGCACCACGAACGCGGCGATGACGTAGATGCCGAGGATGCGGGACCGCACGGTCCATTGCGTTTTCACAGGAGGTCATCCGTTCCCGTGCGCCGCACGTAGCTGCCGACAATGATCAGGATGACGGCCATCAGCAGGATGCTGAGGGCTGCCGCCTGCGGGTAGTTCACCGTGATGAGGAACTTCGACTGGATGACGTTTCCGATCATCGTGGTCGACGGGCTTCCGAGGAAGGCCTGGCTGGCGTTGACGTAGTCACCGGTTGCCGGGATGAAGGTCAGCAGCGTCCCCGAGACGACGCCCGGGAGCGACAGGGGGAACGTGACCCGCCAGAACGTCTGCCCTGGTGTCGCATACAGGTCGGAGCTCGCCTCGAGCAGGCGCGTGTCGAGCCGGTCGAGCGAGGCGAACAGCGGCAGCGTCATGAACGGGATGAAGTTGTAGGTCAGACCGAAGACGACGGCGAATCCCGTGCCCGTGATGTGATCTTGCGGTCCGAAGAGTCCGATCGTCTGCAGGAACCCGACGACCGGCCCTTCGTCGGCGAACAGTGCCTTCCAGGCGAGGGTCCGCAGGAGGAACGAGATGAAGAACGGCGCGATCACCAGCACCAGCAGCAGGTTGCGGATGAGGGGTCTGTCGCGCAGGACCACACCGATGAAGTACGCGATCGGATAGCTGATCAGCAGCGCGAAGAGGGTAGCCAACAGCGCGTACCAGAACGAGCGCAGGAACTGTGGCCAGTACTCCGCGATCACGTCGACATAGTTCTGCCAGTTGAACGGGGGTGTCAGATGGTCTGTGTGAGTGGGGTTCACCTCGAAGGAGAACATCATGGAGACCATGGCTATCAGTCCGGAGCGCGAGGAGCGCAGGCGTCG
>NZ_MKTR01000002.1 GCF_001898325.1 Microbacterium sp. 67-17
GCGCATGGGGGGTGCGACTTGCCGGGTGATGGATGCCGGGGCGCGGCGTGTCGGCGAAAGGATGCGCCGTTGCGACGGCCGGCCGCCACCGGATGATGTGCCGTTGCGACCGCCCGGTGCCGGTGGGTGATTGACTAAGCGCGTGAGCGAGCTTCTCGCGCGGTGGCGGATGATCCCCTTCGAGCACGAAGGGGTGCGCCACGACGTCTACTACCGGGGCGAGGGGCCGCGAGTCATCCTGGTACCGGAGCTGCCCGGCGCCACCCCCGAGGTGATCGCCCTGGGCGAGCGCCTGGTTGCTGCGGGCTTTCGGGTCGCGATGCCGTCGGTGATCGGTACGCCTGAGCGTCCCATCAGCGGCGGGTACATCGCGGGCTCGGCGCTTCGTATGTGCGTCTCGCGGGAGTTCGCGGCCTTCGCCCGCCGCACCGACCGGCCGATCGCTCGCTATCTGCGGGCACTGGCCCGTCAGTTGCACGCGGAATGCGGCGGACCCGGCGTGGGTGTGATCGGCATGTGCTTCTCGGGCGGCTTCGCGCTTGCCGCTGCCGCCGACGAGAGCGTGCTGGCCCCGGTGCTTTCGCAGCCGGCGATGCCGCCTCCCATCGGAGCCGGCCGGGCCGCCACCGGGCTGAGCGTCATCGAGGAGGCGGCAGTCACCCGCCGCGCTGCAGACGGCCTGTGTGCTCTCGGGCTTCGATTCACGCAGGACCGCAGCGTGCCGCCGGAGCGCTTCGCCGCCTTCGAGCGTCTGCTCGGCGACGGCTGGCGCGCCTTCGAGATCGACTCGTCGCCGGGCAATCCCGACGGCATCCCTGCGAACGCGCACTCCGTACTGACGGATGCCTCGGCCGAGGTCCCCGGCCACCCGACCTATCGCGCGAACGAGCTGCTGGTCGAGTTCCTGCGGGAGCGCCTGGCCGGTTGAGCCGCAGACCGTCAGATCGTGAGGTCGATCGTCCCCTCGTGGGGACCGCCACACTGCTCGGAGCCGCCGACGCGCACCCACTCCGGCGCGACCGTGGACTCGTTCAGGAGCGCATCGTCGGCTCCGAATGCGCGAACGGTGACGGATTCTGGGGTCGACATCCCGAGGTCAAAGCTCCAGGTGCTGCCGTCCCGGTCGACGTAGTACCAGAGGTCGGCCATGTCAGCCGCGGTGTCGCCGGGACCCCTGGCGCACGTCTCACCGTCACAGATCGCGAGCGAGGTCACCGACGCGGAATCGCCGTACACGTTTACGGTCACGTGGTTGATCCATCCGACCGCGGGACACGCTTGTGACCACAGGGGACCGCCGCCGCATCCGCCGAGCGCGAGCGTGACAGCCGCGGCGGTTCCCACGAGCGCACTTCGCCGCCCCGCTGTCGTTCGCATCGGATGCCTCACGCGCCGGATTGTAGCTCCGGCACCTGACGCGCATCCGTGAACGAGCCAGCATGCGCTCGCGGGGTGGTTCGACGGGATTGGGCTTGTTCGCGGTCCCGGACCGGCGGTTAGGTGGTTGCGCTCGGGCGGCGCATCGGAACGTGCGGGATGTCGTCCTCCGAGAACGGCGGGCCCGAGATCTCGAACCCGAAGCGGCCGTACCAGTCGGCGAGCTGGGATTGCGCGTCGAGCACGATCGGGAGGCCGGGTGCCCGCTCTTCGCATCGGGCGACGGCGCGACGCATGAGCTCTGCCGCGATCCCGCGCCCGCGGGCTGCGGCATCCGTTGCCACGCGTCCGATACGCATCTGCGCCGGGTCGCGCAGAATCCGCAGTGTTGACAGCACCTCGTCGCCGTCGGCCGCCCACATGAGCTCTGCGCCCGGCTCGATGTCGCGGCCGTCGAGCTCCGGGTAGGCCGCGCGCTGCTCGACAACGAACACGCGAAGGCGAAGCCACAGCATCCGGTACAGCGTCTCGGGCGCGATCTCAGCAGCGGCGGCGCGGTGGTAGGTGACGGGCATGGCCATACCCTAGAGCCTTCCGCGGAGGGCTCCGGGGCCCGAGCGTCGGCGGTCGATGGCAGCATGGATGCATGCAGCAGCGCCCCCTCGGAAGAACCGGCCGTCTCGTCTCAGCGATCGGCCTCGGTACGTGGCAGCTCGGAGCGGACTGGGGCGCGGTCGACGAGAACGACGCGCTGGCGGTGCTCGCGGCATCCGCCGATGCCGGCGTGACCCTCTTCGACACGGCGGATGTGTACGGCGATGGCAGGTCGGAGAAGCTGATCGGACGGTTCCTCGCCGAGCGACCCGATCACGGCATCACCGTCGCGACGAAGATGGGCCGCCGCGTCGACCAGGTGCGCGAGAACTACACCGAAGAAGCGTTCCGGGGCTGGACGGAGCGTTCCCGCGAGAACCTCGGTGTCGAAACGCTCGACCTGGTGCAGCTGCACTGCCCACCGACCGAGGTCATTGCCGCCGACGACCTCTTCGATGCGCTTGACCGGCTCGTCGAAGACGGTCTCATCGGGGCGTACGGCGTCTCGGTGGAGACGTGCGAGCAAGCGCTCGCCGCCATTGCGCGCCCGGGCGTGACCAACGTGCAGATCATCGTCAATCCCTTCCGCCTGAAGCCCCTCGACGAGGTGCTTCCGGCGGCCGCCGCGGCAGAGGTCGCGATCTTCGCGCGGGTGCCGCTGGCATCCGGCCTGCTCTCGGGCAAGTACACGACAGCCACGACGTTCGCGAGCGATGACCACCGCTCGTACAACCGTCACGGCGAGGCCTTCGATCGTGGCGAGACCTTCTCGGGCGTCGACTTCGAGGCCGGGATCGCCGCGGCATCCGAGCTGGCTACAACGCTGCCCGACGGCGTCTCGCTGCCGGCCGCGAGCCTGGCCTGGATCGCCGCGCAACCGGGTGTCACCTCTGTGATCCCGGGCGCACGAACGCCCCAGCAGGCCGAGGCCAACGCCGCTGCGGGGGCACTGCTCGAACCCGGTTCCTTCGACCTCGACCCGTTCGACGCGGCAGTTCACGCCGTTTATGACCGTCACCTGCGAGAGGCGATCCACCCCCTCTGGTGACTCTGCGCCGCTGTCGGTGCGGGCCGCGGGTGTGACCGCGAAGCTCAGGCCCGCCGAGAAGGCCCGCATCGACGAATAGACTTGAGTGTTGTGACCAGCGCTGCACCCCTCCGCACCCTCGAGGTGAGGCATCTTCAGCTGGCGCGAGCCTTCTTCGCCGCGCTGGCGGCTGTGATGATCACGTTCTCGCCCGATCACTCGGCGGCCGTCGGCCTCGCCGTGTTCAGCGGCTTCGCCATTGCGACGGGTCTGATGTGGTTCGCCGCGGTGTGGCTGATTTTTCCGAAGGGCGACCGGTGGGCAGCGGTGCTGCTGGGAATTCTCGCCCTCCTCGCGGGAATGGCAACCGGGATGCCGGGGCTTCGCACCGACACGATGTTCTTCGTCGCCGTGATCGCCTGGGCCGTGCTCAGCGGCATCGTCGAGCTGGTCGCGGGAATCCGGGCCCGACGGATGATGCACCTGCCGCGTTCGCAGGGCCGCGATGCCATCACGATCGGCGCCCTCGGCATCCTGCTCGGCATCGGCCTCTTGGCCGTTCCGGTGCAGTACGCCCTGACCTACACGATCGAAGAAGCGGGACAGACCTTCACGCTGACCGGTATCACGATCGCCGTCGGCATTTTCGGGGGCTACGCGGCGATCGTCGCCGTCTACCTCGGTATCGCCGCGTTCTCGCCGCGCCAGACGGATGCCGAGGCTATCGAGCCCATCGCCGAGGCACCGGCGGAGAGGAAGCCATGACCGACAAGCCCACGCGCCGGGAGATCATGCGCCCCGTCCAGCTCCTCGGTCTCGCTTTCGCGGCTGCCCTGTTCGCGGGAATCGTGACGCTCGTGTCGATGGGGTTCTTCCAGCAGATCCCCGCGGAAGACGTGCAGAACGCTCTGGTCGTTGCGCTCATCGTCGCCGGAGTGACCTTCGTGGTCACCCTCGTCGCGCTCGCACTCCTGCTGCTGGCGATCGACCCCGCGCAGGTGACCAAGACCATCGATCGGCCCGTGCTGCTGGACGAGGAGCCCGACGGCGACGCCGCATCGGCGAGCACGCCCGATGACCGCGAGGCCGGCGGATCGACAGCACCAACCGCCTAACGCGCGGTCGGGGCTCAGTCGATCTCGGAGACGAGGTCCGAGGCGAGACCCGTGTACGTCGCGGGGGTGAGTGCGAGTAGGCGCTCCTTCGCGGCATCTCCGATGTCGAGACCCCGCACGAATTCCGCGAGTTCGGCAGCTCCGACCCGGCGCCCCCGGGTGAGGTCCTTCAGCAGCGCATAGGGGTCGCTGATCTGCGAGCGTCCCGCGACGATCTCGGCGCGCACCACGGTCTGGATCGCCTCGGCCAGCACCTCCCAGTTGCCGTCGAGGTCGGCATCCAGCGCGGCTTGCGCGAGCGAGATCTCGGTGAGCCCCCGGGCGAGGTTGTCGAGCGCGAGAAGGGAGTGGCCCAGGGCGACGCCGATGTTGCGCTGCGTCGTCGAGTCGGTGAGATCCCGCTGCAGGCGCGAGGTCACGAGTGTCTGCGCAAGGGTGGCCAGCAGCCCACCCGAGATTTCGAGGTTCGCTTCGGCGTTCTCGAAGCGGATCGGGTTGATCTTGTGCGGCATTGTCGACGAGCCCGTGGCTCCCGCAACGGGGATCTGCGAGAAGTACCCCAGCGAGATATACGTCCACACGTCGGTCGCGAGGTTGTGCAGGATGCCGCCCGCGTGCCGGATCCGGTCGTAGAGCTCGACCTGCCAGTCGTGTGACTCGATCTGGGTCGTAAGCACGTTGAACCCGATCCCGAGCGACTCGATGAACTCCCGCGAGAGAGCAGGCCAGTCGGTGTCGGGCTCTGCGGCGAGGTGGGCTGACCAGGTTCCCGTGGCGCCCGAGAATTTCGCGAGGAACTCGGATGCCGCGATCTGCCGCTCGACCCGCTCGAGCCGCCATACGAAGACGGCAAGTTCCTTGCCCATCGTGGTGGGGGTCGCCGGCTGCCCGTGGGTGCGTGAGAGCATCGGGGCGTCCCGGTGCTGGTGGGCGAGGGCGGCGAGCCGGTCGATCACGACGCGGAGTCGGGGCAGCCAGACCTGGGTGACGGCGCGCTGCACCGTGAGGGCGTAGGAGGCCGAGTTGATGTCTTCGCTCGTGCAGGCGAAGTGCGTGAGTTCGGCGATGTGCTCGAGCCCGAGTTCGGCAAGGCGGTCGCGCACCAGGTACTCGACGGCCTTCACGTCGTGGCGGGTAACTGCCTCTTTCTCGGCGAGCCAGGCGATTTCGTCGGCCCCGAAGCCGCGGTACAGCGCACGCAGGCGCTCCTTCTGGGCCTCCTCGAGTGGTGCCGTCCCGAAGAGCGACCGGTCGGTGAGGGCGATCAGCCACTCGACCTCCACCTCGACGCGGGCGCGGTTGAGGCCAGCCTCCGAGAGGTACTCGCTCAGGGGCGCTACCGCGACGCGGTACCGGCCGTCCAACGGACTCAGCGGCTGCTCGCCAAATGAGATGGCGTCGTGCTCACGGGGCAGGGAGGTCACGGTACTCCTGTCGGATCTGCGGTCCGGGCTCCCGTTACGCCGGGCGATGATCGCCTCAGGGCGCGGGGCGAAGCGCCGGCTCCAGCTGGCGGAAGAGTGCGCGGCTGGCGCTCTCGATCATACCGAGCACCTCGTCGAACATCGCCTCGTCGGCGTAGTACGGGTCGGGCACGTCCAGTGTCTGGGCTGAGGCATCGAACGACATCAGCAGGGCGATCTTGTCGGCATCCGTGTCAGAGTGCGACCAGCCCCGCAGGATCCGCTCGTGGCTGCGATCGAGCGCAAGCACGAGGTCGCTGCGGTCGAAGTCGGCTCTGCCGAACTGGCGGGCCCGATGGCGTGCGCCGTCGTACCCGCGCCGGGCGAGCGCCTCGATCGTGCGTTCGTCGGCGCGCTCGCCGACATGCCAGTCGCCAGTGCCGGCGCTGGTGGAGAGCACACGGTCGCCGACGCCCGCACTGTCGGCGAGGGCACGGAACACGACCTCGGCCATCGGGGACCGGCAGATATTGCCGGTGCAGACGAAGACGACGCGAAACGGCTCGACGGCGTTCGCGGTCATGCGTTCATTCATACCCCTCCTGCCCGGCGAGCGCATCAGTTCGTCGCCTCCTCCCCGGTTTCGCGGGAGGCCGAACCGTCGACAATACGTCACGGATGCCGCCTCCCGCGCCCCGAGGGTCGGGGACCGTGGAGGAATGGATGAGCTGTGGGCATCACCGGCGGCAGGCGTCGTGCAGGCACAGCTCGCGGCACTCGCATCGTGGGCTGACGACCTCGCTGCCGACGCGGAGGCGATCGCGCGGGTCGGCGGGTGGGAGACACCGGCAGTCGCGGAGTTCCAGATCGAGATGGCGAACCTCGTTGCCGCGTTGCGCGGGCTGCGAGAGCGCGCCCTCGATCTGCGCGCCGATGTCCGCGCGCAATCTCCGTGGCCCGTCGTGGGTGGGTACCACGGCTTCGGTCTGGCTGGAGCTGGGGCGTGAGCGATCTCGAGATCCGCAGCGGCGGTGCGATCGCTGTGGACACCGAGCAGCTGCGAGCGGTGGCCTGGCGGCTGCGGGAGTTCGGCATCCGTCTGGGCGAGTTCGCGGACCGGGCGCGCTGGGTGGCGACGGATGCCGAGGCAACCGCGTCCGGGTTCGGCGTTGATCTCGAGGCACGGTGGCTGGCGAGCGGTGCGGAGCGGGTTGCGGAGCAGCCGGCCGTGCTCGCTGCAGCGCTCGACGGGCTTGCTGCGGCGTATGAGCTCATCGAACTGCGGGTGCAGCAGGCAGCTGCGACGGCTGCTGGTGACACCGACGCGGCGAGAGCTATCGAATCCCGGATGGCGGTCCTGCAGCAGGACCATCCGGCTGCTGCGCGTGCCGCCGATACCGCGGTGTATGACTGGCGGGGGGATGGACCGATCGAGATGGCCCGCCAGGTGGCCGCTGCCACGTGGTGGATTCCCGGCATGGCACTTCCCCTCGCTGTGGGTGCCGGCATGCTCTGGAGCGGTGTCGCGCTCGCAGGACTCGGTCGAATGTCGCGGCCACCAGGATCGACGGGCCCTCCGGCGGCGGATGCGGCAGCTACCGGGACACCGACCCCTGGCACAGGGCACCGCGGTGGGACGCGGCACCCTGTGCCAGGTGGCCCGGCGACTTCCGTGCCACCCGCACCGACCGTCGTGCGCGCGGTAGCCCCGGCGGCAGTATCTGGGCCCGTGACGGGCTTGGCGGATGCCGCCCGCCGCGTGCCCGGGGCCGCTGAAGCCCGGATCCGCGTCGAGCGCTACGCGATGCCCGGCGGCGGGTCGCAGGCAGCGGTCTATATCGCCGGCACGCAGGCCGTCTCGGGCGGTTCGGGCGACCCGTTCGATATGCGGTCGAACCTCGAGCTGTACCGGGGTGAGCGTTCGGCGTCCCTCGAGTCTGTCGAACTCGCCCTCCGTGAGGCGGGAGTCGATCCGGGTGAGCCGGTTCACGTGTTCGGGCACTCGCAGGGAGCGATGCTCGCTTCGGCTCTTGCGCTCGAAGGCACCTACGACGTGCAGACCCTGATCACGTACGGCTCACCCGTCGAAGCTGCAGTCCCCGACGGCGTGCTCAGTGTCGGCATCCGTCACACCGACGATCCCGTCGCGGGACTCGCCGGCGGCGGTCACGCCGAGACGGTGGGCGCACCGGGCAGCTTTGTCGCTGAGCGGGTGGCCGACCCGGGCGGGGGTGTGCAGGACCTCACCCTGGCCGCGCACGGCATCGAGCGCTATGGCGAAACTGCCGCGATGGTGGATGCTTCGAGCGACCCGCGCGCCGCAGCACTGCGAGATCTGTGGAGCACGCTCGGTTCCGCCGAGCGCGTCGAGGTCACCGAGTATGCCGCCGATCGCGGCAGCGGCTAACCGTCAGCGGTCAGTCGTTGTTGCGGCGAGGCCGAAGGAGGATGCCGACGAACCAGTTGATGATCGAGATCAGAAGCGCAGCGACCACGCCCCACCAGAAGTCCTCGACCCGGAGGCCCCAGTTCCACCACTGGGTGAACCAGGCAGTCAGCCACAGCAGGAAGCCGTTGATCACGAGGGAGATGAGCCCGAGCGTCAGGATGTAGATCGGGAATGCGAGCACCTTGATCACCGTGCCGATGATCGTGTTCACGAGCGCGAAGATGAGCGCCACGAGCAGCAGCGTCAGCACGAGCTGCAGCGTCTCACCCGGTGCGAACGGAATCACGGTCACCCCGAGCGCGGGAATCAGGGTGACGATCCAGATCGAGAAGGCATTCACGACGATGCGGACGAGAAAGCTCATGTCGGCAGTCTTTCACGAGGGTGCAGACCGGTACAGTCCGGTCGTACCCTCGCCGCGGTCCTCAGATCGCCCCGGTCCTAAACTCATAGGGTGACCGACCCCGACCCGATCCCCGTTCGCGTACGCCCCGCGATCGCGGCCCTGCCGCCCTACAAGCAGGGTCGGCAGGCGGCTCCCGACGCATTCAAGCTCTCGAGCAACGAGAACCCCTACGACCCGCTTCCCGGCGTCATCGACGCGATCCGCGCGGTGACCGCGGTCAACCGCTACCCCGACGCGAGCGCGGCGCGGCTGCGCGACCGACTCGCCGCCGAATACGGCGTGAGCCCCGACGCCGTGCACATCGGCGCCGGAAGCGTCTCGCTCATCGCACAACTCATCTCCGCGACAGCGGGCCCCGGCGACGAGGTGGTCTACGCATGGCGGTCGTTCGAGGCGTACCCGTCCCTGGTTGAGGTGTCGGGCGCGACATCCGTGCGTGTTCCCCTCACCTCCGACGCGTGCCACGATCTGGCAGCGATGGCGGATGCCGTCACCGACCGCACCCGCATGATCCTGGTGTGCAGTCCCAACAATCCGACCGGGCCCGTGGTCACGCAGTCCGCCTTCGACGACTTCGTCACCCGCGTGCCGGGTGACGTGCTCATCGTGCTCGACGAGGCGTACGCGGAGTTCGTGACCGCCCCGGAGGCGGTCGATGGAGTCCGCGTGCTGCAGGCCGGGCATCCGAATATCGTCGTGCTTCGGACCTTCTCCAAGGCGTACGGCCTCGCAGGACTTCGCGTGGGCTACGGGATTGGTCATCCGCGGGTGCTGGATGCCGCGCGCAGCACCGCCATCCCGCTCTCTGTCACCGCCCACGCCGAAGAGGCCGCCCTCGCGAGCCTTGACGCGCGCGCCGAGTTGCTGGGGCGCGTCGCCGAGATCACCGAGCGCCGCGACGCGCTCGCGGCCGGTCTGCGCGAGCAAGGATGGCGCGTGCCGGAAGCCCAAGGAAACTTCGTGTGGCTCGCCACCGGACCCGACACGCTTGCTGTTGCGAATGCCTTCCACGACGGCGGAATCGTCGCCCGACCGTTCGCGGGCGAGGGCATACGCATATCCGTCGGAGAGCATGAGTCTGTGGACAGAGTGCTACGGATCGCGGGTTCCGTTGTAGAGGACCTCCCGGAAGGGCACCCCGCGCGCGGGTAGCGTAGGGACCGTGACCCAGCCAGAAGAACCTGAGCTCGTCCGCATCCTCGCCGCTGACGGCTCCCTCGCGCCCAATCCGGCAGCGGAGCCCTACCTCGATCTCGTGAACGGGCTCGCCGACTCCGACCTCGAGATGCTGTACCGCGACATGGTCGTGATCCGCGCGATCGACCGGCAGGCGACGAACCTCCAGCGCCAAGGCCAGCTTGCCTTGTGGCCACCGAGCCTCGGGCAAGAGGCGGCGCAGGTCGGCTCGGCTCGCGCGGCACGTCCGCAGGATCACCTCTTCCCCTCCTACCGCGAGCACGTCGTCACCCGCATCCGTGGTGTCGACCCGATCGGGATCATCAAGCTGATGCGCGGTCTCTCGCACGGCGGATGGGACCCGACAGATCCGGCCAACGGCAACACGCACATCTACACGCTCGTTCTCGGCGCCCAGACGCTGCACGCTACCGGCTACGGCATGGGTCTGGTCTTCGATGGACGCTGCGGCACGGGAGACCTGGACCGCGACGAGGCCGTCATCGTCTACTACGGTGACGGCGCCTCCAGCCAGGGCGATGTGCACGAGGCGATGGTCTTCGCGGCCAGCTACCGCACACCCGAAGTCTTCTTCCTGCAGAACAACCACTGGGCCATCTCGGTGCCGGTGGCAACCCAGTCCCGCACGCCGCTCGTGCGGCGCGGCGAGGGCTACGGAATGCCGAGCATCCGCATTGACGGCAACGACGTGCTGGCCAGCTACGCCGTCACCCGGCGCGCGCTCGACGAGGCGCGCAGCGGCGAGGGGCCCCGTGCGATCGAGGCGATGACCTACCGGGTCGGGGCTCACACCACGAGCGACGACCCCACCAAGTACCGCACCTCCGAAGAGGAGCAGTCGTGGGCACAGCGGGACCCGATCGTACGCATGCGGGCCTTCCTTGAGAATCGCGGCGCCCCCTTCACCCTCTTCGACGAGGTGGATGCCGAGGCCGCCGCGGCTGCCGACGATCTGCGCGTCCGCACGAACGAGCTCGGCGGGCTCGAGCGCGACTCGATGTTCGCGCACGTCTACAGCGATCCGCACCCGCTCATGGACGAGCAGCGTCGCTGGCTCGCCGATTACGAGGCATCCTTCGAGGGAGGCACCCGATGACCACTGTCTCGACCTCCACGGACCAGAAGCCCGCTGCGACGGCAGCTCCGGCATCCGGGCCCATGCCCCTCGGGCGAGCGCTCAACGCCGGCATGCGACAGGCTCTGGCCACGAATGACCGCGTCCTGCTCATGGGCGAAGACATCGGCAGGCTCGGCGGTGTCTTCCGCGTGACCGAGGGCCTGCAGGCCGAGTTCGGAGAGCGCCGCGTGCTCGATACGCCGCTGGCCGAGTCCGGCATCGTTGGCACCGCAATCGGGTTGGCGATGGCCGGATTCCGACCGGTCTGTGAGATCCAGTTCGACGGGTTCGTCTTCCCCGCGTTCGATCAGATCACCTCGCAGCTGGCCAAGATGACCAACCGCCTTGAGGGTGCGGTGCCGATGCCTGTCGTCATCCGCATCCCCTACGGCGGTCACATCGGCGCGATCGAGCACCACCAGGAGAGCCCCGAGGCCTACTTCACGCACACGCCGGGCCTGCGAGTGGTCAGCCCCGCGACCGCGGGAGATGCGTACTGGATGATCCAGGAAGCGATCGCGTCGAATGATCCGGTGATCTTCCTCGAGCCCAAGAGCGCGTACTGGCAGAAGGGGGAGGTCGATACGACCGCTCCGGCGCTCCCGCTCCACGCCTCTCGCGTCGTTCGCCGCGGCACCGACGTGACCCTCGTCGGCCACGGCGCGATGGTCGGCACCCTGCTGCAGGCTGCGGCGCTTGCCGAGTCCGAGGGGACCAGCTGCGAGGTCGTCGACCTCCGTTCGCTCTCGCCGGTGGACTATGGGCCCATCCTCGATTCGGTCCGGCGCACGGGCCGCATGGTCTACGCGCAGGAGGCCCCGGGCTTCACGAGCCTCGGCAGCGAGATCGCCGCTACCGTGACCGAGCGCGCGTTCTTTTCGCTCGAGGCTCCCGTGCTGCGGGTGTCGGCGTTCGACACCCCGTTCCCGCCCGCCAAGCTCGAGGGCACGTACCTGCCGGATGCCGACCGCATCCTCGAAGCCGTCGACCGCGCCCTCGCCTACTGAGCGCCGCGAAAGGACCGAGATGAGCACGCAGACCTTCGTTCTCCCCGATGTGGGGGAGGGCCTGACCGAGGCCGAGATCGTCACCTGGAAGGTCGCCGCCGGCGATTCCGTCCAGGTCAACGACGTGCTCGTCGAGATCGAGACCGCGAAATCCCTTGTCGAGCTGCCCTCGCCGTTCGCCGGCACGGTGGGTCAGACGCTGGTCGAGGAGGGCGTGACCGTCGCCGTCGGTACCCCGATCGTCACGATCGAGGCCGCCTCCGCCGATGCTCCGCTGTCGCAAACTGACGGTTCCGGCGCCGGCGAGTCGCACTCTGTGACAGCGGAAGCAGACGGGGCCGAGGGCGGCGGCGCCGTGCTCGTCGGATACGGGACCGGAGGGCACGTTACGTCGCGACGCCGCAAGCCGGCCGAGCGGCCGGTGACGGCATCCGTCGGGGTCATCGCCAAGCCGCCGATCCGCAAGCTCGCGCGCGATCTCGGTGTCGATCTTGCCGCCGTGACGCCGTCGGGCGAGGCCGGCGAAGTCACCCGTGAGGACGTGGTGAAACACGCCTCGCAGGCCAGCGTCTTCCGCAACATCGAGACTCCCGACTGGCCCGAGGTGCGCGAGGAGACGATCGCCGTTGCGCCGGCAGCGGCATCCGCGCCCCCCGCCCCGAACGGGGTGGCATCTCCCTTCGCACAGGCGGCGGGCCGGGTCGAGTCGATCCCGGTCAAGGGTGTGCGCAAGGCTACGTCGACGGCGATGGTGCAGTCCGCGTACTCCGCGCCGCACGTGTCGGTGTGGACGGATGTCGACGCGACGCGCACGATGGAGCTCGTCAAGCGGCTGAAAGCCTCCCCCGACTTCGCCGATGTCAAGGTCTCTCCGCTGCTGATCATGGCGCGCGCCGTCATCTGGGCGGTGCGCCGAACGCCGATGGTCAACGCTGCCTGGGTTGACGGCGATGCCGACGGCGGAGCCCAGATCAGCGTGCGGCACTACGTCAACCTCGGGATCGCTGCGGCAACCCCGCGCGGGCTTCTGGTTCCCAACATCAAGGATGCGCAAGACCTCAACATGCGCGAGCTCGCCCGGGCGCTTGAGAAGCTCACGCTCACGGCGCGCGAGGGCAAGACCACCCCCGCTGACCAGCAGGGCGGCACGATCACGATCACGAACATCGGGGTGTTCGGGATGGATGCCGGAACCCCGATCATCAATCCCGGTGAGTCGGGCATCGTCGCGATGGGCACGATCCGGCAAAAGCCCTGGGTCGTGGACGGTGAGGTGCGTCCGCGCTATGTCACCACCGTCTCGGGCTCGTTCGATCACCGGGTCATCGACGGCGACGGGATGAGCCGCTTCATCGCCGATGTCGCGTCGATCCTCGAGGAGCCCGCACTCCTGCTCGACTGACGGCTCGGGCCGCGCCGTCAGGCATGTGGTCGGCGTCTTCTCGTTTTGATAATGATTCTCACCTCCGTTATCGTTGTCGATATGACGACCCGACGACTTTCCACCCTGCTCGCGCTCGGCGCGGCATCCGCCCTCACCCTCACGGCCTGCGCCGGTACGGGCGGAACATCGGAGACCTCGGTCCCGGATGCCGCCACGCTGAGCGTCGTCGCGTCAACCAACGTCTACGGCCAGATCGCCGAGGAGATCGGCGGTGACGCGGTCACGGTCACCTCGATCATCGCCTCAGCTGCTCAGGACCCGCACGAGTTCGAGCCGACAGCCCAAGACCAGCTCACGGTCTCGGAAGCCGACCTCATCATCGAGAACGGCGGCGGCTACGACGGCTTCATGGACGCGATGATCGAGGCGAGTGGCACGACTGCCCCGGTCATTACTGCTGCCACGTTCAACCACGACTACCCGGGTGAGGACGGCGCAGCGGAAACCGAAGACGCTCACGCCGATGAGGACGGTCACGACCACGCGCACATCGAGGGATTCAACGAGCACGTCTGGTACGACCCGCACACGATGGAGCACCTCGCCGAAGCCATTGCCGATGAGCTCTCGACGCTCGACCCCGACAACGCTGACCTCTTCGAGACCAACGCCGCAGCCTTCATCGACCAGATCGCCGGACTGGAGGCATCCCTCGACGAGATCTCGGCAGCCCACGCGGGCGAAGGGGTGTTCGTCACCGAGCCCGTTCCCGTCTACCTGATCGTGGCGGCAGGGCTCGAGAACCTCACCCCCGAGGCCTTCAGTGAGGCCGTCGAGGAGGGGCAGGACGTGCCCCCCGCAACTCTGCTCGAGGCGCTGGGCATCGTGGAAGACGGCTCTGTCAAGGTCGTCATCGCGAACGCGCAGACTGGTGGAGCAGAGACCACGCAGATCATCGATACCGCAACCGCGCAGGCAATCCCGGTTCTGGAGTTCACGGAGACCCTTCCGGAGGGCCAGACTTACATCTCGTGGATGCAGCAGAACATCGCGGAGCTCGCGGACGCGCTCGGCGCGTGAGCTCCAGCGCGACCTCGGACGCCCAGCCGCCGCTCCGCATCCGCGGAGCGGCGCTGCGCCGTGGCGAGCGGGAACTGTGGGCCGGGCTCGACCTCGACGTCGAACCCGGCGAGTTCATCGCGGTCCTCGGGCCCAGCGGCTCTGGCAAGACGACGCTGCTGCGCGCCATCCTGGGCCTTGAGCACCTGAGCGCCGGGACCATCGAGACCGCCGGCCGCCGGGTCGAGCGCCGGGGCAACCGGCACATCGGTTATGTGCCCCAGCAGCGCCCCCTTCCGCCCGAAACCGCGCTACGGGGTCGGGACCTCGTGACCCTCGGTGTCACCGGCCACAAGTTCGGCTTCAGCCTCCCGCGCCGGCGTGAGCGCGACCGGGTCGACGCGTTGGTGGCAGACGTCGGTGCCGAAGGGTTCGCCGACCGGCCCGTCGGTGAACTGTCCGGGGGCGAGCAGCAGCGGCTGCGCATCGGGCAGGCGATCGCCGACGACCCCGGCCTGCTGCTGTGCGATGAGCCGCTGACGAGCCTCGACCTTGCCAACCAACAGGCGATCGTGGCGCTCATCGATCGGCACCGGCGCGAGCGCGGCACCGGCGTGCTCTTCGTCACGCATGACATCAACCCCGTCCTCGACGTCGTGGATCGCATCCTCTACATCGCCGGGGGCCGGTTCACGCTCGGAAAGCCCGACGAGGTCTTGCAGACGAGCGTTCTCAGCGACCTCTACGGCGCTCCCGTCGCTGTGCTGCGCGCCGGCGACCGGCTCGTCGTCGTCGGCGCGCCGGATGCCGAGGTCTCACACCATCACCACCACGACGGCGACGAACTCGGTGGGGTGCACGCATGAACTGGTCTGACATCGGTGACGCCATGTTCGGGGGGGTGGCCGACTACGGTGCGATCCTCGCGTTGGTCTCGAACTCGGTCATCGCAGGCGCCGTGCTGGGCCTGGTCGGAGGCCTCGTCGGCGTCTTCGTGATGCAGCGCGACATGGCTTTCGCCGTCCACGGCATCAGCGAGCTCTCGTTCGCGGGCGCCGCGTTCGCGCTCCTGATCGGCTGGGATGTCGTGACCGGGTCGATCGTGGGCTCGCTCATCGCCGCCGGCCTCATCGGATGGCTCGGCGCCCGCGCCCGCGACCGCAACTCGTTCATCGGCGTGCTCATGCCGTTCGGCCTGGGCCTGGGCATCCTGTTTCTGTCGCTCTACAGCGGGCGCAGCGCCAACCGCTTCAGCCTGCTGACGGGGCAGATCGTCTCGGTGCAGAACGCCCAGCTCGGGTGGTTGATCGCGATCAGCATCCTGGTTCTTCTCGGACTGCTCTTCATCTGGCGCCCCCTGCGCTTCGACTCCCTCGACCCGCAGTCCGCGGCAGCGCGCGGTGTGCCGGTCACGGCCGTCTCGCTCGGGTTCATGCTGCTGCTCGGGCTGATCGTCGCCGTGGCGATCCACATCATCGGTGCGCTGCTGGTCATGGCGTTGCTGGTGACCCCCGCCGCCGCGGCCATGCGGATCGCCTCCGGTCCGTGGAGTGTTCCGCTGCTGGCGGCAGGGTTCGGATTCGTCTCGGCAGTGGGCGGCATCCTGTTGGCCATTGCCGGCACGCTCCCGGTGAGCCCCTACATCACGACCATCTCCTTCCTCATCTACCTCGTCTGCCGCCTGGTCGGGGGACGCCGCGGTCGGGTGACACGGGAGCGGATCGCGTGAGGACTCGCACCTACTCCCAGCCCGCGCCGAACCTGGGTCGATAGACTCCCGGCCATGGCGCAACGCAATACCTGGCAACGCGAACGCGTGCGCACGGCGCTGGGCGACGCCCCCGGCTTCATCAGTGCCCAGTCGCTTCATGCAGTCCTTCGCGACGAAGACACCGGGATCGGCCTGGCGACCGTTTACCGCGCTCTGGCGAGTCTCGCCGACGAGGGCGCAGCCGACACGCTGCACGGCCCCGACGGCGAAAGCCTCTACCGTGCATGTGCAACCTCGGGGCACCACCACCACCTGATCTGTCGCTCGTGCGGGGCGACAGTGGAGATCGCAGCGACCCCCGTCGAGCAGTGGGCGCGGTCGGTCGCCGAACAGCACGGCTACACGGATGCCGAGCATGTCGTCGACATCTTCGGGCGCTGCCCCGAATGCACGGCGCGCGCCCGCGCGGCATCCGGCGATGGGAACCGTGCGCGCTGACGCGCCGGTGACCGATCGCGCGCGCGCGGGGGGCGCGAGCCCGGGTGCCCGGGCAGCGGTCGGCGTCGGAATCGGCATCCTCTTCATCGCGATCCTGGTCGCGATCGACCTTCTGTCTCCGTCGCTGTTCACCTCACCCCTGTCGACGCGAGCGCAGGACGGTCTGACCCTCGCGATCAGCGTCCTGATCGAGTCACTGCCGTTCGTGGTGCTCGGTGTGGTGCTCTCGATCGTCGTGCAGGTCTGGATCCCGCCAGGGGTTCTCGAGCGATGGATGCCGCGCACGCCGTGGCTGCGGCGCGGCGTGCTCTCCCTCCTCGGCATGTTCATCCCGGTATGCGAGTGCGGCAACGTCCCGTTCGCACGCGGCCTGCTGATGCGCGGGTTCACGGTGCCTGAGACATTGACCTTCCTCATCGCGGCGCCGATCGTGAACCCGATCGTGATCATCACGACTCATCAGGCTTTCGGCTTCAGCGACGGCATCCTGGTGGCGCGCCTGGTGGGAGGGTTCCTGATCGCCAACCTGCTCGGCTGGCTCTACAGTCGGCATCCGAGCCCCGACGCCTTGCTGACCGACCGGTTCCGCGACACGTGCGAACTGGTCACGCACGAGCCCGGCGGCAAGGGACGCCGAAGCCTCGCCCAGCTGGTCATCGAACTGCGCGCCGTCATGCCCGCGCTCATCATCGGGTCCGCCATCGCCGGAGCGGTGCAGGTGCTCATCCCGCGGGACGTGTTGCTGGCGATCGGGTCCAACCCCGCACTGTCGATCGTCGCCATGATCGCTCTCGCGATGGTCGTCTCGATCTGCTCCAACGTCGACTCGTTCTTTGCGCTCTCGTTCGCCTCGACCTTCACTCCCGGTTCGATCGTCGCCTTCCTCCTGGTCGGGCCTCTCGTCGATGTGAAGATGCTCGCCCTGCTGCGCACGACCTTCACGACCCGCACCCTCGTCGGGATCGTCGTAGTCGTCGTTCTGTCGGCCTTCGCCATGGGGACGGTGGTGAACCTTCTTGCCTAGGCTCGGCTCCCTCGGAACGCGCTGGCTCGGCGTCGGACTTGCCTCAGCGCTCGCCGTCCTCACCGTCGGGCTTGCGGTCACGGGCCGACTGTCGCTCTACATCAACCCTGAGTCGGCGTGGTTCGCGGTCGGGATGTCGGTGATCGTGCTGATCGGAGCGGTCGCATCGTTCGCGCTTCCGCTGGGCGCCGAAGAAGACCACGGACACGATCATGAGGATGCCGGGGCCGCGCGACACACGGATGCCGACCATGGCCGGGCCTCGATGGAGACTGAAGAGGGTCACGCGCACGCCCACGCTCGGCATCCGGTGGCCCTCGCGGGCACGGTGATCGCCGGAGTGCTTGCCAGCGCCGTCGTGATCGGTGCCCTCGCGCTACCACCGTCGTCCCTGTCTCCGCAGTTCGCCTCGACGAGCACCTCGACCACGCCGGTCCTGTTCGGCGGCCGGGATGTCGTCACCCTCGCCTCGACAGGCGATACGGCGACCTTCGGGGTCGGGGAATGGGCAACGGTGTTCGCGACCGCGACAGACCCGGCATCCTTCGACGGCGACGCCGTCACCCTGACCGGCTTCGTCGCCCCGGGCGACGCCGGGACCGGCTTCTTGCTGTCGCGTTTTGTCATCACCCACTGCGTTATCGACGCGCAGCTGGCAGCCGTTCCCATCTCGTGGGGTGGCACGGCAGCGCCCGAGGGCGAGTGGGCGACCGTGACGGGCACGGTGCGCTCGGACTCCGCAGGGCGCCTGCACATCGCGGCCGAGTCGGTGGAGGCCGTGCCCGAGCCCGAGGACCCGTATGAGTACTGACGCCGGCCGAGGTCGCCAGGCGCCGGCTCCGTCGCGGCGCCAGCGAGCAGCGCGGCGCCGGCTGCGCGGGTTCGTCCTCGGGTTCGTCGGGGTTGCCGCAGCCATCGGGCTCGTCGGAGCGCTCGGTGCCGCGGCAACTGTCCTGATGGGTCCGCGTGTGACGACGGTGCAGGTCGACCCGGCCGCAGCGATCTCGGCATCCGGGTCCCGGCTCATCGTGACGACCTCGCAGTCGCTCGCCGACGTCGATCCTGCTTCGGTGACCGTGACACCCGCAACGCCGTTCGATATCGACACCTCGGGCCGCAGCATCGGCCTGCGCTTCACGGTGCCGCTGGATGCCGACACCGAGTACACCGTCACAATCGACGGGGTGACCGGATTGTCGGGTGGTCCGTCATCCACGATCACTGAGTCGTTCCAGACTCCGCCGAGCGAGGTGTTCCTGCTGCAGCGCGGCACAGTCGACGGCGACACCATCTTCCGCACCGACCTGACCGGTGAGGCCGCCGTCGCGGTATTCGCTCACTCGCACATCGAGGACTACCGCGCGACCCGTGATCACCTGGTCGTGCTCGTCGACGAGGACGGCGAGAGTGCGCTCATCATGACCGACCTCGACGGGCAGAACCCGGTCGAGTTGACCCTGCCGGGCACGGGATACATTGCTGACCTGCAGATCGCCGACCGCGGTGAGCGAATCGGGTACCTGTTCACCTCGGCGACGGTCGGGACGGGAACCGGCGACGAATCGGCGCTGTACACGGCATCGCTCGATACCCCGACCGCCGAGCCGGCGAAGGTCGTCGTCGCAGGGGCCGACGAGCGCGTCGCGCAATGGTCGTTCGTGCCCGACACCGACAGTGTGCTGCTGGTCGCCTTCGACGGGACCCTGTTGCTGACCGCCCCCGACGGATCGGCTCCGACAGCTCTCGGGCTCGCGCTCGCGATCGATGGCATCGCGCCTGGAACCGCCCAGGCGATCGTCGAGCGCGTCGACGGGCTCGTCGTGCTCGACCTGCTCACCGGAGAGGAGACACCGCTGGATGTGGGCGACGACCCGGCGGTGATCGGCAGCGTCATGCCGCTCCCGCGCGGCGGCACCCTGCGCACGACGTTCCCGATCGCCGATAGCGGACTGCCGACCGGTGCGACATCCGTCGTTCTCGTTGATGACGCCGGTGCATCGGCGGAGGTGTTCTCGGCGCCGGATACCGACGCCGTCCTGCAGACGTGCGTGTCGCCCAGCGGTCAATACGCGGCGATGCTCGTGGCGCCCGACCTGGCATCCAACCCATACGACACCTACCAGCTGCCGCTCCCCGCGACGGTGGAAACGCACATCGTCGAATTGCCACGGGACGAGAGCTCACAAGCCCGCGAACTGGTCGCGCTCGCCGGCTCGTCGATCTCGTGGTGCCGACAGTCGGTGTCGTGGCGGTGATGATTCCCGACGGTCTGCGACCTGCAACGCGCTCCGACCTCTCGGCGTTGCCGGTTGACGTGGCCCCGACACTCCTCGGTGCGCACCTGATCGTTGAGGCTGGCGGTGAACGGGTCGTCGCCCGTCTCACCGAGGTCGAGGCCTACCACGGCGTCGGAACCGGCGAGATTCCCGATCCCGGATCCCACGCGCGGTCGGGCAGAAGCGCTCGCAATGCGACGATGTGGGGCCCGCCCGGCCACCTCTACGTGTACCTCAGTCACGGCATCCATTCGTGCGTCAACGTCGTGTGTGCACCGGCGGGCGTCGCCGGCGGTGTGCTGCTGCGGGCTGCCGAGATCGTCGAGGGCGCTGAGATCGCAAGGCGGCGCCGCTTCGCGGTGCGGGAGCCGGGGCCCGCGCGGGACCTCGCACGCGGACCCGGCAGGCTCGGACAGGCCGTCGGCCTGCATCATGCGGAGCACGACGGCATCGATGCCGTCACCGGTGCGAAGCAGTCCGGCGCCACCGCACGGCTGCTGCTGCCCGAGGAACCGCTGGCGCACGTGGCGACGGGGCCGCGGGTCGGCGTTGCGGGAGTCGCGGGCACGGATGCCTACCCCTGGCGGTTCTGGATCCCGGGCGACCCGACGGTCTCGGCCTTTCGCTGGGGTCGGGGCGCAGGAGGGGCGCGCGGAGCTACCGTGCTAGACTGACTCTTTGTCTGCGCGCACTCCAGCACGCAGTTCGTACCCCTCCCTCATCATCCGGCCAGAAATGGTCTGTCGAGTGCGGGGTGCAGACAAGGGATCTTGGGTGAGGCCGTCCGGCTTCACGGTACAGAAGGAGACATCACCATGGCTGCAGTGTGCCAGGTGACTGGAGCGGTTCCCGGCTTCGGTCACAACATCTCGCACTCGCACCGCCGGACGAAGCGCCGCTTCGACCCGAACGTGCAGAAGAAGACCTACTACGTGCCCTCGCTCGGTCGTAAGGTCACCCTGAACGTGTCCGCCAAGGGCATCAAGGTGATCGACGCGCGCGGCATCGAGTCGGTTGTGAAGGACCTCATCGCGAAGGGTGTGAAGCTCTAATGGCGAAGAAGGCTCAGGACGTCCGTCCGATCATCAAGCTGCGCTCGACCGCCGGCACGGGGTACACCTACGTGACGCGCAAGAACCGCCGCAACAACCCTGACCGCATCGTGCTGAAGAAGTACGACCCGGTCATCCGCAAGCACGTCGAATTCCGAGAGGAGCGCTGATCATGGCCAAGAAGAGCAAGATTGCCCGTAACCAGCAGCGCCAGGCGGTCGTCGACCGTTACGCTGCCAAGCGCCTCGAGCTCAAGAAGCAGCTCGTGGACCCCAACGCAACCGACGAGCAGCGCGAAGCCGCCCGCGTCGGCCTGCAGAAGCTTCCCCGCAACGCGTCGCCGGTGCGCCTGCGCAGCCGTGACGCGATCGACGGTCGCCCCCGCGGCGTGCTGACGAAGTTCGGCATCTCGCGTGTGCGCTTCCGCGACATGGCCCACCGTGGCGAACTGCCCGGTGTGACCAAGTCGAGCTGGTAAGCCAGCCCGCGAACAAGCACTGTCGAGCTGGTAAGCCAGCCCGCGAACAGGCACTGTCGAGCTGGTAAGCCAGCCCGCGGACGTCAAGGCCCGGCATCCTCAGGGATGCCGGGCCTTTCGTGTTCCCGCGGTGGGTTGCACTGAGAATCCGATTCGGCGCCGAATTCGGGGTTCCGGAGAGGATTCTCGGCGCCCAAACGGATTCTCGCGTGTGGGTTGCGCGGATTGAGCGCCGCTGACCGTAGAAGTCACGGCAGTCACATGCGTCACTCCCGTGACGCGACACGCCGCGAAACGGATGCCTCCGGCGGGGAAATCCGCGGAATTCCGGGGTTCGTGGGTATATTCGAGGTCGGTCGGCAAGAGACCAGCCGAGAGCCACCAGCTTTCGGTCCATGCACGAGGGCGGGGACTTCACCGCCTTGGAGGACAACCACAATGGCTGAAAAGTCCATCACCAAGACCGAGCTCGTCGCGAGCATCGCAAGCGCAACCGGTCAGAGCCAGGCCACCGTTTCGGGCGTCGTCGACGCGCTGTTCACCACTGTCGCCGAGGCCGTCGCCAAGGGCAGCAAGGTGTCGATCCCGGGCTGGGTCTCGTTCGAGCAGGTCGCCACCTCCGCTCGCACGGGCCGCAACCCGCAGACCGGCGAAGAGATCAAGATCCCCGCCGGCAAGCGCGTCAAGGTCTCGGCTGGCGCCAAGCTCAAGGCTGCCGCCAAGTAAGACCCTTCGTCTTCACCTCGAAAGGGGAGCGTCCGCCCGCGGATGCTCCCCTTTCGCGCGCGTAGGCTGAGGGGATGGATTCCCGCCTGCTGCGGGCGATCGGCCCGGCGACGCTCGTGACGGTCGCCGTCGTCGTGATGGTCGCCGCCCTTGCGTACGGTGGTGGCGCCGCGCCGCTGGTGATCGCGGATGCGGGACCCGTCGTTCGTTGGGGTCTGCCGACAGCGACGCTGGTCTTCAACCTCGCCGCGGCCGGGATGCTGGGATCGCTCATCCTGGCCCTGTTCGCTCTCAAAGCCGGCGATAAGGCCTTCACTGTCTCTGTGGATGTCGCATCCGTCTCGGCGGCAGTGTTCACCGTCGCTGCCGGCGTCACGGGGTTCTTCACGTTCATCGACGCCTTCAACGCCCAGGTGGCGCTCGGCCCCGAGTTCGGTTCGCAGTTCGGCAGGTTCCTGACAGACACCGATCTCGGCCGGGCGTGGCTGCTCACCACCATTTTCGGGGCGGTGCTCACGGTTCTCACGTTCGCGGTCCGCTCGTGGACGGGCACCTTCCTCGTCGCTCTCCTCGCGATCGCCGCGCTCGTGCCGGTGGGCACGCAGGGTCACTCGGGTGAGGAGGCCAACCACAACGCCGCCGTGATGGCGACGGTGCTCCACATCGAGGGAGCAGCGCTCTGGCTCGGTGGCTTGATGCTGCTGATCGTCATCCGCCCGGTGCTGCCGACGGATCGGATGACGACGGTGCTGCGCCGCTATTCGACGGTCGCGATCGTCGCCTTCGTCGTCGTTGCGGCATCCGGGTACGTGCGCGGTGTCATCGGCGTCGTGACGTGGGAAGCGATGCTCTCGCCGTACGGCGCGATCCTGACCGTCAAGATCGTCGCCCTCGTTGCGATGGGGCTGCTCGGCGCGTGGTATCGGCTTCGGCTGATCGATCGACTGCGCGAGCGCCGCGCATCCCGGTTCTTCTGGTGGCTGATCCTGGCCGAGATCGGGTTCATGGGACTTGCCAGCGGCGCCGCCGTCGCGCTCGCGCGGACCCCGCCGCCGGTCGATACTTCGCTGCCCGAACTGCGTACGCCGGCCGAGTTCCTTACGGGCGCGGCGCTACCACCCGAGCTGACGCCCTGGCAGTGGGTGGCCGCGTGGGAGATCGACCTCCTGTGGGCACTGCTGTGTGCCTTTGCGGCATTCTTCTATCTCGCCGGCGTGTGGCGCCTTCGCGCGCGCGGCGACCGGTGGCCGCTGTATCGCACGGTGCTGTTCCTGTCGGGCCTGGTCATGCTCGCGTGGATCACCAACGGTGCGCACAACGTCTATCAGGAGTACCTGTTCAGCGTGCACATGTTCGGACACATGGCTCTGACGATGGGCATCCCGCTGCTGCTGGTCGCGGGTGCTCCAGTCACGCTCGCGCTGCGAGCTGTGCGCAAGCGGGATGACGGCACGCGCGGCGGCCGCGAGTGGATCCTCTGGGCCATCCACACGCCGTTTGCGAAGGTCGTCACCAATCCGTTCTTCGCCGCGGGGAACTTCGTACTCTCGCTCTGGCTCTTCTACTACACCGACCTGTTCCGCTGGAGTCTGTACGACCACCTCGGGCATGAGTGGATGATCTTCCACTTCCTGATCACGGGGTATCTGTTCGTGCTGTCGCTGATCGGCATCGATCCGGTCCCCTACCGCCTTCCCTACCCATTCCGCTTGCTCATCCTGATCGGGGTCATGGCGATGCACGCCTTCTTCGGCATCGCGATCATGATGAACAGCGGGCTGATGGTCGCCGAGTGGTTCGGTGCGATGGGCCGCACGTGGGGGGCGACGCCGCTCGAAGACCAGTACATCGGCGGTGGCATCGCGTGGTCGATCGGAGAGATCCCCACCCTCATCCTGGCGATCACGGTTGCCATCCAGTGGAGCCGCAGTGACGAGCGAGCGCAACGGCGCGAGGACCGGCAGGCCGATCGCACAGCGGATGCCGAACTCGAGGAGTACAACGCACGGCTGGCTCAGCTCGCCGAGCGGGACTCACGCGTCGGCCGCTGAGCGCGGCCCTGCCTCACCCGAGCAGAATCGATGCCGTGCCGTCGGGGAGGATGTCGATCGTTCCCGTGACGACGAAGGGGACGTCGACGCTGACATCGCTCACGCTGCCGTCGAACAGCGAGCGGGAGCGAAGCTCGATGTGGGCCATGGCGGCTGACTCGGCGATGCGCCACCCGGCGCCGTCGGCGACGAGCGAGACGGTCGGGTCTTGCACGATCGACCACGTCGGCAGGGTCACGATGCGGTCGGTGAGGTCGAACCCGAACGGGCAGGCGGTGGGCTGCAGGACCTCTTGCTGTGTGCACTCGTCGAGGAAGGCATCCACTTTCTCTTGCACGAGCGCGACAAACTCGTCGGATGCCGTTGCGGTGACGCTGACCGGGACACTGGTGAACGGGACGTCCGAGAGCATTGCCACGCCCGGTGAGGTGGCCGTGGGAGTATCGACGGTCACCGAGTAGATGCCGGGCGAGAACACCAGCAGGGGGATCGGCGCAGACAGGTCGGCGGCGGCTCCGTCCGGTGAGACCTGCCGTTTGTCCACGCTGAAGCCGTTCACCGCGAACTGTGACGAGCCGTTCACGGTGAGATCCATCACCGCGATCGGGCTCTGCGCGAACTCCCACCGGGGGAAGATCCCGTTCATGCCGTCTTGCCTGACCGAGAATGTCGTGGACGCCTCGTGGCCGCCCGCGGTGTACGCGAGGGTCACCGCGATGGTGTCGCCGGTGTTCGTCTCGGAGACGACGCGGATGTCGCTGAGATCGCCGAGTGCGCTCGATCGCAGGAAGTCCTCGGAGGCGTCCGCGGGGAGGCCGGCGGCCTCCAGGTCGGCAGATGAGACCGCGACTCCGGGCACGGCGAGTGCCTGCGTGGCATTGCCGTCGGCGAGCAGGTTTGCGTAGCGGACCACGAACGCCGATGGGCCGTAGAACTGGGCGTAGAGCGTCGCGCCCGCCGCGATGAATGCGGCGATGAGCAGTGCGCCGATGGCCGAGAGAATCACGAGGTCGCCGGCAACGGCGCGGCGCGCATCCCCGCGGCCGCGATGCGATGCGCGCGGCGCAGAGTCCGCCGTGACCGTCGAGTCGGGCGCGGTGGCAGCACTGCCCGACGCCATCTCCCCCGTGGTGCTCACGGCACCAGTCTAGAAACGACCCGCTGTGAGGACGCCCTGCCGCGGCGTGCGCTGGGTAGCATGGCCCGGTGCAGGCGCCCGAACTCTCCGCAGAGCAAGAGGCGCTGTTCCGGCTCATTGAAGACACGCGCGACCACGTCTTCGTCACCGGTCGCGCCGGGACCGGCAAGTCCACGCTCTTGCAGCACCTGTCCTACCGGACGAGTAAACAGATCGCCGTCTGCGCGCCCACCGGTGTCGCTGCGCTCAACGTCGAGGGCCAGACGATTCACTCCTTGCTGCGCTTGCCGATCGGCCTGATCGCGGATGCCGACCTCGAGCATCCTGATGCGACCCGCAAGCTGCTGAACGCGATCGACACCCTCGTGATCGACGAGATCTCGATGGTCAACGCCGACGTCATGGATGCCATCGACCGCTCCCTGCGACAGGCCCGCGGCCGGCGCGCCGAGCCGTTCGGCGGGGTGCAGATCGTGATGTTCGGTGACCCATACCAGCTCGCGCCGGTGCCGCCGCGTCATGGTGATGAGCAGCGATACATCCGCGATCACTACCGGTCGTTCTGGTTCTTCGACGCGCGAGTGTGGGCCGGGTCGGATGCCGCGCTTCCCGGATCGGAGGGGTCCTCACTCCTGGATCTCGGCCGGTACGGTGCGTCCCTCCAGATCCGCGAGCTCGCTGAGATCCATCGGCAATCCGATCCGGAGTTTCGCCGGATGCTGGGAGCGGTCCGTCATGGCCGCGTCACCGCCGATATCGCGCAGGTGCTCAACGACACCGGTGCCCGCACCCCGCCGGTGGGTGGGGACGACGAACCTCCGATCATCACCCTCGCCACACGCAACGACATCGTCACGCGCATCAACCGCGCACACCTCGATGCGCTGCCGGGCGCTACCCAGACGGCGCATGCCGAGATCAGTGGCGATTTCGGTCGCGGGGATGCCGCCTATCCCGCAGACGCGGAACTGCAGCTCAAGGTCGGTGCGCAGGTCATGTTCCTTCGTAACGACGTCTCGACGTTCGGCCAGCCGCCGCGGTGGGTCAACGGCACCATCGGAACCGTGACGCGTATCGCGGGTGGCACGGTGCGCGTGGAGGTGGATGGCGAACAGATGGATGTCGAGCCGGCCGTCTGGGAGAGATTCCGCTATGCCTACAACGCGTCGACGCGGTCGATCTCGCGCGAGATCGTGGCGGAGTTCACCCAGTTTCCGCTGCGCCTGGCGTGGGCGGTGACGATCCACAAGTCGCAGGGAAAGACGTACGACCGCGCCATCATCGACCTGGGATCGGGCGCGTTCGCACCGGGCCAGACCTACGTCGCGCTCAGCAGACTGACCTCGCTCGAGGGGCTCTATCTGTCCAGGCCCCTGCGACCTCGGGACATCCAGGTCGACCCCGATGTGCAGCGATTCATGGCCGCTGTTCGGGCCCGCGCCTGAGGATCGTTCAGGCGATCTCGGCGATACGACCCGAGGCTTTGGCTGCGGCAAGGTCGACGAAGACATCGGTGTTGAACTGGTAGGCGCGCAGCACTTCATCGATGACGCGCTCCTGTTCGTCTGCGTCCCACGGAGCGGCATCCAGTTGCTCGCGGTACACATCCTTGAAGGCGCGGGGGTCGGCGATGTCGTCGAACACGTAGAAGCCGATCCCGTTGGTCTCAAACCCGAACTGCCGTGCCATGAGCTTGCCGATGAACTGCCCGCCCGAGAGGTCCCCCAGGTAGCGGGTGTAGTGGTGGGCGACGAATCCGCCGGCCCAGGTCGAGCCGACCTCGTTGATCCGATCGACGTAGCGCTGGGTGCTCGGGAGCGGAGCGATCCGCTCGCGCCAGTCCGGTCCGATGAGGAACTCGAGGTCGGCCTCCAGTGCGGGGATGCGGGTGAGCTTGTCGCTGATGAACGGGGCCGCAACGGGGTCGTTGCGCATCACGTCGGCGGCGCGCTCGATCGCGTCGTACATGAACCAGTGCTGGGCGACAAGCGCGATGTAGTCCTCGCGCGTGCCCTCGCCCTTCATCAGATCGCTCATGAAGCCGGCGTGTTCACTGCCCGAATGGGCGGTGCTCGAGCGCTCGCGCAGGGCCGTCGAGAACGGGGTCACGGGTGTCATGCGCACCAGTGTACCTTCAGGTAAGCCGAACCTTACAAGACCAAAGTCCCGATGGTGCGAGAGTCGGCGCCGCTCACTCGTGCGGACGAGGCTCGATCCCGAGACGCTCGCACGCCGCGTCATAGAGCTTCACGATCTCGGCACGGATCTGGGGCCGTTCTGTGATGCTGCCGCCGGGCCACGCAACAGCCACGGTCACTGTCGTGCCGTCGCCGAGCTCGGCATCCCACACCCCGCCGTCGCCATCGAGATCGGACATGACCGCGCCGACGGCATCCGTCTGTCCGAACGCCCGCACGATCAGGAGGTTGTCGCCACCGTGGTCGCCGTTCATGTGGGCGAGGACGCCGGTGCGGATGGTGTCGTCGAAGCGATACGTCATGGTGCCAGCGTAGGGCCGTGATCATTGCGTGATGTTGATGTGTTTGAATGCTGAATGCACGAACAACGGGGGTTGGGTATGGGTGCGACGATCCTCAGGCGGCGTTGGAGCGCCCTCGGGATCGCGACGGTTGCCCTCGCGGCGATGCTCGTTGGGTGCGCTCCCACCGGAACCGTCGAGATCGACGTGCCGGCTCAGGTCGAGGGAGATTTCCCCGCCGAGACCCAGTCGCAACTGGATGCCGCGCTGGCCGAGGCGATGGCCGCGACCGGAGCGTCGGCTGCCATTGTGGGAGTCTGGGCGCCGTGGAGCGGCTCCTGGGTCGCCGGTGTGGGAACCCAGTCTCCGACAAGCTCGCAGGCTGTCACTTCCGACATGGAGTTCCGCGCATCCCGGGTTACGCGGGCCATGACGTGCGATGTTCTCTACGCGCTCGTCGACCGCGAGGTCGTTGCCCTGGAGGACAACGTCTCGGAGTATGTCGGCGGCGCGTCGGGACTGGAAGACGTGACCTTGGGTCAGCTGTGCGACAGCACGTCGGGCATCGGGGCATCGGCACCGTCGCTGTGGGACGACTGGCTCAAGACCCCGAACCGCCAGTGGCCTCCGCTCGAGCTCGCGGCCTACGGCATGGGCCGTGAGCGAACAAGCAGTCCGGGCGCCGCTTTCGTCGACTCGGATGCCGGATACTTCCTGCTCGGCGTTGCACTCGAGACCGCAACCACGACATCCCTCCCCGAGTTGTTCGAGCAATACGTCACCGAACCCCTCAGCCTGGATTCCACGTGGCTTCCGGGCTCCGCCCCGGCGACGCCAGCCGGTGATACCGGTGCTCCGTCGCTACAGGGCAACAACTCCCTGCCGGGTGAGGACGGGCAGCTCCTGTGCGCTGATCCCCTCGAGATCACGGAGCTCTCGGCGAGCATCGGCTTTGCCGATTCGGGAGCTGTCTCGACGATCGCCGACCTCGGTCGCTACGCGCAGGCGCTTGCCACCGGGGCCCTGCTCGGCGATGACCAGACGCGGTTCGACAGCCCTCGTGAGGCGTACCCCGGCGCGCCGACCTGGTACACCTACGACGGCGGAGCGTTCGCCGCCGGCGGGCTGATCGGTCAGCACGGCGCGATTCCCGGCTACCTCACGGCTGCCTACGCCGACCCCGACACGGGGCTGACGGTCGCTGTCGTCTTGAACAACTCCGCGGCTCCCGCGGGGATCGCAGCAAATCTCGCCTGGGAGCTTGCCGCGATCGCCTCCAAGGCTCCGGCAGCCGCCGGCGAGACCGCGCCCCCGGCGGGCCTGCCCTGGACGGCCGAACAGCAGGCCGAAGCCATCCGCGGCGCGGCGGTCTGTCCGCTGCCTCAGCAGTGAACCCGGACCCGCGGTGAGCGCTCCGCGCGCGGCAGCCCTGTCTTCGCCGCCGTTCGCGGTCGGAATGGTCGTCACGGGTCTGGTGTGTCAGGAGCTCGGTGCCTCCCTCGCCGTTCTGCTCTTCCCCGCGCTGGGGCCCCTGGGAATCGTGTTCCTGCGTCTCGGTTTCTCGGCCGTCATCCTCATGGTCATCGCCCGGCCCCGCCTTCGCGGTCACACCCCGACAGCCTGGCGCTCGGTCGTCGGCTTCGGGCTGGTACTCGCGCTGATGAACTGCCTGTTCTACCTGGCGCTCGCGCGGCTTCCCCTCGGCGTCACGGTCACCATTGAGGTGCTCGGACCGCTTGTGCTCTCGGTGATCGCCGCGCGTCGTGCCAGCGCCTGGCTGTGGGCAGGGCTGGCGCTGATCGGGGTCATCGCGCTGGCCGGGGGCGGGTGGGACCGACTGGACCCGATCGGCGTCCTGTTCGCGCTCGGGGCGGCATCCAGCTGGGCGCTGTACATCCTCGCCTCCGCGCGCGTCGGGCGTGAATTCCCGCGCCTGGACGGACTTGCGCTGGCCATGGTCGTGGGCGCGCTCGCAGCGCTGCCCTGGGGACTGATCGCAGCAGGCGGCTCACTCGTGCGCATCGACCTTCTCGCATTGGGCGCGGCAGTCGCGGTGCTCTCTTCGACGATCCCGTACGCGCTCGAGCTGTTGGCGTTGCGGCGGCTGGCGGCATCCGCGTTCGCGATCCTGATGAGCCTTGCCCCCGCGACAGCGACCCTCGCCGGCTGGTTGCTGCTCGGACAGGCCATGACGTGGCTCGAGATCGTCGGAATCGCGCTGGTCATCGCTGCGAGCATCGGAGCCGTTCGGGCTGCATCAGTCCGAGCAGCGGCCGGCACGCGCGGCGCGGAAGCTCCTCCCGCCGAGCCGCTTCCGTAGGTCTGCGCTCCGCATCCCCGCTAGGGCGTGGCCGTGCCGCCGAGGATCGTCGACACGAGGTGTTCGGTGAGGGCATCGGCCCCGTCGAAGAGCACGCGGGTCCGGACACCGTCGTGATCCCGGGGGCCGAGGCGTTGTCCCCTCATGTCGACCACGGTCGAGCCGCGCGAGGGACCGTCTGTCGTATCGATGACGACGGGAACGCGCAGGCTTCGTCCAATGCCCGGCGCCCCCGCTGCGGTCATCGCCGCCAGCGGGTCATGCAGGGGGCTGAGCCTCTCACCGAACTGCGGCACGTAGAAGTCGAGGTAGTGGTCGAGGATCTCACCGACCGCGCGCGCGAACGGATCGGCTGAGGCGAGCAAGCGGCCCCGGTCGCCGTCGGTGAGGACATGGTTCATGGTCACATCCAGGGGCAAGAACGTCACGTCCCAGTCGGCCCGGGTGAGAACATCAGCAGCCTCGGGGTCGTTGAAGATGTTCGCCTCTGCCGCGGGAGTGATGTTGCCGGGAACGAGGGCTGCACCACCCATCGTCGTGACACCGGCAATTCGCGACGGCAGCGTCGGGTCGCGTTCCAGGGCGAGCGCGATGTTGGTCACCGGCCCGATCGTCAGGAGGTGGAGCGAACCTGCGTAGGCGTGGGACAACTCGAGCAGGAGGTCAGCAGCGTCGCGTGGGTCGGGTGAGGCGCCCGACTCGGGGAGGATGACGCCGCCGATGCCGTTGTCGCCGTGTACGTGTGGCGCGCCGCCGCCGTAGGCGCGCGTGAGGTGGTCGTGCGCGCCGACTGCCACGGGGATGTCGGGGAAGCCCGCCACCGCCAACAGATCGAGGGTGTTGCGAGCAGCTTGCGCGGCATCCGTGTTGCCACTGACCGTGCCGACCCCGACGAGCTCCACCAGGGGTGAGCGCAACAGGTAGGCCAGGGCGACGGTGTCGTCGATACCGGTGTCGCAGTCGAGGTACAGCGCAAGAGGCGCAGTCATGTCGCTCCCGGGGGTGATGAGGTGAGCGGACGGCGCCGTCCGGGGCGCGTCGCGCACCCCTTCGGTTATATCGCGCGGTGAACCGCCGGTCGTACCGGGAGCCACGGTGCGTGATGGAATGTCGGCATGACATCCCGAGGTCTGGGCCCGCTCTGCGTGGTCGGAAGCATCAACGTCGACATCTCGGTCACGGTGGGTGAGCTTCCGATTCCCGGCGAGACCGTGCGTGGGCGCGGACCGATCCGCGGCGCAGGCGGCAAGGGGGCGAATCAGGCGGCGGCAGCCGCTCGGCTCGGTGCGGCGGTGCGGATGCTCGGCGCGGTCGGAGACGACGCCGACGGCCGGGCCATGGTCGAGAACCTCCGCCGCGCAGGCGTCGACACGTCCGGCATCCGGGTCGTCGCGGAGCCGACGGGAACGGCGCTCATCACGGTGGACGCGGCGGGCGAGAACACGATCGTCGTGTGCGCCGGTGCCAATCACGCGGTCGAGGCGGCGGGGCCGTTCGCGTCCGACGAAGCGGTGCTCGCGCAGTTGGAGATCCCCCCGCACGCGATCGAGGCACTCGCGGCATCCGTGCCCGGATTCTTCGCACTCAACGCGGCGCCTGCCCGCGACGTGCCCCCCTCGGTGCTGAGACGCGCGGACCTCGTGATCGTCAACGACGCCGAGTTCGCCGCGCTCCCGGCAGTGTCGGCGGCGCGCCTGGTCGTGGTCACCCACGGGGCTCGCGGAGCATCGCTGTGGCGCGACGGTGAGCGAGTGCTGACGGCTCCATCGCCCGTGGTCAACGCCGTGAACGCTGTCGGTGCCGGGGACGCCTTCAGCGCCGCGATCACGCTCGCCGTGCATGCTGGGTGGTCCGATGAGGTTGCGCTGGCCGCGGCGTGCGCGGTGGGCGCCGACGCGGTGACCCACGTCGGCGCCCAGCCGCCCCTTCGTTCTCTCGCTGAGTACCGGTAGCGCTCAGCCGGTGACGTCGCGGGAGCGCAGGGCGAGAGCCGCAGCTCCTGTGAACAGAATCGCGACACCCCAGACCGCTGCGATGCCCCACGCGAATCCCGACTCGAGCGGCGCCTCGCTGTAGGCCCAGGAGTAAGGCGAGAGCCGTTCGACCCACCTGAGATCCTCGGACTGGTTCGCGACTGCCTGCAGTGCGTACCCGTAGACGGCTATGCCCGCGCCCGCCGCAACCCCGGCGATCCGGCGACCGGTGATGGCGCCGGCAAGCAGTGCGGCAGCGGCCGACAGTGCGCCCAGCCCCGCGAGGGCTGCAATCGCTGCGATGATTCCGGATGCCTCCAGCCCGAGTTCTGCAGGTCCGTTGAGGATGCCGACCACCACGCCGATGACGATGCCGAACACGACGAGCTTCAGAAGGATCGCCAGGGCGTTCTCGAGGACGTAGGAGACACGGCCGATCCCGTGTGCCAGGTCGAGTTCGAGGCGGCCGTTCTCTTCGGCGCCGCCGATCGCACTCGCACCCCACGCGGTGGTCGCGATCACGATCAGCGCGAAACCGATCAGGCCGAAGAAGGTCGCTTGCGCATACCCCGAGCCGGTGCCGATCTGGTCGTAGCCGAGGGCGTCGACCAGCTCTGGCGGCAGCGTCGCGATGATCTCTTCGAGCGAGCCGTTGCTGCCGAACGACGGAAACAGCGGAAGGTAGAGCGCGAGGGCAGCAGTGAGGCCCAGTGCCCACGCGAGCAGTCCGCGCCAGGAGTCACGGAGGCTCCGGGCTGTGATGGGGAGCAGGCGGCCCATCTCACTCGCCCCCCATCGCTGTGGGGGTATCGGTGCTCGCGGACCCGTAGAGGCGCAGCACCGACTCCTCGAGGTCGGGCTCCTCGATCAGCAGTTCGGCCACGTGGAAGCGGGCCAGTGCCTTTACGAGCGGGTCGATCTCGCCCTCGAGCGTGGCGTGCACGATCACCCGGTCATCCTGCGCACGCACCTCGGGGGGCGTGCTCGTCGACAGGGGCGCGAGTACGCCGCGGACCGCGTTGGGGTCGGCATCCGTCAGCACGGCACGGATGCGACGCACGGCGCCGAGCCGCAGCTCGTCGACAGCACCCGCCGCGACGATCCGGCCCTGGCTGAGCACCGCGACCTCGTCGGCTGCCTGCTGGATCTCACTGAGCACATGGGAGCTCAGCAGAACCGTTTGGCCGTTCTGCCGCGCCTCGTGCACGAGGCCGAGGAATTCGCGCTGCATCAGAGGATCGAGTCCGCTCGTGGGCTCGTCGAGGATCAGCAGTGGCGGCTCATGCATGAAGGCCTGAATGAGTCCGAGCTTCTGCTTGTTGCCCTTCGAGAGCGTGCGGACAGGGCGGGAGAGATCGCACGAGAGCCGCTCGGCCAGGTGGTCGATGCGCCCGGGGCTGACCGGTCCCGAGACGCTCGTGTAGAAGTCGAGGAGGCGCCGCCCGGTCGCCCTTCCCTCCATCCGAAATTCGCCGGGAACGTACCCGATGCGTCGCCGGAGGGCTGCCCCGCCGGTTCGCGGATCGGTTCCGAGCACGCGGGCGGTGCCGCTGGTCGGCCGGATGATGTCGACCAGCATCCGGAGGGTCGTGGTCTTTCCTGCCCCGTTGGGGCCGATCAGGCCGAACACCGTGCCGGGCGTGACAGACAGGGTCAGGCCATGGAGGGCGGTGCGCCGCCCGTACTGCTTGCGCAGGTCGTTGAGTTCAATGGCAGGGGTCATACCCTGCTCCTTTCGTCGCTGGTGTGTGATGGATGCCGAGAGTCAGTCGGCCAGCGGCGGGTCGGGGTCCTGGTGCGGGTCGTTCTCGCCCTTGCCCGAGGGTGGACCGATCGGGCGCTCCAGCGCGTCGTGCGCAGCGGTGAGCAGCCGGTCGTCGGCATAGAGACCGTGGGTGTAAAACTCGAGCAGCGGCAGGGTGAGCCGGCGAAGCAGCGTCTCGGTCAGCCCGTCCTCGCCGAGGCTTCGGGCGAGCTGGCGGCGCAGGAGCACCGGGGCGAGGCCGTAGAGCGTCACCGCGGTGACCGTGACGTCCATGTCCGACTGCGGGCGGAGCATCCCGGCCGCGGCCTGTTGCTCGAGGAGGGTGCGCGTCGCGGCCGTCAGGGAGTCGAAGAGGTCGTCTGCCGCCGCGGTGTCGGATGTCAGCATCCGGGACATGTAGTCAAGAAGTGGCTCGTAGCGCTGGCGGTCGGCGAGGGCCTCGCGCATCATCGCTGAGGCGCCGCCACCCGCGAGTCGGCCCTTGTCGGTGACCAGCGTCTGGACGACGTAGGCGTCGCACTCTTCGCGCAGTCCGTCTTTGGATCCGAAGTGGTGCACGATCAGCGCTGCGCTCACGCCGGCGCGCTGCGCGATATCCCGCAGGCTGGCCGTGTCGAAGCCGCGCTCTGCGAAGGCCGCGATTGCCGCATCGCGGATCCGGTCACGGGTCGAAGCGTCGGGGGCTGAACGCATGTTCAACATGCTAAACACCCGTTCAGCCTGTCGTCAAGGGCTAGCGGCTCTGTAGGGCTCGGGATGGGGAATCCCGACTGCCGGCGCGAACTATGGACGGTCGGGCCGGATCTTGCAACCCCCTGGGACATGGCAAAGAGACCAGCTACCTTCATGCATTGCGACATCACGTCGCGCTCTGCAGATGGAAGGAGACCCCATGGGATTCATGGAAGATGCGAAGAAGAACATCGCTGAGGCTGCGGAGAACACCGCCGACGCCATCCAGGACGGAGTTGACCGAGCCAAGGACAAGGCCGAAGAGATGTCGGCTGAGGCCGACGTCAAGAAGGCGGAGGCCGAACGCGACGCCGTGAAGGCACGCAACGACGTCAAGGAAGCAACCCGCGACTGACGTCCCCTGAACCCGAAGGCCCGCGCAGAGTACTGCGTGGGCCTTCGATGCGTTCGAGGGCGCTGGAGGGGCTGACGGGAATCGTCCCCACCGCCACTCCACACGCCGCTCCGCGGCGCGCGGAGCCTCCGGCGGCGTGGGCCCACCCGCGGGCGGACCGGTTCCTACGGCAACCACACGAATGCCCTCCCGCACGGCCTGCGGCCGCACGCGAGGGCAGTGGAGGGGCTGACGGGAATCGTCCCCACCGCCACTCCACACGCCGCTTCGCGGCGCGCGGAGCCTCCGGCGGCGTGGGCCCACCCGCGGGCGGACCGGTTCCTACGGCAACCATACGAATGCCCTCCCGCACGGCCTGCGGCCGCACGCGAGGGCATTGGAGGGGCTGACGGGAATCGAACCCGCGCTGTCTGCTTGGGAAGCAGAAGTTCTGCCATTGAACTACAGCCCCATGCGCCGAAGCGCCCCGCCAGCATATCAAGGCCGGTCGAGCACGCCGAGCGCGCATCTCGTCCGCGGAGGCCCGGAGCGTCAGCCGATCTCGCTGCGCGAGGCGTATCCGGAATCGATGATCGTGGCTTGCAGATTGTCAGCGGTGACGATCGTGCCGGGAACAAGGAGGGCAGGTACCGTGCGGGCTCCGTTGTCGTAGTCCTTGACGTTCAGTGAGTCGAGCTGCTCGCCGAGGAGTACGGATGCCGCGAGGTAGGCTGCGGCCTCGTGCACGAGGCGGTCATCTGTGAGGATCGTCGCGTACTGCTCGCCCGACTCGATTGCGCGGAGGCCTTCGGTTGTCGCGCCTACGCCAACGACCACGGGCCACTGGTCTGAGCCAGGGCTCAGCCCATGGTCACGGAGTGACGCGATCACGGCGGCCGCGATGTCGTCCCCCGCGGTCGTTACGGCACGCAGGCTCACGCCCTCCGTGTATACGGTCTGCAGGAGTTGAGTCATCCGGGCCGCGGCCGAACGCGCGTCGGTCGTTGCCACGGCGTCCGGTGCTGACTGCCCGGAGCCGAAAGTGGTGCTGCCCTGCTCGGCCGAGAGCTCGAGTACCTGGCGCACGGTCCCGTTGTAGCCGTAGTAGAAGTCGGGCGCTGCGAGGTCGCCCGCGAAGACTTCGAGGGGGTAAGGCTCGTCGGGGAGCGCCCCCGTGGGATCGCCGTTGAGATCACCCAAACCGAGACCGCTCAACGCAGCCCACCCGACTTGGACACCGATGCCGAACCGGTCGAACCCGACGTAATAGTCGACGTCGGGTGTGTCGCGAATCAGCCTGTCGTAGGCGATGACCGGTACGCCGGCCTCGCGTGCAGCGGCAAGCGGTTGGGCGAGAGCGTCGGCTTGGACGGGCGTGACGATGAGCAGATCCGCTCCGGCGTCCACCATTGCTGTGATCTGATCTGCTTGGTCGGCGGGATCCGGGCCCGAGTAGCGAAGGTCCACCGTAGCGCCCCAGGTGGTGAGCAGCGTCTCGATCGCGCTCCCTGCCTCCAGGTACCTGGAACCCTCGCCCGCAGGCAGGGTGATCCCTACCGTCCCGGTCACGTCAAGGTCGAGTACCGTGCGCGAAGGGGTCGGCTCAGCGCCTCCGGTGCACGCACTGAGCATCGTGACTGTCAGAACGGTCGCGATGGCGATAGCGGGTCGAAAGCGCACGGGGATCCTCTCCAGGGCGGCGGGCGGCAGCGCCGAAGCATGCGTCGGGAATGCGACGCCCAACCCTCTTCCATGCGCGTGCATTACATGCCGACGGGGGATGTCCAGAGCATCACGAACTGGTGACGTAGAGGTGTCCGCGGCGCCGGCTCGAGGCGGTCGGTCATCTAGGATGGCCGCGTGCTGCTTTCGGACCGCGATATCCGCAATGAAGTCTTTTCAGGTCGCGTTGCGCTCGATCCGTGGGACGCCGACATGGTGCAGCCATCAAGCGTGGACGTACGCCTGGATCGGTATTTTCGTCTCTTCGATAATCACAAGTACCCATTCATCGACCCTGCGGTCGATCAACCGGACCTTACGCGCCTTATCGAAGTGCGACCCGATGAGCCCTTCATCCTGCATCCCGGTGAGTTCGCGCTCGGCTCGACCTTCGAACAGGTGAGCCTTCCCGACGACATCGCAGCCAGACTCGAGGGGAAGTCCTCGCTGGGGAGGCTGGGCCTACTCACCCACTCCACGGCGGGGTTCATCGACCCGGGCTTCTCGGGACACGTGACGCTCGAACTCTCGAACGTCGCCACCCTTCCCATCACCCTGTGGCCGGGGATGAAGATCGGGCAGCTGTGCTTCTTCCGGCTGTCCTCACCGGCGGAGAACCCGTATGGGTCTGGCCCGTACGGCAACCGCTATCAGGGGCAGCGCGGCCCGACCGCATCGCGGTCCCACCAGAACTTCCACCGTACGGATGTCGGAACGCGCGAGCTTGGGTCGGCCGGCGACCGCTGAGACCTCTAGGGAACGAACCGGACACCTCTAGGACACCTGTGTGAAAGCTGCGCGAAAGCCGCTGACCGGATGATCACGATCACGGCCCGCTGAAGCGAATCCCGACGATGTCCTGGGCCGGGAGCCCCTGGCACCATTTCCCGGAGGACATAGTGGAATCGCTCGGTTCCGAACCCGTGACGAGTGCTGCGATACGTGCCGTGCAAGCCGTGGTTAGTTTCAGGATCATGTCTTCGGTCGACGATCCGATGGTCCAGAAGTGGATGCGCTTTCGCAATGCCGTGGTTCCCGGGGTCGCCGTCTCCCACGTTCCTGATAAGGCGGGTCGACCGGGCGACAGCCTCAAGGGCAGCGGCGAGGCGGGAGCCGCGGTCTACTGGCGCCTGGTCGCATCTAACAACCGCGAGCTCGGCCGAAGCTTCTACCTCTATCAGAACGCAGACCAGGCCCGAAGGCACGTCGAGCGGGTGGCGGCCATGACGGGGCAGTTGGATGTCGCCGCCGTCGTGGACGGGCAGACGACCCGACGTGGTTGGGTCCTCAACGCGGACGGCGGACCGGTCATGACGTGTGCACGCTGGTACACCTCATCGTCGACCGCCGCCGCCGCGGCGGTCTCAGCGCTTGCCGCCTTCCGCACGGCACGAGTGCTCGCCGCCCCGGTGACGTACTTCTCGACCCCTCATCGACGCCCCGCGAGCGCCGGTGAGGGCGCTGTGCTCTAGGGAAACCAGATGGCTGCAGTCATCTCGGGACGGTTCCGGATCATCGAGCTCCTGGGAACGGGAGGGTCGGCATCGGTCTTTCTCGCCGATGACGCGCAGAGCCGGCAGCGCGTCGCACTGAAGATCCTGCATCCACATCTGACCGGACGAGCAGCGGCGCGCGCCTTCTTCCTCGAGGAGGCGGCGCGAGCGTCCCGGCTGCAGCACCCACATTCGGCGCGCGTCCTGGACGTGGGCGAGGACCTGGACCGGCCTGAACCCGTGGTCTGGATTGCCCTCGAGGTCGTGGCCGGCGCCACCGTCGCGGAACACATTCGTGCAACCGGGCCGCTGATGCCGTCCGTGGCGGCGCGCCTGCTCATGCCCGTGCTCGAGGCACTGGATGCGGCCCACTCTGTGGGACTCGTTCACCGTGACGTTTCCCCAACAAACGTGATGGTGGCGCGGGACAACGAAGGACAGCTCGATCCCGACAGCGTGCGCTTGCTCGACTTCGGGATCGCAGGCGACGCGGGCGAGACCGCGGTGGGAGCGGATGCGCTACTCGCGTCCCACGACGAGGGGCGCGTCGGTGTGCTCGGCAATGCGAGCTACATGTCGCCGGAGCAGGCGCGTGGCGACGCGGTCGACGCGCGCGGCGACATCTATCAGGCGGGGGCATTGCTGTACTTCGCGCTCGTCGGTCAGGCACCGTTTCGTCGTGAGGAGCCCGCCCAGGTTGCCCGGGCACATCTGGAGGCGCCGCCGCCCGTGCCCTCGGTGCAGCGTCCTGGCGTCCCTCGGGCACTGGACCGCATCGTCGTGAAGGCGATGCTGAAAGACCCCGACGACCGGTTCGCCGACGCGCGCACCATGAGGGATGCCCTGGTGGACGCGATATCGGGTAACCCGAGTCCATCCGGCGTTGAACCCTCGCACCCCAACGCCGCGATGGCACCCACTGCTGTCCCGCCGCTCTCCCAGGTGCGGGCCGAGGGCCTCCACGCCCTCAGCGGTGAGCTCGACGTGACACGTGTCCTCGGAACCACAGTGACGCCCTCGCGGGCCCCGGCATCGTCCGCAGCGAGTCCGTTTCATGCTGTTCGTCGCGGTCGCCGCCCTGCCGGAATCGTGATGATCGGGACGATCTCGGCGGCCGTGGCGTTGGGCGTCGCTGTCTCATTGGCGGCGTCGCCCTCGGCATCCATCACGGCGGACCCGACGGCGAGCCCGACCTCGCCAGCAGCCACGCCGTCTCCCACTCCGAGCGCTGAATCCACGGGTGTTGACGACCGACCGCACGTACCGGATGTCTCGCAAACACAGCTCGCGGAAGCGAGCGCGCGCATCGTGGACGCTGGACTCGTGGTCGGCACCGTATCCACGGTCGATAGCAGATGGCCCGAGGGAACAGTTCTGGGGACCTCGCCTGCCTCAGGCGAGCGGGCTGCGTTCGGGAGCTCGGTAGCTGTCACGGTTGCTTCGGGGTACAACGCCGTGCCGTCTGTGACGGCGATGGATGTGCAACTCGCGTTGTCGATGATCACGGAGGCGGGATTCTCTACGGCATCGGTGCCGACCTCGACCCTGGGAAGCGGCGTCATCGGAACAGACCCGTCCGGTGGCTCACGATGGGCCGTCGGATCGACGGTGACGGTGTTCGAACCGGCACCCGCCTTGAGCCCCACTCCGTCGCCGAGCCCCACCCCCGAACCCGCTTCGAGCCCCACTCCGACACGTACTCCCACACCGCCGGTGGTGCCGTGAGTCCAGGACGCCTCTCGAACATCTGCGAGAAAGAGCGCCTTCGTCAATCCGACGCCTTTCGTTCACGATCGCGCCGGACGATCAGGTAATCGACCCGCTGTTGCATCCCGAGCCGTCCGCCGCCTTCCCCCATGCGCTTCGGCCGCGGCGAGCCCTACCCGAAAGAACCTGGATGTCCGTATCGCGCTGCGGTGACCGCTCATGATGCGACTTCGGCGGCGGCACATAAACGCGGATCAGACCGTCGGCGGGGAGCCCGCTAGCTCCGCCACGGTCTTCGACGAGGTCGCCGATGTCTTCCTGGCCGACGAGATCACTCAGATCATCGACGAGCCCGAGTCGGTTCACCCCGATGGTGCGCGCTCGCTGAGCTCACGACCATCGACCTCGGACAGAATCTTCCGCGCCGTCGCCTTCGCGGCCGGTGGAGTGACCGTCGCGATCATGCTCGCCGTCGGGCTATTTCTCGCCGTCCGTGCTGGATCCGCGCTCCAGGTCTCGGGTGTCAGTTTCCTGTTCGAGCAGCAATGGAACCCCGAGTCAGGACAGTTCGGTATCGCTGCGGTGCTCTTCGGCACCGTCACGATTGCCGTCATCGCCGTGACCATCTCAATGCCGCTGTCGCTCGGAACATCGCTTCTGATCTCGGAGGTGCTGCGGGGCCGCGTCAAGCAGTGGGCGATCACGCTCGTCGACCTCATGGCTGCAGTGCCGAGCGTCGTCTTCGGCCTCTGGGGTGTGTTCTTCCTCCAGGCCAATGTGATCCCCGTCTCGCAGTGGATCTCGACCTACTTCGCGTGGATCCCGATCTTCGCTGTGACGGATGCCGATGGCGCCGCCGCCACGGATGCCAGCGCCTTCACCTCGTCAGCCTTCATCGCGGGCATTGTCGTCTCGCTCATGATCACCCCAACGCAAACCTCGATCATGCGGGAGGCATTCATGCAGGCTCCCCCCGGAGAGCGGGAGGCTGCGTACGCGCTCGGCTCGACGCGGTGGGGCATGGTGATGGCCGTGGTGCTGCCCTTCGGGCGAGGCGGCATCATCGGCGGAACGATGCTTGCTCTGGGTCGGGCACTAGGAGAGACGATCGCGATCTACATGATCATCTCGCCGATCTTCTACATCAACTGGCAAGTGCTCAAGACCGGCGGGAACTCCATCTCAGCGCTGATCGCGTTGCGCTACGGCGAGGCGAGCGAGTTCGGTCTCTCTGCCCTCATGGCAGCCGGACTCGCCCTCTTCCTGATCACGCTGGCCATCAACTTCACCGCATCGTCGATCGTCGCGCGATCCCGATCCGGCGCGAACAGCGAGGCGTGATGTCAACGACGATCGAGGCTCCCGAGATCTCGGATGCCGCGGCATCCGAGCCGGAACCGCGCCGCACGTCCACCCCCGACCCGGGCGACACCCCCGTCGGCCTGCGTCGGTCGCTGCGCGCCATACGCACCGACGACGTCTACCCGGTCATCGGCGCTGCTGCGGGGGCGATGGCTACCGCCACCTTGCTCTTCGGCTGGATCGCGCCGCTGACCGGCATGGTCGGCTGGCTTGCCGTGTCGTTCGTGCTGTTCATTGTCTTCTACGGGCTGCTGGTCTCGGTGGTCGCGGATCTGCGCGAGGTCATCGACCGCGTCATGACGGTGCTGCTCGCCAGCGCCGGCATCATCCTGTTCACGGCGTTGGTGTTCGTGGTGGTCTTCGTCATCTTGCGCGGTGCTGATGCCTTGTTCCACTGGAACTTCTTCGTGCAGGACATGCAGTACGCCGGTCCCCTCGACGGCTTGGATGTCGGTGGCGTCTCGCACGCGATCATGGGAACGCTGATCCAGATCGGGATCGCGCTGGCGATCACCGTGCCGCTCGGCATCCTGACCGCGGTGTTCCTGAACGAGATCGGCGGCCCGTTTGCGCGGTTCGTGCGCACCGTCACCGACGCGATGACCGCGCTCCCCTCCATCGTGGCTGGCTTGTTCGTGTACTCGGCGATCATCCTGCTCATCACGGGCCAACGCTCGGGCTTCGCGGCGGCGATGGCGATCACGGTCATGATGCTGCCGATCGTCGTGCGCGCAGCAGACGTCGTGCTCCGCCTGGTCGCGGGCAACCTCCGCGAGGCCGCCTTGGCCCTCGGGGCATCGCGTTTCCGCACGGTGTGGCACGTCGTGCTGCCGACCGCCCGCTCGGGACTTGCGACAGCCGTCATCCTCGGAACCGCCCGTGGCATCGGTGAGACCTCGCCGGTGCTATTGACCTCGGGGGTCACCGCAGTGATGAACCTCAACCCGTTCGAAGGTCCGATGATCTCGCTGCCGCTTCAGGTGTTCGACTTCGTGCGTTCTCCCGAACCCAACATGATCGCGCGCGGTTTCGGCGCCGCCGCCGTGCTGATGCTGCTGGTGCTCGCGCTCTTCGCAATCGCCCGCGTCATCGGCGGTCGCGGCCCCGGCGAGCTGACCGCGCGTCAGCGCAGGGCTGTAGCCCGCCAGTCCCAGAACGATCTCATCCGCATCGAGCGTGCAGCCCGTGCCCGCACTGCCGCGCCGGCCGCACCGCCGGCACCCCAGGAGGAATCATGACCCGTCCCTTCGCGCGTGTGTGGACCCGGATCGTCGCCGGGATCGGCGTGGCGGCGATGGCTGTCGGCGCGGCGATCCCCGCGTATGCCGCTACCTATGAGCCCATCTCCGGTACGGGGTCGACCTGGTCGCAGAACGCCATCGACCAGTGGCGCAGCAACGTATCGGGCAACTACGGCATGACGGTGAACTACTCCGGTGTCGGATCGACCCGCGGTCGCACCGACTTCATCCTCGGCACCGTCGACTTCGCCGTCAGCGAGATCCCTTTCCAGCGCAACCCGGAAGACGGCGTGAGCGCGCCGGAGATCCCCAACCGGGGATACGCCTACATGCCGATCGTCGCGGGTGGCACCGCCTTCATGTACAACCTCGTGATCGGCGGCAAGCGCGTTACGAACCTGCGCCTATCGGGGGAGGTCATCACCAAGATCTTCACGGGCAAGATCACGAAGTGGAACGACCCCGCCATCCAGGCCGACAACCCGGGCCTGGCGATGCCTGACAAGAACATCACTCCCGTCATCCGTTCTGACGGCTCGGGCACGACGGCGCAGTTCACCCTGTGGATGTCGAAGCAGTACTCCTCGATCTGGTCAGATTTCACCGCGTCGGTGGGGCGCGGCAACGGGTTGACCTCCCAGTACCCGCTGTTTGGCAACGCGAAGGCGCAGAACGGCTCGAACGGTGTCGCCGGCTACGTGGCACAGGGCTACGGCGAAGGCGCCATCACCTACGTCGAATACTCTTACGCGCTGGAGTCGGGCTTCCCGGTGGCGAAGGTGCTGAACAAGTCCGACTACTACGTCGAGCCGACTTCGAACTCGGTCGCGGTGGCGTTGCTGTCGGCGCAGATCAACACCGACGCGAACTCGCCCGACTACCTCACCCAGATCCTCGACGGCGTCTACAACTCTGGCGACCCGCGGGCCTACCCGCTCTCGAGCTACTCCTACATGATCGTGCCGACCGAGGTGAAGGGTGTGTTCACCGAGAAGAAGGGCGCGACTCTCGGAGCCTTCGCGAGCTACTTCCTGTGTGAGGGGCAGCAGCAGGCATCCTCGCTCGGCTACTCACCGTTGCCCATGAACCTGGTGCTCGCCGGATTCGACCAGATCAAGCGCATCCCGGGTGCCGGGGGCGCGAACGTCGACCCGAACAAGTGCAACAACCCCACCTTCAAGGCAGGCGACTCGCCCTCCACGAACCAGCTGGCGCTCACCGCGGCACAGCCGGCGGCGTGTGACAAGAAGGGCTCCGACCAGTGCGTCACGGGGACTGCCGGCGCCAAGGGTGAGACCCCGGTCAGCGGCTCGGGGAGCGGTGGCTCGGCCTCGGGCGCGGTCGGTGCGTCGGGGACGGCCGGAGGGGGGGCAGGCGCAGCGGATGCCGCCACCGGCGCCGGGGTGCTCTATGACGAGGACGGCAACGTCATCTCCGGAACCGGCACGGGCGGCACCGTTGCGGGTGCCGCCGTCGCGTCTCCGTTCACCGTCGCGCCCGACGGGTGGGGGTGGCAGCAGTCGGTGATGCTCTTCGCCTTCGTGTTGCTGCTCGCCGCGGTCGTTGCACCGCCCCTGCTCCTGAAGGCGATCAGATCCGCAGGCGGCCCCGACGGGAAGGGTGGCCGTCGATGAGTGTTCCGGGCTCGCGGCACGACGCACGCGTGTCGGCGCGCCGGAGTCGGCTGAATGGGGTGCCACTCTGGGTGCGTGCAGCTGTGGCCGGTGTCGCGACCTCTCTGGTCGTCGGTAGCGGCGTGGGCCTGGCGGGCGTGGTGCTCACCCCCCAGCCCGCTGCAGCCGCTGACGCGTTGGTGACCTCGAGCGCGGTCACTGTCGCAAGTACTGATCCGGCCACGAAGGGGGGGCCGATCGTCGCCGAGGGAACGCCGGCCCCCGACCTCAAGGTCACCGTTTCGCAGACCGCCGATCTGGTTTCACAGGGCATCAAGATCAGCTGGACGGGCGGGAACAAGTCGGCTGCGCCCGTCGGCGGCAATGGGGGTAGCGATTTCCTGCAGATCGCGCAGTGCTGGGGAGAGGACCCCGAGCACCCGGGACATCCGGATCGCCGGACCTGCCAGTACGGTGCGACGCTCGGTCCCGGCAGCATGCGCGATGGCACCACAGAGACCGAGAACGTCGCAATGAACGATGCCGGCTACACGGCCTTCACCACCAGTCCGATGGGCATCCCGCCGACGTACACCGCCATCCCCTTCGTCGGCTACAACCCGGCCAAGGCTGTCGATCCCGCCACCGCTGCGGCCGAGTACGTCGTGACCAACCTCACCAAGGACTCCGCGGGAGTCGTGAAGCAGCGATCGGACGCTGACTACGTCAACGTCAACGAGAACCAGTTCTTCACGAGGTACACCACGAACGAGATTCCGTGGGCCCCGTCGGGTGACGACGGCACCGGATCGGTGCCCTTCGAAGTGCAGACCGCAGTGCAGTCCACAGGTCTCGGTTGCGGCACCCCCATCACGCAGACCGACGGAACCGTGGTCGGGCAGTCGTGCTGGCTCGTGATCATCCCTCGTGGCACGGGCGATTCGGGGCAGGCCAACATCACGAGGTCGGGTCTGTGGTGGGATGCCTGGGAGCACCACCTCGCGGTGAAGCTCGACTTCAAGCCGGTCGGTGTGCGCTGTGAGATCGGCGCCTCAGAAAAGCAGCTCGCTGGCAGTGAGCTGGTCGCGCGGGCGATCTCGTCGTGGCAGCCGAACCTGTGTCTCGGGCAGAACGGTGCGCCGTTCGTCTTGCGCACCGGAAACGAAGCCGATGCGCTCGTCGATGCATCGGCAACGACGGCCAGCCCCCTCGCGCTCACCACCCGCCCCCTTGATATGGATCTGGTGTCGTGGAAGGAAGACCCGCTGCAGTACGCGCCGGTCGCCCTCGGTGGGGTGGCGTTGACATTCGCCATTGACCGCCAGCCCAATACCCAGACCGCCCCGGATGCCTACAAGGCGAAGGCTCGGTTGCCCTTCACCACCATGAACCTCACCCCGCGGCTGGTCGCCAAGCTGTTGACGTCGTCGTACACCGATTCCCTACCGACAGGGGCAGACCGCTCGCACATCGGCTACGTGAACTTCGCTAAGCCCGGCCCAAACCCACGCACGCTACTGCAGGACCAGGACTTTCTCGCGATCAACGACGAAGAATGGAAGTATCAGACGATCCTGGGGCCGTCCGTCGCGGACGCCCTCATGCCCAAGGGACGCTCCGACCTCGCTGTCCGTCTCTGGGAGTATGTGCTCGCCGACCAGGAGGCGAGGGACTGGCTGTCGGGAAAGCCCGATCCCTGGGGCATGGTCGTGAACCCGTGGTACTCCAACAACCCCGCCCTCACCGGCGTGCTCGAGGGGGTGCCCCTACCCGCGAACTGGGTTCCGCTGTCGTTGCCCTCGGAGTCATTCCCCAAGGCGGACCCGATAGAGAAGCCCGACACAACCTTGACCGACCTGGTATCGGGCACCGGTGCAATCAACCTCGTCACGTGGCGCCCGTTCACCAACTCTCTCGCGAACGGAGCGTACCGCGTGCTGCGGGGCGACGGCATGACTCTCGGCGCGTGGAACGCGCAGTCCACCCCACCGAAGTATGGCTCGTCCACGCCTGACAGCTTCGGTAGCCGTAAGGTGATCGCGCTGACCACGACACCGGCGGCAAGTCTCTACCAGACGGTGACCGCCTCTCTACGCAACCCTGCCGGACAGTTCGTCGGTCCGACCTCGGAGGCGATGCTCGCGGCGGCAGCCGCTATGGTTCCGACGGCGGAGCAGCCCGCCGTGCTTGAGTTCGATCCCGCGAGCGCGAAGTCGGTTGCTGCCACCACCGCGTATCCCCTGACCGTCCCGGTGTATGCGGCGCTCAACCCCAGCCAGCAGGACGCCGGGCTGCGGGCGATCTACGCGAACATGATCCGCTACGCCGTGACGGGTGGACAACATCCCGGAACGGATGACGGTGAGCTTCCTCCCGGTTACGCGCCGCTTCCCGAGTCGTGGGTCGCACAAGCCAAAGCGGCGGCAGACGTCATTCAGAACGGGCCGGCCCCGGCGCCAGCGCCCTCAAGTCCGCCGACGCAGGGCGCCTATGTTCCCCCTGCTTCGTCGACCTCGGGCTACTACTCCCCTTCGGTTGCCTCCGACGCGTCCCCCGCCGCCGACTCGGCTCCGGCGGCGACAGGAGCCGCCGCCGGCTCGCTCTCCGCCGGCGTCACCGCTGCCGATCCCCCACTGCCGCTCACGGCGGCGGCGATTCCCCTTGGTGTGATCACCGGTGTGGTGGCGGCGATCGTGGTGCCGATCGTCAGCCGCATGCGGCCGCGCTCTTGAGTCGCTCACGATTTCTCTAGAACAGCGACGCGACACTGCTTCTTCGCCCAGAAAACCCTGTGTGTTCACCTAGCGCATCGAGCATCGGATTGGCCCTCGCAACCGCCGTGGCGCGGCCGAGGATGTTGGACCCGATTGACCTGACGGCACCCGACCGGGTGTCGCTGGATGCCGGACGCCTGCCACGCGGACGGCGCTTCTCCCTCATCAGAAAAGGAAATCCGTGAAGAAGCAGCTCTTCGCAGCGGCGGCCGCCTTCGGCGTCGTCGCTTCGCTCGTCGCTACTGCACCCGCCGCCTTCGCCGAGCCGGTTTCCCCCGGCTACGTCGCCGTCGGGTCCGACACCCTGCAGGACGTCATGAACGCCCTCGCAAACGGCACCTCCGTCACCGGTTCAAGCGTGCGTGCCACCGCCCAGGGTCAGAACTTCGGCAACTTCGATGCCGTCGAGGCCCACTTCGGCACCGCCAACACCGTCAAGATTCAGGTGAAGGCCGGTGGCCCGTTGATGACCCGCCCCAACGGCTCGAGCGCCGGAAAGACCGCGCTGAGCCGGTCGATCAACGCGACGGGCACCGAGAAGTATGACGGTGTCACGATTACGGGTCAGATCGACATCGCCCGCAGCTCGTCGAAGGGCACCGAGAGCGCCAGCGGATTGCTCTGGACCGTGCCGTTCGGTCGTGACGCCCTCACCTACGCCTACAAGCTCGACACGGCCAACGCGGCGTGGGAGAACATCGACAAGGCGACCCTCACGAGCATCTTCAACTGCACCACCACCACGCTCGGTGGCGTCGCCGTCACCCCCGTCGTGCCGCAGGCCGGCTCCGGTACGCGCAAGGACTTCATCGCGATCCTCGGCCTCACCGAGACCACGCTGGTCACGGTCTCCGAGGGCGGCTGCGTGAAGGAAGGCCAGGAGCACGACTCTTCGACCCTCCTCTCGGGCGAGCTCATGCCGATGTCTGCAGCCCAGTGGGTCGCGCAGAACACCGGTGCGGGCGTTGACCGCCGCGGCGCTGGCGTCGTGGTCGGTTCTCCGGTTGCCGGCACGACGGCTGTCACGGGCACGGGCTCATCGATGGTTCCCAACCCCACGTTCTACGCCGACAGCACCTGGGGCCGCGACACCGTGCTCCTCGTCGAGTACGCCCGCGTGAACTCAGGTGACCCGAAGTACGATGCCCGCCTGGCTGACCTCATCGGCACGGGTGCGCAGAAGCTCGGGAACATCTCGAGCCCGCTTTCGTCGTCTGTCTTCGCCGTCAAGAAGAAGTTCGGCTTCCTCGCGCCGCAGACGACGACGGGCTTCCGTCAGGCCGCCTCCTAATCACTTCACGAACAGAAGAGAACCGAGACACAAGACATGAGCATCATCACGAAGTGGCGTGCGGCTGCGGCCGGCGTCCTCACCCTCGCTATCGTTGCGGGCGGGACCGCGGCGGCCAACGCTGCGCCCGCAGACTACGAGAACCCTCAGGCGAACGGCTCCGCACCCATCTTCCTGTGGGACGAGAATGCGGCGCTCGCAGAATCTGCCAATGGGTCTCGCGCCTATGGGCGCAACGAGTTCTTCATCGTTTCCGGAAGCGACACCAGCTTCGAGACGCCGATTCCGGCGACCTCGGGTGCAACGCAGGCCTTCCGGTTCATCGCCAAGACCGACAAGGTCGACAACGGCACCAACACCTGGTCGGCCTGGAGTGAGACCGCCATCGTCAACGGGGCCGTCGCTCAGGATCAGTTCGTCCCGGGCGAGCTGGGCCAGGGTGACATCGGCAAGGTGTTCACTGACGGTGGTACCTACTACGCCGGTATCGCCTTCACCATCAACAACGGTGTGACCGTCGTCGGGAAGGTCTACCGCACGGTGACCATCACGCCCGGTGCGAGCACCTACAGCCTGAACGTGCTCACCAAGCCGACGATCACCGCCCCGGACTTCGCCAACTACGCGGCGACGTCGGGTGCTGCTGCGGTGCTGCGCAACGGCAACCTCGAGCTCGACGCGACCGCCGCGAACGCGGGCAAGACGGTCGACGTGTGGGTCGAGGGTGAGTCCACTGCCAAGCACACCTCGGTGGTGCTGAACGGTTCGGGCAAGGCCACCCTCACCTCGAACATCGCCGCGGGCAAGAAGCTCGCGATCGTCGAGGGCAACGCTGTCGTCGCGTGGGTCACCACCGCCGACTTCGTCATCGCACAGCCGACCGACGGCACGGCCTTGACCACCAAGGTGACCATCCCGGCACCGGCCGAGGGCGCCACCACCGTCACGGTTCCCGCCGGTGTGGCTCACGCCAACCAGACCTACACCGCCTACGGCTGGTCGAACCCCACCAACCTCGGCCAGGTCACCACCGACGGCTCGGGCAACGCCGTAGTCAACGTTTCGGCGCTGGGCGTCGGCACCCACACCGTCGCACTGGTCGACGGCGCTGGCGACTACGTCGCGTGGGGCACCGTCGAACTGACCTCGACAACCTCATCGGCTACCGAGGTCTCGGTCGACGTCACCACGAGCAACAAGTTCGCGCTCGAGGGTGTTGCTGCCTCGATCGACCTGGGCGACGTGAAGCGTGGTGCCACCACCACGGCCTCCCTCCCGAGCTTCCGCGTGACCGACGACCGCGCTCTGCTCCCCGGCTGGACACTGAACGCCGCCGCCTCGAAGTTCGTCAACGCTTCGGCGGGTAACGATGAGATCGCCGCTTCGGCACTCTCGATCGTCCCCTCGATCGTGTCGGGCGAGTCGACCGGTATCACGGTGCCCAGCACCGCGATCGCGGGCACGGGTGTCTTCGCCGAGGGTGGTGTCAACGCTTCGACGCTCGAGGCTGGTACCAACTTCAACGCGGCGCTGACCTTCGCGGCTCCGGCTGCGGCCAAGGCTGGCACCTACACGTCGACCCTGACGCTGACGCTCGTCTCGAAGTAGTCCCGCTCTCGGCGAGAGCCGGTGGCACACATAACTGAACACCCTGTGCGGGAGGCCGTTATCGGCCTCCCGCACAGGCATGTCTGCGCCGCCTCACTTCCGAGGTCTCGGACATACGGCGGAGAACTCTTCGTCACCCTGCGTTAAGGCAGCGGGCGCCGGTCGGTTGCGTGACTGTGTGGAAATAGGCCGTGGCCATTTCTCCCGAACTTTCGCGCGCCCGGAGCCTGGTGCGTACCCTTGCCGCAACCCTCGCCGTGGTCGCCGCGGTCGGCATTCTGACGCCCGCTGGCGCAGCCCGCGCGGAGGACACGATCGGTATCTCGGCGCGCCCCGCTGCAGCCGACGGCACCGCCGACACTCGCACGCGTTTCAGCTACAAGGTCGACCCCGGCCAGCGCGTTGACGACAACTTCCTGGTCGCCAACACGGGCTCGACACCGCAGAACTTCACTGTCATCGCGACGGACGCTTTCAACGACGGTGAGGGTGACTTCGCCCTCCTCGGCACTGAGGAGGCATCCACGAGCGTCGGACAGTGGGTGAAGTTCGAGAACGGCACCAACCGCATCGAGTTCTCCCTTGAACCAGGCCAGAGCCGCCTGCTGCCGTTCACCGTCGAACTGCCGGCGGATGCCACACCCGGTGACCACGCAGGCGGACTGGTCGCCTCAGTCGTGACTCCCGGCGAGCAGGTCAACCTCGACCGTCGCGTCGGCACGCGCCTGTACGCCCGTGTCTCGGGACAGTTGCAGCCGCTGCTGTCGATCAGCGCGCTCAACAGCGAGTACCTCGGCGACTGGTGGAACCCGTTCTCGGGCACCGTGCGGATGTACTACACCGTCACGAACACGGGAAACGTTGCTTTGGCCACCAATACGTCGTTCGGTGTGGACACGTGGTTCGGACTTCAGGCCGCCGCCTCGAACGGCGATGCCATCGCCGAGTTGCTTCCTGGCGGGGGGCGCAGCGTCACGGTCGACGTGCCCGGGGTTCCCGCGTGGCTCTACCTCGCTCCCTGGGTGGAGCTGACCCCGTTCGTCGACAGCCCTCAGGCCGAAAATGCCCTCACCGTCGATGGAAGCTCGCGCAGCGGCATCCTGATCGCGGTGCCCTGGGCCCTGGTCATCCTCGCGGCCATCGGCGTCGGGATCGGCCTCCTACTGCGCTGGCGCCGTCGCCGCGACGAGGAGCGGGCGGAGGAATGGCTGCGCTACACCGAGCGTGAGGTGAAGCGTCAGGCCGCCGAAGAAGCCCGGGCCGGTGCCGGAGCCGCGTCCGGTGGTCGAGGCGCAGAATGACGGCAGACCCGTCCTCAGCGCGACGATCGCTTCACCGTCGGGCGATGCTGATAGGAGCCGTACTGTGCGCTGTGCTCGCGGTGAGTAACAACGCGGTGGCGTACGCGACTGACGACGGCTCTGACGAGAACGTCACTGTCACGGTCATGGAAGACATCGTGGATACGCCACCGGCACAGCCCGCGCAGGCCGGACTCGGAGTCGGTGTCAGCGGCCTCGTGATCGCCGGAGTTAAGCGATCGGTCAAACGTGAGACGGGTGCCAACCAGGTAGGTCTCATCTTCACCTTCGACGGCTACCGGCTTGAGATCACCGGGCGCGACGTGGATGGGTCGCCGATGAGGCTCGACGCCGACGGCAATCTCGTCGTCGAGGCTGGCGGGTCCTTCCTCGTTCGTGGCTCCGGATTCCAGGCATCGACCCCAGCCGCGATCTACTTGTTCTCTTCGCCGACTCTGCTCGGTCGCGCGACCGCTGACACGTCGGGGACCTTCACGACTGTTGTCGGATTGCCCTCCGCCACGACGGCGGGGGTGCACAACCTGCAGGTCGTGGGGTACGTCGCGACGAACCGACTCGCCACCCTCACCACGGGAGTTAGCGTGTCGGTCCGCTCCGTCTCGGGTTCGAACGGCGGCGCGGGCTACAGCGCCGCGCCGAGCGGCACGAGCGGCGTCACGGTGGAGCAGTCGTCATCGACGGCGCCCAGTGACGCCCCCGTGACGGACGCTCCCGGCACGCTCGAACTCGGGGTCTTCGCGATCAGCGCCCTTCAGGCAGTCGCCGAACCCTCGCTGTCGGTAGGCGGCGGTGCCGTGCGGCTGGCTTTCACCGTGCGCAATACCTCCACGACCCCCTTCGACGCAACGGCCGCATTTCGACTCGACGCCCGTCTCGGGCCGCAGATCGCGTCTATCGACGGGGTCGCGATTGACGCGCTTCAGCCGGGCGAGATCCGAGAGGTCGCGGTCCGCATTGAGGATGTCGGCAACTGGGCGTTCTACCGCGGTTACGTCACCTTCACGCCGCCCGAGGTGGTGGAGAAGACCGAACTCACTCCGGTCACTCGCGAAGCAGATGTTCTGGTCCCTCCGCCTGCGGCGCTGCCGGCCGTGGTTGCATTGGGCGTCGGCGCCATCGCTGCCGTCATGTGGCTGGCTGCGACCGGGCGGCTCCTTCCTCTCATCGGGTTCCGGCGTCGAGACGACGAAGACGAGGGCGAAGACGCCGACAGGCCTGACGGACACGGTGCGGATGACCGTGATCTCGTGGGGGCGGGGGGAAGTCAGCGATGACCACCACTGACCCGTCGAAAACTGGGCGCGCGGCATCCTGGAAGCCAACACTGCCCTTTGGTAAGCGATCAGCAACCGGATCCGCGACTCCCCCTCCTCCCCGGCGCCGATCCCAGCCGCCGCGTCCGCCTCGGCGCATCCCGCCGCGGCGACCACAGGAGCCGCTCACGACGGCGCAGAGCGTCGTACGCGCGGCGCTCATGCTGCTCTCGGCGCTCATGCTCGCGCTCGTGCTCAGCGTGACGGTGTTCGGCCAGATACGCCACTTCGCGGCTCAGCAGCAGCTGAGTGACAGCTTTCGATCACAGCTAGCTGAAGGCGTCGCGCCGGTGTCCGAGGGCACATTCGATGACGTGCTGCTCACAAGCGGTGCACCCGTTGCTCTGCTGGAGATCCCTGCGATCGGGGTGCGAGAGGTCGTCGTCGAAGGCACTGACCCTGCGACCACTCAACTCGGACCGGGACACCGCCGCGACACTGTGCTTCCGGGGCAGGCGGGCGTCAGCATCATCATGGGTCGCGCGGCCGGCTACGGCGGCCCGTTCGGCCGGCTCCAGCAACTCGTGCCGGGGACGACCTTCACCGTCACGACGGGTCAGGGACAGCATGAGTACGAGGTCATCGGCGTGCGGTACGCCGGTGACCCCGCTCCGCCGCCGCTGACAGCCGGAAAGAGTCGTCTCACGTTGATCTCAGCCACGGGGTTGCCCTACATCACGACGGGCCTGGTTCGGGTGGATGCCCAGCTGACGAGCGAGGCGCAGCCGACGGGTGTCCGTCAGACCCGGTTCGCGACGTTGCCTGCGGCCGACAAGGAACTGGCGGGCGATCTCTCGATGGCCTGGGCGCTCGTGTTCGCCCTGCAGTTCCTGCTGCTCGTCGAGATCGCCGCCGTCTGGTCGTTCCGGCGGGTCGGCGCGACGCGCACCTGGATCGTTTTCGTTCCGCTGACACTGTTCGCCTGCCTCTGGGTGGCGGGGGAGCTGTCGCGACTGATGCCGAATCTGATGTAAGGACCTTTTGTGATGGATCAACCACTCGCGAGTAGCTCATCGCTCGCCGCGTCGAACGACGGCGTAACGGAGGTGCTGCCTCCCGTACACCCCGCTCCGACTGCGCCCGCGAACGAAGGGTCGACGCCCGCAACCCCGGCGGACTCCGATTACCCGGAGTCCGCATCCGCGATTCATTCCGCCGCGAGGGCGGACGGCCGCAAGGATGCCCGCAGACGCCGCGGACGCTTCGCGTGGGTCGATGCGAACACTCCACTCGCGCAGCTCGAGGGTCGGAACGTCTCGGCCTGGTTCGGTGAGCGCAAAGTGCTCGACCGCATCTCACTGACAATGCCCGCGGGCCAGGTCACGGCTCTCATCGGACCGTCGGGATGCGGCAAGTCGACGTTCCTGCGGATCCTCAACCGCATGCACGAGCTCGTGCCCTCGGCATCCCTCGCGGGCGAAGTTCTGCTGGACGGCGATGACATCTATGACGCCAGCAAGAAGCTCGTCGATGCACGCAAGTCGATCGGGATGGTATTCCAGAAGCCGAACCCCTTCCCCGCAATGTCGATCTACGACAACGTGATCGCGGGCCTCAAGCTCACGGGCCTGAAGGCTGGTCGTGATGAGAAGGACGAACTCGTCGAGAACTCGCTGACCAAGGCAGGCCTCTGGAAGGAGGTCAAGGACCGCCTCCGGGCACCCGGTGGCGGCCTCTCCGGTGGTCAGCAGCAGCGCCTGTGCATCGCCCGCTCGCTGGCGGTAAAGCCCCGCGTGCTGCTCATGGACGAACCGTGTTCGGCTCTCGATCCGACGTCGACCCGCGTGATTGAAGAGACCATGGTGGAGCTCAAGGAGGAGGTCACGATCGTGATCGTGACGCACAACATGCAGCAGGCCCAGCGGGTTTCGCAGCAGTGCGCATTCTTCCTGGCATCCCAGGGGACCCCGGGTGTCATCGTCGAGCACGGCGACACCGAAGCCATGTTCGCCGATCCGATCGATCCCCGCACGTACGACTACGTCAACGGCCGATTCGGATGACGAGACGGGCGCTCTAGCACCCCAGCCACCTGTTTCGGTCGCGCCGTGCTGCGGGTGAGTGTGCAAATGACCCGCGTCACGGCGCGACTGAGCCGAGTAGTGCTGGTTTCGGTCGCGCCGTGATGCGGGTTACCTGAGGCGAGACCCACGGAACGGCGCGACCGATAGATGTGGTCGGGGTGGAACGCCTCAGCTCGCGGCGGACTCGCGACCGCGGGCGAAGCCGGCGTCGAAGCCGCGTTCGTAGGCGCGCTCGCCGTGACGGTGCTCGCCGTGACGGCTACCGTGTCCGCGGTGGCCGTGGTCACGACCGTCGTCGCAGCGGCTTGCATGCTCGTCGGCCTCGAACGCCGGACCGAATCCCGGATGGAAACCGCGTCCGAATCCGGGGCGGAATCCGGGTCCGAAGCGGTGACCGCGCCGCCCTCGACCGAAGCGACCGAAGCCGAGGCTCGGGTCCAGGTCGTCCTTCTGATCCCCGCCGAGTTCGCGGGCCATCGCCTGCAGTGACGCGATGGTCGTGGCGTAGTCTTCGGGTGAGACCGCGCTTGACACGCGCTCACGGATGCCGGAGACGGCCTTGCCGAGCCGATCCTTCATCTCGCGACCGGCGTCGCTGAGCGTCCAGTCGCCGGATCCGTTCTGCTCGATCCAGCCGCGCTCCTCGAGCCGGCGCATCCGCTTACCTCGAGGTGCTCGGGCCCAGGCGTAGGTGCCGTCGATGACGTTCAGCAGCATCCAGTCACGGCGGTCCGCGCCGGACTCGGCCAAGCGGATGTCGAACTCTCGGCTGATCAGGGCGTCGACCAGGCGCAGCCAGTACCCGAGTGGGCGGTCGCTTCCGCCGGGAGCGTCTTCGTGGTGTTCTTCGTGGGTATTCATGGTGAATCCTCTCTGGCGGGCGGAGCCCGCGTCAGTTCCGGTGGGCGTTGTCGCAGCCTCCTCGGAAATGCATGTTATGATGCATGTAGTTGTACGATGACATGTAATCCGAGTCCATGTCAACTCGCATGTAAATTGGAAGGATGCCGAGCTCGCCGTCCGACCCCATCGATCAGATCGCGGCAGCACTCGTTCGCCTGCGAGGTCGGCGCGGCCCCCGGCCGTGGATGCCCCACGAGCCCTCCGAGTCCCACGACCACGGTTCCGACGAAGAACGTGACCACCGCAGGCGCGGGCATCACCGAGGAGGACCGGGCTTCGCGCCGGGCGGCGGCTGGGGTCCGTGGGCGGGACCGATGGGTCCGAGGGAACAGCGGGGAGATGCCCGCATCTCGGGCCCGGCACGGATGCGGGTGCTCGAGGTGCTGGCATCCAGCGACCACCCGCTGACCGTGAGCGAGCTCGGCGAAGCCATCGGCGTCGATCAGCCTCGCGCATCACGCCTCGTCCAGCAGGGGGTCGAGTTCGGACTCGTGCGTCGCGAAGCCGACCCCGACGATGCCCGCCGAACCCGGATCGTCCTCACCGACAAGGGCGAGGCCTTCGTTCGCGGCTTTCGCGATCAGCGCCGGGATGCGATCACGACGGCGCTGACATCCTTCACGGATGCCGAACGCGCCGACCTCGCCCGCCTGCTGACCAAGCTCGCCGACTCCTGGCCAAGCTGACCCGCCCCCGCCGAATCGCGCAGGTCGGAGACATCACCGACGTAGGACGGATGCTGGGCACGTCGTCCTACCTCCGAGAGATTGCCGACCTCCGCGATTCAGGTGCCACGCCCGGGCGACGCCTGTGCCGTCAGCACGGAGGTAGGAGAAATCACCGAGGTAGGACGGATGCTGCCGCCACCCTCCTACCTTGCGGATTTTGCCTACCTCGAGGATGCCGGAGCCGAGCTCAGGCCGCCGAGCGCTTCGGCAACCGCACGAACAGCAGCAGGATGAGGCCGAGCAGCAGCACCAGTCCGATGCCGAGGACGCCGAAGATGGTCGAACCGAAGGCGGCGATAAAGACCGTCCACATCGCCGGGGACAGGAAGCTCGCTACGCGGCCGGTGGTGGCGTAGAGACCGAAGATCTCACCCTGCATCCCCGTCGGGGTGACCCGGGCGAGCAGCGACCGAGACGCGGCCTGGGCCGGACCAACCATCGCGGAGAGGATGAGCCCGCCGATCCAGAAGATGACGGCGCCGAGGTCGTGGAAGGCGAAGACGACGAAAGCGACGAGCACGAGTGTGGTCAGGGCGAAAACGATGACGGCCTTCGCTCCGAATCGGTCGTCGAAGCGACCCGCGATGATCGTCGACAGGCCGGCCACCACGTTGGCGGCGATCGCGAACAGGATGACGTCGGTCGGCCCGAACCCGAAGGCGACGGCGGCGAGCACCCCGCCGAAGGCGAAGACCCCGGCGAGCCCGTCGCGGTACACGGCGCTGGCGATAAGGAACCAGAAAGTGGGGCGGTGCTCCCGGAACAGCCGCGCGATGTCCTTCACGAGCACCACGTAGCTACGGAAGAAGCCGACGCTCTGGCCGGGTGCCGACGGAGGGGGCTCGGGAACGTTGCGGAACAGCGGGATGGAGAACAGGATCGTCCACACGCCGCATCCGACCGCGATGAGCCGGTAGGCAAGTCCGTCAGAGGTGTCCATGCCGAACCAATCGGCGAAGGTGAGCGCGACGACGATCACGAGGGCGACGATCCCGCCGATATACCCCATGCCCCAGCCGAGGCCGCTGACCTTGCCGACGGTCTTCGGCGTCGAAACCTGCACGAGCAACGCGTTGTAGTTGACGCCGGCGATCTCGGAGATGACGGCGCCGACAGCCAGTACTGCCGCGCCGTACCAGAAGAAGACGGGCTGGGCGTAGACGAAGAACAGCGCGAACTGCGCGAGTGCCAGAAGCATCGTGAACACGAAGAGCCAGCGCTTCTTGCTGCCCCGGCGATCGGCCTGTTGGCCGAGGACCGGCGCGAGAAACAGGATCAGCAGCCCCGCGATGGTGGTGACCAAGCCATACCCGCTGGTGAGGTCGGCAAGCGCCGCCTCCTTGACCGGGGAATCATCCGGAAGCGAGGCGACATCAGCGGGCAGGAAGCTATCGGAAACGAGGTACAGCGCCGCGAAGACGAAGGTGAGGATGACGGAGTTGAACGGCTGCGTCGCCCAGTCCCAGAACGCCCACGAGACGACCTGTTTGCGGGGGATCTCGCGCTCCTCGGTGGAGTCCTGGAAGAGCACCGCGAGGCTCTCGAGAGCGTCGGTGTCGGTGGTCGGCGGGGGAGTTGGCACACGGGTCGCGTCGGATGCCGAGGCCGGGGCCCCGCGGAGTTCGGGCTCGCTATCGCTCACTCGCCATACGCTAGGGGTCCAGAATGAACATTGGGTAGCCCTTTTGGTGCGAAGATGGGCGCATGCCCGTTCATGTGGAGCGCGCCGAACTGCCCGGTATCGGCATCCGTCACGACATCCTCACCGACGATGGTCGGCGTCTGTCGGTGGTGAACTTCCGTGACGGTGGCCGCGAAATCGCGATCTCGGACGAGGACGACCCCGACCGCTGTGGCGACACTCTGGCATTGACGGATGACGAGGCCACCGCCCTTTCGGAGGTTCTGGGTGGATCGGTGATCCTCACGCAGTTGGCGGGACTGCAGGAGGCCTTCGCCGGCCTGCAGATGGAGAAGATTCCCGTGCGGGCAGACTCCCCGTACGTCGGTCGCCCCCTCGGCGATACCAAAGCACGCACGCTCACGCGCTGCTCGATCGTCGCCGTCGTGCGCGAGTCAGGCGTCATCCCTGCGCCCGAGCCCTCCGACGTGCTTCGCGCCGGTGACACCCTGGTCGTCGTCGGCACCCGCGAGGGCCTGGAGCAGCTGGTCCGGATTCTGAACGGCGCTTGATCGATGCATGATGGCGCGCTGCTCTTTCTCGAGATCGGCGCGCTGCTGTTCGGCATCGCGCTGCTGGGCCGCCTCGCGGGGCGCATTGGTATCTCCCCGATTCCCCTGATCCTGCTGGGGGGGCTCGCGTTCGGCGAGGGCGGCATCCTGCCGATCTCGCAGGGCGAGGAGTTCATCGAAGTCGGCGCTGAAATCGGCGTGATCCTGCTGCTCGTGATGCTGGGCCTGGAGTACAACGCAAAAGAGCTGATGGGCAGCCTGAACAGGTCGCGCATGGCTGGCGGCCTAGACATGGCTCTCAACGCCATCCCCGGCGCGATCGCCGGGTTCGTCCTCGGGTGGGGGCCGATCGGTGCGCTGGTCCTCGCGGGAATCACGTGGGTCTCATCATCCGGTGTCGTTGCCAAAGTGCTGCAGGATCTGGGTCGCCTCCCCAACCGAGAGACGCCGACGATCCTCTCGATCCTGGTGATCGAGGACCTGGCGATGGCCTTCTACCTTCCGGTGCTGACAGCTGTCTTGGTCGGCATGGACCTTGCCGCCGGGACGATCAGCGTCACGATCGCGCTCGCCGCGGTGCTTCTGATCCTCTGGGTGGCGCTCCGGCACGGACCCCTCGTCTCCAAGCTCGTCTGGTCCAAGCGGGCGGACGTTCTGCTGCTCTCGGTGCTGGGGCTCACCCTGATCGTTGCGGGGCTTGCCGCAGAGGCGAACGTGTCGGCAGCGGTCGGCGCCTTCCTGGTGGGCATCGCGATCTCGGGTCCCGCGGCCGAGCATGCGACGCAGGTTCTCACTCCGCTGCGCGACCTGTTCGCGGCAGTGTTCTTCCTGTTCTTCGGGCTTTCCACCACCCCCTCCGATCTCCCTCCGGTGCTCGTCCCCGCGCTCATCCTGGCGATCGTCACGATGGGCACGAAGGTCTTGACCGGCTACCTTGCGGCGCGTAAGGCCGGGATCGCCGAGCCCGGTCGCTGGCGTGCCGGCTTCGCGCTCACGCCTCGCGGGGAGTTCTCGATCGTCATCGCGGGGCTTGCGGTATCGGCCGGGGCCGACCGATCGCTTGCCGCGCTCGCCACGGCCTACGTCCTGATCACGATCGTCGTCGGGCCCCTCCTGGCGCGCATTCCCGATACCGCGCGGTTCGACACTTGGGCCAAGGGGCGGCAGAAGGCGCGGCGGATGCGACAGCGGGCGGCGGCCGCGGAAGGCTGACGGTACCGTTTGCACATGATGACGCCTGCGTCAGCCGACGAACCTCACGACGGTGCCCGAACAGACGGCGCGCACGCGCGATCGACAGCCGCCGAGGGTGGATCCACGATGCAGCGGCGCTATGACCGCCTCTTCAACACCGGCGGCAGTCGGGCGGTCGGCGCGTATCTCCGCGAGCGGATCTACGCCACCTTCACCGGGCTTGCCATCGTCCTCGTGGTCGCCGGCTCCGATCATGCGGATGCCGACCACGCCCTGCTCGCTCTGCTGTTCGGCGTGATCGGCATCACGATCGCGGGGTTCGTGTCTGACGTGGTGTCGCACCTGGCGGTGGAGGGCGAGTTCCCGCACGGCGCGGATTGGGTTGTGCTCTTGCGCGTTGCCGGCGGGGGCCTGTCGACGGTTGTCGTGCCAGGGGGGCTGATGCTGCTCGGATGGCTCGAGATCATCGCCCTTTCTACGGCGATCAGTGCCGCCGCCATCGTCTAGATCGTCACCCTCGCCCTGATCGGATGGCTCGCCGTGCGTCGCTCCCACGCGCGGTGGTGGGAACGAGTGATCGCTCTGGGCATCCTTGTCGGGCTCGGCTTCCTGGTGATCGCGCTGCAGACCCTCGCGAAGACCGTGTGAAGCGCTGCTGGGGTCAGGCGTGCGCTCGCCGGTAGTCCTGTTCGAGGATCGCGTAGATGGCGGTGTCGACCCACTCGCCCTTCAGCCACATGTTCTCGCGGAGGTGTGCCTCGTGTCGCATGCCGAGGCGCTGGCAGACTGCGGCTGAGGCGTCGTTGCGCGGATCGAGTTCGGCAGAGATCCGGTGCAACCCGAGGTCTTCAAATCCGACGCGCAGAAAGATCTCGGCAGCCTCGGTGGCATAGCCCTTTCCCCGCGCGGATGCTGACAGCAGCCATCCGATCTCGGCGGTGCGGTCATCGGTGCTGACGAGGGTGAAGTACAGCGTTCCGACCAGCTGGCCATCGGCATCCCGGATCGCCGGCTGCACGTAGTCACCGGCCCTCTCGAGGCAGTCGTGGGCGCCGTCGCGCTCGATCGCGGCAATGACCTGCTCGCGCGACCGCGCCTCGTAGAGCATGTACCGCACGATCGCCGGGTCGCCCTGGATGGTGCTCAGCACCTCCACATCGTCGGCACGCAGAAGGTCAAGTGTCACGCGCTCGCCGCGTAGCGGAGCGAAGTGCCAGGGAACGTTCACGCAGACATTATCGTCGTCGCAAACTTGATATGAGATGACTCAACTCCGATTGACATGCCACTGCCGGCTCGCTAGGCTTGAGTCATCGCGGCTCAACCTCTCGTGGGTGACGCGAGTCGACTTTCAACCGGAACATCGCTTCCACGCAGAACAAGGAGAAACAGATGCCACGTGCAGTGGGAATCGACCTCGGAACCACCAACTCCGTCGTCAGCGTCCTCGAGGGCGGCGAGCCCAAGGTCATCGCCAACGCCGAGGGCTTCCGCACCACCCCGTCGGTGGTCGCATTCACGAAGGACGGCGAGGTGCTCGTCGGCGAGACCGCCAAGCGTCAGGCCGTCACCAACGTCGACCGCACCGTTTCGTCGGTCAAGCGCCACATGGGCACCACCTGGACCTTCGACGTCGACGGCAAGAAGTACACGCCCCAGGAGATCTCGGCACGCATCCTCGCCAAGCTGAAGCACGATGCCGAGCAGTACCTCGGTGACACGGTGACGGATGCCGTCATCACCGTCCCCGCCTACTTCAACGACGCCGAGCGTCAGGCGACGAAGGAGGCCGGCGAGATCGCGGGTCTGAACGTCCTGCGTATCATCAACGAGCCGACTGCTGCCGCTCTGGCCTACGGCCTGGACCGCGGCAAGGAAGACGAGCTCATCCTCGTGTTCGACCTCGGTGGCGGGACCTTCGACGTGTCGCTGCTCGAAGTGGGCAAGGATGACGACTTCTCGACCATCCAGGTGCGTTCGACCGCGGGCGACAACCGCCTCGGTGGTGACGACTGGGATCAGCGGGTCGTCGACTACCTGATCAAGCAGTTCAAGGACACGACCGGCGTTGACGTCTCGGGCGACAAGATCGCGCTGCAGCGCCTCAAGGAGGCCGCGGAGCAGGCGAAGAAGGAGCTCTCGAGCTCGGCATCCACGAGCGTGAACCTGCCCTACCTGTCGCTGACGGAGAACGGCCCCGTGTCGCTGTCCGAGACGATCACCCGCGCGAAGTTCGAGGACCTCACCAAGGACCTGCTGGACCGCACGAAGAAGCCGTTCGAGGATGTCATCCGCGAAGCCGGCATCAAGGTCGGCGACATCGACCACGTCGTGCTCGTGGGTGGTTCGACCCGTATGCCGGCCGTGAGCGACCTCGTCAAGAAGGAGACCGGCGGCAAGGAGCCCAACAAGGGTGTGAACCCCGATGAGGTCGTCGCCGTCGGTGCGGCTCTTCAGGCGGGCGTCCTCAAGGGCGAGCGCAAGGACGTTCTGCTCATCGACGTCACCCCCCTGAGCCTCGGTATCGAGACCAAGGGCGGCATCATGACCAAGCTCATCGAGCGCAACACTGCCATCCCCACCAAGCGGAGCGAGACCTTCACGACCGCCGACGACAACCAGCCGTCGGTCGCGATCCAGGTCTTCCAGGGCGAGCGCGAGTTCACCCGCGACAACAAGCCGCTGGGAACCTTCGAGCTCACCGGCATCGCGCCGGCGCCTCGCGGAATCCCGCAGGTCGAGGTCACCTTCGACATCGACGCCAACGGCATCGTCCACGTCTCGGCGAAGGACAAGGGCACCGGCAAGGAGCAGTCGATGACGATCACCGGCGGCTCGTCGCTGCCGAAGGAGGACATCGAGCGCATGGTGCGCGAGGCCGAGGAGCACGCCGCCGAAGACAAGAAGCGTCGTGAGTCGGCCGAGACCCGCAACCAGGCCGAGACTCTGTCGTACTCGATCGAGAAGCTGATCAAAGACAACGAAGACAAGCTGCCCGACGAGGTCAAGACCTCGGTTCAGGCAGACGTGGATGCCCTCAAGACCGCTCTGGCGGGAGATGACGACGACGCCGTGAAGGCTGCGTTCGACAAGCTGAACCAGAGCCAATCGCAGCTCGGCGAAGCGATCTACCAGGCGGGGCAGGCCGCGGGTGAGAACCCCGACCCGGCCGCGAGCGAGCCCGGTTCGGGTGAGGTTCCCAACCCCGACGAGGATGTCATCGACGCCGAGGTCGTCGAGGACGAAGACGACAAGAAGTAAACGGAAGAGATCATGGCACGCAAGGACGACGAAGAGCCCACACCTTCGGAGAAGGACTCCGGAGTCGGACCTGACGGCGCCCCTAACAGCGCGAGCGCTGACGACGGCCACGCGGCAGCGTCGGAGGACACCTCCTCCGGCGCTGCCGGCGCCGGGCAGGATGAGCTCACGGTGGACGACATCCTCGGGGCTGCGCAGTCGGCAGACGCCGCCGCTGCCGAGGATGTCGTGCTCGCCGATCTCGAGTCGGCACTGTTGACCGACCTCAAGCGACTCCAGGCGGAATACGCGAACTACCGCCGCCGCACGGAGGAGCAGCGGGAGATCGAGATCGAACGCGCCAAGGGCGCTGTCGCGAAGGGCTTCATTCCGGTGCTCGACGACCTCGATCGCGCCGAGAAGCACGGCGACCTCGAGGAGGGCACTCCCTTCGCGGCCATTGCCGAGAAGATCCGCTCGGTCGCAGAACGGCTCGGTGTCACCTCCTACGGTGAAGCCGGCGAGGTCTTCGACCCGCAACAGCACGAGGCGATCTTCCAACAGCCCACTCCCGGGGCTACCGAGACCACGATCCTGGAGGTCGTGGAGGTCGGCTATCGGCTCGGATCGATCGAGCTTCGCCCCGCGAAGGTCGTCGTCGCCGTGCCGGCTGAGTAGCACGGAGGACAATCGATGGCCAGTCAAGACTGGTTCGACAAGGACTTCTACAAGGTCCTCGGGGTGTCGAAGGACGTATCAGCTGCGGACCTGAAGAAGACATACCGCAAGCTCGCCCGCCAGTATCACCCGGACTCCAACGCCGGAGATGCGAAGGCCGAGGCTCGCTTCAAGGAGATCAGCGAAGCGTACGCGGTGCTCTCCGATCCCGAACAGCGCGAAGAGTACGACCAGATCCGTGCCATGGGCTCGGGTGCGCGCTTCACGGCGGGCGGTCAGGGCGCCGGCGGGTTCGAAGACGTCTTCAGCCGGTTCGGGCAGAGCCGTGGCGGCTACAGCTACGAGAGCGCCGACTTCGACGACATCTTCTCGATGTTCGGGCAGGGCGGTGGCAGCTCGTTCGGGTCCGGTCGGTTCGGGCAGGCATCCGGTGGATACCGCGGCTACGGCGGACCGACCCGCGGAGCCGACGTCACGGCACGCACGACGATTGACTTCGTCACGGCGACCAAGGGCGAGACGATCACGCTGCAGTCCGAGGACGGGCAACCGTTCAAGGTGAAGATCCCCGCCGGTGTTGCCGACGGGCAGAAGATCCGGCTCCGCGGCCGCGGTCGACCCTCGCCGGATGGCGGGGAGAGCGGCGACATCGTCGTGCAGGTGACGGTGCGGCCGCATCCGGTGTTCACCCGCGACGGGCTGAACCTGCGGGTCGTCGTGCCGGTGACGTACACCGAGGCGGTCTTCGGCGCGACGATCGAGGTCCCCACCCTCGGCGGCGACCCCGTCAAGCTGCGCGTGGCCCCCGGCACGCCGTCGGGGCGCGTTCTGCGGGTCAAGGGCCGCGGCGTGCAGGCGCAGAAGGGCACCGGAGACCTCCTCGCCGAGGTGCAGATCGCGGTGCCGACACACGTCGACGGTGCCGCGCGGGAAGCGCTCGAAAAGTACCGCGAGGCCGAGCCGAAAGAGAACCCGCGCGCCGAACTGCTCGCCCGCGCAGCAAGCTGACACGCCATCGAGGACATGCGGATGCACGAAGACGAGATTGACGACGAGGCCCCGATCCTGGCGATCGCGGCAGCGGCCGAGCTCGCTGGCATGCATCCGCAGACCCTGCGCCAGTACGACCGGCTCGGCCTGGTTGTACCGGGGCGCACGCAGGGCGGATCGCGGCGGTATTCCATTCGCCATGTCGAGCAGCTGCGCGAGATCGCCCGGCTGTCGAGTGAGGGGATGAGCCTGCCGGCGATCGCGCGAATCCTCGAGCTCGAGAACCGGGTGCGCGAGCTCCACACGCGCGTGCGCGACCTCGAGGCCCGCGTCGAAGCGGAACTCGCCAGTAGGCCCGGCGCGCGGGTGTTCGCGGCAGGATCGAGCGGATCGGTCATCACCCTTCGCCATGGCCGCCGCGTCCGCCGCGCCACTGAGATCGTGCTGTGGCGCCCGCGTCACGCGCTGCCGCCCGCATCCGACACCCCGGACGATGGCGACTGACTTCCGGCGCGGATGCCGACGCACGCTTCGCGCTCGGGGCCGAACGCAGGATGAACGGCTGAGTCTCCCGCGTTGACGCGCCGCCACCACCCTCCCATCCTGCAATCGGGCCGTGCGCTACTCTCATGCCGTGACAGCGACACCACCGAGCGAAGTACCCGCACCGCAGGCTGAGACGCGCCGCGCGCACCGCATCGTCGCGGCCGAGGGCTCGGGCCCCGACCAGGAGCGGACTCTCGAGTCGCTCAGTCTTGGCGTCGGAGCCGTTGCGTTCGTCCTTGTCGCGCTGGTCGCGCTTGTCGCGTTCCGGTTCGAGAGCGCGCCGATATCCGGCCCCGGCTCGGTGGGCCAGTTCTCCGCGATCGCCTCCGCGGTTGCGGGCATCCTCGCGTTCATCGCGGGCAGGTACGTCCTCCACCAGCGCCAGTCCGGCGCCCGCCGCCTCGGGGTGCTCGACTACCTGGATGCCGCAGCTCTTGCCTTCGCCCACGGCATCATCGCCCTGCTGTCGTGGACGCTGCTCGCGGTGATCCTCGAGGACGCGTTCATCGGCGCGGAAGTCTACGCGCTGCCGCTGCTTGCCCTCTCGGGTGCCGCAGCGTCCGTGACCGCGTACCTCGTCTTCTACTCGGCCACGCACATGGACCTGTCGCTGCTCGCGCTGATTCTCGCCGTGTTCCTGGTCGAAGGAGTGCTGGCGGCGATGCTGACGGCCAGCGATCCGAACTGGTGGAAAGACAATCTCTCCGCGCTCGGGATGACGAACGACCTGTCGGCGATGACGTTCAACCTGACGCTCATCGTCGCAGGCTTCATCGTCACGACCCTTGCGAGGTACACGACCCGAGGCATCCCGAGCTCGCATGCGAACGGCATCCGGTGGGTGCGGCTGTGCCTCATCCTGGTCGGGATCTTCCTCGCCTTCGTCGGGGTCTTTCCGGTCGATCGGTTCTTCGCGATTCACACCGGCTTCGCCTCAGGGATGGCCGTCGTGTTCGCCATCCTCGTGATCCGACTCCCCGCCTGGATTCCCGGAATCCCGCGCCCGTTCGTCGCGCTCGGCTGGCTGTTCATCGCCGTTATCGCAGTGTTCGCCGTGTTCTTCGCGGTCGGCTACTACACCTTGACTGCCGTCGAACTGGTCGCGGGCATCCTCGTCTTCACGTGGATCATCCTCTTCATCCGAAACGCCGCTGCCCTCGAGACTGACATCAACGCGGCGTGACAGGTATCATCGCGCGGCGGTAGACACTCGATCCGCCGGGTGCTCCTCGATGATCATCTCCGGCGCCCGCGCCACGACCAGCCACGTCGGCAGGATCGCCACGCACATGATCGCGAGGATGCCGATGTCGCCGACGATCGCGACGGCGACGAACAGCGCGATCCAGCCGTCGCGGGCGATGGCGAGCGTGAACCCGAGCACGCCGCTGGCGATCGCGAGGCCGAACGGGATCGACGGCACGAGTGTCTGGGCGAGCATCCCGAACGCAACGCCGAGGAAGATCGCCGGGAACACGCGGCCGCCGCGGAAACCGAAGGATGCCGCCACCACGAGCGCCGCAAGCTTGATGCCGACGACGGCGAGAAGCCCTGCCCAGCCGATCGTCCCGTTCAGGGCGATCAGCTGAGCGCTCTGCTCCAGACCCTTGAAGAGCGTCAGGGGGCCGCCGAGCGCGCCCAGTCCGCCCAGCAGCAGACCGCCGGCGATGCTCAGGAGCAGCGGGTTCGGCATCCGTTGGCGCAGGAACGGATGCAGGGCCTTGAACGCGATGATTCCGATGAGGGCAATCGCGGCGCCGACCGCTGCGATGACGGAGGCCCAGACGAGGTCGATGGCCTGCGGATCGGTGTACGGCGCGATGCTCGCGACCGCGCCGAGTCCGCCGCCGAGGACGAGCGATGTGACGGTTCCCGTCGCGGCTGCCACGAGCGGGAGGAACAGCTTGTCCCACAGCGCACCGCCGCCGGAGGCAAGGGCTCCCGTGAAGACGAGCGCGGCAGCCACCGGCGTGCCGAACAGCGCGCCGATCGTGCCGGCAGCCGTGAGGATCACGACGAGCTGCGCGGGGATCGCGGGCCACAACCGCGTCACGATCCACACCGCCAGGGCCGTGTTGATGGCGATGATGGGGCTCTCGGGGCCGAGACTCACGCCACCGATCAGCGTCAGCAGGATGACGACGATGATGCTCGGGACCGCACGCACGGGCTGGGGCGGCGCGATGAGCTCGACGGTCGCGGAGTCCTGGCCACCGTGCCCGGGCATCTTCCAGACGACGAGTCCCACGAGGAATCCGGTCAGGGCGAGGACGCCGAAGATCCACCAGGGAGATTCGCCGCTCGCGCCCAGTGACTCCGGCAGCGACTCCCACACCCACTGGGTACCCAGGTGTGCGACTTCATCCAGCGCCCAGAGCATGACCCCCGAGAGGATGCCGACGAGCGCGGCGGGGATCGAGAGGGCGACGAGCGTGCGGGAGCTTGCAGCGAATGCCCACGGGTTCGGAGTGGAATCCATGACGCTCACCCTAGGCGGAAGGTTCGCCGGCGGCCGATGGCGCCGCTCCGGTCGAGAGCGCGTCGGCGGCGTCACGGTTGGTGGCAAACACGGGCTCTGCCGAGATGATCCCGAGCCGACGGAACCGGGGGAGCAGGTGTGCTCTGGGCCGACTGAAGGCGAGCTGGATATCTCGCGCTGCCAACCAGTCCCGCAGTCCCGTCATCGCCTCGGCGGCTGTCACGTCGGCATCCGTGACCGATTCCAGGTCGATCACGACGTGGTGGACGGGAGTGCCGGCGGCGCCGACGCTCGCCTTGACGGCCCCGACGAAGCTCGCGGCGTTCGCGAAGAACAAGGGTGCCGCAAGCCGCAGGATCACCACGCCGGGAGCCGTGGTCGTGCCCGGCTCCGCCGTCTCGAGGATCGCGCCGCCGTCCTCGGCCCCGGCGAGAACATCGACCGGTGCGGATGCCGCGCGTCGCGTGACATTGATCAGGGCAAGAACGAACGCAACGGCGATTCCGGCAATGGTGCCGACCAGGAGCGTGACGGCGAAGCAGACTGCAGCCACCACGAACTCGCCCCGCTCGACGCGCCAGAGCCGCGTCAACTCGCGAATGCCCAGCAGCGGAAGGATGGCAACAGCCACAACCGCGCCGATGGCCGGTGAGGGGATGAGCGCGAGCGCTGAGGTTCCGAACAGCAACAGCAGGAGTGTCCCGGCTGCTGTCACGAGCGAGGGCAGCTGGGACCGGGCACCGGCCTGCTCCATTGCGGCGCTGCGCGAGGTTGAAGACCCGATGGCGAAGCTACCGCTTGCCCCGCCCGCAATGTTGGTGAGACCGAAGGCGAGCAGGTCCCGATTGGGGTCGGTGCGATAGCGATGCCGCTCGCCATACGAACGCGACAGCAGCAACCCCTCGGCCACCGTGACCAGGGTGAGCGCGAGAGCCGACGGAACGAGGGCTATCCAGGTCCCCCAATCCAGGATCGGCCAGGTCAGGGTGGGCAGGCCACCGGTCACCTCGCCCAGCACATCGACCCCCGCCTGGTCGGCGTCGGTGATGGATACGACGACCGTCGAGACCACGATCACCACGAGCGCCCACGGTGCCACCCGGAGCCAGCGCCTGCCCACCAGCAGGATCACCAGCGACCCCGCCGAGATGCACAGCGCCCACACGTTCAGCTGGGGAAGCCCCTCGACCAGTTGCACGAGCTTTTCGATGAACTCGGATCCGGACGCGATCGGCACCCCCAGCATCTTCGCGATCTGCGACACCAGGATGTCGAGGGCAAGCCCGGCGACGAAGCCGACGAGGATCGGCGCCGAGAGGAAGTTCGCGAGGAACCCCAGCCGGAACACCGCCATGACGACGAAGGCGATGCCGGAGATGATCGCCTGCGCCATAGCCATGACCAGGTACTGATCAGACCCGGCGACCGCGAGCCCCCCGACAGATGAGGCGACCAGCGCAGCCGCCGCAGCGTCAGGGGAGGCGACGACGTGACGTGAGGAGGTCACGGCAACGAAGATGATCGTCGGCACGATCAGTGCGTAGAGTCCGGCCGTCGGAGGCAGCCCCGCGATCTGGGCGTATCCGATGTTCAGGGGCACGGCGATCGCAAGCAGGGTTACTCCCGCGAGCAGTTCCCGACCGACGGAGCGGGCGGTGAGGCCGGCGAGAGGTCTGATGGTCACGTCGCGAGAGTCTACGAGCGAGCGCCACTTCGCGATTCACCCCGGAAGGGTGATGTGCCTCATTCCCCGCGGCCCGAAGGTTGTTCAGGCGCGATCGTCGCGCCGACCATGGAAGGACCCCACCCGATGAACTTTTGGGAATTCATCATCTGGATGCTCTGGGCGTACGTCTTCGTCGCTTACCTGTTCCTGCTCTTCTCGATCCTCGCCGACCTCGTGCGCGACCAGAACCTGGGCGGCTTCGCCAAGGCGGTCTGGATCATCTTCCTGATCTTCGTTCCCATCCTCACCGCGCTGATCTACCTCATCGCGCGTGGAAAGGGAATGGCTCAGCGGAGCGTCGCACAGGCTGAGGCAGCGCGTCGGGAGACCGACGCCTACATCCGGTCTGCGGCAGGCGCGAGCGCGACCGATGAGATCGCGAAGGCCGCGCAGCTGCGCGACGCCGGCACGATCACGGCGGACGACTTCGAGAAGATCAAGGCGAAGGCACTCGCCTGAGCTCGATCCAGCGGCGCCCCGCGGCATCCTCACCTCTGCTGGTGGGGAACTGTCGCGGCGGCGCCGTTGGACGCGTGGCCTGTCAACCTCAGCCCACACCGTGAGTCTCACTACTCTCAGATCATGACCGAAGAACGCTGGCAACGGCTGACCTACTGGCCCCTGGTCGTCGCATCCCTCGCTTTCATCGTCGCCTACTCGTGGCAGGTGATCGCCAACCTCCAGGGGCCGGACTACGCCATCATGCGGGCCATCATGGCCGTGACCTGGCTTATGTTCGCGATCGATTATCTGGTCCGGCTCGGGCTGGCAGCGAAGAAGGGCGTCTGGTTCCGGAGTCATCTCTTCGACCTCGCGGTCGTGGTCCTGCCAGTACTCAAGCCTCTGCGGCTGGTTCGCGCGATCACCGAGATCCAGAAGATGTCCAAGGGCGACCAGCTTCGTACTCAGGCCGCCGTCTTGGCTGGCGGTACCGTCGCCATCCTGATCTGGATCTGCTCGCTCGCGGTCCTGGACGTCGAGCGCCCCGCGCCCGGGGCGAACATCCTCAACTTCGGTGACGCGATCTGGTGGGCATTCGTCACGGTCACGACCGTGGGCTACGGGGACCTGTACCCCATCACGGCCTGGGGCCGGGTCGTCGCCGTCGTGCTGATGTCGGTGGGAATCGGCGTCGTCGGTGTCGTCACCGCAACAACCGCGTCCTGGTTCGTCGAGCGGGCCGCGACGGTATCGGGAAACGACGATCAGGAAACCGCGACCCGTGGCCAGGTTCGTGCTCTCTCGCGGCAGGTCGAGGCTCTGGTGAAGGCTCTTCCACAGGATGCCGAGAAGACCCTTCCGCACCACCGCGAGGCCGAGCCGCCTCAGACCCCCTCATGACGGCCGGTTCCGAGGGTGGCGCGGTAACCTGACGCCGTGAGTTCCGCCCCGCGCTCCGAAGTGCCCTCGAGCTCGTCGCCGATGCTGCGGGTGCTGATCGGCCTGGCGGCGGCTGTGGTCGTCCTCGTCGGGCTTTCCTGGGCCCGGGAGATCGTCGGCCCGCTGGCGCTCGCGGCAGTGATCGTGATCATCTGCCATCCCCTGCAGGGGCTGTTGCGCCGGCGCGGATGGCCGATGTGGACCGCCACGACCGCCGTCATCCTGCTCGCGTACGTGATCCTGACCGCGATGGCGCTTCTCCTTGTGTTCGCGGGAACGCAGTTCGCGCGCCTCGTCGTCAACTACGTCGCGCAGCTGCAGACCACGGTCGATGGGATCGAGCAGTGGCTCGCCGATATGGGCTGGGACCGGCAGGCTGCCGACACCCTCGCGTCCTTCCTCGAACCCTCCCGCCTGCTCAGCGTGGCGACGTCGGTGTCGGGGATGGTCGTCGGGGTCGCGATCGGGTTGTTCTTCGTGCTCGCCTACGTCATCTTCATGGCCGCAGACGCTGCCCGGTACAACCGACTCCGGGCTGTCTTCGGTTCCGCGGTCGACGGGACACTCGCCCGGGTTCGCACCTTCACGGTCGGAACCCGGCGCTACTACATCGTCAACGCCATCTTCGGTGCGATCGTCGCCATCATCGACGGCATCGCGCTCGCCGCAATCGGAGTACCGGCGCCGGTGGTCTGGGCGATCCTGGCGTTCGTCACCAACTTCATCCCCAACATCGGGTTCATCCTCGGCCTCATTCCGCCAGCTGTTCTCGCGCTGGTCGTCGGGGGGTGGCCGCTGTTTCTGGCCGTCATCGCGATCTACTGCATCGTGAACGTCGTGCTGCAGGTGCTCGTCCAGCCGAAGTTCGTTGCGGATGCCGTCAGCCTCAGCCTCACGCTGAGTTTCTTCTCGGTGATCTTCTGGACGTTTGTGATCGGTCCGCTCGGGGCGATCCTGTCGATTCCGCTGACTCTGCTCGTGCGTGCGCTGATTCTGGAGGCCGACCCGAACGCGCGCGTCTTGCGGTGGCTGAGCGGAGATCGGGATGCTGCGCCGGTCGCGGATGATGTCCGCGAGGTCTCACCCACCGACCGCGAACCAGAGGACCCAGCCGCGGACGCGGGATCCGAGGCATCCGCGCTGCCTGCCCCGCCGGAGGCGCCCGCTCCGCCCGACGTGCACGACTGAACCCCACCCACGTCCGAGACAGCAGCGTGCCCGCGAGGCGGTGCGCTTACCGCGCACTCTCGCGGGCACGATGCAGTCTCGCGGAGATGGGTGACGCCGGAAGGGCGGCGTCGATGCGGCTCAGGAGAGGAGCTTGGCCTTTGCCGCAGCGAACTCGTCGTCCGAGAGCACGCCTGCGTCCTTGAGCGCCGCGAGCTTCTGGAGCTCGGCAACGACATCGACAGCGGGCGCCGCCGGCGCGGCGGGAGCCGGTGCGGGAGCTGCCGCCATCTGCGCAGCGACGGCCTGCTGGGCAGCCTGCTGCATCGCAGCCTGCTGCTGAGCTGCCTGGTACTGCTCCTGCTCGTACTGCGCCTGAGCCTTCTTCTGCTGGTTGTTCGACACCGCGCCCGATACCGCGCTGGCGGTGCCCGCGACGACGGCGGTGCGTGCGGCGAGGCCGATGAGGCCGGGACGGCCGACTCGTCTGATCATGTCGGATCTCCTCTTTCTCAGGCCTGTTCGGCCAGGTCCATGATGGCGTTGACAATAGGGGCGGGGATGCGTTCGGCGCTGAGGACGACGCCGCCTGAGGCGGCGAGGCGGTCGGCGAGGCGGCGTGCGTAGAGCAGCTCGAGAGCGACGATTGCCGCGGACGAGCCCGGCTCGACGAGTTCGACGAGCTCGGCGATGTCCTCTTCGCCGGTGATGCCGATCTCAGCGAGCTCGATGCTGCCGAAGCCATACTCCTCGGTCTGGTCTTCGATCTCGATGACCTCGACATCGCCCGACTCCGACTTCGACACGATCACGAAGTCGAGAAGGCGTACGAGACCGCCTTCCAGGAGATCCGCGAGGGCGGAGATGGTGTCAGGGCTCGGGCGGTCGCCGTCGAAACCGACGAGGTAGAGCTCGACCGGTCCATAGCGGAACTCAGTCATGGTGGGTCCTTTCGGGTGGGTGTCAGGAATGAGGAGGAACAGGTCAGAAGTATGCGATGCCCTTTGATAGCACGACGACACCGAGGATCAGCAGGACGAAGCCCATGATTACGGTGTGCTCGCGTTCGAGCCACGCCCGCAGCGCGTCGAGGGGCTGGTGTGCCCGATCACCCGCGACGAGGACGCCGATGATCGGGACCAGGATCGTCGATGCTGCAACGAGCACATACACCGCGATGGCGACGGCTGCCTCGCTCACGCGAACCCCGGATGAGCCGAGTGCGATTCCTGCTGCAGCTCCGAGCAGGAGATTCTTCGGATTCACCGCGGCCAGCAGGATGCCCAGCCCCACCGCGTCCCAGAACCCGAGACTGTCGATGGCGCGCATCCAGGCCGGGAGTTCGCTGTCTCCATTGCGCGTCCGGGCAGCCGAGCGGAACTGGCGAACCGACAGACCGATCAGCACGATGCCCACCACCACGTGAATGGTTCCCTGCACGGGGCGGGTTCCGCCCACGGTCGGTGAGGGGATCACCGCCGCGAAGACGAGGAAGAGCACAACGACGGTCAGGATTCCGACAATCCATCCGACGGCGAATCCTCCCCCGGCCGTACGAGCCTTCGGGGACACCAGCAGGAGGATGGCGGCGATGATCGGGATCGGGCTGATGGCGATGCCCACGGCGAGCGGAAGCACCGCTCCGATCGCGTCTCCCATGCTCTCCCCCGATACCGACTGTCGACGCGTCCGTCATGCGTCCTGAGTGAATCGTCCGGGATCACCATAAGGCCGCACTCGCCCGGGGTGAAGCGTGAGAGTGGCCGGAAACCCGCCCTCACCCGGTTCTCAGCGGTAGAAGGCGGCAACTTCACCCGGATGGGGTGATGTCGCCACCCCTGCCGCCGCGTCATTCTTGGCTGGTCCGGTCGACCGGACGCTGCCATGAAGGAGTACGGGTGACACCCGAGGAGCAACCGCTGCAGCGAACGCGTGCGTCGCTGACCAGCCCGCTAGCGCTGGGCTTCGCCCTCGCAATCGGGGTCCTGATCGCCATCGCCCTGGCCACAGCGCTCGTGGGCGTCTCGACGGTCATCGTCTCGATCGTGTTGGCACTGTTCCTCGCGCTCGGGCTCGACCCCCTCGTGTCCCGTTTCGAGCGCTCCGGAATCGGGCGCGGCTGGGGCATCGCGATCGTGTTCACCGCCTTTGCCGTCGTCGTCGGCCTGGTCATCTGGCTCATCGTGCCGCGGGTCATCCAGCAGCTCGTGGAGTTCGTGCAGGCGGTGCCCGACGCGCTGGCCGCCCTGGCTTCACAGGAGTGGTTCATCTCCGCCATGGATGCGATCGGCGCTGACCCCGTCGCCGTCACCGAGGGGATTACGCAGTTCCTCAGCGATCCCGAGCGGCTCCTCGCCCTCACCGGCGGGGTCGTGGCGACCGGCTTCGGCGTCATCGGTGGCATCTCGAGCACGGTCGTCATCGTGGCGCTGACCCTCTATATGCTCGCCTCGATCGAGGGAATGAAGTCGGCGTTCTACCGCTTCACTCCCGCCTACGGCCGTCCCACCGTGATCCGTCTGACCGAGACCATCACCGGCTCCATGGGTGGGTTCGTCATGACCATGGCCGTCCTGGGTGCCCTCAACGCGACCCTCGTCATGCTCTTGCACGTCGTACTCCGACTGCCGTTCCCCGCACTCATGGGCGTCATCGCCTTCTTCCTGACCCTGATCCCGGTGGTCGGATCGGTCCTGTTCTGGGTTGTCGGCACGGTGGTGGCGCTCTTCAGCGATCCTGTAGCGGCTCTGATCTTCGCGGTCGCCTACCTCGTCTACATGCAGGTCGAGTCGTACGTGCTCACGCCGCGCCTGATGGGCAAGTCGATCGCCGTCCCGGGCATCCTCGTGCTGATCGGGGCGATGGTCGGAGCCGCACTGCTGGGACTTCTCGGCGCCCTGGTAGCGGTGCCCGTGGTGGCAGCGATCACCCTGATCGTGCGCGAAGTCGTCTTCGTGCGCCAAGACGCCCGCACCGTCCGACTCTGACTCCCCGACCGCTAGACGAAGCGAGAAATCATGACCGACTACGCACTCGACCGAACCCACCTGCCCATCCGAGAGCAGGCATTCTCGGGGGCCGCTGGACGAACGCTCGACGCCTCGGTTCCGGACTGGTCGATCGTGGCAGAGGTAGCGCCGCCGGCCGGAGCCCCCAATGTCCTCGTCGTCCTCATCGACGACACGGGCTTCGGTCAGGCATCGACCTTCGGTGGTCCCATCCAGACGCCCACCCTCGATCGCCTCGCCGCGGGCGGCCTGCGCTTCAACGGGATGCATACCGCAGCGTTGTGCTCGCCTACGCGCGCGTCGTTGCTCACGGGCCGAAACCATCACCGCGTCGGCTTCGGCTCCGTCGGTGAACTGCCCGGTCCGTTCCCGGGCTACTCCGCGGTGCTGCCGCGTGACTGTGCACCGTTCCCCAAGATTCTGCAGGAAAACGGCTACGCGACTTCCGCCTTCGGAAAGTGGCACCTGACCCCGAGTCGCCAGCAGGGACAGGCCGGGCCCTTCGACCGGTGGCCCAACGGTTGGGGCTTCGACTACTTCTGGGGGTTCCTGGGTGGCGAGTCCGGCCAGTTCGATCCGGTCATCTACGAGAACCAGTCGGTCGACCGTGTGTACGGCGGACCCGAGGACCGCGACTTCTACCTGCCCGATGCGCTGACCGATCGCGCCATCGGCTGGCTGCACGGCGTCCGCGCGCATCAGGTCGACAAGCCGTGGCTGATGTACTACGCCACCGGTGCCGCACACGCGCCCCACCACGTCACGCAGGAGTGGTCGCACAAGTACGCCGGGCAGTTCGATGAGGGCTGGGACGTCTACCGTGAGCGGGCGTTCGCGCGCCAGAAGGAGCTGGGCGTCATCCCCGCCGACGCTGAGCTCACGCCGCGCAATCCCGCCTTCCCGGCGTGGGACTCGCTCGGCGCCGAGGAGCAGCGCCTGTATGCCCGCCAGATGGAGGTATTCGCGGCCTTCCAAGAGAACGCCGACTTCAACGTGGGGCGCCTCATCGACGAGATCGAGCGCATGGGTGAGCTCGAAGACACGCTGATCCTCTACATCTGGGGTGACAACGGCGCATCGCTCGAAGGCACCCTGACCGGCTCGTTCAACGAGATCACGATGCAAAACGGCGTCCCGCTGACCTCCGAGCAGCAACTCGGCCTCATCCAGCAGCACGGCGGGCTCGAGACATGGGGCGGACCCGAAAGCTCCCCGCATTGCTCCGCCGCCTGGGCGTGGGCAGGTAACACGCCATTCCAATGGGGTAAGCAGGACGCCTCCCACCTCGGCGGCACCCGCAACCCCATGGTCGTTCACTGGCCGGCGAAGATCACGGATGCGGGGGGCTTGCGGAGCCAGTTCACGCACGTCAACGACCTCGGTCCCACGATCCTCGACGTCGCCGGCATCCCGCTACCCGAGACCGTGGACGGCATCCCGCAGGCGCCGATGGCGGGCACGAGCTTCGCGTACGCGTTCGACGACGCGGATGCCGCTGAGCGGCACACCACGCAGTACTTCGAGATCTACGGCAACCGCGGCATCTACCGAGACGGATGGTGGGCATCCTGCATGCTGCCGCGCATCCCTTGGGACGCCACACCCGCCACGGTGCGGAAGTTCGCTCCCGGCCTATTCGATCCCGATGCGCTCGAGTGGGAACTTTACGACCTCACGACGGACTTCTCGCAGGCGCACAACGTCGCGGCGCAGCACCCCGAGAAGGTGCGCGAGCTCGCTGATCTGTGGTGGGCGGAAGCCGAGGCTAACCGTGTTCTGCCAATGCTCGGGGGGATGTCGGCGTTCTTCGGGATCGTTCCGCCGCTACGCGAGCAGACCCGGTGGACGTACTGGGGTGCGGATGTGCAGAACACGCCCCCGGGCGTGATGCCACCGATCATGAACCGGTCGTACACGATCACCGCCGATGTCACCGTCCCCAGCGATGGTGGTGACGGCGTGCTCGTCGGCGCGTTCGACCACCTCGGCGGTTTCAGCCTCTTCGTGCAGGACGGACTCCTGCGACACACCTACTCGTTCCTCGGCATCGACACCTACCGGCAAGTGTCGGACCGTCCCGTGCCCGCGGGGCGGCATTCCCTTCAGCTCGACTTCGAGGCCGACAGCGCCACCATGGCCCCGGGAGGTGTCATCACGCTGCGGATCGACGACGAGGTCGTCGGGACGGGGCGGCTGGAGCGCACCGTGCCGATCATGTTCAGCTTCTACGCCGGGCTGGACATCGGTCGCGACAATGGCGAAGTCGTGGACATGTCATACGAACACCTCGCGCCTTTCCCGTTCCCTGGCCAGATCCACCGGATCGATGTCGATGTGCGCCAGCCTGGGGCGCAAGAGCGAGCGTCGCTGCATCACGCCGAGACTGCGGGCATGCACGCGCGCCACATCGAATCCTGAGGGGGACGGCGGTGGAGCTCGACGAGACCGCTGAGAGCGCGCACGCGCCAGCTCCGATGCCGGTACGCGAAGCGTCGTCGGTTGCGATCGGGTTGGTCGTCAGTGGCTCCGTGATCGCAGCCGCCGCTGGCCAGCAGCCACCCCTGGTGGCGCTGTGCGTCGGCATCGTCGGCTCGGTCGTCGTCTACTGGCTGGCCGGGGTCTACGCCGCGGCGCTGGCGTCAGGCATCCGCAGCGGCCGGAGAGTCTTCCACGGTGCGCTGCGGATCGCGGGACGTTCGTGGCCGGTTCCCGCGTCGTCGCTGCTGCCGGTCGGGGCGCTTGTCATCGCGAGCGCCCTGGGGGCCACGATCGCGACGGCGGCAACCATCGCACTGCTTCTCTCGATCGCCGTGCTCTTCGTCTACGGCTATCTGGCTGGACGGGCCGCTGGGCTCTCTCCAGCCGGACGGGTGGGGAGTGCTGTCATCGCCGCGGCGCTGGGAGTCGGGTTGCTTGTCCTCAAGGGTGTGGTCGGCCATTGAGTTGGATGACACCCACATTGTCGGGGAGCGGAACACCATGACCGGTGCTGTCCTCGAAGAGTCCGAGCCCCGTCGCGATCGAGACGGCCTCGGTGCGCGATCGGGCACCGAGCTTCCGGTACACCGAGGTGACGTGCGACTTGACCGTGTTGCGAGAGACGTAGAGTCGCCGACCGATGTCCTCGTAGGAGAGGTGGGTGCTCAGGTACGGAAGGACACGCCGCTCGGCGGCGGTGATCACGTACTGAGCCGGCTCGGCGGCTGGCCTCGTCGGAAGCAGGTGTTGAGCGTCACGCAGTCGACCGGCGAGCTCTTCGGCTTCCCACCGCACAACCTGCGCGAGCTCCGCTTCACCGAGGATCTCGGCGGCCTCCCCGAGGTTCACCCGCAGCTGGATGCCCAGCCAGGGCAGGGTGGGGCCGACGAGTGGTCGCATTCCCGCGGCGCGACGAAGATCAGAGAGTGCGCCGTCGCGGTCGCCCGTTCTCGCTCGAACGCGCGCCCGCAACGCGAAAGCCAGCGCCGAGTGAGGGTAAACCGACCAGTGCTCGTCCGCGGCAAGCGCCACGGCGGACTCGACCAACGCCGCGGCGCGCGGGTCGTCACGGTTGACGGCGACGCCGGCGCGTTCGGCTGCCGCGAGCATCTCGGCAGGAGCAACACCGACCTTTCGGGCTTCGTGCGCCGCCTCATCCAGCAACGCGACTGCGTCGTCGTCCGCCATCGCCGCCGCGCTCCCGGCCAGCAAGAGGGCGGGGCTGCGCCACGGGCTCTGCCGCGACACGATCTTCAGCGCCCGATCGGCGTCCTCGCGCATCTGGCGCAGACCGGATCGACTCAGGTGTGCACGAAGCGTGAGAAAGGCGGCTTCGTCGTCGGTACTCGCGAACCCGTCTCGCTCCCACAGCGCTTCGGCGGCATCCGTCCATTCGTTGGCGCAGAAGACGTCTGCGGTCATGACTCCGGCGTACGCGATGATCGTCGCAAGGCTTGGATTTCCGACGTCCTCGGTACTCAGGGCGTGGATGTGCGCCACGAGTTCGAACAGCCGGCCGCTTGCAAACATGGGGATGAGCTCGGCTCGGAGCGTTGGCAGCGCCGCGGCGGGCTGGCCCGCGCGAATATGGAGCGAGACAGCCTCGAGTGCGCGCTCAGGATCACGCTGCGCCCACTCGGCACCGCGCGCCAGCCGCGCTCGGAACGCCGCGGGGCTCGCCGTTTCAGAATCGTATGCGAGCGATTGGCGCACGAGGGGCACCCACGCATACCGGCGGGAGCGTCGGTCGACGGGGTTCAGGAACCACGGGCCGCCAGTCACACTCGCGAACGTCGCCTCGTTCACGTCAGCGACTTCTCGGGCGAGGTCGGCGTCAACGATCTCGAACCCCGACAGCGCCCGCAAGGCGGTGAGGATGTCGGCATCTGCGGTTGCGAGAGCATCGTGCTGCAGGTAGTCGCGCACGAGCCTGTCGCGTCCGTCGAAGGCGCGAGGATTGGCACCCTCCTGCCACGCCAGGGCGGCCAGGCGAACCCCGGCAGGCCAGCCCGCGGTCAGTTCCCGCAGCGACGTGAGGGCGGCGGCATCGAGATCGGGGAGGATCTCGGTGATCTCGGCATCCGTCATGGCCAGCGTCGTGCCGTGGATCTCCGTGATCGTGCGTCGCATCCGTGCACGCACGAGCGCATCGCGAGGCGCGGAACGCCCCGACAGCACGAGACGCGCGTCAGGAGCGAGGGGCAGGTCGAGAAGGTTCGCGAGGTGCTCGGTCGATGCGTCCTGGACATCATCCACGATGACAGTGCCCGGGCCGGCTGCGCTGGGATGGAGGGTCGCACGGATGCCGTCGAGGAGCGGTCCGGTGAGCTCGGCGCCGCTCACGCGCGTCGGCTCGCCGGGTCGAGTCAGCGCCCACTGGTCCAGGAGCACCGTCTTACCGTAGCCAGCTGGCGCGGTCATCACGACCCTGCCGGGCGCGGTATCAAGGGTCTCGAGAAGGCGTGGACGAGCAACCAGAACTGAGTCCACGCCTCACCTCTTTCCGTACCGGGCGATCATCGTGTCGAACAGCGGAATTGTATGCCCATTGCTGATGACCGCGGTTTGGGGGGGCTCGGTGGAGCGCCTCCCGGGACCGTTCGGGTCGCTCAGGTACAGTTGTGACGCCGCATCCCGCGGTGCGACCGCCGTTCAGCAAAGGCAGCCCCTCTGTGACTTCCCTCGACGCGTCCGACGGCTCGCCGACCGGCGACCATACCGGTGGCGACGGCCGCCTCACCGTGCTCATCGGTGCCGATACCTTCTTTCCTGACGTCAACGGTGCCGCGCGATTCGCGGAGCGGCTCGCTGCCGGCCTCGTCGCCCGCGGGCACGACGTTCACGTCATGGCACCGAGCAAGACCTGGGCGCAGCATGGCGTCTTCCGTGAGGTGATCGAGGGTCAGGAGATGACCGTTCACCGCATCCACTCCTACCGGTGGTACCCGCACGACTGGTTGCGATTCGTGTGGCCGTGGCGTGCCAAGCACTACTCCCGCATCGTGCTGGACGAGGTAAAGCCGGATGTCGTCCACATTCAGTCGCACATCGTGATCGGTCGGGCGCTCACCCGGATCGCGTGCCAGCGAGGGATCCCCGTCGTCGCGACCAACCACGTCATGCCCGAGAACATCCTCGACTACTCGGCGATGCCGAAGTCGTGGAATGACACGATCATCCGGTGGGCGTGGGCCGATGCGAACCGCACGTTCCAACTCACCCGCGTGATCACGACTCCCACGCGCCGCGCCGCCGACTACCTTGAGCGGGCAACGGGAATCACGGGGGTCATCCCCATCTCCTGCGGCATCGACATGAACAACTACACGCCCGACTTCACCGCTCGCCCCGACAAGCGCGTGCTGTTCGTCGGTCGACTCACCAACGAGAAACAGATCGATGTCCTGCTGAGAGCCATGACAAAGCTCGATCCCGCCCTCGGGGCGACGCTCGACATCGTCGGTGGCGGTGACCAGCGCAAGAGCCTCGAAGCGCTCGCCAGTGATCTCGGTCTCGCGGATCGCGTGACGTTCCGCGGTCACACCTCTGAGGAGGAGCTGCGGGCGCTGTACTCGCGGGCGACAGTCTTCGCCATCGCCTCGATCGCCGAACTCCAGTCGATTGCCACCATGGAGGCCATGGCCTCGGGTCTACCGATCGTCGCGGCCAACGCCGTGGCGCTGCCGCACCTCGTCCAGGACGGCGAGAACGGATACCTCTTCACCCCGGGCGATGCCGATGAGCTTGCGGCACGGCTCACGGATGTGCTCACCGCGGAACCCGGCGAGCGTCGCCGGATGCAACAGGCCTCCCTCGACGCCGTCGCTATCCATGACATCAACCGCACTCTCGACACCTTCGAAGCGCTTTATCGCGGCGAACCCGTTCCGGAGTAAGGATGCACGTCGTGATGTTCGGCGACCAGCACGCCGAAACGCTCGGCGGCGCACAGGTGTCGATGCGACTACAGCGCCGATTCCTCGAGAAGGCCGGTCACACCGTCACGATCGTCGCTCCCCGCAGGCACGGACCGCGTTCAGGGTTGCGCGCTGACGATCCGGGCTACGCCGATCTGCCGTCCATCCCGGTGACGCTCGATCGCGAGTACGCGATGACGTGGCCGAATGCGCGCGCCGATCGTGCGGTTGATGCGGTGATGGCAGGGCGGCCTCCGGTGGACATCGTGCACGTACAAGGTGACTTCTGGGGGGCATTTCTCGGCATCCGCTTTGCCCGACGCCACGGTCTGCCCGTCGTGTTCACGTTCCACAACCGCGTCGATGTCGGCATCCGCGCCGTCGCCCCGTTCCCCGGCCTCGTGTTGCGGGTTCTCAACCGCTGGGGTCGCCGGGCGCTGTCGGAACCTGCCGATACGGGCGCCGACGGTTGGGCGTACCTGCGGATGCTGGCATCGTCGGCCGATGCCGTCACGGCGCCCTCGGCCCACTTCGCGCGCCGCCTCGAGGCCCATCGCGTCGCTCCCCAGGTCGATGTCGTGTGGAACGGCATCGACGACGACGAGCTGGCACTGGCCCTCTCATCCCCGCGCGGGCGTGCCGAGTCCCGGCCTCCGCGCCTGGTGTGGGTGGGACGGATGAGTCCCGAGAAGCGTCTGATTCCGTTCCTGGAGGCAGTGGTTGCGTCGGGGATCGAGGCCGACATCGAAGTGATCGGCAACGGCGCGCAGCGGGCTGCCGCTCAGCGGGTGGCCGAGCGTGCCCGTGCGTCGGTGTTCTTCCTCGGGTCGTTGCCGTACCGCGAAACGCTGCGACGCATCCGGTCGGCCGACGCGCTCGTCCAGACGTCCATTGGGTTTGAGACGCAGGGCATGACGATCTTCGAGGCTGCGACGCTGGGAACCCCGTCGATCGTTTGCGATCCAGACCTCGTGGCAGAGCTCGGGTCGGGGGTGTGGGCGGTTCCGGATGGCGCGACCGAGAGCCTTGCTGATGTCTTGCGAACCGCCGTCGCCGATATCCGCAGCGGCGCAGCACCCGTGCCCGACCCGTCGATCGCCGAGAGATTCCGCCAGTCGTCGCGGACCGCGGCCATGCTCGAGGTGTACGAGGCAGCGAAGGTCCGGCACGCCGAGCGGTGAACCGTCGCCGTCGCCGTCGCCGTCACGGTACGCGGCGGGTGTCGGTCGGCTGGCGGCGAAAGCCGTCGGTGCGGACGGCGCGAATCGTTGCGAGCAAGCCCCATACGGCAAGGGCTGACACGAGAAGCAGAGTCATCATGTCAGAAACGCTATGATCAACTCATTCCGGCCACGAGTGGCGGAATGACCATACTTCGAAGGATTCATGCCACCGCAGGGTGGACTGTCGAGAGTCGAGTCATCATGATCCGCACCGTTGCAACGATCGTTCAGCCAGGGTTCGCGCCCTTCGAGTTCGGCCTGGCGTGCGAGGCGTTCGGTCTCGACCGCTCCGCCGACGGGATCCGAGGGTTCGACTTCCGCATCGTGGCGGCCGAACCGGGCCTCGTGCCGAGCAACCTCGGCTTCTCCATCACGGTCGACGAAGGCCTGGAGTTCGCACAGACCGCCGACCTCGTGATCGTGACACCGGTACCGCGCGACAGATGGCAGGAGGCTGACACTCGCGTGTCGGAGGTTGTTCGGCGCGCAGCGGAGCGCGGAGCATGGCTCATGAGCGTGTGCAGTGGCTCGTTCGTGCTCGCGGCGGCGGGAGTTCTCGACGGTCGACGCGCGACCACCCACTGGATGTATTCCGACACCATGGCGCAGATGTATCCGCAGATCGAGGTCGACCCCGATGTTCTGTACGTGCAGGACGGTCGCATCATCACGAGTGCCGGGACGGCTGCGGGGCTGGATGCCTGCCTTCACCTGCTCCGACAGGAGCTCGGCGCGGAGGCGACCAACCGCATCGCGCGCAGGATGGTCGTCGCCCCGCAGCGCGATGGTGGACAGGCTCAGTTCATCGACAAGCCCTTGCCTGTCGCGGCATCCCATTCCTTGGCCCCTGTCACGGACTGGATGCTCGCGAACCTGCGTTCCGATCTCTCCGTGGAGCAGCTCGCTGCGCGGGCGCACATGTCGCCACGGACGTTTGCGCGACGCTTCAAGGCGGATCTCGGCGCGACGCCGGCGGCGTGGCTTGCCCGCCAGCGCATCATCCACGCGCAGCGGCTGCTCGAGCGCACCGACCTGGGACTCGACCGCATCGCGTGGGAGAGCGGGTTCGGTTCCGCGGCGGTGCTGCGGCAGAACTTCGCGCGAGTCCTCGGCATCACGCCCACTGCGTATCGCGCTCGCTTCCCCTCGGGCTCACGGGATCTCGCACCGACGGGCTGAGGCCGTCCTCGTGGGCGGGGCAACGATCGGGCAACGAGGCCGGATGGGTCGCTGTGCCTCCGATACACTCTGGCCATGTCGAGGGGTGGGGGACACGTGGCAGCATCGCGGATGTCGGTATGGGCTGGCGTTGCCGCGCTGAGCGTTGCTCTGGTCGGGTGCGCCCCCGCGAGTGAGACCGACCCGACGCCTTCGGCATCCGTCTCGACCGCGCCGTCCCCGGATGCCACCTCCGACGGGCCACCGGTGACCGACCCGCCCGTGGACGAGATCGATCTCGACGCTCTCGTGTGCACCGATCTGCTCGATCTCGCCGTCGCGCAGGCGCAGTTTGGTGCTGATGCGCAGTTCATCGCCGAGCTCGGGCCGGGGGAGTTCGCCGGCATCATGGCGGGCCCGATCGCCGAGAACGCGCTGAGCGAGGCGACACAGCAGATCGGGTGTATCTGGGGTATTCCGCAGAGCGACGGCGCCTTCACCGTCGTCGTCGCTGCGCTGCCGCAGGCATCCCGAGATACTCTCACCACTGCCCTCGGCTCCAGCGTCTTCACGGGCACGCTGATCGGTACCGCGCCGGCGTACACGTGGGAGCGCGACGACGCCCTCGGTATGTTCACGACCGTCTACGCTTTTGCGTCGCCGCTCTGGGTGACGGTCACCGGTTCGGGTACAACGAGCTCGCAGACCGAGATCACCGGGGATGTGCTCAATCACCTCCGAACGATCTACCCCAGTCTCGGCAACTGAGCACTGACCGTTGCCGCCCCTGAGTGGCGGCCGCCGTCATCGGCATGACGCGGCGCAGCGGAAGCCGGCGGTAGGGCGACCGCGGCGGTACCGGAGCGCACGCGTGATGGAGGGCTCCGCAGGCGAACCCGGCCATCCCGAGCTCCCGCCCGCAGGCGAAGCCCTTCCCGAATCGACCGCGCGGTGATAAACTTGAGTCAGAACGGCTCAAGTTTGAGCCCACACAGATTTCGGCGGTCGGACCGCCACCCACGTCGCCGCACAGGAGGCATCATGCAGACCACACCGATGGCTGACCAGGACGAGCAGCAGACTGCGCTCGAACAGTTCGGCATCAACCTCACCGATCGGGCCCGCCAGGGCAAACTCGACCCTGTCATCGGGCGGGATGCCGAGATCCGGCGGATCAGCCAGGTGCTGACCCGCCGCACCAAGAACAACCCCGTCCTCATCGGCGAACCGGGCGTCGGCAAGACCGCCGTCGTTGAGGGGCTGGCTCAGCGCATCGTCGCCGGGGATGTGGCCGAAAGTCTTCGCGGCAAGGAGCTCATCGCCCTCGACATCTCGGCGTTGGTCGCCGGCGCCATGTATCGCGGGCAGTTCGAGGACCGGCTCAAGAAGGTGCTCAAGGAGATCACCGACTCCGAGGGTCAGATCATCACCTTCATCGACGAACTCCACGTCCTCATGGGCGCGGGAGGCGGCGAAGGTTCGGTCGCGGCATCCAACATGCTCAAGCCGATGCTCGCGCGCGGTGAACTTCACATGATCGGTGCCACGACCCTCAACGAGTATCGCGAGTTCATCGAGAAGGATGCTGCGCTTGAGCGCCGCTTTCAGCAGGTCTACGTCGGCGAGCCCAACGTCGAAGACACCGTCGCCATCCTCCGCGGGCTCAAGGAGCGGTACGAGGCACACCACAAGGTCGCGATCTCGGATAGCGCGCTGATCGCGGCTGCGGCCCTGTCGCACCGCTACATCCCGAGCAGGCAGCTGCCCGACAAGGCCATCGACCTCATCGACGAAGCGGCATCCCGGCTGCGGATGGAGATCGACTCGGCGCCTCTGGAGATCGACGAGCTGCGCCGCCACGTCGACCGACTCAAGCTCGAGGAGCTCGCTCTCAAGAAGGAGAAGGATGCGGCATCCCAGGAGCGCCTCGAGAAACTGCGCGCGGACCTGAAACGTGAGCAGGACAAGCTCTCGGAGCTGCAGGCCAAGTGGGAGACCGAGCGATCGATCCTCAACCGTGTCGGTGAGCTGAAGACCCGATTGGATGCGGCGCGCATCGAGGCAGAGCGCGCCCAACGCGAGGGCGACCTCGAGCGTGCGTCGCGTCTGCTCTATGCCGAGATCCCGGCGCTCGAGCGCGGGATCATCGAGGCCGAGAGCATGGAACCCAGCGAAGACCGAATGGTGAATGAGCAGGTCACCGAGGAGGACATCGCGGCTGTCATCGCCGGATGGACCGGTATTCCGGTAGGGCGTCTGTTGCAGGGCGAGAGTGAGAAGCTCGTGCATCTCGAGGCCGAGCTCGGCAAGCGCCTGATCGGGCAGAAGGAGGCGGTGAAGGCTGTCGCGGATGCCGTGCGCCGATCGCGCGCCGGGATCAGCGACCCTAACCGTCCGACCGGCTCGTTCCTGTTCCTCGGCCCCACGGGTGTCGGTAAGACGGAGCTCGCGAAGGCGCTCGCCGCATTCCTCTTCGACGATGAGCACGCCATGGTGCGCATCGACATGTCGGAATACGGCGAGAAGCACTCGGTCTCACGCCTGGTCGGTGCCCCTCCCGGATACGTCGGGTACGAACAGGGCGGCCAGCTGACGGAGGCTGTGCGGCGCCGTCCGTACAGCGTCGTGCTGCTCGACGAGGTCGAGAAGGCGCACCCCGAGGTGTTCGACATCCTGCTGCAGGTGATGGATGACGGACGTCTCACCGATGGTCAGGGGCGCACCGTCGACTTCACGAACGTCATCCTGATTCTGACCTCCAACCTCGGATCGCCGATTCTCATCGACCCGACGATGCCGCTGGAGCAGAAGCGGTCACAGGTGCTGGCTCTGGTGCGCCAGGCGTTCAAGCCCGAGTTCATCAACCGGCTCGATGACATCGTCATCTTCCAGGCGCTCTCGCAGGATGACCTGGCCCAGATCGTCGAACTCACGGTCGACCGACTGCAGCAGCGCCTTCAGGAGCGCCGACTCACCCTCGCGGTCACCCCGGACGCGCGAGGGTGGCTCGCCGAGCGGGGCTACGATCCGGTGTTCGGTGCTCGTCCGCTGCGCCGTCTCATCCAGTCCGAGATCCAGGATCGCCTGGCGATGGCGCTGCTGTCGGGCGGCGTGCGCGACGGAGACATCGTCCGGGTGGATGTCGCGGTCGACGGGGACTCCTTGGTCCTGACCAGTGACGGACCGGCTGCCGCCCCGGCGCCGCGTCCGAGCGAGGACGACGACATCATCGAGGCCGAGCTGATGGAGGACTGAACCCGAGAAACGCCACGGGGCCTGAGGTCAGATGGTGACCTCAGGCCCCGTGGCTGTGTTGTGTGAGATCAGGCGTCGACCAGCACAGTCTCCGACAGCGGACGACGGATGCGCGGCGCGGCCTCACGTTCGCGGACCGCGTCGTCTGCGGCGTCAAGATCGCCCAGGTTCCCGACAGCCATGACGGTGAGCGGGCGAACGGTCTCGGGAAGGGAGAACGCGGCAGCGATCGCGGCGCGATCGAACCCTCCCATCTGGTGTGTCATCAGGCCGTCGGCATGTGCCTGCACGGTGAAGTGCGCAGCGGCCTGGCCCGCGTCATACTCGGCCCACGGCAACTCCACGCCGTCATGCTCGGTGTCGGCAAGAAAGACCACGAGTGCTCCCGCATTGACAGCCCAGACCTGGTTGAAACCGGTGAGCGCATTCGAGATCTGCGAGAACGCGTCGGTGCCGCGCCGTGCGACGATCAGTCGCCACGGCTGAGTGTTTGCTGCCGACGGCGCCCAGCGCGCAGCTTCGAGAGCTGCCGACAGTGCTGACTCGTCAATCGGGCGCTCGGCATCGAAGACCCGAGTGCTGCGGCGGTTCGCGAGGACGTCGAGCAGGGCATTGGACGGGGCGATGGTGGTCATGACTTCTCCCGGTGTTGAGGATTATCGGAACGGACCCCGTCGTCCTCTTCGGTCAACACCCAATTTCGCTTGGTATTCCCCGCGCCGCGTCAGGCTCCGTTCATCCGGTCTCGCCACTCCAGCAGCGGCTTCACGGGGGAGAGGTCGTAGTCCGGCCCGTCGATCGAGGGGATGATGAAGCGCACCCCGAGCGGATGCAGCCGCTCCAGGGCATCCTGTTCCAGCAGTGGCCCGAATCCGCGCGGAGTGAAGCCCGTCGCGATCTCGATGTCGGCGGGATCCCGGCCGACGCGCGCACACCAGTCGTGAAGCACGTCGAGCTTGTGAGGGATCTTCTCAATCGGCGTGAACGTGTGCCAGATAGCGGCGTGCTCGGCCACGAGCCGGAGCGTCTTCTGCTCGCCCTGCCCGCCGATGAGGATCGGAATGTCTCGCGTCGGCGCCGGATCCAGCAGCTCCCATCGGCGACGGATACGCCCGAGGTCGTGGCGCAGATCGTTCAGGCGTGATCCGACGGTGCCGAACTCGTAGCCGTACTCGAGGTAGTCCTTCTCGGCCCAGCCCGAGCCCGTGCCGAAGATCAGCCGACCCGTCCCGCCTTTCGCGCTGATGTGGTCGACCGTGCGGGCCATGTCGGCCTGCAGGTCGGGGTTGCGGTACGAACTGCAGTTGACCAACGGGCCGAACTCCACCCGCTCCGTGAGTTCGGCGATCGAGGCGAGCATCGTCCACGCCTCGTAGTGCTCGGCCTCCAGCGGTTCGGTGAGCGGGAAGAAGTGATCCCAGTTGAAGATTGCGTCCACGCCCAGATCCTCGGCTCGGCAGATGGCGTCGCGGATCCGGGAGTAGGAGGCGTGCTGGGGTGCGAGCTGCACGCCGACGCGCACGGGACGATGCTCTGCGGGGTGGGTCGTCATCCTTCGAGTATTGTCCGAACCGGTCGTGACCGGGCGGCACTTGCGCGAGTCGGAAGTCCGCGGGATCTTCCGGTGATCAAAACCCGAGCGCCGCTGTGCGTACGGATAGGGTCAGACCATGACGATAGCGACCGCTGACCTGTTCGACGAACGCGGCGACGAGCTTGATTCGCTCGGCATCCAGCTGCAGGATATCGGTGGTCGGATCGCCTTCGACGGCTCGATCCGTACGGTGCGCTGCTTTCGCGACAACGCCCTGGTGAAGGCGACCCTGGCAACTCCGGGACGCGGTGGCGTGCTCGTGATCGACGGGGGTGGCTCGCTCGATTCGGCGCTGGTCGGAGATCTCATCGCGGGATCCGCGGTCGAGAACGGTTGGTCAGGCATCCTCGTGTACGGCGCGATTCGCGACCGCGAAGCGATCGGGCGACTCGACCTCGGGGTCAAGGCTCTCGGTTCGAACCCGCGCAAGAGCGCCAAGGACGGCGTCGGCGACCTGGACGTCCCCGTGACGATCGGCGGCGTCGTGTTCACTCCGGGCAGGCACGTCTGGGCGGATGCCGACGGGGTGGTCGTGGAGCGCTGATCCCCGTCCTCGAGGCTGACGGTCCGGCTCAGTAATCGCGGTCGGGCCAGTCGGCGGGTCCGTGCGATCCCGCCGGGTAGCCCTGAAGGGGAACCTCGTCGGCCTTCCAGGCATCCAAAACGGGCTGGACGATGCGCCAGCACTGTTCGGCGGCATCACCGCGCACCGACAGGGTCGGGTCGCCGTCAAGGATCTCGGAGAGTACTTCGGCGTATGCCAGGAGCGCGCCCTCACCGAGGTCGGCGCTGAGCCTTGCCCAGGTGAGAGCGAAGGGGTCGTCGGCGCCGTTGACATTCAAGCCGAGCGACATCCGGTCGGGGCCCAGGGTGAACCTCAGGCGCGAACCGTGGGTCGCGCCGGTGAATCCTTCGGGCAGGTGCCGAACCGGGCGGAATCGGATGAGGATCTCCTTGACCGGATCCCCGACCGCCTTGCCCGAGCGCATCGTGATGGGAACACCCGCCCAGCGGTTGTTGCGCACCTCGAGCACGACCTCGGCGAGGGTCTCGGTCTTACGGTCGGGATCCACCCCCGGCTCGTCGACGTAGTTCGGCAGCTCGCGCCCGTCGATCGTGCCGGTCGTGTACCGCCCGCGGCGCGAGGATGCGATGGGGTCATCGTTCCAGATGCGCGTGGCCAACAGCGCCGAGGTCGTCGCGCCCCGGAGGTCCTGCTCACCGAGCGTCGCGGGCGGCTCCATCGTCACAAGCGCCATCAGCTGCAGGAGGTGGCTCTGGATCATGTCGCGCAGCGCCCCGGCTTTGTCGTAGTAGCCGGCCCGCCCCTCGAGCCCGAGCTTCTCGTCGTAGGTGATGTCGATCGACTCGATGTGCTCAGCCGACCAGATCGGCTCGAGGACGCGGTTGGCAAAGCGCGCGCCGATGATGTTCAGCGACATCGAGCGGCCGAGGAAGTGATCGACGCGGAATACCTGGCTCTCGGGGACGAGCGCCGCGAGCTTCTCATTGAGCGCGTGGGCGCTGTCGGCATCCGTCCCGAACGGCTTCTCGAGGGCCAGGATGAGTCCGTCGGGAAGGTCGACCGACGACAGTGATTCGCAGGCTTTGGCGGCGATTGCCGGCGGAACCGCGAAGTACAGGGCGATTCGGCCGTGCGTCTCGGAGAGCAGCGACGTGAGGTCGTCGGGTGCGGTGATGTCGGCCTTCGTGTAGGTCGTGTCGGCGACCTTCTGGAACGCGTCCTCGGCATCCATCGACGCGAAGGCGGTGCGGACGGTCTCGCGCCAGTGCTCGTCGGTCCAGTCATCCATCCCCGCGCCGCGCAGGCGCACCTGGCGACCGGGCTGCCGCGAGAGCAGCTGGCCGAGAGCAGGCAGCAGCAACCGGGAGGTGAGGTCCCCCGATGCGCCGAGAATCATGAGCGTCGTCGTCTGGTCGGCCATGTCGCCACCTTATCGACGCTGTGTGTCCGGCAGGCAGATTCGTCGGGAAGTCGTGGGGGGCGAGAGGTAAGCGACCTCAGCTCGGATGCCGCGTGTGCGGTGGATCTACCGCGAACCTTGCCGGGGGCTGACACAATCGGGACATGGCCGCGCCGATCGAGGACTACGCGATTTTGAGCAACTGCCGCACGGCTGCTCTCGTCTCCCGCGAGGGAAGCATTGACTGGCTGTGCCTGCCGAGATACGATTCTCCGTCGATCTTCGGCGCGCTGCTCGGTGAGAAGAAGCACGGTCACTGGACCATCCGCGCTGCCGACCCCGACGCCACGGTGGCGCGGTACTACGAGGACGACACCTTCGTGCTCGTCACCCGCTGGGAGACCTCGACGGGTGTCGCTGAGGTGCGCGATTTCATGCCGATCGACGGCGGTCGGGTAGAGCTCGTGCGGCGCGTCGAGGGGGTTTCGGGCCACGTCGATTTCACGACGGAGTTGCGGATGCGCTTCGACTACGCTCGCGCGCTCCCGTGGGTGCGTCAGGTAGGCAGCCACGTTGAACCGGCGTTGCTGGCTATCGCGGGGCCGGATGCCGTACTGGTGCGTGGTGTAGAGATGAACCCCGACGACCACGTGCACCGCGGATCGTTCACGGTCGAAGCGCGCAGCGGGGTGGATCTGACCCTGACCTGGTTCCCATCTCACCGGGAGGCACCGGACCCCGCCGATGTCGATCGAATGCTCACCCACACGCTGCACTGGTGGCGTGAGTGGGCGGGACGTGTCGACCACGATGGCCCGTTCGAAGATGAGGTCGTGCGCTCGCTCATGGTGCTTCGCGCACTGACACACGAAGACACCGGCGGTATCGTCGCGGCGGCTACCACCTCCCTTCCTGAAGACTTCGGTGGAGTGCGCAACTGGGACTACCGCTACGTGTGGCTGCGCGATGCCGCGCTGACGATCGAGGCGCTCATCTCCCACGGCTTCCTGCGTGTGACGGCGCGCTGGCGGCAGTGGCTGCTGCGCGCTATCGCGGGCGACCCCAAGGATCTGCAGATCATGTACGGGCTTGCGGGAGAGCGCGATCTGGTCGAGCGCGAACTCGCGTCGCTGCCCGGATATGAGGGGTCGGCGCCGGTGCGGATCGGAAACGGTGCCTCCGACCAGTACCAGGGCGATGTCATCGGCGAAGTGATGGTGGCCCTTGAGGCGGCCCGTGTGGCTGGGGTCGAAGAGACCGACTTCTCGTGGGCACTGCAGCGGGCGATGCTCGCGTTCGTCGAGCGCCACTTCGACAAGCCTGACAATGGCATCTGGGAGATTCGTGGCGAGCCGCAGAAGTTCACGCACTCTCGAGCGATGATCTGGGCTGCGTTCGACCGCGGTGCGCGGGCGGTGCGCGACTATGGTCTTCCCGGCGACGCGCAGAAGTGGGAGAAGCTGCGTGACCAGGTGCGGGCGGAGATCGACGCGCACGGTTTCGACGCCGAGCGCGGCCACTTCGTGCAGCACTACGGGTCGACCGAAGTGGATGCCTCACTGCTGTTGCTTGCGCAGGTGGGGTTCGTCGCGCACGATGACCCGCGGATGCTGGGCACCGTCGCCGAGATGGAACGCACGCTCATGGTGGACGGACTCCTGCACCGCTATCGCACCGAGAGCGGGGTGGACGGTCTCGCGGGCACCGAGCATCCGTTCCTCGCCTGCTCGTTCTGGCTCGTGGAGCAGTATGCGAACAGCGGTCGTGTGGATGACGCGATGGCGCTCATGACCCGTCTCTGCGGCTTCGCCAACGACGTCGGCTTGCTCTCAGAGGAGTACGACGTCGAGGGCGCCCGTCAGGCCGGGAACACGCCTCAAGCTCTCTCGCACCTTGCCCTCGTCCGGGCCGCCGACGCGCTGGCTGGACACCACGGCCGCGCCGCCGACCGGGAGTAGCGCGCAACAGTCGTGATCCCCGCGACGGTCCCGCGCTCCGAGGCGGAGACGGGACCGACGCGGGATAGCCGGGGCATTCAGATCACGGGGTCTTGAGTGCCTCGCGCCATGAGACGCGCGCGCCCATGCGCAGGATCGAGCGTTCGTAGATCTTTGCCGCCAGCACGATCGCAGCGATACAGGTGGCGATAAGGATGACCAGCGACAGGATCGGCTCCCACCACTGCGCCTCTCCGAGGTACAGCCGAAGCGGCATCCCGACCGGCGCCGAGAACGGCACGTACGACATCACGGTGAGCACGACAGGGTTGTCGCCTGCGAAAATCACCAGGAAGTACGGCGCCATGATGAGCATCGTCAGCGGCGCGGTCGTCGAGCCGATGTCTTCCATGCGCGAGACGAGCGAACCCGCTGCCGCGAAAAGGGCGGCGAGCAGCACGAACCCGAAAAGGAAGAAGATCGCGAACCAGGCGATCGGGGCGCCGAGGCCCTGGAGCACCTCGCTCTGCCCGGTGACGATCAGCCCTACCACGGCGATCGTGGCGAGGAGCAGGATCTGCGCCATTGCCAGGATGGTGTTCCCGATGATCTTGCCCGCCAGGAGCGTTCGCGCCGGCATCGCCGACAGGAGCAACTCCACGACGCGGGTCTGCTTCTCTTCGACGACGCTCTGGGCGATGGTTCCGCCGAAGAGGGATGCCGCCAGAAGGAAGACGATTCCGAACCCGATCGAGACGAAGTAGCGCAGCGCGAAGTCGACGGTCGCCGGGTCGAGAAGTACGACTGACGGAGACTCCGACAGCCCCATGAGCAGCGACGTCGGTGGCGAGTCCTCGGCGATGACGACCACACCGGTGGGCGAGGATGCGTCATCGACAACCGCGGCGCTGACCTCACCGCTGCGGACGAGTGCTTCCGCGGCATCCCGGTCGGCGACCTGCGTCACCTCGACGCCGGGGACCTTCTGCACCGCAGCTGCCGTCGATGAGGTGACCGCGACCTGCGTCGCAGACGGGTTGCCGGCAGAGAACCCGCCCCAGATAACCGCGGCGAGCGCGATCAGCAGGGTGATGACCGTCGAGATCACGAAGGCGCGGCTGCGCAGTTTGGAGCCCACTTCGCGTTCGGCAACGAGCCAGACGTTCTGGAAGCCGCGGGGCGTGGATGTCGGAGCGGCGGTAGTCACTGGATGACCTCCTTGAAGATCTGCGCGAGCGTCGGGCGAACAGGGGTGAAGCGCTCGATGCTCGACTCGCTGGCTGCGCGCTGCAGGACGCGCTGGGCGGCGGCGTCATCCGCCGCATCGAAAAGGGCGTTTCCGCCGTCGAACTCGACAACCGTGATACCAGGTTCCTCGCGCAGCCAGCCGAGGTCGCCGGCAGTGCGCAGTTCGTAGCGATGTCCCGAGTGCTGCTGGCGCAGGTGCTCGCTGCTGCCGGCGGCGCGGATCTCTCCGCCGGCGATGATGACGATGTCATCGCAGAGGCGCTCGACGACGTCGAGCTGGTGCGACGAGAACAGGACGGAGACGCCGGCAGCCGCGCGGCGGTGCAAGACGTCTGCGACCACGTCGACAGCGAGGGGATCGAGCCCCGAGAAGGGCTCATCGAGGATGAGCACGTCGGGCTCGTGCACCAGCGCAGCGGCGATCTGCGCCCGCTGCTGGTTACCGAGTGAGAGTCTCTCGACGGTGTCGTTCAGGCGCTCCCCGAGCCCGAGCTGCTCGAGGAGGGCGATAGACCTCGCCTCCGCCTCGCCCTTGTCGAACCCGTGCAGCCGGGCGAGATAGGTGATGTGCTCGCCGACCTTCATCTTCGGGTAGAGCCCGCGTTCTTCGGGCATGTAGCCGAAGCGGCGCCTGTCCGCCGAGGTCAGCGCGGCACCATTGATGGTGACCGACCCGTCATCCTTGGCAAGCACCCCGAGGATGATGCGCATCGTCGTGGTCTTTCCCGCACCGTTCCCTCCGACGAAGCCGGTCAACCGGCCGGGCCTGACAGTGAACGACAGATCGTTCAGAACACGGTGCGCGCCATAACTCTTGGTCACGTGCGACAACTCGAGCATGTTGCTCCTCTCACTCGGTACCTCCAGGCTAGGAAGCCGCGCCTCGCCGCGCATCCGCCTCGAGGCGGGTCATGCCCTCCCTCGCGCGGGGGAGGCGGGTTCCCGGGTCAGGCCAGCCCGTGACGGTATGCATAGACGACAGCGGCGACGCGGTCGCGGACGCCGAGTTTGAGCAACACGTTGGAGACGTGGGTCTTCACCGTTGCCTCGCCGATGATCAGGTGCGCCGCGATCTCAGCGTTGCTCATCGCCTGCGCCATCAGACGCAGAACCTCCGACTCGCGCTCGGTGAGGTCGGCCGCTGCCGGTGGTGTCGGCGTCGGCGGTGCAGCCGCGAACCGTGCGATGACGCGGCGAGTCACCTCGGGGGCCAGCAGCGCGTCGCCGGCCGCAGCTACCCGCACGGCAGACTGCAGATCCTCGGGCGCTGCGTTCTTCAGCAAAAAGCCGCTCGCCCCAGCCTCGAGGGCCTCGAAGAGGTAGTCATCCCGATCGAAGGTGGTGACGATCACGACGGCGCACTCGAGCCCGGGGTCGGCGACGATCTGGCGCGTCGCGGCGAGCCCTCCCACTCCGGGCATCTGCACGTCCATACAAATGACATCGGGTCTGAGATCGGATGCCGCCCGCACCGCCTCTTCGCCGCTCGCAGCCTCACCGACGACCTCCAGGTCGGGAGCGCTGTCGAGGATGAGGCGGAAGCCAGCGCGCATGAGCGCATGATCGTCGACCAGCAGAACCCGAGTACTCACGCGCCCACCCCCTCGAGGCGCGGCACGCTCAGGCGTACCCGGAATCCACCCTCGCGGCGCGGTGAGATCTCGATCGAGCCGCCGGACGCGGCTGCCCGCTCGCGCATGCCGAGAACTCCGAGCCCGCTCTGGGAGGAGAGTGAGGGTCTTCCGGAGTTCACGATCTCGACCTCGAGCGCCTCGGGTAGATACCGCACGCGGACGTCGGCCGCGGCATCCGGGCCGCCGTGACGACGGGCGTTGGTCAGGGCCTCTTGCGTGATTCGGAAGGCGTTGACCTGTACCGTCGGTGCCACCGGCACCGGCTCGCCGATGATCGTCAAGGTCGTAGGCAGTCCGTTCTCGCTGGCATGCGCGACAAGGGCAGGCAGTGCGTCCAGTCCGACCGTCGATGCATCGGTGGGGTCATCGTCCACCGGCGTGCGCAGTGTCTCGAGCAGTTGACGCAACTCCACGAGGGCATCACGCGCTGCCTGCTCGATGTCGATGAGGGCGCGCCGCGCGGCATCCGGATCGGCATCCCACACCGTCCGCGCCGCGGCAGCCTGCACGCCCATGGCCGAGACATGGTGGGCCACCACATCGTGCAGTTCACGAGCGATGCGGACGCGGTCGAGGGCGACGGCCTGCGCGGCGGTCGTCTCGCGCTCCCGTTCGAGCTCGACGGTCCGCTCGGCAAGGACCTCGCGCTGGCGGCGCGACTCGAACGTGCGGTTGCCGAAATAGTACGCACCGCCGAAGAAGGCGACGTTCACGAGGAACTGGATGAGCATGAACGCCACGTAGGGCGAGAACAGCCCTGCGCGCGACAGTCCCTCGTCGGTGGGGGCGGTGGCATCGATGAACATCGTCACCAGCAGCCAGATGAACATCCCCACGATGATCACCATGCGCACGATGAAGGCGCGGCGCCGATCGTCTACCCACGCCCCGACCGTGTAGAAGGCGATGAAGACGGCAACGTTTCCCACGTAGAGCTCCGGGATGCGCGCCGTCATGCCGAGGAAGAACGCGATCGACACCGCGACCGCGACCGTGCTGGGTAGGCGCCGCCGCCATGCGAGTGGTGCTGTGACGCCGAAGGCATACAGGAGGGCGAAACGGAGGTCGACCTCGGTCTGGCTGTAGATCCCGGCGACCGAGCCGAGAGCCGTGCTCAGCACCGCCGTGACGAACAGTGCCACTGCTAGCCAGACATCGCCTCGCAGCGGAACCCACCACGAGGTGGCACGCGTCGGATCACTCACCCATCCACGCTACGTCGATCCCATGCCACGTCACATCCGTCTCATGGGGGAGGCCTCGCGCCTGCTGGACGCCGCCAGCCACGGTCCCGATCGCAGGATCAGACGGGTGAGACGAGTCGCCAGGGGTCGGCAGTGCGGATTGATCCTGCGTTCGGCGTGCCGGGCGCGGTGTGCTGACGCGTACTGTGAGGGCATGGCGAGCCGGCAGACCTCCCCGGTCACGACAGGATTCGGGGGCCGGGTGCTCGCGTTGCTGGCGTGCTCGCATCCTGGGCCGACGGTGGTCGTCACGACGCTCGCCGGATTGCTCGCCGTCGGCGCAGGCATCGGAGTGGAGCGCATCGCCCTGACCGTCGCGGCTGTGCTCTTCGGCCAACTGTCTGTGGGATGGTCCAACGACGCCATCGACGCCCAGCGCGACATCGCCATCGGGCGTCGCGACAAGCCGATCGCGGCGGGCGTGATCTCGCGCAGAGCGGTCGCTGCTGCAGCGGGCGTTGCGCTCGTGCTCGCGCTGGGTGTCTCCGGCGTTATCGGGTGGCAGTTCTGCCTCGCCCATGGCATCGCTCTGGCCTCGGCGTGGGCGTACAACGCCTGGCTGAAGTTCACATGGGCATCGGTGATCCCGTTCGCGGTGAGTTTCGGCATCCTGCCCTCGCTCGCAACCCTGGCAGCTGCCCTGCCTGCGGCGGCTCCGTGGTGGCAGGGAGCCGCCGGTGCGCTGCTGGGTGTGGCGGTTCACCTGACCAACGTGCTGCCGGATCTCGCCGACGACGAGGCGACGGGTGTGCGCGGACTCGGTCACCGGATCGGTGCCACGCCGAGTGCGATAGCCGCGTTCGCCGCCGTCATCGCGGGGACCGTCGTCGTGCTGGTCGGATCGTTCGGCGAGGCGCCCCCCGCCGTGGCGCTCGCTGCGTCAGCGAGCGTTGTGGCCTGCGCGGTTGCGGGCCTGCTCCGCGCTCTCCGGAAGCCGGACCGCCTGGTCTTCCGACTGGTGATGGCGTCGGGTCTGATCCTTGCCGCTCAACTGGTTCTCACCGCGTTTGCGGCGTGAGGGGGCTTGTCCGGGCATCCGGATCGAAACCCATCCCGTAGGCGTGCGCGAGCAGCCGCGCCGGCGCGACACGGATGCCGGCGAGTCGTGTGGCCGCACCGAGGCCAGTGTGACCACGTCCGGCCACGGTGTTCAGCGCTGCGATCCGGGCCGCGGTCCTCGCGGCGGCTCTCCGTCGACGCTCCCACGCGGCGAGAGCGGCCGGCTGCTCTCCAGTGCTGCTCCACTCTCCGAGCAGCGGCGCGAGCGTCGCCGCATCGATGAGCCCGAGGTTGAGGCCCTGCCCGCCGATGGGGCTCACCTCGTGGGCCGCGTCACCGATCGCGAGAACCCGTCCGCGCAGCATCCGGCGTGCGACGAATCGGCCGACCCCGAAGGTCGTCGCGGTCGTGATCATGTCGGCAGAGGATCCCGCACGCCGGCTGACGGCGTCGCGCAGGGTGGCCGCGTCGTCAGTTGCGGTAGCTGTGGAGCCCGGCCGGTGCCAGGCGACATATCGCCGCAGGCCGCCGGGCAGGGGGAAGGACTCCAGGACGCCGTCTGGATGCAGGTGAACGATGGCGCGAGGCCCGTCGTCGGTGCCATCGGGAGCATCGGCCATGACGTACCGGTCGGGGTACGCGCGGCGCTTCCCGTCCCGGGTGAGGCTACTGATGCGGCGGGAGCGAGACCCCGCCGCGATCACGACCGCATCGCCGCGCACCTCGCCGCGGTCGGTGATCACCCGACACGACGATCCCTCGTCGATCACCTCGAGCACGCGGATTCCGCGCTGTGGGGCGGCGGCGCCGTGGCCGGCCGCCGCGCCGGCGATCGCGGCCTCGGTGGCGGCCTGCGGAAGGGTTGCCACGAACGGAAAGGATGCGAGGGAGCCGGTGCGCACCGCTCCGAAGCGGATCGTGGTCACGGTCCGGCCGCCGACCCTGGCCTCGCCTTCGCGGACCTGCAGGCACGCGGCGAGGATGCGATCAGTCACCCCCGAGGCTGACATCGCCGACAGCGCAGCCGAATGGATGCCGATCGCACGGGATCCGGCGCCGGGGGCCTCACGCGCTTCGAGCGTGACGTGTTCCACGCCGAGGCGGGCAAGCTCGGCGCCCAGCAGCGTGCCCACCGGACCGGCGCCGACGATCAGGACACGCATGGATCACACCCCGCCCGTGGTGCGCGAGCTTCGAGTGGCGATGACGCGGAACGGGGCCGGCGACGTCACCGTCCATCCCGGCGGGATCTCTCGCTGGAGCTCGGCGAGAGTGTATGAGCGGCGGATCGAGCGCAGTCCGTCGGTGAACAAGAAGGTCCCGGGCGCGAACGGCAGGATGCCGAGGCTGTAGAGGCCCCATGCCGTTCTGCTGCGGGCGATGTCGTTGTGCAGCGCGAGCTCGGCACCCAGCGCGTCGGTGTGCGCGAACAGCTCGTGAAGCTGGTCCCGGCTGAGGTGATGAAGGACGTGGTTCGACACGACGACATCGAACTCTTCGCCCGCCTCGACGAGGTCTGCGGCGTACGCGCCGCGGAAGGTCACGCCGGGCTCGGATGGACGCGACCTCGCGACAGACAGGCACCGCGTGTCGGGATCGATTCCGCACACCTCCACCGCGAAGCCGTCTGCTCGGGCGCGTCGTGCGAGGGTCAGAGTGACATCGCCGCCGCCGCATCCGACGTCGAGAATCCGGACCGGTGCCTCACGCAGCTCGTCAGCTCGGGAGCGAAGGTAGGGGCGCAGACGGGATCGGTAGATCGCGCCCCACCCCGACACCGCCCGGTTGACCAGACCGAACCGGCGGACCGTGCGCAGAAGCATCCGCTCGTCGCAGTGCGGATCATCCATCAGTTCGCGAAGGTCCGCCTCACGAACGCGCACTGGCCGCCTGTTCTTCGAGCACGCTTGCCGCTGACTCGTGAGGTTCGCGCGCAGTAACCCTGGCCGTCGCGCTCTCGACGGCCAGGCCGGGTCCGAACGCCGTGATGAGCACCTGCTGGCCCGTCTCCGCCGTGGGATCTCCGAGAAGGTCGGCGAGGATGAACAGCACGGTGGCAGAGGACATGTTCCCGTAGTCGCGCAGGATCGCTCGGGATCGCTGGAGAGCTGATTCGTCGAGATCCATCGCCTGCTCGAACCTGTCCAGGATGCTGCGCCCGCCCGGGTGCACCACCCACTGATCAATCGCGCCGGTGCGCTCGAGCACCGGCGCGAGCGCTACGCGGACCTCGCGTCCGACGATGCGAGGAACATTGCCGGTGAGTGTCATCTCGAAGCCGTGGTCGCCGATGATCCACGCCATGTCCTGCTCGCCGTCGGTGGTGAGGGCGGTCGTGAAGCCCGTGAGTTCCAGCGCCCGGGACGGTGCGGGTAGCTCGCGAGGTTCGCTGCGTTCTGGAGGCCGGGCGGTCACGACCGCCGCTGCTGCGCCGTCGGCGAAAACAGCAGAGGCGACGATCTGATCGGGGTCGGGCGATGACCGCATGTGGATCGAGCACACTTCGGTGCACGAAACCAAGACCGTTGCCGTCGGGTCGGTGAGGCAGATGCGCCACGCCGAACGCAGCGCGGGGATCGCTGCGGCGCATCCCATGAAACCGATGTGTTCGCGCTCGACGGTGGGATCGAGTCCGAGGTCGCGGACCAGTCGGTACTCGGGTCCGGGGGCGTAGAAGCCGGTGCAGCTGGCGGTGACCACGTGGGTGATCTCGCTCGGCTGCACTCCGGCGTCGTGCAGGGCGCGCCGCGCCGCGGTCTCGGACAGCTTCGGCGCTTCGCGTGCGTAGAGCTCGTTGCGGGGGCCCGTCCCCGGACTACGGATGACACGGCTCTCCGGCTCGAGGAAGGTTCCGCCGCCACTCGCGAAGTCTTCGATGACGGTGTGGCGCCGCCCGATCGCCGAGTTGTCGTAGGCGGCGCGGATGAGCCGTGCCGTCAGGGGTGCGATATCCGGCTCAGCGAGGAACAGGTCCCTCACCTGGGATTGCGAGAGCGCGAACTCCGGCACCGCCGTCCCAATGCCGATGAGCTGCACTCTCATGCACTCACCCTAGGCGCCGGGCACCTCGGTGGGGCCGCGTCAGCCGAAGATCATCGGACGGTCATCGTCCTGGTCGTCTTCCCCCGGCGACAGCCGCGCGCGGTCGAGATCCACGACCACGGGGACGTGATCGCTCGGGGCCTCGCCCTTGCGCTCGTTGCGGTGAATGGCGGCATCCGTTACGGCATCCGCCACAGTGCGAGAGCCGAGGATGAAGTCGATCCGCAGACCCTCGTTCCGCGGGAAGCGCAGCTGCTTGTAGTCCCAGTAGGTGAATCCCGTTGGAACCAGGGGCCTGACGACGTCGGCGAGTCCCGCCTGCTCGAGAGCGGTGAAGGCCTCGCGCTCGGGGGCCGAGACGTGGGTCGAGAATCCTTCAACGGTCGCGGGGTCGCCGTTGTCGGCATCCGTCGGGGCGATGTTGAAGTCGCCGACCAGGGCCAGCGGCAGGTCGGGGGTCGCAGCCAGGGTGCTGGCGGTGTACTGGCGCAGCGCCTCGAGCCAGTGGAGCTTGTAGACGTAGTGGGGGTCTTCGAGGGCGCGGCCGTTGGGGACGTAGAGGCTCCAGACACGCACGCCGTCGATGGTCGCCCCGATCGCGCGGGCTTCTTGCGGAGCATCCGGACCCTCGTGCCCCTTGGCGAAGCCGGGCATCCCGGGGAAGGCGGTCTCGACCTCGGTCGGGCGGGAGCGGCTGGCGATTGCGACACCGTTCCACTGCGAGAACCCGTGGGCCTCGACGTGGAAGCCCGCCTGCTCGAACTGCTCGAACGGGAACTGCTCGACCTTGCACTTGATCTCTTGCATCGCCAGCACGTCGATGTCTTCACGCACCGCGAAGTCGACGATCCGGTCGACCCGGGCGCGGACGGAGTTCACGTTCCAGGTGGCAAGGCGCATGAACTCAGCCTAGAGTCGCCCGCCGACCTCGCCCGCTTAGGGCCGGTGCCCGGTGCGTGGTGTGGCTAACTCCTGAGTTCCGGTCCCACGTCCGGTCATACCGGCGCGGGAAGGCTGTACGGCGGTCGAGATTGCTGAGTTAGCGACACCACCCGATTCTGCCTGGGGGAATTGATCCGGCCCACCTCTTCGTCCGGGGTTCGGTCGCGGCGTATCGTGCGCCGTATGACCGGCTCGCGGTGGGTGTCGATATCGCTTCAGGTTGTCGCCTGGTTCAACCTGGTTTCGGCTCTGCTGGGTATGGCAGGGCTCACCCTCGGATTCATGCCCGTTCCGACGGAGTGGATCGAGGGGTCCGTCTTCACGTCGTATGTCTGGCCCGGCGTCATCCTTGGGGTCGTCGTGGGCGGATCGCAGGCGCTCGCGCTTGCTGCGCAGTACTGGCGTTTCCGCCTCGCGGCCGGTCTGCATGCGGCGGCCGGGCTCGTCATGATGATCTGGATCTTCGTCGAGATCGCCATCATGCTCGTGTGGTCGCCGCTCCACGGCATCTACTTCGGCACCGGCCTCGTTCAGGTCGTCCTCGCAGTGCTCGCACTCGGCGCCTGGCCACATCCGTTTCTGGCCCGAAACTCGCGCTGATCCGCATCTGCGGCGAACGTCGCACGCGAGGGGTCGCAACACGCCGTACGCCACGGCGCGGATGCGGCGTGTTGCGACCCCTCGGCGAAGAGTTCGTTCGTGAAACGGATGCCGGCGCTACAGCTCCCGCAGGATCTGCTCGACCTTCTCCTTGGCGTCACCGAAGAGCATCTGGGCGTTCTCGCGGAAGAACAGCGGATTCTGCACGCCGGCGTAGCCCGAGGCCATCGACCGTTTGAAGACGATGACGTTGTCGGCCTCCCAGACCCGCAGCACCGGCATCCCGGCGATCGGGCTGCCAGGATCCTCGGCGGCGGCGGGGTTAACGGTGTCGTTCGCGCCGATGACCAGCACGACGGATGTCTCACCGAAGTCGTCGTTGATCTCGTCCATTTCGAACACGATGTCGTACGGCACCTTGGCTTCGGCCAGCAGCACGTTCATGTGCCCGGGAAGGCGCCCGGCGACGGGGTGGATGCCGAACCTGACGTCCACGCCGCGCTCGCGCAGCTTCGCCGTCAGCTCCGCGACCGGGTACTGCGCCTGAGCGACAGCCATGCCGTAGCCCGGCGTGATGATGACCCGGTCGGCCTCGGCGAGAAGCTCGGCGGCGCTGGTGACGTCGATCTCGCGGTGCTCGCCGGTCTCGGCATCCGTCGATCTCGGCGCCTCGATCCCGAACCCGCCCGCGATGACGGAGATGAACGACCGGTTCATGGCGCGGCACATGATGTACGACAGGTAGGCGCCGGAGGACCCGACGAGGGCGCCCGTGACGATGAGCAGGTCATTGCTGAGGATGAAGCCCGCTGCCGCGGCAGCCCAGCCGGAGTAGCTGTTGAGCATCGAGACGACAACGGGCATGTCGCCGCCGCCGATCGAGGCAACGAGGTGCCAGCCGAGCAGCAGCGCGAGGATCGTGACCACGATCAGCAGCCACAGATCCGGCGTGATGACGTACCAGACCGTCAGGCCGACGAAGGCGACGAGGGCGCCGAGGTTGAGGACGTTCTTGCCCGGCAGCATCAGCGGCTTCGAGGAGATGCGGGCCGAGAGCTTCAGGAACGCGACGATCGATCCCGTGAAGGTCACGGCCCCGATGAAGACCCCGATGAAGACCTCCGCATGATGGATGCCGAGCAGCGCACCGTCGATCTCGCCCGGGTCCAGTGCTCCGTTCCACCCCACGATGACGGCCGCAAGGCCCACGAAGCTGTGGAGGAGCGCGATGAGTTCGGGCATCCCGGTCATTTCGACGACGCGTGCGCGCCACAGCCCGATCGATCCGCCGATCAGCACCGCGACCACCAGCAGTGTGAGACCGATCGCGGCCTGCGGCTGTCCCCAGAGCTGCTCGACCGTGAGCCAGATCGTCGCGGCAATGGCGATAACCATGCCCGCGATGCCGAACAGCACACCGCGGCGGGCTGTCTCGTGCTTGCTGAGGCCGTGCAGGCTCAGGATGAACAGCAGCGCCGCGACGAGGTAGGCGGCGCCTGCGACGGATGCCGCAACCGACGCGCTCGCGGCAGAAGCCGACGCACTGCTGTGGAGAAGGACCGGCGCGGCGCTCATCGGGTCTCACCCTTCGAGAACATTGCGAGCATTCGTCGGGTCACGGCGAAGCCTCCGAAGATGTTGATGCTGGCCAAGAGCACCGCGACGGCCGCGAGAATTTGGACGACGAGCACCCCGGATGCCAGTTGCAGCATCGCGCCGACGATGATGATGCCCGAGATGGCATTTGTCACGCTCATGAGCGGCGTGTGGAGCGCGTGATGCACTTTTCCGATGACGAAGAAGCCGATGATGATCGACAGCACCAGCACCGTGAAGTGTTGCGGGATCGGCGCTGGCGCGACCGCGGTCACGGCGAAAAGCAGGGTCGCCGCCACCCCGAGCAGCACCGGGGTTCGCCACGTGGGCGCCTTCTTGGGTTCCTGTTTCGCAACGGGCTCCGCGGTGACCGGCTTCGGCGCTGCCGAGACCTGCACCGGCGGTGGTGGCCAGGTCGATTCGCCGTCGCGGACGATCGTGACTCCACGCTGCACGATGTCATCGAAGTCGATCGTCAGCTGGCCGTCCTTGCCGGGGGTCAGCAGTGCGATCAGGTTGTAGACGTTCGTGGAGTACAGTTGCGAGGCCTGCGCGGGGAGCCTTCCCGCGAGGTCCGTGTAGCCGAGGATCGTGACGCCGTTCTCGGTCACGACACGCTCGCCCGCCACCGACCCCTCGACGTTGCCGCCCTGCGCCGCCGCCATATCGACGATGACACTCCCGGGCTTCATCTGGGCGACGTCGGATGCCGTGATCAGCCGCGGCGCCGCGCGCCCCGGGATCAGCGCTGTGGTGATGATGATGTCGACATCCGAGGCCTGCTCGGTGTAGATCTCAGCGGCGCGGCGATCATAGGCTTCGCTGGTCGCCTTGGCGTACCCGTCGGAAGACTCCATCACCTCGTCGACCTCGACGGGGAGGTACTCTCCGCCGACCGACTTCACCTGGTCGGCGACCTCGGGTCGCGGGTCGGTGGCGCGCACGATTGCGCCGAGGCTTGCCGCCGTCCCGATCGCGGCGAGTCCTGCGACGCCGGCGCCGGCGACCAGCACCTTTGCCGGCGGAACCTTGCCAGCCGCTGTTACCTGGCCGGTGAAGAAGCGACCGAACTCGTGCGCTGCCTCGACGACGGCGCGGTAGCCCGAGATGTTGGCCATCGAACTCAGGACATCCATCGACTGCGCGCGAGATATGCGCGGAACGGCATCCAGCGACAGTGCCGTGATGCCCCGCGTCGCGAGCGACTCCCGAACCTCGGGTCGGAACGCCGGTGCGAGCATTCCGATCACTGTCGCGCCGTCCCGAAGCAGGGCGACGTCTTCAGCGCTGGGAGCCGTCACCGTCACGACGACATCGGCACCCCACGCGCCCGCGCGATCGGTCACGTCGGCACCAGCAGCCTCGTACGCAGCGTCGGGGAACGAGGATGCCGCACCGGCTCCCGCCTCGACGGCGACCTCGTACCCGAGGCTGAGCAGCCGGATGACGGTGGGCGGCGTGAGAGCGACGCGGGTTTCGCCGTCTCGCTCCGCGACGATGCCGATGCGGGTCATGTGCGCACTCCCTTGCTTCTTGCGTGCGGGTTCCGCGGACGGGCCGACTCTATCGGCGCGCTCGCGGCAGCTTCGGGACCATCGTCCTCGGCGGTGAGGCGCGGCCCGAGCTACACCAATCTAGGAGCCCCCGCCACACCCTGCTCAGAGATGTCACGGAAACATCGCTCGTTCTTTCCTAGACTCGGGCTGTGACCGCTTCCTCCACGCCCGAACTCGAAGCCGACCGCCAAGCCCTCATCGCCCTCATCGGCGCCGAGGCCGTGTTCCATGGCGACTTCACCCTCTCCAGCGGCAAGAAGGCCTCGTACTACGTCGACATGCGCAAGCTCACGCTCGATCACCGGGCGGCCCCTGCCATCGGCCGGATCATGCTCGATCTCGTCCGCACCGGGCTCGGGACGGATGCCGACACCATCGTCGCGGTCGGCGGCCTGACTCTCGGTGCCGACCCCATCGCGAACGCTGTGATGCACGCGTCAGTCGGCACCGAGCATCCGCTCGACGCCTTCGTCGTCCGCAAGGAGCCGAAGGACCACGGCCGTGGCAGGCAGGTCGAGGGAGCGGATGTCGTGGGTAAGCGCGTCGTCGTGCTCGAAGACACCTCGACGACGGGGCAGTCCGCCCTCAAGGCGGTCGAGGCTCTGCGCCGCGAGGGCGCGGAGCCGGTCGCGGTTGCCGTGATCGTCGATCGCAAGACCGGCGCGCAGGCCGCGATCGAGGACGCCGGGCTCACCTGGCTCGCGGCGATCGACCTCGACGACCTCGGCCTCGCCCCGCAGTAGAGCAGAGGCCCAAGGTTCAGTCGCGCCGTCTTGCGGGTGCTGTCGAGCTGAACCCACACTTTCGCGCGACTGAACCTGAGTCCTGAGAGTTCGGTCGCGTCGTGTTGCGGGTTGAGGGCGAGGCACGCCGCGTTTCAGCGCTACTGAACGAGTGCTCAGTAATACCTCAGTCCTCGCCGCCGCCGCCGCCGCGGCTGCGCCACCACTGCCAGACGGCGACGACGAGGGCGCCGCTGATGATGATCAGTGACGTCCACAGCAGTGGCGACTGTTCGACCTCGTTCACGGCCGTCTCCCCTCGGCCGCGCCGGCGACGATCTTCGCAATACGTGCCGCGCGGGTCTCGGGGCGCTTGGCCAGCGCGATCTGTTGAAGCCCGTACTTGCGAGCAGACAGCGGGAACGCATCCCAGTTCGCGCGCGCTGCGGGGTTCGCATCCAAGGCCGCGACCAGATCAGCCGGATCGATACCGGCCTCTGCCTCGTCCAGCACTGTCCAGGTGCCGTTGGCCTTCGCGATCTCGACGGCGCGGATGCCGGCCTCGGCCAGAAGGCCCTGCGCCTCCAGGAGCGCGATCCGCGCCTTGTTCGTCGCAGCCCAGCCGCTGGCCGGCCGTCGCGGCGCGAACCACAGTCCGCTCCGCTTCTCGTCGAACACACGCACGGGACCGTCGACCCACCCGAAGCACAGCGCCTGGAGGATCGAGTCCTCGTACTCGACGAGCGTCAGGCCCGATCCCGGCCGGGCGCGCACCAACCATGCCCCCTTCGAGGTCGCATGATTGGCCCCGAGCCAGACGCGCCAGGCCGCGGCATCCGTCGCTTCAACGCGCTCGCCGTCGTCGAGGGCTCCCATCACAGCACCTCAGGCATCTCCGACTCTTCGGGCTCCGCGGGAAGCAACTCGGCTATCGAGTCCAGGATCTCGTCGGGACGGAACGGGAAGCGGTCGATCTCGGCATGGTCACTGATGCCGGTGAGCACGAGCACCGTGTGAAGACCCGCCTCGATGCCCGCGACGATGTCGGTGTCCATCCGGTCGCCGATCATCCCTGTCGATTCCGAGTGAGCGCCGATGCGGTTCAGCGCCGAGCGGAACATCATCGGGTTGGGCTTTCCCACGACGTACGGTTCCTTGCCGGTGGCCTTCGTGATGAGGGCAGTGATCGCGCCCGTCGCCGGAAGGATGCCCTCTGCTGAGGGCCCGGTCGCGTCGGGATTCGTCGCAATGAATCGCGCTCCGCCGGCAATCGCTCGGATCGCCTTGGTGATCGCCTCGAACGAGTAATTGCGGGTCTCGCCGACAACGACATAGTCGGGGTCGTTCTCGGTCATGATGAAGCCGGCCTCGTGAAGCGCCGTCGTGAGTCCTGCCTCGCCGATCACGAAAGCGGATGCTCCGGGAGCCTGCCCGCGCAGAAAATCCGCCGTCGCGAGCGCTGAGGTCCAGATCGCCTCTTCGGGCACGACGAGACCGGATGCCCGGAGGCGGGCGCTCAGGTCGCGCGGCGTGAAGATCGAGTTGTTCGTCAGGACCAGGAAGGGTACTCCCTGCTCGCGCCAGCCCTCGATCACCTCAGCCGCGCCGGGAACGGGGATGTTCTCGTGGACGAGCACGCCGTCCATATCGGTGAGCCAGCATTCCACGTCTGCTCGGGTCCGCATGGCCACAGCGTATCCCGCGCGGGGAGGTCTAGTGTCGATCACGTGACGCGCAGGCGGTGGGATCCCGAGTCGCTGCCCGACCTTTCCGGACAGTCGTACCTCGTGACGGGTTCGAACGCGGGCCTCGGGTATTTCGCGAGTGAGCAACTGGCCCGAGCCGGAGCGCATGTGATCATGTCGGGCCGCAACCCCAAGCGCCTGTCCGCCGCTCGAGCAACGCTCGCCGGGCGCGTTCCGGGAGCCGACATCGAATCCCTCATCATCGACACGGCCAAGCCGGGCTCGATTCGGTCGGCGGCGGCATCCTTGCGCACCCGCGGCCCACTGGATGGCGTGCTGCTGAACGCGGGCATCGTCCATCCGCCGCGGCGCCGCGAGACGACCTCCGATGGCGCCGAGGTCGTGCTTGCCACGAACGCACTCGGGCACTTCGCGCTCGCGGGGGAGTTGCTCGTGCCGCTCGCGCGCTCGGGTGGACGGATGGTGTGGCTCGGCAGCATGTCGATCTCACTGACCCCTTATGACCCGGTCGATCTGCAGCTGACCGAGGGCTACTCGGGCTGGCGTGCGTACGTGCAGTCGAAGGTCGTGACGACGGCCCTCGGGCTGGAAGCAGATCGTCGCCTGCGCGAGCACGGTGTTCCGGTCGACAGTGTGGTCGTTCACCCGGGGTACTCGACGAGCGGACGGACCATCGGGCTGCACGGCGTGAACCAACCGAGCAAGATCACGCGGTTCGTCGACAATCTGCAGACACCTTTCACCCAGTCCAAAGAGCGCGGGGCGTGGCCGCTCGTGCGGGCACTGGCCGACCCCTCGATCGGGGGTGGGCAGTTCTGGGGGCCGCGCTATCTCGTCAAGGGCGATCCCCGGCGAGCGCGCCTGCCGAAGATCGTGCGCGACCCCGAACGCCTGGCACGCATCTGGGATGCGTGTGAAGCAGCAACCCGCACCCGCTGGCCTTTCGCGGCGGCATCCGTCGCTCGCTGAGCCAGGCCTCGGGTTCGGTCGCGTCGTTGTATGGGTCGGGCGGGATGTGACCCGCGTCAAGGCGCGACTGAACGGTCGTCGCGGTGCGGACCGGTTCAGGCGCTGAGCCAGATGGCTGCGGGTGCCGCAGCGGGCAGTGTCACCGCGCGGTCCCCGACATCGAGCAGCTCGCGGCCGCGGACGCACACGACGCTTCCCACATCGACGGATGCCTCATCCAATGCCTCGAGCAGGCCCGGAACGCGGTCCGAGACCCGAAGTACCCGCCCACAGTGTCCGAGCGGCGCATCGGCGAGAAGAACGAACGGCTCACGAATCACCGTGCCGTCGGCATCCGGAATCGCATCGCCGTGGGGATCGAACCGGGGTCTCCCGAGGCGCGCGTCGATGCCGTCGAGGAGGCGATCGCTGATGGCGTGTTCGAGAATCTCGGCCTCTTCGTGCACGTCAGCCCACGTGTACCCGAACTCGCGCACCAGCCAGGTCTCGATGAGGCGGTGGCGACGGATGATGGCTGCCGCGCGGTGCTCGCCCGCTGCCGTCAGCGAGATCGGTCCGTACGGGCGGTGGGTCACGAGTCCTTGCGCGGCGAGCTTGCGAACCATCTCGGTCACGCTCGAAGGCGCGAGTCCGAGCTCGGACGCGAGCTGCGACGGCGTGATCCGCTCGGTCTGCCACTCCGTGTGGTGGTAGATCGTCTTCAGATAGTCGTCGATGGCCGCGGAGGACATGTCGAAACCCTACCCGTCAGTTTCGGGCGCTCGATTACGTGCCGGTGAAGACCAGCCACAGCAGCACCAGGTTGAGGGTGATCAACAGTGCCGCCGACACCACCCCCAGGACTGTCGTGGTGAGTCGGTTGCGGAACGGGCCGAGGACGCTGCGCCGCGCGGTGATCCATACGAGGGGAACCAGGGCGAACGGGATGCCGAACGAGAGTACGACCTGGCTGAGCACGAGCGCGAAGGTCGGGTCGACGCCGAATCCGAGGATCAGGAGGGCGGGTACGAGCGTGACCAGGCGCCGGATGACGAGCGGGACCCGGATGTGGAGCAGGCCGCTCATGATCTCGGCGCCTGCATAGGCCCCGACGGCTGTCGAGGCGAGCCCGCTCGCGAGCAGGCCGACGGCGAAGAGCGTCGCGATGATCGGCCCGAGCCCGTCGCGCAGGGCAGCGTAGGCGCCTTCGAGTGAGTCGGTGCCGGGGACGCCCGCGAGGTTCGCCGCGGCCAGCAGCAGGATGCAGAGGTTGACGGTGCCAGCGATGACCATCGCAATCGTGACGTCCCAGCGGGTGGCGGTCAGCAGCCGCCGCGTCGACACGCCACGCCCCGACTCGAGGCCGGCCGCCGCTGAGCCGAACGTGAACTGCTGGGCAGTCGCGACCGGCGCGAACCGATCGCGGCTGAGGGCCGAGTGTGCGTAGATTGCGTGCGGCATGACGGTGGCCCCGAGGATGGATGCCGCCAGCAGCACCGAGTCGGCGCCTCCGAACCGGGGGACGAGGCCGGCGACGATTCCGGCGGGGTCGGGCGGTGCGACGAAGACTCCGGCGGTGAATCCGACCGCGATGAGCACCACGAGCCCGATCACGATCACCTCGAAAGGTCGGGCGCCGCGGCGTGACTGCACGATCAGCAGGCCCAGCGAAACGACGCCCGTGATCACCCCACCCCACAACAGGGGGATGCCGAACAGCAGGTTCAGGGCAACGGCGCCGCCGATCACCTCGGCAACGTCTGTCGCCATGGCTACAAGCTCTGCCTGCAGCCAGTACAGGCGCCGACCCCAGACGCTCCGGATTCGCCCCCCGAGTGCCTGGGGCAGGCTCTCGCCGGTGACCACACCGAGCTTTGCCGAGAGGTACTGGATGAGCCAGGCCATCACGTTCGCGACCACGACCACCCACACCAGCAGGTACCCGTAGCGAGCGCCGGCCGTCATGTTGCTGGCCACGTTGCCGGGGTCGAGGTAGGCGACGCCGGCGACCATCGCCGGGCCGAGGAGCCACACCAGCCGGGGTGCTCTCACCGGTGCTGAGGCGGGGGGAGTGGGAGTCGGTGGGGACTTCGGCATGCCGAAAACCCTACCGATATTTCGGTGAACCGAAAAGATGATGGCGAGCCGAAGACGGGCGCAGCCATCCGCCTCCTGCCCCGGAGTCACACTGCCGTCGGATAGATTGCTCGACGTGCACGTCGAGTCCGAGCCCGGGAGCGAGCCGGAACTCTCCCACGGGGTCGGCCCCTGGCCGGGCGGCAAGGCGGAGTGGCCAGACGATCCGCACCTGGACCCCGAACTCCTCGCCGGCGGCGACCGGCGAAACGTCGTGGACCGGTATCGCTTTTGGCGGATGGACGCCATTGTTGCCGATCTCGATGAGCGGCGGCATCCGTTTCACGTCGCCATCGAGAACTGGCAGCACGACCTCAACATCGGCTCCATCGTCCGCAGCGCGAACGCCTTCCTCGCGGCCGAGGTGCACATCATCGGGCGCCGCCGCTGGAACAAGCGCGGCGCGATGGTCACCGACCGCTACCAGCACGTGCGCCACCACGAGGATGTCGCGGCCTTCGCCGCGTGGGCGGATGCCGCGAGCTTGCCGATCATCGCGATCGACAACGTCGAGGGGTCCCGGCCTCTGCCCGACGCTGACCTGCCGCAGGCCTGCGTCCTGCTGTTCGGTCAGGAAGGGCCGGGACTCTCGCCCGAGGCGCTGGCCGCGGCATCCGGCACCGTCGAAATCGCCCAGTACGGCTCGACCCGCTCGATCAACGCCGCCGCGGCTGCCGCTGTTGTGATGTACGAGTGGTGCCGCCGCTGGGCGTGAGCGACGGCACAGGCGATCGGCGCTGAGGCGGCGTAGACTGCCGCGCGTGAACGGACAGATGACGCCTGCGGGCGGATGGAGGTTGTCGACGCGCTCTGCGTCGGCGGACACGACGGCCTGAGGCCGCGCTCTCTTTCCCGACGGGCTCCTCGCCCGCTCCGGCTGCACTGCAGTCGCAATTCCCGTTCATTCGACGTGCTGAGCGATCTTCGCTGACGCTGGCTTCTGCCGGTCGTGGCTCGCCGCATTCGCTTCGCCGTCGCATCCTGAAAGGACCGCTTATGCGTCCCCTCACCGACACCCAGATCCGGGCATCGTTTGTCAACGCCTCGCGCAGCGAGCGCAAGGCCCTGACTCTGCCCACAGACCTCGACGCTCCCGACTGGGAGGCCCTGGATTACCTCGGCATCCGAGATCCGAAGCTCCCGAAGCTCGCATCAGTCGTGATCGATCTCGACGATGAGCCCGTCGGCATCCTGCTGCGCCAGACTGACGCGCGCCCGCTGAGCCGCCCACAGTGCTCGTGGTGCAATGACATCCAGCTCCCCAACGACGTCGTGATGTTCGCCGCCAAGCGCGCGGGCGACGCCGGCCGGCGCGGCGACACTGTCGGCATCCTTGTGTGCGAGAACTTCGAGTGCTCGGCCAATGTGCGAAAGCTCCCGCCGTCGGCGTATCTCGGTTTCGACCGCGAGGCGGCGCGCGATCGACGCATCGAGGCGCTGCGCACGAATGTCACCGAGTTCGCCCGCAGCGTGCGCGACGGGGTGTAGTCAGTCTCCGGGCTGCATGATCTCGCGCAGCCGAGCCTCACGCTCGGCCGCGAGATCGTGCAGCCGCTGGGTGAAGGCGGCGACGGATGCGGCATCCGTGGCACCTGCTGCCTGCGTAACCGGTGACCCGACCGGCGTGCCGGCAAGGACCGCGAGCGGAACGACTCCCGCCCAAACGGTGTGGTCTTCGCCATCGTCTGGGGTGTCGCCCACGCCATCGAAGCGGACCTTGACGCTTGCCTGATCGAGCGGAACCTGCAGAACGTGCGTCGCACGGACCTCTTTGCGCGTCATCTCTCGCACCTCGGCGCGCCGGCCCGGCATGAGGTGGTCCGAGACCTGCCAGAGCGCGCGCTCCCGAAGCTCGTCGGGCACGATCCTGGCGCGTCCGAACACGACGGCGCTCCGGTAGTTGGCGGAGCTCTCGAACGTGGATGCCGCAAAGACCAGCCCGTCCACGTGCGTGACGGTGACCGAGACCGGAACGCCATCGCCCGCGGCATCCAGGAACAACCCACCGCCGGTCGAACCGTGCAGCAGCAGCACAGGCCCCTCCCCGAGGTCGCCGACCCCGTAGAGGTAAGGCAACACGATCGGTGCGCCGCCCCGAACGAAGCCCACGTGGGCGACGATCCCTTCCGCGAGGATGCCGAGCAGTACCTCGGTATCGGTGTTCTGCCGCTGCGGCTTGCGTCGCACCTGCAGCGAGGGGGACGCGGGCGTTTCGGACGTCATACGTTGAGGGTAGAGCCGAGCCAGGTCTGGCCCCGCAATCGCCAGCCGAGCGTCGCGGCGCGCGCGAGCATGTAGACGCCGAAGAACGCGACGGCAAGCCACGCGAGCCCGGCCGCACCGCCGGGGTGGAAGATCGCAACCAGAGCCAGGGCGGGAAGGAACGGCACGAGATTGAGGGCGCCCGCGATCGCGAGATAGCGCGCGTCGCCGGCGCCGATGAGCACGCCGTCCCAGACGAAGACGATGCCGCACAACGGCTGGGCGACGGCGAGTACGAGCAGGGCAGGTTGCACGATGGCGGCAAGTTCCGGGTCGCCGGTGAAGAGGAGCCCGATGACCCCGGAGGCTGCCGCGACTCCCGCCCCGACCAGGATGCCGAACCACAGGCCCCACGCGCTGGTGCGCTGCAGCACCTTGCGTACGCGAGCGTGGTCCTTTTCGCCGAGTGACTTGCCGATGAGCGCTTGAGCCGCGATCGCGAGGGCGTCGAGAGCGAACGCGGCAGCCGAGAAGATCGTGTACGCGACCTGCCAGCCTGCGAGTTCATCGGTGCCGAGCCCGGTGGCTACGGCGACCGTCGTCAGCAGCGCGATCCGCAGCGACACCGTCCGCAGGAACAGCCAGCCGCCCGTGCGGGCAGATCCGCGGACCCCGCGGGCCGATGGGCGGACCTGGGCCGAATGCCGCTGAGCAAGCCGCCCGATGACACCGACGTAGGCGATGACCATGCCCCACTGGGCGAGCACGGTACCGACCGCTGAGCCCGCGATTCCCCACCCGAGGCCGTAGATGAACAGTGCGTTCAGCGCGGCGTTGGCGCCGAAGCCCGCGGCGGCGATCCACAGCGGTGTGACGGTGTCTTGCATCCCGCGCAGCAGCCCCGTCGCGGCGAACACGATCAGCATCGCGGGAAGGCCCCACATCGAGATGTGGAGGTAAGTCATGGCGTCGGCGGCTACCGCCTCGCTGGCGCCGAAGAGCGAGACGAGCGGTGGTGTCGCGAGGGATCCGGCGAGGGCCAGGATCGCGCCGAGTCCCAGGGCAAGCCAGAGGCCGTCGATGCCGACCGAGACCGCGGACTTCGCGTCGCCGGCGCCGAAGCGTCGGGCAACCGCCGGGGTCGTCGAGTACGCGAGGAACACCATGAGCCCGACGATCGTCTGCAGGATCGCCGAGGCGATCCCGAGGGCGGCCAGCGGCACAGTGCCCAGGTGTCCGACCAGAGCCGAATCGACGATGAGGAACAGCGGCTCGGCGATGAGAGCACCGAGCGCCGGCACCGCGAGCCGCAGGATGTCGCGGTTCAGCGTCGATGGAGCGCCGCCGGCGGGTCGAGAAGGCACGAGCCGAGCCTAGGGTTTGCCGTGGCAGGCCGGATGATGCGCGCCGGGCGGGTCTGCCGGGCATCCGGTAGTTCATATGCCGCGACACGCCGTGCGCGGCATCCGTCGTTCACAGTTTGCGGCAAACGAACCGTGCTGATGCCACGATGGGTAGTGCGAAAGAGGCGCCGCCGGGCGCCCGGGCAGGGGTGGGATGACGGGGAAGACGTCGTCGACCACATCTCCGGATGCCGGCAGCGGCATCCAGTACGTCGAGGCTGTCGAGCGCGGGCAGGAGCCACCGAGCGCCTTCGGCGTGCTCGTGGCGAAGTTCGTCGGCGGTGTGCTCGCGATCGGGTCAGGGATGGTGCTTGGTCGCGAGGGCCCCACGGTCCACATCGGGGCGGTTCTCGGGGCCGAGGCAGCTCGCCGCAGCCGCAGATCCGCGGCGGATGCCCGCACACTTCACTCCGCCCTCTCTGGTGCGGGGCTGGCGGTCGCGTTCAATGCTCCGCTCGGCGGATCGCTCTTCGTCATCGAAGAGATCGCCCAGTCGGTGAAGGCCCGCATCGTCCTTCCCACCCTGGCCGGTGTCGCTGTCGCCGTCGCCACCGCGTGGATCGTCGTCGGCAATGCACCGATCTTCCAGGTGGATCCGGTGCCGTCGCCCGACCTCGCGCAGGTCGGCGTCTTCGCTGTCTTCGGCCTGCTCACCGGCATCCTCGGCGCGGGATACAACCGCCTCATCCTGGGATTCCTGACGGCCGCGCGGGCTGCTCGCCGCGTGCCGCCTGTCGCTCAGGCTGCGATCATCGGTGGCACCGTTGGTCTGCTGCTGTTCCTCGATCCGCTGGGCGCCGGAGGGGGTGACCCGATCTCGCAGGGGCTGCTTCGCGGCGAGTCGCTCATACCCCTCGTGCTTGCGGCAACCCTCGTCATCCGGTTCCTCGCCGGCCCGCTCTCGTACGCGGCCGGAACCCCGGGCGGCCTGTTCGCACCGCTGCTGGCGATCGGCGCGCTGTGGGGAGCGCTGTGCGGATCTCTGGCCAAACTGATCCTCCCGGAGGTGGCCGATACGACGGTCGTCGTGTTCGTCCTGGTCGGAATGACCGCGATGTTCGCGGCTACGATCCGGGCGCCGCTGACCGGCATCGCCGTCGTGGTCGAGATGACGGCTGTCGCAACAGTGCTGGCGCCGATGCTGGCGGCATCCGTCTGCGCGATCCTCGTCGCCGCCCTCCTGCGGACCCGCCCGATCTACGAGGACCTGCGCGAACGGATGCTGCATCCACCCGCCGTTCGCTCGGTGTTCCCGCCTCGCAGGGACCGCGCATAGGGGAGGTGCTTATTCTGGAGGACATGACCGACGCCCTCGCCTGCGGCCTCCCGCTCGAAGAACTCTCTGCCGACATCCGCCCGCAAGACGATCTGTTCCGCCACGTGAACGGTGCGTGGCTGGATCGCACGGAAATCCCCGACGACAAGGCTCGCTGGGGATCGTTCCACCTGATCGCCGAACAGGCCGAGAAGGACGTGCGCGCGATCATCGAAGAGAGCACGGATGCAGAGCCCGGCACTGAGACGCGCAAGATCGGCGACCTCTATACGAGCTTCATGGACACCGAGCGCATCGCCGCGCTTGGCGTGACCCCGATCGCCCCGCAGCTGGCGGCGGTTGACGCTGTCTCGTCCATCCCGGAGCTGCTGACGACCCTCGGCACCCTCGAGCGTGACGGCGTCTCGGGCCTGTTCGGCCTCTATGTCGAGCCCGACCCCGGCAACCCGCAGCGCTACGTCCCGTTCATCGTGCAGGGCGGGCTGTCGCTTCCCGACGAGAGCTACTACCGGCTCGAGAACTTCGAGAAGACCCGAGGCGAGTTCCGCGCGCACGTCGAACGGATGCTGACCCTCGCAGGTGTCGCGGATGCCGCGGCGGATGCCGATCGCATCGTCGCCCTCGAGACCGAGCTGGCCTCCCACCACTGGGACAACGTGCGTAGTCGCGACGCGATGGCCACCTACAACCTGCACACCTGGATGCAGTTCCTGGAGCTGGCGGGGCTGGACCTTGCGCCGTGGCTGTCGGCGTTGGCGCCGGGCAAGGAGACGGCGTTCGACGAGGTCGTCGTGTACCAGCCGAGCTTCATCGAGTCGCTCGGTTCCCTCCTGGTTCCGGAGCGACTCGACGACTGGAAAGCTTGGCTGCGAATCGCCGTCATCCGTGGCGCCGCGCCCCTTCTCTCTGACGAGTTCGTCGCCGAGAACTTCGCCTTCTACGGAACCCAGCTCACCGGGGTGCCCACGATCCGGGACCGCTGGAAGCGCGGCGTGAGTCTGGTCGAGGGCTCGATGGGCGAGGCCGTCGGACGCGTGTACGTCGAACGGCACTTTCCGCCGGCGGCGAAGGAAGCCATGGACGAGCTGGTTGCGAACCTCATCGAGGCGTACCGGCGCAGCATCCGTTCGCTGGAGTGGATGAGCCCCGAGACTCGCGAGCGGGCGCTCGCCAAGCTCGACGCGTTCACCCCGAAGATCGGCTACCCGAGGACGTGGAAGGACTATTCAGCTCTCGAGATCGATGCCACCGACCTGGTTGGCAACGCGCGCCGCGCACACCGGGTCGAGCACGATCGCCAGCTTGCGAAGGTCGGAAAGCCGATCGACCGCGACGAATGGTTCATGACGCCGCAGACGGTCAACGCCTACTACAACCCGCTCATGAACGAGATCGTCTTCCCCGCGGCGATCCTGCAGTACCCGTTCTTCGATGCCAGCCGCGACGCCGCTGCCAACTACGGCGGCATCGGCGCGGTCATCGGCCACGAGATCGGTCACGGGTTCGATGACCAGGGGAGCCGGTTCGACGGTGACGGGTCGCTCCGCGACTGGTGGACCGAGGCCGACCGCGAAGCATTCGAGAGGCGCACCAAGGCGCTCATCGAGCAGTACGATGCGCTGATCCCGCGAGGCCTGGATGAGAAGCACCATGTCAACGGCGCGCTCACGATCGGCGAGAACATTGGAGACCTCGGGGGCCTGGGTATCGCCATCAAGGCCTACGAGATCTCGCTCGGCGGTGAGCCGGCTCCGGTGATCGACGGATACACCGGCATCCAGCGGCTGCTGCTGAGCTGGGGGCAGATCTGGCAGCAGAAGGGACGGGATGCCGAGACCATCCGCCTGCTCACGATCGACCCGCATTCGCCCAACGAGTTCCGCTGCAATCAGATCGTGCGCAACGTGGATGCCTTCTACGACGCATTCGAGGTGACAGAGGCTGACCAGCTGTGGCTCGACCCCGCGGAGCGCGTCACAATCTGGTGAGGTCGATCACCTAGAATCCCCCCACCTGAACACGGGAAGGATCCCTCGGTGGGCACACCACCCAGCACGTCGCGCGCGGATCACCGCGCCGATTCTCGGCGGACTCGTCAAGCCTCTGGGCGTGCGCGTTCCTTTGGCGCGACGATGCACGCTCTGGAACAGTTGGCGAACGCGGGTGGCCGTGTCTCGGTGTGCGTCACTGACCTTGATCGCGGGAAGGACCTCGTACTGGGCGATGCTTTCGTGACGCTGCCGGTCGCCCAGCTCGGGGTCGTACCTCTCCTGATCCAGGTGGCAGCGGCGATGGAGGCGGGGGAGATGGATGCTGCGGCATCCGTCTCCCGGCCGCCCCTGGTCGACGGCTCGTCGGCTGGACTGTGGCGCCACTTCGCTGCCGTCGATTTGAAGCCGGTGGATCTTGCGGTACTCACGGCGGCGGCAGCAGACCCGCTGGCGACCAACGCGCTCATCGATCTCGTCGGGCTCGATCCGGTGCGTGAACGCATCGAGCAGCTCGGGCTCACCCGCACGGCACTGCTCGACCGCGTCCGTGAGGACCGGGGGCCGGATGACGCTCCGCACTTCGCGCTGTCGACGACCCGTGATCTGACGACGATGTTCTCGGCGCTCATGAACGGCAGAGCAATATCTGCCGCGGTCAGTGCGGAAGTGGTCGGGTGGCTCGCGCTCAATGCCGATCTCGGACTCGCCGCTGGCGCGACGGGCCTCGACCCGCTCGCACATGCCGGCACCGGGAAGGAACTGCTCCTGGTGAACAAGACCGGGCGTGACCGCGGCATCCGTGCCGAGGCTGGCGTGCTCGCCGGGCCCCGGGCAGGCGTCGCCTACGCGATGATCGTGCAGTTCACGGAGGACACTCCGCTCGATCGGTTGCGGGTGCAGGATGCGTTCCGGGTATTCGGCGCCGACCTCATGGAGTCCGTGCACTGAGTCTCGCGCGATCGGGGCGGCGCAACCTGCGAGGATATGGTGATGACCACCTCCGGGGTGAGCGGTGCTGCGCGTTCACCACGTCGAAACTTTCCCGCGCACCAGATACTCACCCTCTTCGGAGACTACTGGTGGGGGATTCCCGAGGCGATACCGACAGGTGCGCTCCTGGCCGGACTCGGTGACCTCGGTGTGAACGAGCCGGCTGCGCGCGCTGCGATTTCGCGCCTCGTCGATCAAGATCTGCTCGAGATGAGCAAAGAGGGCCGCCGAACCAGCCACGCGCTTTCGGAGCGTGGTCAGCGGGTTGTGCGTGACGAAGCCCGGTGGCTGACGAGGTTCGGCTGCAGCGATGTCGAGTGGGACGGGTTGTGGTCCGTCATTGCGTTCACGATCCCCGAGGCGCAACGTGCGCAGCGGCATGTGGCACGGACGCGTTTGCGCTGGCTGGGGTACGCGCCGCTCTATGACGGGGTATGGATATCTCCGTTCGACACTCGAGAGCAGGCCGAGCAGGTGCTGGGGGAGGCTGGGGTGCCGGATGTGACCTCGTCGCGGACTGCTCTACGGATGAGTGATCCGGCTGGTCCGTCGCGCGCCTGGAATATGGAAGAGGTCAGGCAGAGCTACCTCGAGTTCGTCGCTCGCGCGGACGAACTCGCTCGCGAGCTGGAACCCCTCCCGGCATTCGCTGCTCGAACGGGTCTCATGCTCGCGTGGCAGACGTTCCGCCAGAACGATCCGGACCATCCGTCCGAGATCCTGCCCGTGGACTGGCCCAGACGGGCAGCCCGCTTGGCCTTCGCTCGTGCCTACAACACCCTTGGTGGCCCGGCGGAGGAGCGGATGCGTATGCATATCGCGAAGATCTCCCCTGAGCTCGCGACCCACGTCACGGTCCAACGGCTCTCGATCGAGTGCCCTCCGCGTTCTCGCGACCACGGCGGACGGGAAACCTCAGGGGGTTAATTAAAAAAACATTGACGATCGTCACTCCAGGTTTTTACTATCGGTGCCAGCGGCAGTGCTGCCGTTTGTGGACAACGACGTTCCCTTCCTGGAGGAGTTCATGCACAGATCTCATCCGCACGCGCGCATTGGCGCGGGCGCTGTTGCGGCGATCGGACTGATCGCCGCCCTACTCGTACCATCGCAAGCTGCTGTGTCCGCGAGCGACGTAACCCTCGAGGTGGTCTCGAGCAGGCCGGATGCCGTCACCGCTGGAGACGCGCTCATCTCGGTCGCCGGCGCAGATGATTCGATGACGATCACCGCTGCTGGGGTTGATGTCACCGATCGCTTCGCAGCACTGGGTGGTGCGTTCATCGGACTCGTCGACGGCCTGCCCGACGGTGTCAGTGAGATCAAGGTTCTCGATGCCGGCGGGAGCTCGGTAGCAGAGATCGAGGTTACCAATCACCCGGCCTGGGGCCCCGTCTTCTCAGGACCGCAGCACCCTATGTACTGCACGGCGTCCGATGCGCCGTGGAATCTCGGTCCAACCGATGAGAACTGTCACGTCGCAGAGCCCGTGGTCAGCTACCGCTACCGCACCACAGGAGGTGCCTTCGCCGACTATCCGACGGACGGCAGCACACCCGGAGACCTCGTGACCACGACCGTCGACGGCGAGGAAGTGCCCTACATCGTGCGGATCGAGCGGGGCACGATCAATCGGGCCGTGTATGAGTTCGCGGTGCTCGGGCAGCCGGACGACCCCGTGCTCACACCATGGACCGCTGGTGACGGATGGAACGGCAAGCTCGCATACACCTTCGGTGGCGCGTGCGGCGTCGGCTACTGGCAGGGCACGTCGACCGGCGGTGTCGAGAACGACCTCCTGCTGAGCCGCGGCTACGCCGTCGCATCGGGCACCTTCAACGTCTACGCCCAGAACTGCAATGACGTGACGAGTGCTGAGACGGCGACGATGGTGAAAGAGCACGTCGTCGAGAGTCTGGGCCCGCTCGAGTACACGATCGGGTTCGGTGGGTCTGCGGGCACGATGCAACAGCTGCTGCTGTCGAACAACTACCCCGGCATCATCGACGGTGTTCTCGGTGAGATCGGCTACCCGGACGAGCGTTCCACGACGGTAGCCGGGCACGACTGCCGCAATCTGCTCAACTACTGGAACTCCGATGAAGGTGCCGGCTGGTCGGATGCTGAGAAGCTCGCAGTGACGGGTCACGCGAGCACCTTCACGTGCTTCGGCTTCACGTTCTTCGACGGTGTGGACGACCCAAACCGCGGATGCAACAGTGCGATTCCGGTCGCCGACCGGTGGTCGCCGAGCAACCCTGAGCGACTGCGCTGCACGATCGCTGACATGGTGAAGAACGTCTATGGCGTGGACTCCGAGGGGCGCGGACTGCGAATCGTGCCTGACAACGTGGGTGTCCAATACGGCCTCAACGCGCTGCTCGACGAGGAGATTTCGATCGACAAGTTCCTGTCGCTGAACGCGAACGCAGGCGGGATGGATGTCGATGGTGCCCGCACCGAGGAGCGCTCCGTTGCCAGCGTTGCAGCCATCGAGCGCGCGTTCGAGACAGGACGTATCAACATGATGACCGGGGGACTTGAGTACATCCCCGTCATTGAGATCCGCCCCTACACCGATATGCAGGAAGACTTCCATGAGCGTTACCGCTCTGCCATCATCCGCGAACGGATGCTGGCAGCATGGGGCAACGCTGACACGCACGTGAGCTGGACCAGTTCGACCGACCCGACGATCTCGGCGGCCATGCGCGCGTCGGCTCTCGACCGGCTCGAGGAGTGGCTGGACGCGATCATCGAGGCCGGCGGCCCCGGTGATCGTGCTCGCACTGTCGCGGCGCGTCCAGACGGACTCAGCGATGGCTGCTTCGATTCCACAGGCGACTTCATCGTCGAGACCGTGGACTACAGCGATCCGACCACTGCGTGCAACACCCTGTATCCATATCACTCGGAGCCCCGTTATGAGGCGGGCGAGCCGCTGTCGCGCGACGTCATGAAGTGCCAGCTGGTGGCGCCGCAGCGCTCTGACTATCCGACGATGACAGACCCGCAGTGGGATGAGCTTCAGGCGACCTTCCCCGACGGTGTGTGCGACTGGACGCAGCCGAGCCAGGGCTATGCCGAACTGGCCGGAACGTGGCTCGACTTCGGGACGACGCAGCGTGCGGCGTTGACCGGACCGGCAATCGCCGGGGACCCCTACATCGGCGAGACCTTGACCGGGGATGCATCCTCGTCGACGGGTGGAGCGGCGCTCGCGTTCCAGTGGCTCGCCGACGGGGTGCCGATCGACGGAGCTGATGGTTCGACCTTTGTTCCGACCGGCGCTCAGGATGGCGCTCGAATCACCCTTCGGGTCACCGCGTCAGCGGATGGATTCGTCGCCGTAACCACCGTGTCCGAGCCGACCGTTTCGGTGAGTGCGAGACCGGATCCGACTGACCCGGCGCCGGATCCGAGCGAAACGCCCGGCGAGGCCTGGGCTGCGGTGACGCTGAGTTCCACCAGCGTCGTACAGGGTGGTTCGTTCACGGTCAATGTTGCCGGGCTCGCGCCGGGTCAGCAGGTCGGGGCGACCGTGTACAGCGATCCGTATGTCGTGACCGGCATCCCGCCGGCATCCAGCAGCGGAACCGTGACGTTCACTGTCGCGATCCCTGCCGACTTCACGCCCGGAGCGCACACGCTCGAAATCACGTCGGGGACACTGGATCCGATCCGCATTGGGATCACGGTGCAGCGTGGAGGCGACCTCGGTGCCCTCGGCGCCAATGCGCCCTGGGGCCTCGCGCTCGCGGCCGCGTTGATGATCGCGATCGGCGGCGTGGTCGTCATGCTTCGCCGGCGTTCGGTCTTTGCAGACGGAGACGGAGACGGAGTGGACTGACACGCGAGCGCTCGGTGGGCACAGATTCACCGTGAGAGCGCACCGAGGGGGCTCCGCTCTGGTGGGGCCCCCTCGGCGTGTGAGCGGACCGGTCTTTCGGTGACAGAACGGCAGCGGTATGAACAAGGCTGGTTCAGCTCAGACGTCGCCGTCGAGCTTGTCAACCAGGTCCAGGCCGCGCTGTGCCCACGCGATCTCGCTCTTTGCCCGCTCGACAAGGCCCTCGTACGCGAAGTGCTTGTACGCGACGATGCGTTCGTGTTCTTCGGCGGGGGAGGCTTTCAAGCGACGTTCGAGCATGGGGTTCGGTGGGTCGATGAGGTCGATCTTGCGGATCTCACCGTCCCACTGCGCGAGCTCGCCTTCCCACTGCTCGATGTGCCGACGAAAGAACTCTCTCGCGGCATCCGGTGACGCAGACTCCAAGTACGCGGCGCGCAGGTGGGCGGGGTCGCGTACCCGCTGATACTCGAGCGGGGAGGCCATCCAGGCGAGGAAGGCACGGTCGCCGGCATCCGTGACGTGGTACATCCGCCGCGTGCCGCGCTCGCCGCGGGCTTGCTCTTCGGCCTCGATGAGGCCGTCGGCTTCCATCTTGCGTAGCTCGGGATAGATCTGCGAGTCCGGCGCGTGCCACACGTGACCGACGGACTGTGTGAACTGCTTGGCCAGCTCATATCCCGACAGCGGTCCGACCCGCAGCAGTGCCAACAGTGCGTAGCGAAGGCTCATCGCTGTGCTCCTTCCCTGTCGAATCCGCTCCCGTGATGCTACCGATACGCCGCGAGACTGCCCCCGCGCCGCGAGACAGCGTGTTGCGTGTGCTGTCTCGCGGGCAGGATGCAGTCTCGCGGGTTTCTGAGGTGATCAGTCGTTCTTGTAGCCGGTGCGCCAGCCGCCCTGGTAGGTCTGGCGGGCGACCGTCGAGTAGGGCACGGGGCTCACGACAACGCGCACTTCGGTCTGCTCGTGCGGCTCGACCGACGCCTTCTTCGATCCACCGTTCGGCTCACCCCAGACCACGCGCAGCTCGGTGCCCTCGGGCACATCGGGCGACACGGTGGCAAGAGACAGGCCGCGGCGCTCGTTGGAGGAGTAGCCGGTGAACATCGAGTAGCCCACGACAGTGCCATCGGCATCCACGACGGCGTCGTAGTTGGCCGAGCCGTAGTTCGCCAGCGGCAGGTCGAAGAACTTGTAGTTCGGGCCGTCGACGTTCAGGAGCGAGGTCCAGACCTTGCCGAGGTCCTCGGCGTTCCAGGCGAGCGTGACCTTCTTGCGCTGGGCAGCCGGGTCCATCTTCTCGAGCGCGTCGCGACCGATGAAGTCGTGGTCGAACTTCACGAACGAGCCGTAACCGAGCTCCCAGGGGGTGAGGTAGTAGTCCTCGATGTTCTCGGAGACAAACGAGCCGGCGAGGGTGCCGGTGGCCTCGTAGGAGTTGGCGGGCAGCCAGTCACGGTAGGCCTGCTCCTCGGCGCCGGTGTAGATCGCGGGAAGCGGCGAGGGGATCCAGCCCGACTCGAGGGTGTTCGACGGGTAGGCGCGGGAGCCGACGGGAAGCAGCCCGAACTCGGCGCCGGCCTCGACGATCAGGTCGCGGATCTTGTGGTGGTCAGCGTAGGGGCCCCAGATCTCCAGGCCCGGGGCGCCAGCCATACCGTGGCGCAGCGTGCGCACGTTCATGCCGCCGATCTTCATCTCCGACATGTTGAAGAAGCCGAGCTTCTCCAGCGGCCCACCGTTGAGCTTCTCGATCACGGCCCAGGCGTTGGGTCCCTGGATCTGGAAGCGGTAGTACTTGCGCGCGACGGCGTCACCGTAGGGGCGCGAGTTCGAGCGGCGGTCCACCTCGACATCCAGGTTCTGGTAGCCACCGGTCTCGCCGTGGAACATGAGCCAGTTCGACGCGGGGGCGCGGCCGACGTAGACGTACTCGTCCTCGGCCTCGCGGAAGAGGATGCCGTCGCCGATGACGTGGCCCGAAGCCGTCGTCGGCACGTACTGCTTGGCCTTGTTGACAGCGAAGTTGGCCACCGAGTTGATCGCGGTGTCCGAGATCAGCTTGATGGCATCCGAGCCCTTGAGGAACACGTTGTCCATGTGGTGGGACTGGTCGTAGAGCACGGCGGTGTCGCGCCACGCCTTCTGCTCCTTGATCCAGTTGGTGAAGTCAGCCGGCACGACGGGATAGATGTACGAGCCGATCTGGGAGTTGCGCAGCAGCTCGACCGGCGAGCCCGCCGCGTCGATGACTTCCTGCAGATTCTGAGGTGCCACGATGAACCTTTCTTCAGTGGTGCGGGCACATCCCGCGGTGGTGGGTGGGTAGGTCAGAAGACGACGGTGTGGTTGCCGTGACGGATGACACGGTCTTGTGCGTGCCAGAGCACGGCGCGCGAGAGAACTGCCCGTTCGACATCCGCGCCCCGACGCTGCAGGTCGGCGGCCGAGTCGGCGTGAGTGACGCGCACGACGTCCTGCTCGATGATGGGGCCTTCGTCGAGGTCCTTCGTCACGTAGTGGCTTGTCGCACCGATGAGCTTCACGCCGCGTTCCTTCGCCTTGCGGTACGGTCCCGCGCCGATGAAGGCGGGAAGGAACGAGTGGTGAATGTTGATGACCGGGACGGCGACATCGTCGATGAAGTTCTCGGAGAGGATCTGCATGTACCGCGCGAGGACGACGAAATCGACGTTGCCCGCGAGGAGCTTGACGATCTCGGCTTCGGCCGCTGACTTGTCCGGCCCCTGCGAGGGAACGTGGAAGAACGGAATGCCGAAGCTTCGGACGTCCTCGGCCATGTTGGTGTGGTTGGAGATCACCATCGGGATCGACACCGGGAGCTCGCCGCGGCGGTGGCGCCACAGCAGATCGAGAAGACAGTGGTCGGAGGTCGAGGCGAGCACGGCCATACGCTTCGGAACCGATTGGTCGGTGAGGCGCCACGTCATGCCGTACGGTTCGAGAGTCGTGGTGATGTCCTGCTCGATCTCTTCGAACGCCGCAGTCAGGTTGGGCCGGTGAAAGACGACGCGCTGGAAGAATGCGCCCCCTTCGGGGTTGTCGGAGTACTGGTCAAGACTCACGATGTTCGCCTTGTGGCGCGTGATCAGTCCCGTGACTGCCGCGACCAGGCCGGGCTGGTCGGGCCCGTGGACGATGAGGCAGGCGTGATCGCGCAGTGCTTCGTTGTGTACCGTCATGGCGTCAAGTCCTTCCGGCTCAGTTCGCGATGAAGTCGCGGGCCCACGTCGCCGTGGCCTCGAGACCGCCGAACGTGTACATGTGGAGCTTCACGGCGCCCACCGACGGGTCGGCGTCGAACAGACCGGCGAGATCGGAGACGAACTTGTCGGGACCCGCGGAGCCCATCAGGTTCGTGAGCGAGAAGCCGTACTTCTTGACGATCATCGCGTTGGCTCCCACGCCGAAGCGGGATGCGAAGGAGATGAGGCGCTTGATGCCGGCGGGGCCGGGTGTGCCCAGGCGGATCTGGGTGTCGATGCCCCGGTCGCGGACGCCCGCGATCCACGCCATCACCGGGTCGGTGTCGAAGCTGAACTGCGTCAGGATGACGGACTCAAGCCCGGCATCCTTCAGTGCTGCGGACTTATCTTCGAGGTGGCGCCACAGGACGTCAGTGGGGATGTCGGGGTGTCCCTCGGGGTAGCCGGCGATCGACACTTCCTTGACGCCGTACTGCTGCAGCACTCCCGAACGGATCATGGTGAGCGCGTCGGGGTACGGCCCCTCCGGCGTTGCGGGGTCACCGCCGACAGCGAACACGTGCTCGGTGGCGCCGATCTCGGCGAGAGCACTGAGGAATTCCTCGAGCTGCGCCTGGGATGCGATGCGCCGCGCGGAGATGTGGGGGACGGGGATGAACCCGAGCTCCTTGACGGCCTTGGCCGCAGCTACCCGCATCGGAAGGTCTTCGTTGCCGAGGAAGGTCACGTTGACCTTCGTGCCGGCAGGGATGAGCGGCGCGGCTTCGGTCAAGCCGACGACGTCCTTCTCCTTGCCCGTGATCTCGAGCGAGTATCCCTCGACGAGTCGTTTGGCCGACTCGGTCGTCGTCGATGATTTGGTGTTCGCCATGGCGAGGGGTCCTTTCCGCTGCCAGGAGTGCGTCATTGCAGTATGTGGCGATTTTACCTATGGACATAGGGAATGTCCAGAGGGGTGACAGCGAGGAGGGGATACCGACACGTTGTCAGGTATCCCCTCCTCGGAAGGCGTGATCAGCGCGCTTGGTTTGCGGCTGTTTCGTTCTCAAGGATCTGCAGCTCGCGCGCATCGACCAGCATGCGCTGCAGCAACGCGTTGAGGTTCGCGATTTCCTCGTGTGAGAGGTGGGCGAGAACGATGTCCTGGCCCCTCATCGAGATCGGCAGCATGTCGTCGTGCATCTGGACGCCCTCGGTCGTCAGATACATCGGCCGGGATCCTCGCGGGCCGTCCAGCAGCACGATCAGGTCACGGCCCACGAGCGTGTTGACGCTCTTGGAGACCACTGCCTTGTTGACGCCGATGAACTCGGAGACCTCTGTCGCGGAGAATCCCGGGTTGAGCGCCAGGACCGAGATCACGCGCCAGTCGTTGGTGCCGAGGCCGAACCGACGCCTCAGCTCGTTCGATTCGCGCCAGACGAGCGCGTTTGACAGGAGCGCCAGCAGGCGCGGCGTGAAGTTATCGGGGTCGACGGTGTTCTGAAGTGGTTCCCACTGGATGCGTGGATCGAGCCGGTCCATGGGGTCCTTCGCGCGTCGGGTTCTGGTCGGGTTGGAAGTGACGGTAGTAGAAGATCGGGGCCGGGCGAGGAATCTGCCCGACCCCGATCGAGTGAGGGTGGTTCTTAGTGAGCCATCGCCGCGAGGGCTTCGGGGTCGATGGTTGCGATCGAGCGGGTGTCCTGGAAGGCGCGGATGCCCTCGATGCCCTGCTCGCGACCGATACCGGACTGCTTCATTCCGCCGAAGGGTGCGCGCAGGTCGAGGCGGGTTGCGCCGTGGTCGTTGACCCAGACGTACCCGCACTCGAGGGCGCCGCCGACGCGCTGCGCAGCGTCGGGGCTTCCGGTCCACACCGAACCGCACAGACCGGCCCACGTGTCGTTGGCGAGGCGGATGGCCTCCTCTTCGGTGTCGAAGGGGATGACCGGGATGACCGGGCCGAACTGTTCCATCGTGACCACGCGCAGGCTCGGGTCGGGGTCGACCACGATCGCGGGGCGCATGAAGTTGCCGCCCGCGAGTTCTCCGCCGGGGAGTTCGCCGAACTCGCGAACATCGGCGCCGGCATCCTTCGCCTCCTGAATGAGCTCTTCGACGAATGCCTTCTGCGCTGAGGAGTGCAGGGGACCCATCGTCGTGCCCTCGTCCAGGCCGTACCCGATGACAGCCTTGCTGAGGCGGTCGGACAGACCGTTCACGACCTCGTCGAGGCGAGACCGGTGCACGTACACGCGCTTGGCGTTCATGCAGATCTGGCCCGTCGTGTCGTAGATCGCCGCGTACAGACGGTCCAGGTGGGTGTCGTCGATGACGGCATCTTCGAGGAAGATCGCGGCGTCGTTCCCGCCGAGCTCCAGCGTGACGCGGGTCAGGGTCTTCGACGCCATCTCCATCATCCGCTTGCCGCCACCTACGGACCCGGTGAAGCAGACCTTGGCGATGTCGGTGTTCTGGATCAGGCCCGACATGTTCTCGTCCTTGCCGGTGACGATGTTCAGCACCCCGGGCGGCAGTTTCTCGGCGACGCGCTGCACGAGCTTCGCGGTGGCAAGCGGTGCGGTCAGCGGCGGCTTGACGATCGCGGTGTTGCCGGCCAGCAGTGCGTGGGGGAGAGCTGCGCCGAGGATCGCGATCGGCCAGTTGAACGGCACGATGATCGTGGTCACACCCAGCGGCTGGTACGACACCTTCGTGTCGACCGGGATCGCGCCAGGAACCGCCGGCAGCGTGTGGTCGGTGTCGACCTCGTCAGCGAGCATGAGCGCGAGGTTCCAGCGGATCTCGAATACAAGCGCGTCAACCCAGGCCTCGAATCGGACCTTGCCGTTCTCCTGCGACAGGATCGCTGCGTCCTCGTCGCGGTCATCCGCGATTCCCGCGATCGCTTCGGCCATCAAGCGCGCGCGCTCTTTCGCGCCCAGAGCCGCCCACGCCGGGAAAGCTTCCTTTGCGGCAGCTACCGCGTCCGCGACATCCTGTTGCGAAGCCGCTGCAGCCTCACCGACAACCGCGCCCGGCTTGCCGGGGTCCGCGATCTTCAGCGTCTCGTCGGTGAACCGCTCGGTTCCCCCGATGAACAGTCCGGTCCGTACACCGGCCTGCGTCAACGTGTCAGACATCCTGCACCTCTCTGTGTGTTGTCTTCCCTGATTCGGATGCCGTAGCACCCGCCCCGCGCCGGGCGGCGCGCGAGTCCATTGTGCAGCGTCACTCGACCCCCGGGATCCCTTTCGTGGATTTGGGGCGCGTATGCGACCGTTCCTCGCCCCTCCGCGAGGGGCTGCATTCGGTGCCAGTGAGCGCTGATTCGAGTTTAGGTGCATTCCTGTTTACTTGTAAATGAGTTTGTGTTAGCGTCACTCGCATCGCCCCGGTTGAGCCGGTGGCAACGCGAACGAGAGTCGATGATGACCCCCGCGGTCTGTCGCTCTCCTGTCATCGATGAGGAGGCATGTGATGGGTCGAACGTCCCCTGTGACGCAGGAGCGTCGGAGCGTCGAGGAGCTCGAGGATCTCGCTTTCGAGCTTCGACAGAAGCTCCTGAACCTGTGCGGTACGTACGAGGGAGCGGTACACATCGGCGGTGATCTGTCGTCCGCCGACATCTTCACCGCGCTGTTCGAGTACGGACTGAATGTCGACCCCACCAACCTCGCCAACCCCACCCGCGACCGGTTCGTGCTCAGCAAGGGGCACGCGGCAGTGGCCATGTACATCGCCATGGCCATCAAGGGGTTCTTCTCGTACGACGGCATCGTCGACACGTACGGCCAGCTCGACAGCGCCTACGGCATGCATCCGTGCAAGGTGCAGCTGCCCGGCGTCGAAGCATCCACCGGATCGCTCGGTCACGGCCTTCCCCTCGCCGTCGGCATGGCGATGGGCGCGCGTGGGCGCGGTGCCACGCATCGCGTAGTGACGCTGATGGGTGATGGCGAGACCGGCGAAGGATCCGTCTGGGAGGCCGCCCTGGTCGCGAGCTCGAACAAGCTCGGCAACCTTGTCGCCGTCATCGACCGCAACCGCCAGCTCATGACGAGCTTCGATGAGGAGCGCGTCACGCTCGAGCCCTACACCGACAAGTGGGCGGCGTTCGGGTGGAACGTGATCCACGTCGACGGACACGACATGGCGGCCCTCGTGGAGGCGATCGACAGTCTCCCTCCCACTGACAGCGACAAGCCGACCGTCATCGTCGCCGAGACCGTCAAGGGTAAGGGTGTCGACTTCATGGAGCACAACCTCGCCTGGCACGCCGGCTCGCTCGGCGCCGCAGACCTGGAGCGCGCGCTTGCCGCTCTGGAAGCAACCCGCACGAAGGAGAACGTCTGATGCCTGTCACCTTCACCTTCGGTGAGTTCCTCGGGGCCCGATCCGTCATCGGTTCGACCCTTGCCGAGCTCGGGGAGACCCACGAGAACCTGTGGGTCATCACCCCCGACATCGGGGCGACGCTCGTGGAGTTCCGCGACAAGTTCCCCGAGCGGTTCCTCGACGTAGGTCTTGCCGAGCAGGCGAGCGTCGGAGTCGCCGCGGGCCTTGCCTACGACGGCAACATCCCGGTGGTCTCGGGCATGCTTCCCTTCCTGAGCATGCGCGCGCTCGAGCAGATCCGAACCGACGTCTGCTACCCCAACCTGCCCGTGAAGATCATCGGCACGCACGGGGGCCTCGTCGGAAACGGCGGCTCGACCCACTACGCCGTCGAAGACCTCGCGCTGATGTGCGCCCTCACCAACATGACGGTCACCTCGATCGGCGACCCGCTGATGGTCGGCGAGATCCTTCGCCAGTCGATGGCGATGCAGGGCCCCCTCTACATCCGTCTTGCCGTGGGCAAGAAGGACAAGGTGCTCTACGAGCCCGGGCAGCACGACATCCGCATCGGCAAGGGAATCGTCGCGCGGCAGGGCACCGACGTGACCCTGTTCACGCATGGCACGACGGTCGCGCAGGCACTGGATGCCGCCGACGAGCTCGAGCGCGAGGGTGCTTCGGTGCGCGTGGTCGACATGTTCACGCTCAAGCCGATCGACGCTGACCTGATCGCGCAGTGCGCCGAAGAGACCGGCGGACGCTTCGTCGTTCTGGAAGACCACCTCGCCTACGGCGGACTCGCCTCGCGCGTCGCCGACGTGGTGGCCGACCGCGGCATCCACCTGACCGCCTTCGAGCGCCTGGGCATTCCGCAGGTCTACGCCGGCTTCGGCGAAGACGAACAGCTGCGCGACAAGCACGGCTACGGCCTTTCGGCGACAGTCTCGGCCCTGCGCCGCGCTCTCGCCGCTCGCTGATCCCACCCCACCGCTCAACGGAGAGACGAATGAAGACCGTAGCTGTCACCCGCATCGGGAGCTTGCGTGACCCCGACGAGAATGCCCGTGGCCGCGTCGAGGTCGTGGACTTCCCCGAGCAGGACCTCGGGCCGGAGGATGTCCGCGTCCGGGTCGCGTACTCGGCGATCTGCGGATCTGACCCCCACCTGGCCGAAGGCTACTTCGGCACCGACGTGCCGATTGGCTTGGGCCACGAACTGTCGGGCGTCGTCGAAGCGCTCGGCGAGCGCGCGCACCGAAATGGGCTGCAGGTCGGCGACAGGGTCGCGGGAAACTTCCTGCGCTTCTGCGGCACCTGCCGCCCCTGTCAGGAAGGTAAGCAGCAGTTCTGCGAGCACATCCAGGAGTACAACCGCCCGGGGATGGCCGAGACGATCACGTGGCACGAGTCGCAGCTCTACAAGCTGCCCGACTCGGTGTCGCTTCTGAAGGGATGCCTGCTTGAGCCGACCTCGGTGGCAGTGCGGATCGCCGACAAGACCCGTGTTCGCGTCGGTGATCGGGTTGCGATCGTCGGTGGCGGCCCGATCGGGCAGCTCACGCTGCAGGTCATGCGGATGTATGGTGCGACATCACTCACGATGATCGAGCCGATCGCCGAGCGACGTGAGATGGCCACCCGTCACGGCGCCGAATTCGTCATCGACCCCGTCGCCGAGGACCAGTTCGCGCGGGCCGATGAGATCACCGACGGTCGCGGCTACGACGTCGTCATTGACGCCTCCGGTTCGACCCGCGCCGTGAAGGGGATTCTCGACATCGCTGCCAAGGGAGGCACCGTCGTCTACGGCGCGATGTATCCCGCGCAGTTCGAGATGCCGCTCAACCTCTCGGACTACCTGTACCTGAAGGAGCTCACGCTCACTGGCGTGTTCGTCTCGCCCTACGCTTTCCCGAGGGCGCTGCAGATCCTGCCGCATCTGGACGTGGACGAGCTCACCGCGGCGGTCTTCGATCTGGATGACGCGTCCGAGGCTTTCGCGGTCCACGTCAGCGGTGTGCACCCGAAGGTCGTCATCCGTTGCAACCGCTTCGAGGAGTCAGAATGACCCTGTTGGAAGAGCGCCCCGAGGTGCGCCCGGTCGACGTCCCGGCGCTCGCCGCGCACGATATCGTCAAGCGTTTCGACGGCGTCCACGCGCTCGAGCGGGCGCAGTTTTCGGTTCTTCCGGGCGAGATTCACGCCCTCTTGGGTGAGAACGGTGCCGGAAAGTCGACGCTCATCAAGATCCTGACCGGCGTATACGCGCCGGACGGCGGGACGATCTACCGCAACGGTGAAAAAGTCGATTTCGCCAACGTTCGGGTCGCGAACGCAGCGGGTGTCGTCGCTCTCTACCAGGAGCTGTCGATCATCCCGACGATCAGCGTCGCCGAGAACATCCTGCTCGGCGAGCAGACGCCCAGCCGGGGTGGGATCGTGCAGTGGGGTCAGATGCGCAAGCGCGCGAAGGCGCAGCTTGAGAGCATCAACCAGCGCAAGATTCCCCTGAACGCGCTCGCCGGTGACCTCTCGCCCGTGCAGCAGACGATGGTCGCCTTCGCTCGCGCCCTCGCGACGGACGCAAAGGTCCTCATCCTCGACGAGCCGACGGCCTCGCTCACTGACACCGAGATCGTCGAGCTGTTCTCGGTTCTGCGCGCGCTGCGGGATCGTGGTGTGGCGATCGTGTACGTGTCGCATCGCCTTGAAGAGGTTTTCCAGCTGTGCGATCGGCTCACGATCATGCGTAACGGCACGCACATCGTCACGAAGGATGTCGCCGACTCCCATATCGATGAGGTGATCTCTCTCATGGTCGGGCGCAACGCGAACGAACTCTTCCCCGAGCGGGGGACCGCCACCGACGAGGTCGCCATCGAGGTGCGCCACCTGGACGGGCGCCGGGTGAAGGATGTCTCTTTCGTTGCCCGCAAGGGTGAGGTGCTCGGCATCGGCGGCCTCGCCGGTTCCGGGCGCAGTGAGCTGCTGCGCATCCTCTCGGGTGCCCAGAAGCACGTGGGCGGCGAGATCGTCGTCGGCGACACCGTTCTTCCCTCCTCGCCAGGAGTCGGAAAGGCGCTCGAGGCGGGGATCGCTCTTGTCCCTGAGGAGCGACGCAGCCAGGGTGTCATCCTGGCCGCCTCGATCCAGGACAACATCGCCGTGGCCAACATCCCGACGGTCAGCACCGCCGGAATCGTGTCGGGCGCGAAGATCTCCACGATCACCAAGCGTGGTATCGCGGATCTCAAGATCAAGGCGCGGAGCCCGCGCCAACACGTCGGCGAACTCTCCGGCGGGAACCAGCAGAAGGTGGTTCTCGCGAAGATGCTCGCCCGAAAGCCGAAGGTTCTGCTCATGGACGAGCCGACCCGAGGCATCGATGTCGGCACCAAGGCGGAGATCTACCGGCTCATCCGGCAGCTCGCTGCCGAGGGCACCGCGATCATCGCGGTCAGTTCGGAGCTTCCCGAGCTGATCGGAATGAGCGACCGGATCATCATCCTCCACGAAGGCGAGATCAGCGGCACCGTGCCCGCTGAGGGTGCCGACGACGAACTCCTCCTCTCTTACTGCTACGGGAAGCACCAGTCATGACCTCCACCGACAACCAGAAGTCCCCGACGACCACGTCGATCGTCGTCGGTCACGCCAGCAACGCCGGCAGATGGATGCTGCAGGGCGGCACGATCGTCGCCCTGATCGTGCTCGTGCTGTTCTTCTTCCTGATGCGCCCCGACGTGTTCCTCACGTTCGTGAACGTGAAGAACATCCTGTATCAGGTCTCGATCCTGGCGATCATCGCCGGAGCGCAGACCGTCGTCATGGTCGTCGGCGACTTCGACCTGTCGGTGGGTGCCACCTCGGCGCTGGCCGGCGCGACTGCAGCGGCCGCCATGCTCGGTGGATGGCCCGTTCCGGCGGCAATCGTTCTTGCCCTCATCGTGGGACTCCTGATCGGTCTGCTCAACGGCGTCCTGGTCGCCTACCTCAATCTGTCGGCGTTCATCGCGACGCTTGCCATGATGACCTCGGTCGTTGGGCTCGCGTTCCTCGTGACGCAGGGAACCACGCTGTTCAACTTCCCCCCGGAGTTCAACGAGCTCGGTCAGGGCAAGCTCTTCGAGATCCCGCTCCCGGTCTACTTCGCGATCATCATCTCGGTGATCCTGTGGTTCGTCCTGCGCTACACGACGCTGGGTCGCCGCTGGCACGCGATCGGCGGCAGCGTCGAGGTTTCGCGCCTCTCGGGTGTCAATGTGCGCCGGGCGCGTCTGCTCGCCTTCACCATCGCCGGATTCGTGTCGGCCATCGGCGGCATCCTGCTCGCCGCTCGCCTCGGCAGTGCGAGCGCGGTTCAGGGCGAGGACAACATGATGTTCTCGGTCGCGGCGGTGTTCCTCGGCATGACCATCGTGCGTTCGGGTGCCGCCAACCTCGTCGGCACGATGGTCGGTGTCGCAATCATCGGTGTCATGAGCAACGGCCTGAACATCCTCGGCGTCAACGCCTACGTTCAACAGGTCGTCACCGGCATCATCATCATCGCCGCCGTGACGCTCTCGTCCCTCAAGCATCGGGAGCGGTGACCCCACCGATCCCATGACTCCGAGTCCCGACTCGGATCCCCACCCCGGGGAAGCACACAGAGAAAACGCAATACACAAAGGAGTAGATAGTGCGTACTTCCATCAAGGCCTTCGCGGCCGCGACCGCGCTCGCAGCACTCGCCCTCGCCGGATGCTCGTCAGGCGGTGGCGACAACGGCGGCGGCGACGACACCACGCCGCCCAAGGTTGTGGCGTTCACCTCCGGTAACCAGACGCCGATCGGCGCCTGGTGGGTCAAGGACGTCGAGGCTACAGCCAAGGAGCTCGGTTGGGACCTCACCATGATCCAGGGTGACTTCGACTTCCAGAAGATGAACCCCGCGGTCGAGAGCGCCATCGGACAGGGAGCCGATGTCGTATTCGACGGATTCACCGACATCGCCTCGATCGCGTCGATCTCGACAGCGGCCAAGGACGCGGGTATCCCGATGTTCGCCGTGGACTCGGGGACAGAGCCGAACGACGCCTTCGCGCTGAACATCACGACCGATCAGCAGGGCATTGTCGACCAGACGATGGGTGCGATCTCCGACGCGATCGGTGGCCTCGAGGGCAAGACGATCATGGTGATCGGACACGACCCTCACGCGGGCATCCGGATGCGTTCCGAGCTCGCTGCCGAGGCTGTTGAGGCTGCTGGCGCGACCCTCGCCGGTGGCGAGATCCAGCAGGTCGTCTCGCCGGCCACCGGCCGCACCGAGGCCCTTGCCCTGGTCGCTGACTACCTGGCCGCCAACCCCAACGGGCTGGATGCCGTGTGGGTCGGCTGGGACGACGCGGCACTCGGTGCCGTGCAGGCGGTCAGCGAGGCTGGCGCGTCAGCTGTCGTCACCGGCTGTGACGCTACCAGCGAGGCGCTCGCCGCGATCGAGGCTGGCACGATGCTCGCAACGGTCGAGCAGCCCTGGCCGCTGGTGAACGCGTCGGTCGTCGACGCCATCACCGCGTACCTGGAGAGCGGCACGATGCCGAGCTCCAACTTCGAGGCGGTCGCCACGACGCTCGTCACGAAGGCCAACGCCGCCGAGATCACGCCGTCCGACAAGCTCGGCTGATCCATTGAAACCCCGGTGGGGGCGGGAACGCTGCGGCCCCGCCCCCACCGGCACCACATCTTCTCTTGCGGCTGCGCCGCACACCACGACACAGAAAGACAACACCATGCGTTTGGCAGGCAAGGTCGCCCTCATCACCGGTGGCGCCAGCGGAATCGGGCTGGCAACGGTCAAGAAGTTCATCGCCGAGGGCGCCAAGGTCGCCGTCGCCGACATCGATGCGACCCGCGCGCAGGAAGCGGTCGACACGCTTCCGGAGGGCTCGGCAGTCGCGGTGGGAGTCAACGTCTCCGTCTTCGAGGAGGTCGAGGCTGCCGTTCAGAGCACGGTCGATGCCTTCGGCAAGCTCGACGTCATCTTCAACAACGCCGGTATCGCCGGCGGCAAGCCCCTCCTCGACCACGATCCCGCGGTGGATTACCACCCGATGATCCGCGTCGACCAGGACGGCGTCTACTACGGCATCCTCGCGGCGGGACGTCAGTTCAAGAAGCAGGGCACCGGCGGAGTCATCATCTCCACCTCGTCGATCTACGGCGAGCAGGCCGCCGAGCTTGCGTTCAGCTACGGCGCGGCGAAGGCTGCCGTGATTTCGTTCACCCGGTCGGCCGCGTACGAACTCGCCGAGTACGGCGTTCGCGCTGTCGCGATCACGCCGGGGCGCGTGGGTACGCCGATCATCAACCAGTTCTCAGATGAGCTGAAGTCGCTCTTTGCCTCCGAGCAGCTGCGTAACAAGATGACCGAGCCGGAGGAGATCGCGAACGTTGTCGCGTTCCTTGCCTCCGATGAAGCCAATGTCATCAACGGCACTGTCGTGCACGTCGACGACGGCTATTCGGCCTTCAAGCAGCGGTTCGACCTGCCGACCTTCTAGAGCGATGGTCATGGATCTCGACATCGCCTGCCACATCAATGTGCTGGTCGACGGCCCCGATTCACCGCTCACCCCCCAGGCCCTGGTGCGGGTAGCGGAAGCCGGATACCGCCGGATCGTGCTCGCGCCGTTCGATCCCGCAGCAACCGACCTCGCATCCCTCCGTCGCCTTTTCGATGACGCGGGGCTCACGTCGATTCCGATCGCAGGGCAAATGCCCGGGGCCGATGTGTCCTCGGCGGATGCCGACGAGCGGCGGGCGGGTGAGGCAGCGCTGTACGCAATGGTCGACGCGACGGCGGCGCTCGGCGGAGATCAGCTCAACGGTGTTCCCTACGGCGTCTTCGGGCATCCGATGGCGCCCATCGATGCGGCGGCACGCGAACGCTCCGCGACGTCGGTGGGGAAGGTTGCTGACTACGCCCACGAGCACGGCATCACGATGACGTTCGAAGTGGTCAACCGCTATGAGACAGCGATGGTGAACACCGCGGCGCAGGCGATGGAGTACGCGGAGCTCAGCGGATCCGACCACCTCCGGATCCATCTCGACTCGTTCCACATGGCAGTCGAAGAGTCCGATGCCGCCCAGGCGATCCGTGCCGCCATGCCTCGGCTCGCCTACCTCGAGCTCGGCCAGTCAGGTCGAGGATTGCTCTCGACGGGCGCGGTTGACATCCCGGGGCTCGTCCAGGGTGCGCTCGATGACGGGTACGAGGGGCGATGGGGAGTCGAGGCGTTCTCGCGCTCGATCATCCCCGGATTCGTCGCCGACATGCTGGCAATCTGGCGAGAGCCCTATACAGATGGTGGGGCGCTGGCAGAAGATGCCATGCGAGTCATTCGTGCGGGATGGGCGGCAAGCAGCGTCGGACGTCGGGCTCAGCGACTCGCCCGCAGCGCGGGCGATACCGGCAGCATCATCAGGCCCGCTTGATCTGACGCCGCGCCGGGTACCGGCACGTAAATCAGTACGGTTACTGGAATCACGGAGGAACCATGACGATCACGCAAGACACCGACGTTCTGATCGACCCGGCTGTGTTCGCCGGCAAGATCTACCTTGACGGCGAGTGGGTAGAAGGCGAAGGCGGACAGCTCGATTCGGTGGCTCCCGCTACCGGCGAGGTCCTTGCTGCCGTGGGCATGGCCGGTCCCGGCGATGTCACGCGTGCCGCAGGCACGGCAGCTGCGGCGCAAAAGGAGTGGGCAGCGATGCCGCACCCGGCCCGTGCCGCGGTGCTGCGCAAGGCCGGGATGCTCTGGGAGCAGTACGCCGACGAGATCGGTGGCTGGAACGTTCGCGAGGTCGGAGCCATCCCGCCGCTCGCGGGCTTTGCGCTCCACGTCACCGCTGCCGAATGCTACGAAGCCTCGGCGCTGCCCTCGGCCCCCAAGGGTGCGGTTCTCTCGTCTGAGGAGCCACGTCTCTCGATGACCGAGCAGGTGCCCGTGGGTGTGGTGGGAGTGATCTCGCCGTTCAACGTGCCTCTGATCCTCGGCATCCGTGCCGTGGCTCCCGCCCTGGCGCTCGGCAACGCCGTGCTACTCAAGCCCGACCCGCGTACCGTCATCACCGGTGGAGTCTCGTTCGTGCGGATCTTCGAGGAGGCTGGGCTCCCGAAGGGGCTGCTGCAGCTGGTTCCGGGCGGCGCGGATGTCGGCCAGGCGATGATCGAAGACCCGCGTGTCCGCGTGATCGCCTTCACGGGCTCGACCCGCGCCGGCCGTATCGTCGGCGAGCAGGCGGGCCGCAACCTCAAGCGGGCCCACCTCGAGCTCGGTGGGAACTCGGCGTTCATCATCCGGCACGACGCCGATATCGACCAGGCTGTCAATCTCGCCACGTGGGGCTCGTTCCTGCACCAGGGCCAGATCTGCATGACGGTCGGCCGACACATCGTGCATGAGGCAGTCTTCGACGAGTACGTCGAGAAGCTGGCGGCAAAGGCCGAGTCGATGCACGTCGGAGACCCCGCGGCGGGGCCCGTCCACCTCGGGCCCCTCATCGATGAGGTGCAGCGCGACCGGGTGCATGCGCTGGTGATGGATGCCGTCGCAAGCGGCGCCGAGCTGCGCGCGGGCGGCACCTACGAGGACCTGTTCTACCGACCGACAGTGCTCGCGAACACGCCCGCAGAAGCGCCAGCCTACTGCGAAGAGGTCTTCGGACCCGTCGCGTCGGTGGTGAAGTTCTCGACCGACGAGGAGGCCGTGGCGCTCGCGTCGGCGACCGACTACGGTCTGTCCCTCGGCATCGTGACGAAGGATGCTTTGGCCGGCTGGGACCTCGCGCAGCAGATCCCGACGGGCATCGTGCACATCAACGATCAGACCGTGAACGACGAGGCCAACACGCCGTTCGGTGGCACTGGCGCGTCGGGGACGGGCTCGCGCCACGGCGGTGCTCAGGCCAACATCGATGCCTTCACCGAGACGCGGTGGATCACGATGCGCCGTGAGCCGGGCCAGTACCCGCTCTGACCGGTTCGGCTACGTCCTCGAGCCCGCGCTCAGCGCGGCTCGAGGACGTAGCGCTCTCTACCCGCCGCCAGTCCCGACAGGCTCTGCCCCACGAGGATCGCCACAACGAGCACCAGTGGCAGCAGCCATCCCTCTGTCGCGCTGTGGAGCGAGCCGAACAGGACCGGACCTGCAGCGGCCATGAGGTAGCCGACCGACTGGGCCATGCCCGAGAGTGCCGTCGCGCCGTGATGGTCACGGGCGCGCTGGGCCATGAGCGTCAACGAGACCCCGAGCGAAGCGCCCGAGGCGGGGCCGAGCACGAGGACCCAGGCAAGGATTGCGTCGGGTGCGGCGATGAGCCCGACCAGCCCCACCAGACCGATCACCGGCAGAGTGGCCGGCACCCACCGCGCGGCGCCGCCTCGGAGAACCACCGGCACCGCGATGGCGCCCGCCAGAGCGCCGATCTGGTAGACCATGACGTCGATTCCCGCCGTGACAGCGCTTCGGCCGGTCGAAACGGCGATCGTTGCCAGCCATGTCACCAGGATGTAGAAGGTGGCCGACTGGAAGCCCATGTACGCGGCCACGACCCAAGCGGTGCTGTCCTTCCAGATACCGCGTGACTGCCCGGCGGCGCCCGCGCCCGCGGCTCGTTCTCGGCGGCCGCGCATCGCCACCAGCCACGCAACGATAGCCACGGGGAGCAGGATGCCGCCGGTGATGACCAGCGACAGTCGCCACCCGTCAGCGCCGGTCACCCCCGCGCCCCACTCCGCGACCGGCACCGCCACGCCGGATGCGACAGCGCCGGCGCCACCGAGCAGCGCCGTGTACACGGCCATCATCAGGGGGACCCGGGATGGGAACTCGCGCTTGATGACGGCGGGCATGAGCACATTGGCGACAGCGAGCGCAACGCCGATCACGGCAGTGCCGATCCACAGACTTGCCACCGGCCCCGGCGCGGAACGCACCACGGTGCCAACGGTCAGCAGCGCCAGTGACCACAGCACCACCCGGTTCATCCCGAAGCGCTGACTCAGGCCGGAGGCGAACGGGGAGACCAGCGCCCACGTGGCCAGGGGGATGGATGCGAGAAGACCCAGCGCACTCGGTCCGAGCCCGGTGTCAGCACCGATCTGTTCGAGCAACGGACCCACCGACGTGATGGTCGGCCGCATGTTTATGGCGACCAGACACACCGCGACGACAAGGGCGACGCGGGCGTGTGGCATCGTTGCGCGCTCATCGCCCATAGAGTTCGGACTATACCTCAGCGCATAGGTATCGAGGGGTGCCATGCGGGCGCGAGCTTGCGGCCGTCCGCACCCGTGCGGCGCTCGCTCAGGATTCGGCGTACTTGGTCATCTGCTCGCGCACGAGCGCGAAGTTCCGCTCGACGTCCTCCAGCATGTTCGGGTGTGTGTACGCATACGGGTCGCCATTGCGTAGCGCCCTCATCACGACGGCTCCCGCGTGCGACGGCTCGACCCAGAGGTCATCGTCGAGGACTTTCTTCGCGATGTCGAAGTCGATCAGCGCACCCGCGCTGTTCGCCGGGCGATTACGGAGGCTGTCCTTGATATTGGTACGCACCGCACCCGGATGCAGCACCGTGACGCCCACGCGATTGCCCGCCGCAGCCATCTCTGCTGCCACCGTGAGGCTGAGTCCTTCGACGGCGGCCTTACTCGCCACATAGGGTGCGTAGCCCGGTGGTGTGAAGTACCGGGACATGGATGCGGTGTTCACGATCCACGCCCCATCCGGATTGGCGATCAGGTACGGGAGGAAGTGGTGTACGCCGTGAACGACTCCCATCAGATTGACGTCGAGAACCCAGCGCCAGTCATCGAGCGTCAGGTCGCCGGCGTTGCCCTTCGGGCCTGGACCACTGGGTGGACGCCGGCGTGAAGACGCTGGCGATGACGTACAGCGGCGGCGACCTGTTCGGCCAGCTCGGTCAGGAGGCGACCACGGCTCTGGCGCAGAAGGCGGGTATCGACATCGTGCTGAGCGAGGCCCACGACCCCGCGGCCACCGACTTCACGCCCCTGGTGACGAAGGTCACGGATGCGAAGCCTGACGCCTTCGTCACCTGGGGGGCATCCTCATCAAGCTGATGGAGGGCAAGGGTATCCAGCTCCACGGGACCGGCGGCCGGGCCTCGAACCTGCTCCTCGATCCCGCAGGTTCGGCCGCCGAGGGGATGATGGCGGCCACGACCGTGGCAAGGGCCGGGTCGAGTCTTCCCGACGGTGCCTACAGGGATGCCACCTACGCCTGCATCGCGCTCGCTGCACTCGTCCGGGAACTCCTGGTCGCCCACAACCTCGTGCACTCGCGCTTCGGACGCGGCATCCGCGCCCTCGCAGGAAGTGAGAGCGCTGCAGCCTCCAGTGGCGTGCCCGTGCTGCGCCGCAAGCTCACCGTCTTCGCCGTCGCGGGCGCGATGGCGGGGCCCGCAGGCGCGATCGGCGCGTCCTTCACGCCGTATGTCAGCCAGGACAGCTACCCGCCACTGACCTCGTTCGCGTACGTCATCATGGCCGTGGTCGGCGGCCTCGGTTCGCTCTGGGGCGGCATCGTGGGTGCGGTGGCGATCAGCGTCGTGCTGCAGGCGCTGAGCGCGCTCAGCGCAATGCCCAGGCTGCCGCTCACGGCGGGGCCGATTCTGCAGTACGCGGGGTATGGCCTATGTTCTTGCTGCTTCTGCCCGCGGCGTCGTGCCCAGCATCGCCGCGGGCGTGTCCCGGAGCAGCGCGCGCAGTTCGCCGAACTCTTGCACTCGTGTCGCCACAAGCTCGTGGGCGGCTTCGCGCGCTGACCGGCGCCGCGGTGGGCTGTCAGCCGTTCCCGAAGCGGGCGCGCAGGTCGGCCTTGCGAATCTTCCCCGACGCTGTGCGGGGCAGCTCGTCGATGATGACGACGTTCTTGGGTAGCTTGTAGCGCGCGAGCTTGCCGCCGAGGTGGGCGCGTACGGTCTCGGTGTCGAGGTCGACGCCGTCCTTGACCGTGATGACAGCCCAGGGGACCTCGCCCCATTGCTCGTCAGGGATGCCGATGACACCGACGCCGGTCACGCCCTCGATGCTGGAAATGTGGTTCTCGATTTCGGCCGGGTAGATGTTCTCACCGCCCGAGATGATCATGTCCTTCAGTCGGTCTGAGATGTAGAGGTAGCCGTCCCGGTCGAGATAGCCGAGGTCGCCCGAGCGAAACCACCCGTCTGACGTGAATGCCTTCGCCGTCGCGTCGGGCAGATTGAGGTAGCCGGCGAAGACGTTGGGCCCCGATACCTCGATCTCGCCGACAGTTCCGCGGGGAACCATCGCACCGTTCTCGTCGGCGATTCGGATCTCGGTGAAGAAGTGGGGGAGCCCGACGCTACCCTGCTTCGCGCGGGTCATCGTCGGCGAGAGCGATGTAGCTCCTGGCGAGGTCTCGGTCATGCCGTAGCCCTGAGAGAAGGACAGCCCTCGATTCTCATAGGCATCGAGGATGCGGGTGGGCACGGCCGAGCCGCCGCACGTGAGCTTGGCCAGCGACGTCAGATCGGTCGTGTCCCAGTCGGGGTGGTCGGCCATCATCTGGTAGGTCGTCGGAACGCCGCTGAGCATCGTGACGCGGTACTCCTGGACAAGCGCGAGGGCGCGGCCCGGCTCAAATCCCTTCTCGAGCACCATCGTGCCGCCCTTGAGGAGGATAGGCAGGGCTCCCATTCCGAGGGCTGCGACATGGAACAACGGTGAGATCATCAGCGCGACATCCGTCGACACGACGTCATAGTCGACGACGCAGTTGATTGCCGTCCAGATGAGGTTGCCGTGCGTGAGGACCGCGCCCTTGGGTTTTCCGGTCGTGCCCGAGGTGTAGATGATCGCCGCGGGGTCACTATGGCCGACCGCGGCATCCGTGTGGCCGAACGGAGTGCCGCGGAGCAGCGGCGACAGTCCCGGGTGATCAGCTGTGCCTTCACCAGTGGGGATCACGTGGCTGATGTGCGCGGCGGCGATGCCATCGAGGGCCTTCTCGTGCAGGGCGGGGTCGACGATGAGTGCTCGCGCCCCCGAGTCCGTCAGCACGTGGGTCACCTCAGGCGGCGCAAGTCGGGTGTTGACGGGCACGAAGATCGCACCGAGTTGCGCACAGGCGAACATGACTGAGAGGAACTCGGGGCTGTTCTCGCCGAGAAAGGCGACAGCGTCACCGATGCCGATACCGCGGCGCCCCAGCACTGCGGAAATGCGGTCGGTGTCGTCAGCCAAAGCACGGTAGGTCGTGCTCCGGCCGTCGAAGATCAGGGCGGTCTTGTCAGGGGTCTTCTGGCGCCGGGTGGTCATCCATGAGCCCAGTCCGTGGTTGTGCATCGGTGTTCTCTTCTTCGAGGGAGCGGATTCGTCGGTGAACCAGTCGATGCGGAGTCGAGGCGCGCGGCCCCGCCTCCGGTCAGGCGTAGAGGCGCTGCAGGCTGCGCAGCACGACCGCAGGCTTGGTGCCGCCCTCGATCTCGATGGTTCCATCGACGACGAGCTGGATGCCGCCGCCGACCTCGACCACCTCGGCGATCGTCGCGGTGAGTCGGACGCGCGAACCGGCCGGAACGGGCGAGACGAAGCGCACCTTGTCGAGGCCGTAGTTGACCTTTGTGCCGGCGCCCTGCACATCCAACAGATCCACCCACATCGGGATGAACAGCGACAGTGTGAGGAATCCGTGCGCGATCGGGGCGCCGAAGGGTCCCTCCTTCGCGCGCTCGGGGTCGACGTGGATCCACTGGTGGTCGTCGGTGGCATCAGCGAAGGTGTTGATGCGCTCCTGGGTGACCTCGAACCAGTCGGAGTAGCCGAGGTCGGTCCCGACAAGGGTGGGCAGGTCGGCGAAGGCGACGGTGGTCGTCATAATGTCTCCTTGGGTGTGGTGCAGATGGTCACGCGAGGGACGTCAGCCCCAGCAGTCGGGCGGCGTTGGCCTTGAGGATGCCGGGCATCACCTCGGGCTTGAGAGCGGTCTTCTCGGCATCGCTGAGCCAGCGATCTGGAGTCAGCAGCGGGAAGTCGGAGCCGAAGAGGATGCGGTCTTTGAGGTAGGAGTTCGCTGCGCGCACGAGCTGCTCGGGGAAGTACTTCGGACTCCAGCCCGACAGGTCGATCCACGTGTTGTGCTTGTGGGTCGCCACCGAGAGCGCCTCGTCCTGCCACGGTACTGACGGGTGGGCCATGATGATCTGGAGCCCGGGAAAGTCCGCGGCGACCCCGTCGAGCAGCATCGGGTTGGACAGGCCGAGGCGGAAGCCGCGACCCCCCGGCATCCCCGCGCCGATACCGGTCTGGCCGGTGTGGAACAGGGCGACGACGCCGGCATCCTCAAGCGCGGCGTACAGTGGCGCGTATGCGGGCTCGCTTGGGTCGAAGCCCTGGACCGTGGGGTGGAACTTGAAGCCGCGCACACCGTGGTCCTCGATCAGGCGCCGCGCCGTATCCACCGCGGTAGCACCCTTACGGGGGTCAACCGACCCGAACGGGATGAGGACGTCGTTGTTGCGCGCGGCCCCTTCGGCGATCTCGACGCTCGAGATCGGTGGATGCCCGAGGTGGGACTCGGAGTCGACGGTGAACACCACGGCTGCCATCTGGCGCTCGCGGTAGTACTGCGCGATCGAGTCGAGGTCGGGGCGGGGGCCGTCGGTACGGAAGTACTTCGAGGCGGCCTCGGCGAGGTCATCCGGAAGCGACGAGTGTCCGTGCGCGTCGATCTCGATGTGCACATGCACATCGATGGCCCTCAGGGCCTCGACATCGATCGCCGGCTCGTAGCGGGTGGTCACCGCTGCAACTCCTCCGGGAGCGGCGGGAAGGTCTCACCCACGGACTGCAGCTGCCCGTCGAACAGTTCGTGCGCCTCAGCCTGCAGGGCCTCGGTGCTCCACCCGCCCTCGTGGTAGGCCGTCACGACCGGCTCGGGGTGGGACCACAGTTGGATTCGGTCTCCGCCCACGCCGATTGCCTGTCCGGTGATGTGGGCGGCGTCGTCGGAGGCGAGGTAGGCGATCACTCCCGCAACATCCTCGGAAGTTCCGAAGCCGAGGTCGTGCCGGAAGAACGCGGGCATGGTCTCACCGCGCTCGGAAGCCTCGACTGCCGCGGCGAAGTAGGGCACCGTGGCCGTCATGGCAGTGGCGGCCACGGGGATCACGGCGTTGGCGGTGATCCCGGCCTTCTTCAGCTCGAGTGCCCACGTGCGCACCATGCCGACGATTCCGGCCTTGGCGGCGGCGTAGTTGGTCTGCCCGAAGTTGCCGCGCTGGCCGGTGGGGGAACCGATGCAGATGATGCGGCCGGGCTTGCCGGCCTCACGCAGGTGCGTGGCCACTTCGCGCACGCACGTGAAGGTGCCGCGCAGGTGGACGCCGATGACGGTGTCGAAGTCCTCGTCGGTCATCTTCCACAGGGTCTTGTCGCGCAGCACGCCGGCATTGGTGACGAGGATGTCGACACCGCCGAAGCTATCCAGCGCGGCGGCGAGCAGCTTCTGCGCGGTCTCGGTGGGTCCGACGGGAGCAACGACAGCCGTAGCCCGGCCGCCCTCGGCCTCGATCGTGGCGACAGCGTCAGCAGCAGTCTGCTCATCGACGTCGTTGATCACGACAGCCGCTCCCTGCCGGGCGAGCTCCTGAGCGTAGGCAAGGCCGAGGCCCCTGCCCGACCCGGTGACGATGGCGACTTTGCCCTGCAGCGACATGGCGCTCCCTTTGCTTCTCGAGGCACTCCGGCCGTGGCCGACTGCGCCTAGTCAATCCGATTTCATTGCAATAGTCAACGATTGATGTTTGCCAGCGTGAGGCTGGCGAGGTTCAGCGCTCGCGCGTGAGGCGGCGACCGATGATCTCTTTCATGATCTCGGTGGTCCCGCCGTAGATCGTCGCGACGCGGGAGTCCAGGTAGTCGCGGGCGACGGGGTACTCGCGGGTGTAGCCGTACCCCCCGTGGAGCTGAAGAGCGCGGGAGATGACCTCCTGGTGAAGTTCAGTCACCCACCACTTGGCCATCGCAGCAGTCACTTCATCGAGCTGGCCGTGGGCCGCGTCAAGGATGCAGCGGTCGACGAACACCTGCGCGACTTCGATCTGCGTCGCAAGCTCTGCCAGGTAGAAGCGGTTGGCCTGGAAGTCCGCGATCCGCTGACCGAACGCCGTCCGCTGCGTCGCGTACTCAAGGGCCTGCTCGAAGGTCGCGCGCATCCGTGCCATCGACGTCACTGCGATGTGCAAGCGCTCGATCGGCAGATTGTGGCGCAGCTGCATCCACCCGTCGCCGGGCTTTCCGAGCACGTTCTCAGCGGGCACTCGCACCTCAGCGAACGAGAGCTCGGCGGTGTCTTGTGCGCCGAGGCCGATCTTCTTCAGAGGGCCGCTGCGGGTGAAGCCGGGCATGCCCTCCTCCACGACCAGAAGGCTGAATCCGGCGCGACCGGCATCGGGATCCGTGCGTGCAACCACGATCACGAAATCTGCCAGGAGCCCGTTGGAGATGAAGGTCTTGGAACCGGTGAGGATGAAATCGTCGCCGTCGGCTCGCGCCGTCGTTGAAATGGATGCGAGATCTGACCCCGTTCCCGGCTCGGTCATCGCGATGGCACCGATCTGCTCGCCCGCGACCAGCGGGGTTAGCCAGCGGTCTTGTTGCTGCTCCGAGCCGAATGCGATCAGGTAGGGAGCGATGAGGTCGTTGATGCCGCACAGCGACATCGAGACCGCTGTCGCGCCGGCGGAGGCGAGCTCCTCGATCATGATCGCGTTATAGCGGAAGTCGTCGACGTCTCCGCCTCCGGTGCGAGCGGGTGCCGAGATGCCGAGCAGTCCGGTCTCGCCAGCCTTCGCGAAGAGGCTTCGATCGACGCGCCCGGCTTCGGTCCAGGCATCCAGGTGCGGAGATACCTCGCGCTGCACGAAGCGACGCACGGTGTCCCGGAAGTCGTCGTGGGATTCGTCGAAGATTGTGCGGGGCACTGCGACGCTGCTCATGATGAGGATTGTGTCGGGCTTCACCAATAATTGTCAAGTTCAACGATTGTGTTCCGCAGCAAATGGTTAGAATGGCGGCGTGTCCACAGCAAACGACCAGCAGCGGCCGGTCGAGAACTCCGTTCGGTCTGAGCGGTTGTGGCGAACTACGGTCGGCGATGACCTTGCCTTTCTTCTCGCGCGTGCCAACGCGGTCTCGGTTTCACGGGTCAATAGCGCGTTGCAGGCGGTAGAACTTCGCGTTCGCGGCTATTCGGTGCTCTCGATCGCGGCCAACGATGCTCGTCCCTCTCAGCGGGAGTTGTCCGAGTTCCTTCGCCTGGACCCGAGCCAGATTGTTGCGCTGATCGATGAGCTTCAGGCGCGGGGGCTCGTCGAGAGGGAACCCGATCCGAACGACCGTCGAGCCAACGTGGTGGTGGCGACGTCTGCCGGGCGCGAGCTGCTCGTCCAGGCGCGTGAACTTGCGAGGCAGGCGGAGGACGAGATGTTCGCTGCGCTACCGGCGCCCGAGCGTGACGCGCTCGCACACGCGTTGAGGGTGATGGCAGGCGCAATTCCGGGTACAGAGGTGTGCTGAACCTCTGGCCGCCGCCTCACTCCTTTTACGCGAACGCCCAGCCCGTGTAGGCCTCCGCGAGGTAGGTCTGGCCCGCTTCGGACTCGACGACCGAACGCAGCTCGCCGATCTGGCGACGGCGATCGAAGTCGGATGCCTCGGGGGTCAGGTGCAGCATGCTCGTCATCCACCACGAGAAGTGCTGCGCTTTCCAGATGCGCTGCAGGGCCGTCTCGGCGTAGGAGTCCAGCAGTCGCTCGTCGCCCTCGTTCAGCAGCGCGCCGAGCGCGCGGTCGAGCAACACGACGTCGGCCACGGCGAGGTTCATACCCTTGGCGCCCGTCGGGGGAACGGTGTGGGCGGCATCCCCGACGAGGGCGGCGCGTCCGCGTCGCAACTCATACGAAACGAAGCTGCGGAACCTCAGCACGTCGCGCTGGAAGATCGGTCCCTCTTGCAGCGTCGTGCCGGGAACGCACGATTGCAGGGTCTCCCAGATCTCGGCCTCGCTCATGACGGTGGGGTCGGTTTCGGGATCGCACTGGAAGTACATGCGCTGCACGGTGGCGCTGCGCTGGCTGATGAGCGCGAAGCCGTTGGGGGAGTTGCTGTAGATCAGCTCCTCGGAGCTCGGCGGCGCTTCGCACAGGATGCCGAACCAGGCGAAGGGGTACTCGCGGAAGTACCCACCTGTCGACGATCCCGTGACGGCGGCGCGCACCAGGCTACGGGAGCCATCGCCGCCGACGATGAAGTCGGCCTCGATTTCGAGCGGCGAGCCGTCAGGGTTCGTCGCAAACACACGGGGCCGATCGGTCTCAATGTCCTCGACGCGGTCGACGGTGACACCGAACCGCAGGTCCTGCCCCGCTGCCAGGCGCACAGCGATCATGTCGATGAGGGCCTCGTGCTGCGGGAAGAGCCAGACGCTGCGGCCCGTGAGTGCCGGGAAGTCGATGCGGTGGCCCTCGCCCTGGAAGCGCAGCTCGATGCCGTCGTGGCGCTGACCCACCGTCTTCACGCGCGGTGAAGCGCCGGTCTCGTCGAGCAGCTGCACGGTGGGGTACTCGAGGATGCCGGCGCGGATCGTCTTCTCGATCTCTTCGCGCGAGCGCTGGTCGAGCACGATCGATTCGATGCCTCGGGCGGCGAGGAGGTGTGAGAGCAGCAGGCCGGCGGGGCCGGCGCCGACGATGGCTACCTGAGTGCGGATGGTTGACATGGCGTCTCCTTCGACGGATGCGGGTCTTCGCCGAGTCTGCCTCAAGCCGTCAGGAGTGGCCCAAAGATTCCCATTGAACGGGAGTGCGGGTATCAGAGACGCTGCCGTCGAAGATCGCTCTCGATCCCCGCGACGGCGCTGCGCAGCGCGGCAACCGACGGTGTCGGATCAGCATCGCGGGGAAGCACGACAGATAACGCGGCGACGACCTCGCCCTCGTGGCGAAGCGGCACTGCCACACCCGTGGAGACGGACTGGATCGAGCCGGGAGCGATAGCGACGCCGTCACGCCGGATCGCCGCTATGGCGCGCTCCAGCGTCCGCGGATCGGTGATGGTTTCGCGTGAGACCGCGCGCAACGGACTGCCCAGGACGCTCGCGCGAACCGCTGCGGGTGCATAGGCGAGCAGCACGAGGCCCGACGAGGAGGCGTGCAGCGGAAGCCTGCCGGCGATGCGGGTGATGTTGGCACCGGCATCCGGATGCGAGAGGCGTTCGATGAAGAGTGCCTCATCCTTTTCTCGGACGGCGAGCTGCGTGTGCTCGCGGATCGTGGCTTGCACCGTCTCCATGTGGGGGAGGGCCGCGGTGCGCAGGCGCAGCGCCGAGGATCCGCGCAGGGCCAGCTCCCACAGGCGCATACCGAGGCGCACCTGTGCGTCCTCGTCGCGATCGAGCAGACCTGCCGAGACCAGGTCATCGACAATGCGATGCGCGCTGGATGACGGGAGCCCGGACCGCCGCCCGATCTCGGATGCCGACTGCACCGTCCGCTCGGAGGTGAACGTCTCCAGAACACGCACAATGCGCTCGGTCATCGAGTCACCGGTGGGCGAATTCGCCATGCCGACAGCTTGGCATGCGCCGTTCGGTCGCGCAGCGGTCGAGTCATCCCTACGGATCTGCAGAGCCCTCTCTCGGTCCGCAGGGCGACGGGCGTGGCTAGGCTCGAGGTATGAGCCGCGCAGCGATGTACAACGAAGTCGGGGGACCGGAAGTCCTGTTCGTCACCGAGGCCGAGGAGCCCTCCCCGGGCGCACGGAAGGTGCTGGTCGCCGTTCAAGCTGCCGGGCTGAACCCCTACGATGCCAAGGCTCGTGGCGGACTCATTCCGTCGGATGCCCCGTTCCCGCGACGGATCGGTGGAGACTTCGCCGGCTCAGTCCTTGCAGCCGGTGAGGGGGCTGCCTACCCGGATGGCACGCCGGTTGCTGTCGGGGATGCCGTCATGGGTCGCGCTGCGGGTGCGATCGCCGAGCAGGTGATCGCGAATGCCGCAGAGATCGCACGGCGGCCGGAGGGGCTCGCGGTCGAGGTGGCGGGTGGCCTGCATGTTGCCGGTCTCACGGCGGTTTCGTGTCTGGCTACGGTGCCGGTCGGCGAGGACGATGTCGTGCTGGTGGGCGGCGCGAGCGGCGCTGTCGGTCTCGTGGCGTCGCAGCTTGCGATCGCCCGCGGCGCGCGGGTGATCGGTTCGGCATCCGTGGCCAACCACGACTTCTTGCGGTCGCTCGGGATCGAGCCGGTTGAGTACGGCGAGGGGCTCGCCGAGCGAGTGCGCCATCTCGGCGAGATCACCGCGGTCATGGACTGCCACGGCCGCGACGCACTGGATGCGGGAATCGAACTTGGCGTCTCGGTCGACCGCATGGTCGCGATCGCCGCCTACGCGGCCCTCGATGAGCTGGGAGTGCACAACGTCGAGCGTGCAGCCCGCACGCCCGAGAACCTGAGGGCCCTCGGCGAAGACATTGCCGCCGGCAGAATCGTCTTCCCCGTCGTGGCGACCTACCCGCTCGATGAGGTGGTGGCAGCGTTCCAGGCGCTCGAGTCCTCGCACGAACCGGGCAAGATCGTCATCCTTCCCTGACGACGAACCTCAGGCGCGCCAGACCGTCTTCAGGTTCATGAACTCACGGATGCCGGCAGCGGCAAGCTCTCGCCCGACGCCAGAGTTCTTGATGCCCCCGAACGGCAATTCCGGGTGCGAGACGGTCATGCCGTTGACGAACACGGCGCCGGCTTCGAGGCGGTCGATGAACCACTCGATCTCGTCGTCGTCGGTGCTCCACAGCGAGGAGGACAGCCCGAACGTCGTCGCGTTGGCGATTTCGACGGCCTCCTCACGGGAGTCGACGCGAAACACCGTGGCCACCGGGCCGAAGGCCTCCTCCTGGAACAGGCGCATATCCCGCGTGACACCGGCGAGGACCGTCGGCGGGTAGAACCAGCCCGGTCGGTCGGGGACCGAGCCGCCGGTCAACGCCTCGGCGCCGTGCGAGAGGGCATCATCGACGAGCTCAGCGAGTTCGTCCCGGCCGCTCTCGGTCGCAACGGGGCCCACGTCGGTGCCCTCGTCGAGGGGGTCGCCAACGCGCAGCGCTGCGGTCTTCTCCACGAACCGTGCCACGAAATCGTCGTAGACGTCGGTGTGGACGATGAACCGCTTGGCAGCGATGCAGGACTGTCCGTTGTTCTGGTTGCGCGCGGTCACCGCGACCGATGCCGCGGCCTCGAGATCCGCTGTCGGCATCACGACGAACGGATCCGAGCCGCCGAGCTCGAGCACGACGTGCTTGACCTCGCTGCCCGCGATCGACGCCAGAGAGCGGCCCGCAGGTTCTGATCCGGTGAGGGTGGCCGCGACCACCCGGGAGTCGCGCAGGACCCGCTCTACTCCGGATGCCGGGATGAGCAGCGTGTGGAACGAGCCGACGGGGAACCCGGCGCGCTCGAACAGGGTGTCGAGGTAGAGCGCCGAGCGGGGAACGTTCGAAGCGTGCTTGAGTAGCCCCGTATTGCCGGCCATGAGTGCCGGGGCGGCAAAGCGCATGACCTGCCACAGCGGATAGTTCCACGGCATGACGGCGAGCACGATGCCCAGCGGCGCCCAGCGGGTTCCGGCCGCGGACGCCTTCACCGAGGACGGGTCAGCGAGCGTCTCGGCTGCGAGGAAGTCCTCGGCGTTGTCGGCGTAGAACCGGCATCCCCGAGCGCACTTGAGTACCTCTGCGCGAGACTGGGCGAGGGGACGCCCCATCTCGATCGTGATGGTGCGCGCCATCTCGTCGGCATCAGCCTCCAGCAGTTCGGCGGCGCGGCGCATCCATCCTGCGCGCTCAGCGAACGTCGTGTCGCGCAGGGCGACGAACGCCGACTGTGCGGCAGCAATGCGGCGCTCGACCTCGGCCTCATCGTGAGGCTCGAAGGTTTCGATGACTTCGCCGGTCGCAGGATTTGTCACTGCAATGGCCATGAGCTGCCTCTTCCTCGAGATAGGGGACTCCGCGAGCCTATCCGGCGCTTCGGTGTCGCGACAATGTGCCCCGTGGGGCCGAACGGTCAGAAGACGATGGTGTGGTTTCCGTGACGGATGACGCGATCCTGCGCGTGCCAGAGCACGGCGCGCGAGAGCACGGCGCGTTCGACGTCTGCGCCGCGTCGCTCCAGGTCGGCGGCGGTTTGCGCGTGCGTGACCCGCACGATGTCTTGCTCGATGATCGGTCCCTCGTCGAGGTCGGTCGTCACGTAGTGCGACGTCGCCCCGATGAGCTTCACTCCCCGGGCTTTGGCCTGGCGGTACGGCTGTGCACCGATGAAGGCTGGGAGGAACGAGTGGTGGATGTTGATCACGGGGACGCCCACGCGCTCGAGGAACTCGCCGCTGAGGATCTGCATGTAGCGCGCCAGGACGACGAAGTCGGCATCCGCGTCCGCCAGCACCTCGAGGATGCGCGCTTCGCTGGCGCTCTTGTCGGGTCCGGCGACCGAGGGCACGTGCAGGAACGGGATGCCGAACCCCTCGACATCAGCCGCGGCATCCGTGTGGTTCGAGATGACAACGGGGATCTCCACCGGCAGCTCACCCCGGCGGTGCCGCCACAGCAGGTCGAGCAGGCAGTGGTCCTGCTTCGAGGCGAGGATCGCCATCCGCTTCGGGACCGACTGATCGGTGATCGACCAGCGAAGATCGAACCCGGCGCCGAGAGTCTCGTCGAGGTCCGCTTCGATCGCGGGCAGTGCCTCGCGCAGGCCGGGCCGGTGGAAGACGACGCGCTGGAAGTAGGCGCCGCCGGCAGGGTTGTCGGAGTACTGATCGAACTGCACGATGTTCGCGCCCTGCCGCGTGATCAGAGCCGAGACCGCCGCAACGATGCCGGGGGAGTCCGTGCCGTGGACGATGAGGCACGCGTGATCGAGGGGAAGCTGGGCTGCGGGCATGGATCGATTCTGCCGTGTTGGTCCCCCCCCCCCCACGTCGTTCGGTCGCGCCGTGCTGTGGGTGCGGGCTGCCACACCCACAGCACGGCGCGACCGAACTGCTCAGCAGCCGCCGATCGTGCTGGACTCAGCGCACGCCCTTCATCAGCTTCAGGACGGGCTTCACGGCCAGCAGCAGCGCGACGCCCAAGACGATCGCGGCGATCCCGAGGCTCGAGAAGTACGGCACCTCGTTGCGTGGGTCGTAGAACTGCGCGAGCCAGCCCGCGATCGCGGTCCCCAGCGCGACCGACAGGAAGAAGAGGGCCACCATCTGCGTGCGGAAGGCACTGGGAGCGAGTTTGGTCGTGATCGACAACCCGATCGGCGAGAGCAGGAGCTCGGCGACGGTGAACACGAACAGGATGCCGACGATCGCGAGGAGCGGCGTCGTGTTCTCGCCGCCTCCCGCCCAGGGCAGGAACAGCAGGAACGCGGCGCCCATGATGATGGCCGCGAGCCCGAACTTCACGGGCGTCGACGGTTGGCGGGTGCCGAGCTTGGTCCACAGAGCTGCGAAAACCCCCGAGAGGATGATGATGAAGATCGGGTTGATCGACTGCACCCACGGCACCGGCATCTCCCACCCGAACAGGTCGCGGTTCAGGCGCTTGTCGGAATAGACCGTCATGACCGTGAACTGCTGCTGGTAGAGCGACCAGAACCCGACGCTCACGATGAACAACGGGATGAAGGCGACCACCCGTGAACGTTCGAGCGCTGTCACCTTGCGCGAGCTCAGGATCACGACGAAGTACGCGATCGTCGCCGCGAGGGAGACGAGGATGACGATATCGGCAAGGTTGTCTGCTCGGATGACCCGCGCGAACATCAGGATCGCGACGACGATGACTGCGCCCACAGCAACGCCGATCATGAGGGCGTAGCGATTGCGGGGCAGCGGGTTGTGCACGACGGATGCCTCTGCCGGGATCCGTTTGCGACCGAGGGTGTACTGGACGAGACCGATCGCCATCCCCACAGCCGCGAGGCCGAAGCCCCAGTGGAAACCGGCAGTGGACTGGAGCAGGCCCGTCAGGAGCGGGCCGAGGAAGGCGCCGAGGTTGATGCCGAGGTAGAAGAGCGAGAAGCCGGCATCCCGGCGCGGGTCGTCCTCCGTGTAGAGCGTGCCCACGACGGAGGTCGCGTTGGCCTTGAGGCCTCCCGATCCGACGGCGACCAGCACCAGTCCGACGCCCACGCCGAGCAGTCCCGGCAGCAGCGCAAGGGCGATGTGGCCAAGCATGATGACCACGGCGCTGTAGAACAGCACGCGCTCCGAGCCGAGTATCCGGTCGGCGATCCACGCGCCGAGGATCGTCGAGAGATAGACGGCGCCGCCGTACGCGCCGACGATCCCGGTCGCGATCCCCTCGTCGATCCCGAGTCCACCCTGCGCGGCCGAGTAGTAGAGGTAGATCAGCAGGATGCCCTGCATGCCGTAGAAGCTGAAGCGCTCCCACATCTCGACACCGAAGATCGTGGCGAGGGCCCGGGGCTGGCCGAAGAAGCGGGTGTCGGTGGGCGTCGTGGCCTCGGGCGTCGGTGCCGTCATGGGCCTCAGGCTAGCGCCTGCTCCCGGTACAGGTCAGTTCGGTCGCGTCGTGCTGCGGGTGCGCGCAGCCTTCGCCCGCAAAACGGCGCGACTGAACTGAGAGCTCTTCGTTTCGGTCGCGTCGTGCTGCGGGTGCGCGCAACCGTCGCCCTCATGACGGCGCGACCGAACCGATCACGCGCCGATCGTCTCGCGCAGCCCGGAGTGGACGGCATCCAGCCACGCCCCGACGTTGCGCCGCGCCTCGGGCGTGTCGGGGTAGCGGCACCGCAGGTGCAGGCCGTCCTCGTTTGCGATGAACCAGATCATGACGCCGTCGGTGCGGACGACCGCAGAGACGTACTGGATGTCGCGGAGCCTGCCCGGCGCGATCGGGAGCCGCCCGGTGTCGAGCCACGAGACCGCGAACATCCCGGGGGTTGCCGGCATGCCGCCGTACGGACCGAGAATCGGGCCGAGTGGATGCGAGCCGAGGCCGATCGCTTCCTTCACGGCGTGGGCGCACGCCTGCGGCGAAGGATCGGATGACTCGATCACCGCGTTCGTGATGAACCAGCCGACCGAATCGTGCCACTGCGGGTCGTGCCGGCTATGGACCGGGAACACAGCTCGCAGCGGTTGGTCGCCCATCGCCAGGCTCACGCGTGTCATGACGGACACCGCGATGGCGATCGCTCTGACCCCCGCGGCTGCAGCGCGTTCACAGAAGGCCTCGAACTCGGCGCCGTCGAACACGTCGCGCACATCGACGATCTCGGATCGCGCAGCGGCGACATCGCCCAGGGTCAGGGGGAACAGCGGCATCTGACCGCCCTCGGCGTCGAGGATCTCGGCCCAGCGCGTCGTGATGCCTCCCGGTGCCGGCGGTCGAGCTGCAAGCTCCGCGGAGTGGTCGGCGAATGCTCGCGCTGCCGGCAGCGTCGCACCCGGTGCGCGGTCCTCCCGCTCGTCGTCGACGACCTCGGCGAGGTCCCGGGCGAGCACGAGCAGAGACCACATGTCGACGTGAGCGTGGTCGGAGGCGATCACGATCGTCGGGTCGGCCCCGCCGCCGGGTTCGATCAGGCACAGCCGATGGGATGGGGTGGCAAAGGGGCGGCATCCGTCGTCGAGCACCTCGCGCAGCACCTCGCGCGTCAGCCGCTCGGGAGGCGCCGGATGCGTCACCCATCGCCCGACGCCCAGTCGCGCCGGTCGCACCTGCACAGCTCCGTCCTCGTCGCGGTCGAACACGGTGCTCAGGGTGCCGTGCCGGTCGACGACAGCGGCCCACGCGTCAGCGATCTCGTCGGGCGCCGCCGGTGTGCGCAGGCGAAACGAGATTGCCATCCACGATCCGGGTCGATCACCCTCGCCAACGTGCCGACCCTGGTCGAACGACAGGGTCAACGGCTCCGCGTCCGGCAGGGCCTCGGCGGGAAATACGAGGCTGCGGACTCGGCCTGGGGGCAGCGTCATTCGGGCGACGTTCGTCAAGCGCATCGCGCGTAGTCTAGGCGGCAACCGTTTCGCACAGAGGACGCCCGGGAGGGCACGTGAGCACGCTGCGGATTCGAGGCGCCACACTCGACTTCGATGTGACCGGTGATGACGGTCCGCTGGTCGTCCAGCTGCACGGGCTGATGTCCAGCCGCAGTCGCGACAGCCACCTCGGACTCGACCTCGGCCGGGCGCTTCGGGGTCACCGCATCCTTCGGCTCGACGCGCGCGGTCACGGCGGCTCGACGGGTACCGATGACCCCATCGACTACCGGTGGGACAACCTCGCCGACGACCTTCTGGCTGTGCTCGATGCCGTCGCTCCCGGTGAAGCGGTCCACGGTGTGGGCCCGTCGATGGGAACGGGCACGATGCTTCATGCCGCGCTCAAGGATCCGGTGCGCTTCGCCAGCTTGACCCTCATGGTTCCTCCCACCGCGTGGGGCACACGCCGGGCTCAGGCCGAGGTGTACCGCACGAACGCTGATCTCATCGAGCGGCATGGTGTCGAGGCCTTCGTGAAGCTCGGCTCCACCACGCCCGTTCCGCCGGCCCTCGCGGATGCCCCCGAGTCGCTCCCCGCAGTCGATGAGTCGCTCCTGCCGACGGTGCTCCGGGGAGCCGCGACAGCTGACCTGCCGCCGAAAGACGAGCTCACCCGCATCGACGTGCCGACGCTGATCCTGGCGTGGACCGGAGACCCGACCCATCCGCTTCGCACGGCGAGCCGCCTCAACGAGCTCATGCCGAACAGCCGCCTCATCGTGGCCCGCACGCCCTACGGGGTCATGGCCTGGCCGGGACTGTTCGCAGAACACGTCATCACGGCGGGTGTCGAACTCACCCCGACCGGCTCGATCCCCGTTGTGCCCACATCGAGGGCCTCGTGAGCGACGCCGCATCGCCCCAGCTCAGCATCCGCGAGCTCGACACGGTCGCCCAGGTGTTCGAGGCGTCGGCCGTGCTTTCGCAGGTGTGGGGAGGGGATCGCACGGGAATGCCGCCGAACCTGTTGCGTGCCCTCGCTCACTCGGGCAACTACGCTGTGGGGCTCTTCGAGGGCGAGCACATGGTGGGGGCATCCGTGGCCTTCTTCGCCGAACCCGATGCCCGGTCGATGCACTCGCACATCACCGGCGTGCTGCCGAGTGCGCAGGGGCAGGGGTTCGGTCGGATGCTCAAGCAGCACCAGCGGGAGTGGGGGTTGCGTCGCGGCATCGGGCATGTCACCTGGACCTTCGATCCGCTTGTGTCGCGCAACGCCCATTTCAATCTCGCCGTCCTGGGCGCCCGTGTGACGGAGTACCTCGTGGACCACTACGGCGCAATGGATGACGGGGTGAACCGCGGCGACGAGTCGGATCGGCTGATGGTGTCGTGGGCTCTGGCGGCGCCGCCGGTTCCTACGCCGCCGGATGCCGAGGTTCGGGCATCCGTGGCCATTCCCCGCGACATCGAGTCGCTGCGGCGGCGCGAACCCGACGCTGCAGCCGTCGAGCGGCGACGCGTGCGCGACGCACTGATGACGCACCTCGCCGCGGGACGACGCATCGGCGGCTTCGACGAGCGCCGTGGGTACCTCATCGTCGACGCCTAAGGTCCGCCGCCGCCGCCGCCGCCGCCGCGCCGCCGCGTCGGCTCGGTCGCGCCTTGTTGCGGGTCGCGGACAGGGGTGCCCGCACGACGGCGCGACTGAGCGTGATGCCCTGAATTTCGGTCGCGCCTTGTAGCGGGTCGCCCCAGGGATGAGCCGCACAGGGGCGCGACTGAGCAGGCGCAGCGGGTCCAGGGATAGCCTGGCCGCATGCCCATCGCACAGCCCGCCCCGAAGGTCGCGCTCGAGGGGATCGAGCTGCGTGTGCTGCACCTGCCGCTCGTGTCGCCGTTCACGACATCCTTCGGCACCGAGGCGGTACGCGAGGTCATCGTCGTGCGTGCGCTCACCTCGGACGCAGACGGCTGGGGTGAGATCGTCACGCAGGAGTCGCCGCTGTACTCGAGTGAGTACACGCAAGGGGCGTGGGACGTCGCGCTGCGCTTCCTGATTCCCGCGCTGTTGGATCGGCACACTCTCGCCCCCGAAGAGGTCGCCTCCGTCTTGGAGCCCTTCGTCGGGCATCGGATGTCCAAAGCGGGGCTCAAGCTCGCGATCCTCGACGCGTCACTTCGGTCGGCAGGCATCCCCCTCGGAGCGCACTTGGGAGCCGTACGCGATCGGGTGCCCTCGGGCGTGAGCGTCGGCATCCAGCGAGATCCTTCCGCTCTGGTCGATGCCGTCCGCGGATACCTCGACGAGGGCTACGTGCGTATCAAGATCAAGATCAAGCCGGGTCGTGACATCGCCGACACAGCGGCGGTTCGGGATGCCTTCGGTGATATCCCGCTGCAGGTCGACGCGAACTCCGCCTACACCCTCGCCGACGCCGACACCCTCGCCGAACTCGACAGGTTCGGTCTGCTGCTGATAGAGCAGCCCCTGCAGGAGGACGACCTCGTCGATCATGCGAGCCTCGCCCAGCGCCTGCGAACCCCCGTGTGTCTGGACGAATCGATCGTGTCGTCGAAGGCCGCTGCCGACGCGCTCACCCTCGGCTCGGCATCCGTCATCAACATCAAGGCGGGGCGCGTGGGCGGCTACCTCGAGGCCGTCCGCATCCACGACCTGTGCCGAGCGGCCGGGATTCCGGTCTGGTGCGGCGGGATGCTCGAGACGGGGATCGGTCGCGCCGCCAACGCCGCACTTGCCGCCCTCCCTGGATTCACGCTGCCTGGCGACGTCTCGGCATCCTCCCGGTTCTACGACCGCGACATCGTCACCGAGCCCGCTGTGCTCGAGGACGGGCATGTCCGGGTGCCCACCGGAGCCGGGCTGGGCGTCGAGATCGACCCTGTCGCGCTGGAGGACATGACTGTGGCCCGCGAGGTACTCCGCCGGTGACCGGCCCGGCCGCCAGCATGGGGCACCGGCATCTCGTCGGCGCCGTGATGCTGGGTGCCGCACTGGTCTCGGGGTTGGCCGCGTGTGCGTCGGCATCCCCCACCGAGGATCTTCCCGAAGGGGTGAGCGTGCGGCTCGTGCAGCAGCGGTCGGATGTCGCGCTGCATCAGGCCCAGGTCGAGATCACCAACGGGGCTGAGGCGATGCTGAGCGTCGAGGCCCTTTCTGTCATTGACTCGCGTTTTGAGGCGGATGCCGGCCGTGTGCTCCAGCGGACCAGCGTTATCGCCCCCGGCAGCACTGTCGGCATTCGTATCCAGCTCCCAGGTCCAGCCTGCGATGAGCCCGACGACGGGGCGTCGACGGTGGAGTTCTCGTGGCGCATCGACGATCGCGCGGGAGTCGCGCGGGCAGACCTTCCCGACGCACTCGATTTCCTGCCGGCAATGCACGCGCGCGAATGCGTCGCCGAGGCGCTCGCAGACGCCGCGACGGTCTCGTTCACACACTTCGCGGCCGGCGCGGGCGGAGGTGTCGGCATCATCACCCTCGCGGCTCTTCCGACCGGAGCCGGCGGTGCCACGATCGACGCGCTACGGCCGACCAACCTCCTCGGTTTCGGTGATGCGGGCACAGCACCGGATGCTGCACTGCCGCTGCAGATTCAGCTCGCTACCGGCGACGCCGCCCCGCGCGAGATCGCCATCGTGCTCGAACCGTTCCGCTGCGACGCCCATGCGGTGCAGGAAGACAAGCGCGGCACGATCTTCACGGTGGACGTGACAGTCGGGGGTGAGGCCGGCCAGATCGAACTGGCGGCATCGCCCGACATGCGCGCCGAGATTCTGGGCGCCGTCGCCGAGTACTGCGGGTTCGGGTCCTAGACTCCGCGCGATGTCACCGCGTGGCTCTAGCGTTGGGCTCATGCGCTCTCTTGGTGTCGTGTTCGAACCCGCCTTTCCGCCAGAACGCCTCAGGGAGGTAGCCCAGTCGGTCGAGGACGCGGGAGTTCCCGAGCTCTGGCTGTGGGAGGACTGCTTCCGAGAGTCCGGTATCGCCTCGGCCGCCGTCGCGCTCGCCGCAACGACAGAGCTCACCGTGGGCATCGGGGTGCTGCCCATGCCGCTTCGAAACGTCGCGCTCACTGCCATGGAGCTGGCCACCCTCTCGAGACTGTTTCCGGGGCGCATCGTCGGCGGCGTCGGCCACGGGGTGCAGAGCTGGATGGCGCAGGTCGGCGCGCGGCACGCATCCCCTCTCACTCTGATGGCGGAGTATCTCCCGACGCTGCGAGCCCTGCTCGCTGGGGAGCGCGTCACCATCGACGGGCGCTACGTCCACCTCGACGATGTGGCCCTCGACTGGCCGCCGACCGTCGCCGTTCCCGTGTTCGCGGCCGCAGAAGGACCCAAGACGCTCGACAGTTCTGGCGCCCTGGCGGATGGCACGATCATTCCCTCGGGCTGGAGTCCGACTCGGCTGCGCGAGGCGGCCATCCGGGTGCGGGCGGCGGCGGACGTGCGCGCTGGCGATCATTGCGTCGCGGTGTACCTTCTCACCCGGTTCACCGAGGATTCTGCGGCCTCTGGCGAGCCAACCGGGCGGGAGCGTGTCTTCGGCGATGTTTCGGTCGTCGCCGAGACCGTCGAGGCATTCTTCGCCGCGGGTGCCACCACCGTGGTGCTCCAGCCCTCGGCCGATGACGACGATCTCATCGGGTTCTCGCAGCGCTCCGGCGAGGTCGCCCGGATGCTGGGCATCGCGCGGTCTGCGACTGGCTTCGGATCCCCGTGAGCACGACACTTGCGGGGCGCTGAGCGGGTCGCCACACTCAGAGGTGGGAGTCGCTGCACGTCGGTCTCGGCGTCGGCGCGCGCTCCCGGGGAGGAAAAACCAATGAAGACCCGAATCGTCGCTGCCGCGCTCATGCTGAGCGTCGGAGCCATCGCCCTCACCGGCTGCGTGAACCCGGTCGAGCAGCTCATCAACAACACGGTCGAGGACGCCATCGAAGGCGCCACCGGCGTCGATGTGGATGCCGGCAACGGCGCGAGCGTGCCGGAGGGCTTCCCCTCCGATATCCCGCTTCCCTCCGGATCGCCGCTGGTCGCGCTTGCGGTCGACGGTGGCTACACGGTCACCTACACCCTGCCGAGTGTCGCCGACGGTGAGGGCATCATCGAGCAGCTGAAGTCCCAGTACACGACAGACTCAGAGTCCGACTTCGGCGGGATGAAGATCTGGTCGTTCACCGGTTCGGACTACACCGTCGGCGTCACTCTGCTCGAGCAGGAAGACGGCACAGCGCAGCTGCTCTACGTCGTCGCGCCGATCACGCAGTAGCAACGGGTCGCGTACGACACGCGGCCACGGGGTCTCGGCGGATAGAATCGACGGATGTCGCGGCATCCGCGATACCCTCGCGCGCAGCGCATCCCCGACCCAGGAGTTCCTCCGTGGCCGAGCAGTCCCGCCTCGATAAAGTGATCGCCCTCGCCCGCCACCGCGGGTTCGTCTTCCAAGCCGGCGAGATCTACGGGGGCTCCCGCTCCGCCTGGGACTATGGGCCCCTCGGCACCGAACTCAAGGAGAACATCCGTCGCCAGTGGTGGCAGACCTTCGTTCGTGGCCGTGGTGACATGGTGGGCCTGGATTCCTCGATCATCCTGCCCAAGCGCGTCTGGGAGGCATCCGGGCACGTCGCAACCTTCACCGACCCGCTTGTCGAGTGCCTGCAGTGCCACAAGCGGTTCCGCGCCGACAACCTCATCGAGGACTTCGAGGCGCGCAAGGGCCGCACAGCTGAGAACGGCCTCGCCGACGTGCCGTGCCCCAACTGCGGCACGAAGGGGCAGTACACCGAGCCCCGCGCGTTCTCCGGTCTCGTCAAGACCTATCTGGGTGTCGTCGACGACGAGTCGGGTCTGTACTACCTTCGCCCCGAAACCGCGCAGGGCATCTTCGTGAACTTCACCAACGTGCTAACCGCGAGCCGCAAGAAGCCGCCGTTCGGGATCGGTCAGGTCGGCAAGGCCTTCCGCAACGAGATCACTCCGGGGAACTTCATCTTCCGTACCCGCGAGTTCGAACAGATGGAGATCGAGTACTTCACGCCTCCCGCCGACGCGCCCGAGTGGTTCGATCACTGGGTCGAAGCCTGCTGGAGCTGGTTCACCGACCTTGGCATCGACCCCGACAACATGCGGCGCTTCGATGTTCCCGAAGAGGACCGCGCGCACTATTCGGCCGGCACGATCGATGTCGAGTACCGCTTCGGGTTCCCCGGTAAGGAGTGGGGCGAGCTCATGGGGGTCGCCAACCGGACCGACTATGACCTGAAGAGCCACGCCGAGGCATCCGGGCAGAGCCTGACCTACTTCGACCAGGCCTCTGGTGAGAAGTACACCCCGTTTGTCATCGAGCCCTCGTTCGGTTTGACCCGCGCCATGATGGCATTCCTGGTGGATGCCTACCGTGAAGAGGAGGTGCCCAATGCCAAGGGTGGCACCGATACTCGCACCGTCTTGAAGCTCGACCCTCGCCTGGCTCCCGTCAAGGTTGCCGTGCTGCCGCTCTCGCGCAACGAGTCACTCTCGCCCCTGGCTCGCGGCCTCGCCGATCGCCTACGCGGTCACTGGGCGGTGGATTTCGACGACGCCGGCGCGATCGGTCGCCGTTACCGCCGACAGGATGAGATCGGTACGCCGTTCTGCGTCACCGTCGACTTCGACTCCCTCGAGGACGACGCCGTCACGGTGCGTGACCGCGACACGATGGAACAAGAGCGTGTGCCGCTTGAGAACCTCGACGCCTACCTCGGCGAGCGCCTCGTCGGCGCCTGACCCGTGGTCAGTCCGTGACGGTGATTCGCGCGTAGTCGCTCCCGCCGCCTATCGCGAACGCCTTCTCCAGGCTGCTGCGCAGCACGCCGGCATCCACCTTCTCGAGGTTGGTGCTGGAGAGAGCGCCGCCGTCGAAGCCGTGCTGCTTATGCGAGCACGACCGTTCTGGATATCCTGAGCGCTCGAGATCACCTATTGAAGAGGGCCGCTATTGCGATCGAAGCGTACCGCGCGCAAGCGCCTCGCCTCCGAGGAGTCCGAGACCGTCGTGCGACGCCCTCGCAACCACCGCCTCGCCCTCGGAGTTGCGGCTGGCCTTCTCGCGGTCGTCGGTGTCGTGGTCGCTGTTGCCGCGCTGCGCATCGCAGGAGATATCGCCGAGCAGAACGACCTGGCAGCGTTTTATCAGCAGCCCGCAGACGCGCTCGACGGTGATCCCGGCACGATCGTGCGCAGCGAGGCTCTCCTCGGTGTTCCCTTCGACGCTCGCGCGTGGCGGGTCATGTACCGCACCACGGATCTGAACGGTCAGAGCGTCGTCGCAACGGGGATCATCGTCACACCGCTTGGCCCCGCCCCCGCAGGCGGACGCACTGTGCTGGCGTGGGGACATCCGACGACGGGAACGGCGCCGGAGTGCGCACCCTCTCGCGCGCTTGACCCGTACGAGCTCATCGAGGGGATGCGGCTCCTGCTCGATCGCGGATACACGATCGCCGCAACGGACTATGTGGGCATGGGCACGGCGGGCCCCGATTCTTATCTCGTCGGTGCAACGGGAGGAAACGCCGTTCTGGATGCGGTGCGTGCCGCCCAGCAGCTTCCTGGCGCTGAGGCCTCGGATCGCGTCGTTCTCTGGGGGCATTCGCAAGGCGGCCAGGCCGTCTTGTTCGCGGCGCAGCGAGCACCGCAGTACGCGCCCGAACTGAGCGTGGAAGGCGTTGCCGTTGCCGCGCCCGCTGCTGACCTCACCACGTTGCTCAGTGACCACATCGACGATATCTCCGGCGTGACGATCGGGTCCTACGCTTTCGCTGCGTATTCCGAGGTCTACGCAGACAGAGGGGCCACCATCGAGAGCATCTTGACGCCGGACGCCCAGCAGATCCTGCCCGAGATGAATGCGCTGTGTCTGCTCGCCGACATGGACACCCTGCACCACATCGCTCAGCCCGTTGTCGGACGCTTCGCCACCGCTGATCCGGGCACTGTGCAGCCGTGGAAGGACCTTCTTGCCGAGAACTCCGCGGGCGGTACGGCGTTCGATGCCCCGCTGCTCGTTGCACAGGGTCTCTCCGACACGCTCGTCATCCCCTCGGCCACCGCCGAGTTCGTGGCCCACGAACGATCGCTCGGCATAGACGTGGATTCTCACCAGATCCGCGACGCGACCCACGCCACGATCGCCTATTTCGCGCTCCCAGCTCTCATGGGCTGGCTGGATGACCACGGCCTCTGACGGGCCAGGGTGAGCTCATCCGCGTCGCCATGCGCACCCATGTGATCACCGCTGCCCGCGTGACAGCACTTGGCTTCTCGTGACAGTGCGGCTCCTGCCATGACAGCGGCGTGACAGCGGACTGAAACCAGAGTGGATGCAGCCACAGAAAGGCATCCACATGACAGACACCAGAATCGCCGTCGAAGCGCGCGGCCTCGTCAAGTCGTTCGGCACAAACCGCGCTGTCGACGGCGTCGACCTCACCGTCGAAGCCGGCACCGTGTACGGCGTCCTCGGACCCAACGGTGCGGGAAAGACCACAACCATCAGCATGCTCGCGACGCTGCTGCGCCCGGACGCGGGAACCGCCCGCGTCTTCGGTCACGACGTCGTCCGCGAGTCCCAGATCGTCCGTCAGCTCATCGGGCTCACGGGCCAGTTCGCCTCAGTGGACGAGAAGCTCTCGGCCACCGAGAACCTCATGATCTTCTCGCGCCTGCTCGGCCTGTCTCGAACTGATGCCCGGCGCCGTACGAGCGAACTCCTCGAAGAGTTTCATCTCACGGATGCCGCGACGCGGCCTCTCGCGAAGTTCTCGGGCGGGATGCGGCGCCGGCTCGATCTCGCGGCCTCCCTCATCGCTCAGCCGCCGCTCATCTTCCTCGATGAACCGACGACGGGCTTGGACCCCCGCACGCGCGGGCAGATGTGGGACACGATCCGCCGCCTCGTCGCCAGGCTCCACGGTGCTGCTGACGACGCAGTACCTGGACGAGGCTGACCAGCTGGCCGACCGCATCGCTGTCATCGACCGCGGAACTGTCGTGGCAGAAGGCACGGCGCTAGAACTCAAGGCGTCAGTCGGTCAGGCCTCGCTGCTGCTGCGTCTTCGCAGTGGTTCCTCTGTGGAGACGGCGCGCAGCATCATTGGCCGGGTTCTCGGCATCGAGGCGATCGTCTCGCCCGAAGCTGGCCGACTCACCGTACCCATGAGTGACCCCGACCGCGTGACCGTCCTCCTCGTAGCATTCCGCGACGAGGGCGTTCACCTTGCCGAGATGAGCGTCCAGCAACCCACCCTCGACGAGGTGTTCCTGACCCTCACCGGCAAGGGCATCCCGGATGACGACCTCGCCGCACACGAACACGCCGATACCGTGGAAGGAGTCCGCGCATGACCACCGCCACGTCACTGGTCGGAGCCGGCGGAAGGCCTCTGATCAATCACGCGAGTCTTCGACAGACGCTTGCCAACACGCTCACGATGGCCGGCCGCGGCCTGCTCAAGATCCGCAGGACGCCCGAGCAGCTCATCGATGTCACCGTGCAGCCCATCCTGTTCACCCTCATGTTCACGTACATCTTCGGCGGTGCGATCGCCGGCGACGTGCAGAGCTATCTGCCGATCATCATCCCCGGCATCCTGGTGCAGACAGTCATCACGACCTCTGTCGTGACCGGCGTGCAGCTGCGCGAAGACATGGACAACGGAGTGTTCGACAGGTTCCGCTCCCTTCCGATCGCCCGGATCGCCCCGCTCTCCGGAGCGCTCTTGGCCGACACCGTCCGCTACGCGATCGCGACCACTCTCACCTTCGCGATGGGGTACCTCATGGGCTTCCGGCCGGTGAGTCTCGCGGCCGTGATCGGGGCGGGACTGCTCGTTATCGTCTGCTCGTGGGCACTGAGCTGGATCTTCGCGTTCTTCGGTGTCATCGCCCGCTCCGCCGGGTCGGTGCAGGGTACCTCTTTCCTGATCCTGTTCCCGCTGACGTTCCTCTCCAATGCCTTCGTGCCCGCCGACACGATGCCGGACTGGTTGCAGTGGTTCGTCAACATCAACCCGGTGTCGCACCTGGTCACCGCCGTGCGCGAGATGATCAATGAGGGCGTTGTCAGCACCGAGGTCTGGGTGGCGCTGCTGGGAGCTGCCATTGTCGTTGCAGTGTTCGCCCCGTTGACGGTGCGCGCCTACATGCGAAAGGCCTGAGTCAGCCCAAGCCCAGGAGGGCGCACAGCGCCTCGGCATCGAGCGGAGCATCAGCATCCGTCTCGGCGCCGAGGCGTTCGTGCAGTCCCCGCACTACTGGGTCGCTGGTGTCCAGACGTCCTCGAACACGGATGCTGAGACCGAGTGCTCGTCGCGCGTCGTCCGCGCGCCCTGCGCATTCGAGCCACAGCGCGGCAGTGCGCGCGCCCCAGGCGATCACGGGCTGATCGGCGGTCGTGAGCGCCTGGGCGAAGCCCTGCGCGATCGTCGCGCGCGCATCCTCGAGCCGAGCCTGCTGAAGCAGGGCCTCGGTGCGCAGGAACTGGACCAGAGCCCGGAACTGCGCGGGCGCCATCTCGTCGCCCGGCGGGATGCTCGCGATGCTCTCGAGAGCCGCTGCCGGGTTCTGCGCCGCGACCTCGATCGCGGCAGAAGCAAGCCCCACGTGCAGTAGAGCCGCGGCGGAGGACTGCTCTGCTGCTGCGCGACGCATCACCTCCACCCGCTCTCGCGCTTCGTCGATCCGACCCATCCGCACCAAGACCAGGACGGCCTGCCCACCCTGTTGGGCCAGGTCGGCGACGGAAACGAGCCCTTCCAGCGAATGACGACAGTCATCGAGGATCGTCAATGCCTGCTCCAGCTCACCGTGGGCGGTGAACCAGTCGGCCCGCACGAGACTGGCAAATGCCGTGCCCCACTCGTCTCCCACCTCGCGGAACGTCTCGAGTGCTCGCAAGCTTGCGGCGCCCTCGGCCTCCAGGTCGCCGTCGTTCTGTGCTGCCACGGCGGCAAGGAGACAGATCAGCCCCTGCGACCACCGCGGAAGCGGTGCCAACTCCGAGGCCTCCGGCAGGCGGATGCTTCGCGACCAGGGTTGGGTGGTCGTTCGTGCTCGCCACATCGTGGCGGCGCGCGTGAGGATGGGGGAGACAGTCGCGGCGAGTTCGGACGCCGGGTACCGGGCGGCTGCTGCAGCCACGAGCATCGCCGCATCCTCGTCGAACTCCGGCGAGCCGCCTCCGCGGGTGCCGACCATCAGCCCGGCGATGAGCGCAAGGCCTCGAACGACGACGGCTGCCTCGCTGTCCAGAGGCACAGACCGGTGACGGATCGTGGCGGGCACGAGATCGTCGAAGCGCTCGCGAAGCATCCAGACCCACAGGCAACCACGGGTGAGCGCGAGACCCGTCTGCAGATCATTCGTGGTCGCACAGTTCCGCAACGCTGCCGCAAGATTCTCTTCGTTCCCGTCGAACCATGCGAGTGCCTCCCGCACCCGAGGACCCCGCAGCAGCCCGTCGTGAGAGTTTGCGCAATCGGCCATCACGCGAGCCTCAGTTTCTCGGATCCGCGCCTCGTCCCCAGATTCCCGCAACCGCTCAGCACCGTACTCGCGTACCGTCTCGAGCATCTGAAACCGTCCCGCCGAGCGCTGCGCGAGCGAGCGCTCGACGAGGCTTTCGAAGACCGCTCGGCCAAGTCCCAGAGCGTCGGCGACGGCGTCGGCATCCGCCACACCGATACCGTCCGGGAAGACTGCCATCGCCTGCAGCGCGCAGCGTTCGTCGACGCTGAGGGTCTCCCAACTCCAATCGATCAGCGCGCGGAGGGTGCGGTGCCGCGATTCTGCCGTGCGTGGACCGCCGGTCAGGAGGGCGAAGCGATCCGCAAGGCCCGCGTCAATCTCGGCCAGCGTGAGGGTACGCGCCTTGGCAGCCGCCAGTTCCAGCGCGAGCGGGAGTCCGTCCAGACGTTCGGCGATACGGACGGCGACGGCTCGCTCCTCGTCGCTCACGCCGGTCGCGCGCGCTGCCCGCACGCGACGGGCGAACAGTTCGTCGGCATCCTCGCGGGGGAGCGGTCCGATCGGAACGAATGCCTCACCGACGACGCCCAGCGACTCGCGGCTCGTCGCCAGCAGCCGGAGTTTCGGCAGGGCTTGCAGCAGATCATGAGCGACAGATGCCGCCTCGTCGACAACGTGCTCACAGTTGTCGAGCAGCATGAGCGCGGCTCGTCCCGAGAGAGCCTCGAAGACGCGCTCTCGTGCAGAGACTCCTCCCGAGGGAGCCGTCGACTCTGCCACGCGCACGGTGCGGCCCACCGCACCCGACACTGCGCTCCACAGGTCCCCGGATGAGACGGGCGCGAGCGCCACGACGATCGCATCGGGCGCCCGGCGTGCCGTTTCCAGAGCAAGGGTTGTCTTTCCGGCGCCGCCGGGGCCGATGAGAGTCACGAGACGCTCGGTTTGGAGTTGCTCGTGGATGAGTGCGAGTTCGTCGGTGCGGCCGACGAGGGGTGTTGCGGCGGCGGGCACCGTTGCTGGGTTTGACAGTTCGGTGCTCTCCGCGACCGATCTGGCAGCGAGGCGGCGGGCGTGGGCGACGTCAGCATGCAGGTCGGCGCTGACCCACTCGAATCCGTCGCCGGGTGTCCAGGGCTCGCCGACCCACAGGTTAAGCGCATCGCGGGCCAGCGCTGCTGCTTCCGTTTCGGGGGCTTGTCGGGCGCGCAGCACGAGGTCCTGGAAACGGGTGATGTCCACGTCCTGGCGATCGACGTGCAGGCGGTACCCGCCCGGTGCGGCAACGAGAACGCCGTCGGGAAGCTCGCGGCGCAACCGCGAGGCGAGGGACTGGAGGGCTGCGCGAGGGTCATCCGGTGGGTCGTGGGGCCACAGATCATCGGCGAGCGTGCGGTAACTCACGACCGTGCCCGCATCGATCGCAAGGCGGAACAGCAGCGCTTCTTGGCCCCGTCCACGCACGGCGGCAGGCCCGTCATCCGTGTCGACGACAAATCCGCCGAAGAACCGCAGCTGCACCCTCACACCCTATGGCGCGGGCCTTCTCTCGCGGGGGTCAACCTTTGGCGGCGGCCTTCATCGCCTTCTTGTGCTCGCGCACCTTCGCGAGGGATTCGGGGCTCGTGATGTCGGCGACGCTGCGGAACGAACCCGCCTCGCCGTACGGAGCAGAGGCTTCGCGCCACCCGTCGCCAGCAAACCCGTACTGCTTTCCCAGCAGAGCGAGGAAGATCTTCGCCTTCTGCTCGCCGAACCCGGGCAGCTTCTTCAGGCGCCCCAGGACCTCCGGGCCGTCCGGGTCGCCCTTCGTCCAGATTGCTGCGGCGTCGTCATCCCAGTCGGTAGCGACCGCCTCGCACAGCGCCTGAACTCGGCCCGCCATTGATCCTGGGAACCGGTGCACCGCCGGAGTCTCGCGGAACACCTCGACGAACGCCTCGGGATCATAGGCGGCCAGGGCGGAGGCAGACAGCTCTCCGGTGCGATCCTTGATCTTCATCGGTCCCGTGAAGGCAGTTTCCATCGCGATCTGCTGATCGAGCAGCATCCCGATCAGCAGTGCGAGCGGGTCGTCCGACAGCAGGCGGTCGGCAGCGTCATCGCCGGTGATGTGCAACTCCATGGCACCAGTGTTCCACGGGCGACCCCGTTGACGCGGGCGGATACGGGAGGATGGAGGAATGGCCGAGTCCGCGTTCGAGAAGCTGGTCGAGCACGCCCGATCCGAGAATGTCGTCGTTGTCGGAGCAGGGCTCGCCGGACTGGTCGCCGCGCTCGAGTGCGCGAAGGTCGGCCTCCGAGTGACCGTGGTCGAGGCATCCGAGCGGCTCGGCGGCGCCATCGCACACGCCGAGGTGGCAGGTGTCATGGTCGATCTCGGTGCCACGGGGTGGGCAACCCGAAACGGTGCCGTCGATGCGCTTGTGACGGAACTGGGTCTCGCCGACGAGGCGATCGAGCCAGCCACGTCGGATGTCTGGGTCGCCGTCTCCGGCGCAGTGCTGCCCTACCCGGCGCAGAACGTTGCCGGCATCCCCGCGAACCCGTGGGATCCCGTGGTGCGCAAGGTCATCGGCTGGGCCGGTACGTGGCGGGCGTACCTCGACCGGTTGCGGCCCCCGCTGACAATCGGGCAGGAACGCAATCTCGGCGCCCTCGTACGCCGTCGCATGGGTGCGCAGATCCACAACCGGCTCGTCGCACCGTTGACCAGGGGCCGCTACGGCCTGCCCCCGGACGCGGTCGATGTCAGCCTCATCGCACCGGGTCTGGGCTCGGCATTGACACGAACCGGCTCGCTTGCGGCGGCGGCGGGCGAATTGATCGCGGTCGCAGGCGATCAGGCCGCGGCGCCGCCCATTCGGGGTCTGGCGGGCGGACTGACACGCCTCGTCGACGCTCTGGTCGCTCGGCTCGGCGACTACGGGGTGTCTGTCGTCACCGCCGCGCGGGTATCCCAGCTGACTGCCCAGGGCGACTCGTGGACCGTGACAGCGCAGACAGTCGACGGTACGCAGGATCTGCCAGCGGATGCCGTCATCGTCGCTACGGGAGCCGCTGACGCCGCCCGCCTGGTGCCGTTCTCGGTTCCGGCTCTTCTGGAGCGCGAACTCGTCCAGGAGGTGATCACCCTCGTGGCTTCGGCACCGGCACCCGCAGAACCTCACACCACCGTTTTCACCGCGAACCCCGCGACTGAACCCGTTGTCGCATCGGATGAGACGCAGCGGTGGGCGAATAGTGTTCCCGGAGTGCGCGTGGCCCGCCTCACCTACGGTGACCTGGACACCGCCGCCCCCACTTCAGAACTGAGCGACGAGGATGTCTTCCTCAAGGCTGCGCGGGACGCCGAAGCTCTCCTCGGGCTCCCCGCCGACGCAATTGTCGAGGCCCGCCGGGATCGGTGGGTGCAGCCGCCGAGCGCGCTCATGCGTGGCCGCGATGAGGCCGCCGAGACGCTGCGCGCGCGCGTACGGGCGGTGCGCGGTATCGGGCTCGTGGGCGCATGGGCCTCGGGCCCGGGGCTCGCGCGTGTCGTCGCGCACGCGCGCGAGGAGGCTGAGCGGCTCCGTGTCAACCTCCTGTGGGGGACACATGCCGATGGCGTTACGCTGGGTGAGGACCACCCGCTCGACAAGCGTGAGGAGACCCCATGAGGGGCAAAGCAGGACTCGTCGTCGGACTCGCCGTGGGCTATGTGCTCGGGTCGCGTGCCGGTCGGCAGAGATACGAGCAGATCAAGTCCCAGGCGCTGAAGGTCTGGAACCTGGAGCCGGTGCAGAAGCAGGTGGGTAAAGCGAAGGAGTTCGCGAAGTCCAGCGCTATGGCACTGCCGAGTACGCTCTGGGACTCGGCGGTCAAGGTCACCAAGGCTGCCACCTCGAAGGGCACGGCGGGCGAACGTCTCGACGCTGCCGTGAAGGCGGGCAAGGAATCGGTGGATGCCGTCAGTAGTGCCGCCGACACGTCGGCCGAGGCGGTCAAACAGGCTGCCGATGAGGCGATCGACGACATCGCCAAGGCCGCCGGCAAGGAGTGACATGACGGCGCCTCGAGAATTCCGCGATCGGGCGAACGACTCCCTTCTGACGCTCCTTGGCGAGGTTCCGGAGCTGATCCGGAATCTGATCGTCGCCGAGGTCGACGCTGCCAAATCCTGGGCTCGCCAGGCGGGCAAGGATGCCGGAATCGGCGTGGTTCTCTTCCTCATCGCCCTGTTCGTCTTGTTCTGGTCGCTGCCCGTCTTCGGCACTTTTCTCATCGCCGGACTTTCGTCGTGGTGGCCGGTATGGCTGTCGGCGCTGGTCGTGTTCGCCGCCCTCCTTGTCGTGACCATCGTTTTCGCGCTGCTCGGCGTGCTGAGATTCCGCAAGCTCACCCGCAGGCGTAATCCTGCCCAGGCCGTGGCCCAAGACATCAAGGAGATCCGCGATGAGCTCTGAGACCGGCGTTCCCCGCACGGCAGTAGACCTGTCCCTAACCGACCCGGTCGAGAAGGCTCGGGCGGAGCTCAAGGCGGCGCTTGCCGCCATTGAAGACAAGACGAACGTGCCGCGACAGGTCTCGAAAGCGACCGACAGTGCCGTGGCCAAGCTGCGTCGCTTCTCGCGCGAACACCCCGTGGCAACCGTCACCATCGCGGTTGTGAAGGCGGCTGCCGTGGGCGCTCTGGTGTGGTGGGGCGTCAACTCCTACGTCAACAAGTAGCCCCGCAGCAACCACGAGGTGACCATCTCGTGACCTTCTACCCGCGACACGACGCGAGTCAGGGGGTTATGCTCGGACAACAGGCAGCGCAATGATGCGGAAGCTGCCGACGACGTGGATACTCCCGCACCGTGACCCCCGGTGCCACGTCGTTCGGCTGCTCGAACGTCGGGCGGTCGATTCCGCATCGATGAGTCGATCATGAACCGAGTAGCGTCAGATACCGCCGCCAAGCCACTGGCCGGGTGGCGCGTTCTGGTCCCCCGGGGCGGCCCGTGGGGAGACTCCGTGGCCGCGACCCTGCGCCGTCAGGGCGCCGTTCCCGTCATCGCCCCGTTGATCAACTTCGCGCCCACGACCGATCACACAGAACTCGAGTCAGCTCTGACCGCGCTGGCGGCGGGGGACTTCGACTGGGTGACGCTCACGAGCGCGACCACCGTCGATGTCCTCTACGCCTACCGGGCCGTGATCCCGCCGCAGACAAAGGTCGCCGCCGTCGGCGAAACGACCGCGGCCGCGCTCCAAGCTGTCGGGTATCGCGTGGATCTCGTGCCGGACCTCGACAACTCCGCAGCGGGCTTGGCCGAGCAGCTGATCGGCCTCGAGCCAGAGCCGCGCGACATCCTGACCCTGCGTAGCGAGACGGCCAAGCCCGTTCTGACCGGGATGCTCACAGAAGCCGGCCACCGCGTGCGCAGCGTGGTCGCCTACCGCACGGTCGGGGTTCCGGTGACCGAGCGCATCGCGAACGACGTGCGCAGCGGTCGGATCAACGCCATTCTGGTCACGAGCGGTTCGGTGGCCGAGCAGGTCCGTGAGCAGTTCCCGCAGATTCCGCCCTCGACCGTGCTGGCGGCGATCGGTCCGCGAACCGCGACCGACGCGCAGGCCGCCGGTCTCATCGTCGACGGGGTCGCCGATCGACAGACCGTCGACGCTCTCATCGAGGTCGTTGCGCGCTTTCCGCTGCTTTACGCCACCGACGAAGCTGCGCCCTGACCGGAGCTGCGCTGGATAAGTGCAGTCGACCGGATGCCGAGGCCGAGCTGCTCGGCTTCGTGCAGCTGATCGAGAGTGTCGACGTCCCGGCGTGCGCTCCAGACCGCGGGCTGTCCTGAGCCGGTGTCGATCTCGCGGGCAAGGTCGACGAACCCTGCTGCGCAGTGGCGCGCAAAGGAGTTCTCCCCGAACGCCGGAATGAGCTCCCCAGCGATCGTGCGTGTGATGAGTGTCGTCCCGGTCCCCTCGGCGTCTGGCAGTGCCGCCATCTCGTGCCGTCCCGCCGCCGCGAGAACCGCCTCGAGGTCCGTGGTGTCAAGCGCGGGAAGATCGCCGAGCATCGCCGCTCGCGGTGCAGCGGCATCCGTCACCGCAAGCCCCGCCCGCACCGCGTCGTTCAAGCCGCTTCCGGGGTCGGTGACGACGATGCAGGCATCCGAAATCTCACGCGCGATCTCGGCATCCGCGGTCACGACCACCACCTGCGCGACGGCCGGGCACGCCTGCGCTGCGGCTATCGTGTCGAGCCCGATCGCGCGTGCCAGTGCCGCCCGATCCACGCCCGGCACGTCGAGGCGGCTCTTTCCCGCGCCGCCGCGCACCGGGATGACCAGCGTCCAGCCGCTCACGGATCCAGACGTTCGCGCAGGCGGGGGAGGATGTCGCGGCTGTAGCGCTCCATGAACTCCGCCTGGTCGTGCCCGGGGTCATGGAACACGAGGTGGCGGAAGCCGCGCTCGGCGACCTCGACGATGCGGTCGACGTGCTCGTCGGGGTCGGAGGAGACGATGAATCGCTTCGCGACGCGCTCGATGGGCAGTTCAGCGGCCCGTCGCTGCATCTCGATGGGGTCGTGGATGCCGACCTTCTCGTCGGGGCTGAGCGCGAGCGGTGCCCAGAACCGGGTGCGCTCGAGGGCTTCGGCGGGATCGGGGTGGTACGAGACCTTCACCTCGATGAGCGTGTCGATGTCATCGCGCGTGCGTCCCGACTTCTCCAGTCCCTCATCGAGAGCCGGGAGGAGCGTGTCGGTGTACAGCGCCGGGTCCTTGCCGCTGGTCGTAATGAACCCGTCGGCGACGCGACCTGCCAGGCGCGTGGCGGCCGGGCCCGCCGCACCGATATAGACCGGCACGGGGGTGTCGGGGCGGTCATAGATCGTCGCATCCCGCACCTGCCAGAACTCGCCGTCGAAACTGACGCGCTCGCCGGTCCAGAGCTTGTTCAGGAGGGTCAGCGACTCTTTGAGGCGACGGAAACGCTCGGGTGGTTCGGGCCACGGGATGCCGAGGGTCACTTCGTTGAGGGATTCGCCGGTGCCGACACCCAGGATGATGCGCCCGGGATACATCACGCCGAGGGTCGCGAAAGCCTGCGCTACGACGCCCGGGTGGTAGCGGAAGGTGGGGGTGAGCACCGACGTGCCGAGGAGGATCCGGGATGTGCGTGCGCCGACGGCGCCGAGCCACGGGATAGCAGCCGGTGCGTGGCCGCCCTCGTGCATCCACGGCTGCAGGTGATCGGAGACGAAGACGGAGTCGAAGCCGGCGTGCTCGGCATCCACCGCGAAATCGGCGAGCTCGTTCGGTCCGAACTGCTCGGCGGATGCCTTGTATCCCAGGCGCAGGGGAGTGGTCATGGCGTGGTGCTCCTTTCGGTAGCGGGTTCAGTCAGAAATTCGGTGCCGTCGGCCCCGCGGAGCTGGTCGCGGAACTGCGTCACGGTGCCAGGCCACAGCAGCGTGAGGCGCCCAGACCGCTCGTCGACGTACCAATTGCGGCATCCGCCTGACACCCATGCGGTCTCGCGCGAGCGTCGCACGATCATGCGGGTGTACTCCTGCTCGACGGCCGGGTCGGGGCGCAAAGTCGCAGTTGCCGGGGCCGCGGCAATCGTTCGCGCGGCGTACGCTGCCTGCTCCTCCAGCATGAGGATCGATGAGTTGTGACCGAGGGACGCGTTGGGTCCATTGAGGATGAACAGGTTTGGGAATCCGCTCACGACTGTCGACAGGGCGGAGGACATGCCGGTGGCCCAGTGCTCGTCGAGGGAGATGCCGTCTTCGCCCGTGACCAGCTCGGCATAGGGTTGACGCGTCGCGCTGAACCCCGTCGCAAGAACGACCGCATCCACGGTATGCCGCCGCCCGCTCGCGGCAACGAGGGCGGCGCCATCGATTCGGGCAAGGGCCGAGGGCTCGAGAGTGACGGCATCCGAGGCCACGGCTGGGTAGAAGTCGTCGGAGAGCAGGACCCGCTTGCATCCGAATGCGTAGTCGGGGGTGAGCCACTCGCGTAGTGTCGGGTCGGACACATGGGCGTGCAGATGCGCCAGCGCCTGGTCGGATGCCGCAGCCGCCGCAGCTGCATCGCCGGCGCGCGAGGCATGGCGAGCCTCACCCTCGCGGAAGAGGTCCTCGCGCAGCGCGGTGAGCACCTCCGGGTGCGCCGCGAACCGCTCTCGTTCGGCGTCCGTGTAGGTTCTGCCGCCGCGGGGGAGGATCCAGGCTGCGGAACGCTGGAACAGTGTCACCTCGGCGCCACGGCGCACGAGCTCGGGGACGAGCTGGACTCCGCTCGCGCCCGTACCGACGACAGCGACGTGTGTTCCCGCGAGCTCGAGTTCGGAATCCCAGCGCGCGGAGTGCACGATCGGTCCAGGAAAGGCTGCCAGTCCGTGTACCTCGGGCAGGGACGGTTCCGTGAGCCTGCCGCATGCGAGCACGAGCATCCGTGCGCGCAGACCACCGCCGGTGGTCTGCAGGTCCCAGCCGTCGTCGTCCCAGCGGGCCTCGAGCACGGCGGTGTCGAACCGGATGCGACGGTCTATCCCGGTCGTGGCGGCGACCCGTCGGAGGTAGGCCTGGATCTCGGCTCCCGGTGCAAATTCCCGCGACCAGTGCGGCCAGGGGTGTCGTGCGAGTGCGTAGAGGTGAGCCGGCACATCGCACGCGACGCCCGGGTAGGTGTTTTCGCGCCAGGTGCCGCCGACGTCGCCTGCCCTCTCGAGAATCGCGACGTCGGTGACTCCGGCGGCCTCGAGCTCCATCGCCGCGGCAAGACCCGCAAAGCCCGCGCCGACGATCACGACCTCGTGCTCGGGGGTCATCGCCGCTCCCGCGTTCGGTGGCTGGCGGTGTCGTGCGCGCGCTGTGACGGGCGGGCATCCCGGTAGTCGGTCGTGCGCTGACGGAGGGGCCGCAGCAGGTGCTGGGCGATACGGTCAGCCTCAGACAGGGGAAGTTCGCGGCCGTGCTCCACCCCGGCGCGGGGGAGGACCCGACCATCGAGGAGTGTGCCGCCGAGGTCGTCGGCGCCCGAGCGCAGGAGCACCGGAATCGTGGCAGAATCCAGCCGCGGCCACGGCACCTGAACGTGCGCGATCGCCCCTGACAGCAGCAGCCGCGAGACGGCGACCATCGCGCGATGCTCATCGATCGGTGACCTGTCCGCGACGAGCGGCACGCCGTATCCGGGGAGCGGGATCGGCACGAACTCGGTGAATCCGCCAGTCTCGCGCTGCAGGTCGCGAAGAGTGCGTAGGTGCGCGATCCGGTCGGCGGCGCTTTCGACGTGGCCGTAGAACAGCACGGATGTCGATCGCAGCCCTGCGGCGTGCGCGGCGCGGATCGCGGTGAGCCACTGGTCGACAGGGAGGTCGGTGGGGGCGACCCGAGCGCGGATGCCGTCGTGCAGCACCTTGACGCCCGTGCCCGGCACGGTATCGACTCCCGCGGCCTTGAGCGCACGGTAGGCATCGTCGATCGAGAGTCCGCTGCGAGTCGCGAAGTCCCAGACATCCTGCGGGCGGAAGGCGTGCAGGTGCAGCGTGGGCGCGGCATCCTTCACCGTGCGAACAAGCTCGAGGTACGCATCCGCCTCGATCGGGATGATGCCCTGCGCGCACAGCTCGCTGGCGCCGAGGTCAGCGGCATCCCGAGCGATCTCGGCCACATCGGCCAGCGTGAACGTGTCGCGGTCGCGGTCGTCGTCACTCACGCTGGCCCGCAGCCCGGACGTTGTCAGATTGCGGTTGACGACGACGCTGATCGCCTCGCCGGTCGTGTACCGGCGCACATCGTCTGCAGCGCGTGTCACGGCGTCGAGGTCTGCGCCGGTCGCCGTCAGCAGTCGTTCCCAGTCCTCGTCGGCGACGGATGCCGGGTCTGTCGAGGCATCCGTCACGAGGGTTTCAACCGAGCTGCCGCGGGAACGTCGCGTCGCGCTCGAAGCGGCAGGGGTGGTGCCAGCTGCGGCAAGCCCCGACACCGGGTCGGCGAGAGCGGCGACCGCAGCGTGCACTTCCGGGGCGATCCAGGTTGCGGCGTCGTTGACGTACTCGGGGTGCGCGGTGAGGCGTTCGCGCAGTTCGAACCCGAGCTCGGCGGTGCGCGCCGCCAGATCATCGAGGTGGGGCCACGGACGTTCCGGGTTCACATGGTCGGCTGTCACGGGTGAGACACCGCCCCAGTCGTCAGCTCCAGCACGCACGAGAAGCGCGAACTCGGCTGGGTCGCTGAGGTTCGGCGGAACCTGGATGCGAGCGTTCGCGCCCATCGTCAGGCGCGCGGCCGCCACGGCGGCGACGTACTCCTCGAGCTCGGCATCCGCGGCGTCGCGCATAGCGGTCCCGGGCTTGGCGCGGAAGTTTTGCACGATGATCTCTTGCAGGTGGCCGTGGCGACGGTGCGCATCCCGCAGCGCCAGCAGAGATTCGGCGCGGTCGGTGATTGTCTCGCCGATCCCCACCAGGATGCCGGTCGTGAACGGGATGTGTTGGATGCCGGCATCCTCGATCACCCGAAGCCGGATGTCGGGATCCTTGTCGGGGGAGCCGTAGTGCACCTGCCCCGGCGTCTCGAAAAGCTCACGGGATGTCGTCTCGAGCATCATGCCCATCGACGGGCCGAACGGGCGCAGGCGCTGCAGTTCGTCGGCAGTCATGACGCCGGGGTTGAGGTGCGCGAGCATCCCCGTTTCGGTCGTGATGAGGTTCGCGACGTACGCGACATAGTCGAGCGTCGAGGCGAACCCGTGCTCGTCGAGCCAGCGACGGGCCTCGGGCCACCGCTCCTCGGGGCGATCACCGAGCGTGAGCAGCGCCTCCTTGCAGCCCTGACGCTGGCCGGCTCGGGCAACGGCCAGCACCTGCTCGGGGCTCATGAACACCGGCTTGCCGGCGCGCTGCAGCTGTCCGGGGGTATCAACGAACACGCAGTAGTGGCAGCGGTCCCGGCACAGGGTGGTGACCGGGACGAACACCTTGCGGGAGTACGTGAAGATCCCTGCGCGCCCCGCCTCACGCAGGCCGCGGTCGCGCAGCTCGCCGGCAGCATCGAGGATGGCATCCAGCTCAGAGCCGCGCGCGGAGAGCACCGCGATCACATCCTCGCGGGTGAGGTGGTCGTCAGCCGCCGCGCGGGAGAGGACGTCGGCGAGGCTCACGGCAGCGGGGCGGGTCGGTGTTCGGTTGAGCGTGCCCACCACCCCAGTGTTGCACCGTCGCCGGGGTACTCGGCGTCCCAATGACGTCGGATCGTTGCGGGCTTGTCATCATGCTGGCCGTGGGGAAGGTCGAGGATGCGCGGTCGCATCGACAGCTGTGCACGTCGGTCGCGCAGTTCCGGAGCTCGGCGTTGTCGGGTACGTAGCACGAGATCTGCCGTCGCGCATGTGGGCCAGATACCCCACCTGGATGGCGTGAAGAACTGAACTCCGAGCTTGCCCCGGGGGATCCCGCTCATCCGGTGAGGACGGGGAGTTTGGGCAAACCGAAGATCCGCGCCGCATTGCCGTGCTCGATCAACGCGCGCTCGGCCGCGCCGTACGCGGCACTGCGGATCCTGGCGACTTCGAAGCCGGCTTCGTGCACGGGTGCCATAGAGGCGAAGAGAAGTCGGCGCGGGTCTAGCTCATTCGCGAGGCGCTCAAGGTAGTCCTGCCGATACTCGCCGTTGGACAGCACATGGAGTCGGGGATTCCGGGTCAGCGCGAGCCATGCGTCGGTCATGCTCAGCCCGGACACGTTCACCTGTCCACCCGAGGTCAAGATGATCGTCGCATCCGGCACCGCGCGGGCCAGATCGTCGAACTGGAGCGGCTCTGCCCGTAGGGGCACCCCGGCGACGATGACGATTGGCAGGCCTAGCGCCGCGGCCGCAGCGACGATCGGGCTGGCGTCGATCGCACGGAACACGTCTTCGCCGGGGTCCAAGTACACGCCCGCGGCACCGTTGGACGCGCATCGGCGCAGCTCGTCGATGGCCAACTCGCCCTGGTTGGGATCGACCCTGGCGAGCCAGCGTACGTCGGCGCGGCCGGAGACGGCAGTAGCGAGTCGGTCGTTCGCCGGCGGGAAGAGGTAGTCGCGTGCACGTGCGGGAGCGACGACCGCGCCCGCGACGTTCAGCTCCGCGAGCCGGGCAAGATGCGCGTCGAGATCGAGCGACTTCCCGAACAGGTTCTCACCGACGATTGCGAGTGCGTCGATCATCGCTGCTCCAGACCGAGTAGACGTGCGGCGTTCCTGCCCAGGACCGCCTGCTCATGTTCCGTTGATAGGTTCAGGCCCCTGATCTTCGCGAGTTCGAGCTTCGGGTTACATCCAGGCCCGTCGCTCCCGAAGATGACACGCTCAGCACCGACCCTCTCGATCGCGTCGGCGATGAGAGCGGGGTAGGGCATCGCGGATGTCTCCAACACGATGTTGGCATGATCCTGAGCCGCTGCGATGGCGTCCTCGACGTGCGCGTAGCCGCCCATATGGCCGAAGACGAGAGTGCATTCGGGTGCGGCGGCCGCCGCAAGTGCGAGCGTCTGCGGCGTCGTGTAGGGATCGTCCCCACAGTGGAAGAGCACGGGCAGGCCTGCGTCACCAGCCAGACGCAGCACATCGAGCGTCGCGTCACCGGCAGGGTGCGCGAGTGTCGTCGTCGGATGCAGCTTGATACCGCGCACACCGCGGGCCACCGACTCAGCGATGAGCGCGGGCATCTGCTCGCGGTAGTTCGGGTTGAGCCGCACGAAAGGGATGAGACGACCCGGGAATTTCTCGGCTGCGCGGACGATGTAGTCGAGCGCCCCCGCGTTCATCCCGGGCAGATCGGTGTACGTCATGATGACGGCCTTGTCGATCCCGGCTTCGTCGAGCAGCCCGACGATCTTCTCCGGCGGGTCGATCCAGCCGAAGGCTTCGGCCTCGTCGACGTGGGTGTGGAAGTCGATGATCATTCCGCGGTTCTTTCTTCTGACACGGTGAGCTCGAGCGCGACGCGCTCGAAGATGTCGGCGGCGAGGTTGACCTCGTCGAGGTCGACCCATTCGTCGTCGGTGTGCGCCTGGTCGATCGAACCGGGACCGAAGACCACGCACGGTAGATCGTCGCGCACCTGGAAGGCGCACGCATCGGTCGAGTAGGTCACACCGATCGCCTCGACCGCTCGACCCAGCACGGCGCTCGCGGCACGTTCGACGGCTGAGACGCCCACACTGCTGGCGGGCGTCTCGAAACCGCGCAGCGACACGAACGGTGCCGGCAGCTCGACTTCGACATCGATCTCGGCGGCGTAGCCACGAATGGCGGCCTGGATCTCGGCGAGCACCACGTTCGGGTCTTCCCCCGGCGAGACCCGCCGGTCGAAGGTGATGGTGCACCGGTCCGGCACGATGTTGGGCGCGAGCCCCCCGGTGATGAGCGTCGCGGACAGCAGTGCCTTGCCGGCAAGCTCATGGCCGGGGTGATCCCGCCGCTCGGCGATCAGCGTCGCCTCGAGCTGTGTAAGTAGCTGCCCGGCCTTCTCGATCGCGTTGACGCCGAGCTCAGCGCGGGAGCTGTGCGCGGAGCGGCCGATGACTGTCGCCTCAAAGCGGATGAAGCCGTTGTGCGCGCGGGCCGGCACGAGAGACGTCGGCTCGCCCACGACCAGCAGGTCGGCCGGGGGCAGCCGGTCGGCGAGGGCGACCGCCCCGCGCATGATGTACTCCTCATCGCAGACCCCGGCGACGACGACAGTGGGATGCGGACCGTCCTTCGTCGCGATCCGGGCCGCAGCCACCATCATCGCCGCGAGGCTCCCCTTCGCGTCGCATGCGCCTCGGGCGCTCAGTCGCCGACCGTTTATCCGAATCGCCGGACCGCCGGGGACCGTGTCCAGGTGCGCCTCGAAGATGACGGTCGTGCCGATCGTGCCCGGCAGAACGCCGAGCACGTTCGGCCGACCGTCGACCGCCGGGATCACCTCGGCCGGAATCCCCGCAGCCGTCAGCCAATCAGCGACGAATGTGGCGAGAGGCTCCTCCCCCGGGCTCCCCGCCGTGATCGACGGGTTGCGGGAGTCGATCTCGACGAGGCGAAGGAGAAGGTCTGAGGCTGATTCGCCCGGGATATGTGTCATTGCGCCGTATACCCGCCGTCCACCATCAACGCGGAGCCGGTGACGAAACTCGACTCGTCGCTTGCCAGGAACACGGCGCCGGCGGCGACCTCCTCCGGCTTGCCCAGCCGGTTGAAGAAGCTGCCCGACTTCCACAACGCCAGCAACTCGTCGGCGTTCGGCACGTCGAGTTGGCGTCGCACGAGGGGCGTGTCGATGACGCCCGGGCACAGCGCGTTGGCCCGGATGCCGTCCTTGGCGAAGTCCATGGCGAGCACGCGCATCAGGCCGATGAGGCCGTGCTTGGCGGGCACATAGGACGTGAAGTTATTCAAGCCGGCGAATGCAAGATTCGAACCGAGCCCGATGAGCGAGCCTCCTCCGGCGGCGATCAGGTGTGGGATGGCCGCCTTGAACAGCACGAACGGGCCGCGCAGCATCACCGCCATGTGGGCGTCCCATTGCTCGACCGTGAGTTCGAGTGCGTTCGCGACGAGCTCGTAGCCGGCCCCCGCGACGATGACGTCGAGACCACCGAGGGCTTCGGCCTCCGCGGCGACCCACGCCTCGACACCTGCCACGTCGCCCGCGTCGACGACGGCGAACCGACCGCCGAGCGCCTCGACGGCCTGCGCCCGTTCGGGGTTCAGGTCGGCGACCGACACGATGGCGCCCTCCTCGATGAACCGCTTCGCGATCGCGAAGTTGATGCCGGAGCCGCCACCCGTGATGAGCGTACGTTTCCCCTCAAGCCTTCCGGTCACTTGACTTCCGTCCACACGGTGTCGCGCGTGAAGGTGCGATCAAAGCCGCCGCCGTTCCACGTCGTCATCTTGACGGGGTGCAAGAGGAACGGCACGCGGGGGAACTGGAAGGTGCTCTCGCCGTACGTCATGCCTTCCGGACCGAGGTAGCGCAGGATCATTTCGGTCATCGGCTCGATGACGTCGAAGTCTTCCAGAAACTCGACCTCGCACTGGGCGCTCAGACGCTTGTATGGGAGGGTCGGATTGTCGATGAGCAGGCCGCAGCGTGGGTCACGCCGGAGATTCTTGACCATCCCGGTGCGCTCCTTGCTGATGATCAGGAACGACTCGCCGTCCCACGTGTACCAGACCGGGCTGATGGAGGGCACGCCGTTCTCGTTCACGGTCGAGATCTTCGCGAAGATCTTGGTGGTCGTGAGAAACTCGTCGCGTTCGGCCGGGGTCATGCCACGGCCCTCGTTGCTGGTCATCGCCATGTTGGGGCTCCTTCGGTGGTGGGTGTGGGGTCTTGGGTTGCGTCGTCCGGATTGCCGCTGGGCCTTGCAGCCCGCCGCCGCACGCGTCCGCCTTTGACGCGATCGACGAACACAGCCGCGGCGATGAGGATGATCAGGCCGCGTACGAGTTGCTGATACCAGACCTCGATGCGCAGCAGGTTGAAGACGTTGCCGATCATCGCGAACAGCAGCACGCCGCCGAGCAGACCGATGAGCGTGCCGCGGCCACCTGCCAGGCTGGCGCCACCGATCACCACAATCGCGAGGGCCGTGAACTCGAGACCGGATGCCGCGCTGTTATCGCCGATTCCCGTGCCGGCGAGGATGACGACCCCGGCGAGCGCGCTGAGCACGCCGCCGACGAGGTAGGTCGAGGTGCGCACCCCCGCGGTCGAAATGCCGCTGAGATTGGCCGCGTGCGGGTTGCCGCCGGTCGCGTAGACGTGCCGGCCCCACACGGTGCGACGAAGCATGAACCAAGCAAGAACCCACACGATGACGACGGTGACGACCACGAGGTAGGGTCCGCCGAGGACCTGCGCCGAGTAGAAGTCGCTCAGCAGCGGGGCGCTGCGGCCTTGGGGAGTCGGCGCGATGAAGAGGGCGAGGCCTGCGACGATCGCGGAGACGCCGAGAGTCGCGATGAACGATTCGATCCTGAACACGACGACCAGGAGCGCATTGAACGCACCGATCGTCAGACCGATACCAATCGCCGTTACCAGAGCGAGGACGAGGTTCGAGTTGTCCCCGTTCATCAGGATCGCTGTGACGATCGCGGTGAGTCGGGCGTTGGCTGCGATCGAGAGATCCACCTCGCCCGTGAGTACCACGATGAACTGCGCCAACGCGAGGAGCGCGATCGCCGCCCCCTGGCGGCTCACGTTGTTGAGGTTGTCGGGTGTGCCGAAACCGCTCGCGAAGCACAGCGCGAGCACGAACATGACGAGCACGACCGCCCACACGGCGAATCCGTTGCTCGCCGCCTGATCCAGGATCTTGGCGGTCTTCGACCTGCGTTGCATCACGCTACCTCCGTATCGGCGACCCTGCTGGAGACGATGAGCTGCATGACGTCCTCTTCCGTCGAGGTGTGTCCCGGGAGCTCGCCGACGACGCGACCGTCTGCCATCACGAGGATGCGGTCGGACAGGCCGAGCACCTCGATGAGCTCTGAGGAGATGACGAGAACCGACTTCCCGCTGTCAGCAAGATCGCGGATGATGCGGTAGATCTGTTCTTTGGCGCCGACGTCGATCCCTCTCGTCGGCTCGTCGAAGATGATCACCTCAGGCAGCATCTCCAGCCATTTCGCAATGACGACCTTCTGCTGGTTCCCGCCGGAGAGGCGGCCGACGATGTCGGTGCCGCCGGGCTGGGTCTTCACGCTGAGGCGCTCGATGCCGGCTCGCACGAGCGAGCGCTCGGCGGCACCGCCGATCAGCCCGCCTTTTCGCAGACGTCTCCACGCCAACATCGACATGTTCATCCGCACGGGCTTCTCGAGCGCGAGGCCGAGGTGCTTGCGGTCTTCGGGGAGGTAGGCGATGCCGCTTGACATCGCGCCCGAGGCCCCGCGGCGCGTGACGGGAGCCCCCTTTACGAGAAGGGTCCCGCCGTACACGGCGACATCGCCGAAGATTCCGCGCGCGAGCCGAGTTCGTCCCGACCCCTGGAGTCCTGCGATACCAACGATCTCACCGGCGCGCAGCTCAAGGTCGACGGGTGCAGCGAGGCCCTCGACGTCGAGGTTTCGCGCCTCGAGCACGACGGCGCCGGGTGTCGCATTCGATGTGGGGAAGAGCTGAGTGACGCTGCGCCCGACCATCAGGGAGACCAGGTCGTCGTGCGTCGTTTCGCTGATGACTCCGGACCCGCTGTTTCGCCCGTCCTTCAGGACGGTGTAACGCGAGCAGAGGTCGAAGACCTCGTCGATGCGATGGCTCACATAAAGCACTCCCACGCCACTCGCGGCCAGCCCGCGTACGACGGCGAAAAGGGACTCGAGCTCTCGGCCCGAGAGGACCGCGGAAGGTTCATCCAGGGCGATCACGCGCACGTCACTGGCGATGGCCTTCGCGATCTCGACGAGTTGGGCTTGCGCGACGCCGATCTGCTCGACCGGAGTGTCGGGCGATACGTTCGCGTGGACGCGGTCGAGGAGTTCCTGGGCCCGCGCGGTCATCGCGCGGGTGTTGAGGATCCCGCCTCGGGCGTCTTCGACGCCCAGGAAGATGTTCTCGGCGACGGTCATCGAGGGGATGAGGGAGAACTCCTGGTGCACGATGCCGATGCCTGCCGCTCGCGCCCGCTTCGCGGTGAGTTGTCGAAGATCGAGCGGCGCGCCGTAGAGCTCGGCGGTCCCGGCATCCGGTCTGACGATGCCGGTAAGGATCTTGAGGAGCGTCGACTTGCCGGCGCCATTCTCGCCCATGAGCGCGTGGATCTCCCCGGCACGCAGTTCCAGGGACACCCCATCGAGCGCCGCCACCGGGCCGTACGTCTTCGATACCGCGTTGAGCGCGATCGCGATTGCGTCCGTCGTCATGCGCATTCCTCTCGGGATTTCTCGCGATCATCCGAGCGGCGGGCTGGACCCGCCGCTCGGATGATCCGGTCAGCGGCCGAAGCCGGCGTTGATGTAGACCTCGTCAGCGGCGACCTTCGGGCCGACGAAGTCGTCGTTGAATGCAGGCTCGTAGTACTTCTCCGCATCCTTCTCGGTGTACGGAGCGACGCCGTCCATGACGTCGATCACATCGGTGTACTTGGGCACCGGGGTGCCGTCAAGGACGTTGAACACCGTGTTCACGCATTCCTGCGCAGCGCCCGGAGGGAACGGTGCAGCAGAGAACTCAATGTCTTCGTCGATGGCGATGCGGAGGAACCCGTTGGTCGGGTTGGTGCCGGCGATCAGCGGCAGCTCCACACCAGCTTCGTCGTATGCCTCGACGACGGAGGGGCCCATCTCGAGGCCACCCACCCAGATCGCGTCGACGTCAGGGTTCTGTGCAACGACAGTGCGCATCACCTCGAGCGCCTTCGCCGCATCCCAGTCCGCGTACTGCTCACTGACGATCTCGATGTCGGGGTATTGAGAGAAGGCAGCAAGGGCTCCGGAACGCCAGAACTCGGCGGCGTCGGCACCGGCGATGCCGTTGAGCATGACCACCTTTCCGCTACCGTCCAGACGCTGAGCGATGTCGTCGGCGGTTGCGAAGCCCATCAGCGGGATGTCCCGGCTGACTTCGGCGGTGTAAGCATCCGACTGCACGCCCGCGAGGCAGGTGACGACAGGGATGCCGGCCTGCTCGGCTTCTTCGACGGCCGAGACGAGGCCGGCGCGGGAGAGCGACGTGAGGAGAATCGCGTCGACCTTGGCAGCGATCGCGTCCTGGATTCCCTTGACCTGGTTCTCCGTGCTGAACTCCCACGGGACGTAGATGAGGTCCTTGACCTTGCCGGAGGACTCGAAGGCGTCGAGCATCACGGCGTCGAAGGTCGTACCCCACCCGTTGGTCGGGCCCTGGACGACAGCAGCGATGGTGTACGGCGGCTCCTTCTTGAAAGCTGTCGTATCGACCTCGACGCCGGCAGCAGCGGCGACCTGGAGGGAGTACTCGTCGTCCAGGATGGGGCGACCGTTAGCGTCGAACTCGATCGTCGTCGCCTCGCTGGTGGCGTTCGAGTCTTCCGGCGCATCGCTGGAGCAGGCGGCGAGTCCTACGAGCATGGCGCCCGCGCCTGCGATTGCGGCAAGTCGCCGCGCACGCCCCTTCATTGTCATTTTCATCTTGTTCTCCTCTTGATGCCGACCGGCGGGCGGTTCCCGCTGGAGCTCTGTGTTTGTTCGGGTGTTCGGGTGTTCGGGTGTTCGGGTGTTCGGGTGTACGTGTGTTCGGCTTTCTTAGCGCTTGCCCGGCCAACGCAGCACGAGCGCGAAGATCAGCACGGCGCCGTTGACGATGCCCTGGACCTCGGGGGGCAGGCCCAGCACGATGAGCAGGGTGAACAGGACGCTCAGCAGCAGCACGCCGCCGACTGCTGCGATGAAGGACCCTTCGCCGCCGCGGAACGACGCGCCCGCGAGCAGGGCTGCGGTGATGGAGTCGAGCTCCATGCCGACGCCGATCGTACGGTCGATGTAGCTGGCATAGCCGGTCTGCAAGAGCCCCGCGACAACCGCGAGCGACGACGCCACAACGAACGCGATCCACACAAGACGTCCCGTGCGAACGCCCGACAGCTCCGCCATTCGCGGATTCGCACCGGACATGACCAGCTGCCGACCCGAGACGGTTCGCCGCAGCCACAGCGTCGCCACGATCGTCACGGCGATCCATAGGATCGCGGTGAAGGGGATTCCGCCGATGCTGCTGCGCGAGAATTCGACGAGGTAGTCGGGTGAGTCCGCGCTGAAGGCGCCGCGCGTCCAGATCAGCTGCACCCCACCGATCACCAGCGCCATGCCGAAGGTGGCAAGAAAGGCCGGGACTTTTCGCACGACGACGAGAGCGGCGTTGATCGAGCCGACGAGCAGAGCTGCGGCGAAGGCGAAGGCCACCGCGGCGACAGGGTCGGAGATGCGTGACACGGCGACTGCTGTGAGTCCCATCATCGCCGCGACCGACAGGTCCAGCCCGCGCACCATGAGGACAAGGATCTGGGCCATCGCGAGCAGCCCAAGAATCGCAGCGCGACGGAGAGTGTTGCCGATGTTGACGGGGTAGAACAGATTCGGCGCGATGATCGCCGCGACGATCAGGACGACCGCGAGAGCGATGAAGATCCCGTAGGTCGAGAGGAGATCGGTGGCGACGCGCCGAGCGCGGCTGCCGGCAGTCATCGTCAAGGCGGTCATGCCGCGACCTCCGCATCGATCGCGCCGAGGCGCTGGGTCCAACCCGGCGCCTGAATGACGACGGGGAAGCTGCTTCCGTTGTGCGCGGTGACGACGACGCGTTCCTGCGCATCCATCAGCACGATTGCGGCGGTGGCGCCGGCGGTCTCGATGAGGTCAATGAGGGCTGCGCGGACGCCCGCGGCGGCGCCGAGTCTGCGGGACAAGTCCGCGCTGCGCCGCGCGAGTTGTCGCGTGATGGAAGCCTCGCCCGAGCCCGAGCAGAGCACACCGAAGCGATCGTCTGTCCAGAAGCCGGCGCCGACGATGCACGAGTCGCCGACGCGTCCGGGGAGCTTGCCGACCAGGCCGCCCGTGCTCGAGGCGCTGCTGACAGAGCCAGCCGCATCCAGCGTGAGGCATCCGATCGTTTCGGTCGGCACACGTCGGCCGGTGAACACGCTCTGTTGAGAGTCCCCGAGCTCGATGAGCGCTGCCTGCTGTTCCTGCGTGACGAGGTCCTCGGGAAGGATCCCGTGCGCGCGTGCGTACGAGGCCGCGGCATCGCCAACCAGCAGTGCGACGTTTCGCTCCTGCAGAAGAAGGTGGGCGAGCCGGGCGGGGTTGCGCAGTCCCGGCACGGCGCCGACGCCGACCGAACGGTGGGTCGAGCCGTTGGAGACGGCGCCGTCGGTCTCAACGGTGCCGGCGCGTGTGAGGACTGAACCGAGACCCGCGTTGAACGCAGGGTCGTCCTCGATGACGGCAAGACCGCTCACCGCGGCGGAGATTCCGTCCTCACCCACAGCGAAGGCGTCGAGGGCGCGGGCCCCTGCGGTCTCAAGCGTCGCATAGGTCATGGCGATCGGTTCCATGTCGACGCCGCCGTGAACGACTGCCACAGGCCCGTGACCGGGGATCGACGCGTGTTCGACGACGATCGCGTCGTGTGATTGTCCGGCTTCCATGTGCTGCTCACTCATGCTGGGGTAAGGGTGGTCATTCGCGGCATGACGTTCTCGGCGAAGCTCGCCAGGTCGCCGCGGAAGTCGGGGAAGGATAGGACGGTGCTTGTGATGCCGGCCTTCGTCTCGACAGCGTCGAGGTAGCGCGCGACCCGCTCGTGGGAGCCGATGATGTGCGGATGGAAGAAGGCCGGCACCTGGGCGACGACCGGCATGCTGTCGTCTGGGTATCCGGGCAGCGGACGCGTGGCTTCGTCCTGTTCCAGCCATCGCTGCGCGGCGTTGCCGCCCTTGTCGGTCAATGCGGCTCGCTTGAGTGCGATCGCGGACTCGAAGTCGGTGTGGGCGATGAAATCGTTCGCGATGTCTAGCGCCTCAGCATCCGTTGGCGCGGTGATGATCCCGTAGAGGGCCGCGGATTCGACCGCGCGGCCATTGTTCTTTGTCGCCTCAAGCAGCGCTGCGCGGGCGGTAGCGATGTCGGTGAGCCCGCCGAGCACGAAGTTCACATCCGCGAGGTCAGCAGCAACGCTCAGCGAGTTGGTCGACTGGCCCGGCACGATGATCTTGACCCCGTTCGCCGGTGTGGGCTTGGCAATGCAGTCCTCGAGATGGAAGAACTCGCCATCGTGGCTGTACTGCCCGCTCTCCCACAGGCCGCGCAACACCGCGATGTACTCGCGTGTGTAGCGGTAGCGGTCGGCGTGGTAGTTCTCGGGCCAGAGTCCCATCTGGCTGTATTCCGAGATGTTCCAGCCGGCTACGACATTGAGTCGGAACCGTCCCCCGCTCGCGTCGTCGTAGGTGGCCGCCGTGCGTGCCGCCATGGCAGGGTGAATGGTCGGAGCGGCTACCGAACCCCAGATCCCGATTGTGGTTGTCGCCTGGATGATCATCCCGCACAGGGCCAGTGGGTCGATCGAGTAGTCCCAGAACCCATCGCCGTCTCCGTAGCCGCGGAACTTCGTCATCGCGAGCACGAAGTCGAAGCCCCGGCGCTCGGCCTCGACAGCCACCGCGACATTGAGCTCAGACGACGGCATGAACGACGGCGAGGTCTTCGACAGGATGTACCCGTCGTTTGTCGTCGGCATGAAGATTCCAGACTAGAGCTGTTGTCCGACATCATTCATCTGCGAAACAGACTTGTAACCCGAGCTTTACATAGGGGGCTGAAACGAGCCGGTGCCACAAAAATGGCTGCGTGTAGCATGACGGCTGTGATCGGACCGATAGCTGACCGAGATCGCCGCACCCTGTCCGACATCATTGCCGAGCAGATTTACGCGGCGGTGCAGGCAGGCACTCTCGCGCCCGGCGAGCAGCTGCCTATCGAGACGGAACTCGCCCGCCAACTGGGGGTAGGCAGAACCTCGCTGCGCGAGGCGATCCAGAAGCTGCGCGCAATGGGCGTGATCGAGGTGCGCAAGGGCCTGGGTACCTTCATCGTCGACAGCAGTCGCATCGACCCCGTCCACTCCTTCGCGCAATGGGCAGCGGAGAACAAGTTCGAAGTGACTGAGCTCATCGAGACGCGTCTCGCCGTCGAGACCACCGCGGCTGGCCTCGCCTGCGAACGGGCGACGGAGACAGATCTTGCCCGACTGCGTGAGGCGAACAATTCCCACCGAAACGCGGTCGGGGTCGATGACCTTGTGAAGTACGACGAAGAGTTCCATGGCGCGCTCGTCAGCGCCTCGCACAACTCCCTACTCACGCGCATGTACTCGATGCTCGTCCCGAGCCTGCGTGAGTTTCGCCGGCTGTCGCTCGCGATCCCCGCGTCGGCCTCTCGCTCCAGTAAGTCGCACGAGGAGATCATCGACGCGATCGAGGCGCGCGACCCCATTCGCAGCCGAAACGAGACCGTGAAGCATCTCTGGACTCTCTACGGCGCCGTTGCGGGTGCACTCGCCGAATCCCCCGCCGCGTCACACCCGACCAAGACCGCGGACCGCCGCGTCTGGCTCCCGCGGTGACTGCTCCAAGACCATACTTTGAGGGCGATACCCCCATTTGGCTCACGGGGCGTTATCGGGGGCCGGCGTCTCGATTAGCACGTGGAGGCAGAGTGCAGAGGGATCGTTGCGGGCTTGTAAGCAAACTCCCCGTGAGAGCGGGAATGGCGCTGGCAGACTAGCTTCATGGTGACGCTGCTGCTCGACTCCTCCCAGCTGGAGGTGACGTTGTCGGGGTCGGAACGTCTGCTTGCATTCCGTCGGCAGAATGTAGACATTCCGCGCAGCACGATCGCTAAGGTGCAGCTCACCGACGACGTCTGGACGTGGCTCCGTGGGGTACCGAGCCCCGGGACGCATGTGCGCGGAGTCATCGCGATGGGCACCCGGAAGTCGGCGAGCAGCGAGGACTTCGTCGTCGTGCGAGGGCGACGTCCCGGCGTCGTGATCGACCTCGAGGGACACCCGGACTATCAGCGCATCGTTCTCACGACGCGCCACGGGCTAGCGCTCGTTCAGGCGTTGCGGCTCGAGGTCGATGGTCCCGCCGAAGACGTCGCCGACCTCGTCAGCTGACGTCGCGTCGCCAGTTCAGCGCATAGCCGAGCACCAGCAGAACCGCGGCATAGGCAAGAAGGACGGCGCCGCCCGCCCACCATTCGAGTCCGCTCGTGCTGGTTCCCGCGCCCGCCATCTGGAAGATGCTCGCCCCGACCAGGGCGTCGCTCGCGGCGCCCGGGAGGTAGTTGGTGACGGTGTCGAGTCCTGACACGAACGCCCCCGCCGCGCGGGCGATGGGCTCAAGGAACTGAGTGAACACGAGCACACCGACGACGGCAGCCACCTGGTTTCGCACGAGTGAGCCGACGCCGATCCCGACGACCACCCAGATCGTGAGTGCCAGAACGACTCGGGCGATGAGCGCCCAGGTCGAGCCCACGCCGAGGTCGGTCTCGACCCCGAACGCTGCGAGGAGGCCAGCGGCCGGCCCGACGGAAGACAGCGCGCCGACGACTCCGAAGCCCACGCCAACAACGATGCCTGCCACGATCTTCGCCCAGAGCACCGTGCCCCGGCGCGGTGTCGCAAGGAACGTTGCCGTCAGGGTCTTGTGCCGGAACTCCGAGGTGACCATGAGGGTTCCGAGGATGAGGGGGATGACGTATCCGACGCTTGCGGCCAGCGAATACAGCACCGGTGCGACTCCCTCGGTCGGAACCGGTGCCCCCTCGCCCGGGAGCATCCCGCTGCCGACGGCCCCGATCGCGAACGCGAGCGCGGCCGCGGTGAAGGCGATGTAGAGAACGAGTACGAGCCCCAGCACCCACCACAGGGATGTCGAGAAGAACTTCGTGAACTCCGACCGGGTGACAGTGGCGACGGTCATCGGTTCGCCCCTTCCTCGTCGGCTCTCGCTTCAGGCTGCATGTCAGGCTCCACCGGTTCCCGCGAATCTGCGGGTTCGCCCATCCCGTCAGCCGATGAGGTGATGGCGGTGTCAGGGTCAGTCACGGTCTCGGCCGCAGGCTCCTCGCCAGCGTCCGCGGGTGTCGGCCGACGTCGGTCGTCCGTCAGCAGCAGCGGGGGCCTTATCCCGTTGACGTACTCGAGGAAGATCTCCTCGAGGGCGGGCCCCCGGTCGGTCAGTGCCGACAGGGCGACGCCTGCAGACGCTGCGATCGCCCCGACACTCGCAGCGTCGAGGCCCTGCACCTGGATGCCGGTGCGCAGGTGCTCGAGCGGAACCGCGGAACCCTCCAGTGCCGCGACAAGGGCACCGCGGTCGGGTGCGTCGACGAGCGTGACCGGAACCTCCTGATAGGCGAGGTCGGCAAGCGACCCCTCGAACACGAGTCGGCCGCCGGAGATGATGAGCGCGGCATCCACCGTCTGCTGCACCTCGGCGAGCAGGTGAGACGACACCAGGATGGTCCGCCCCTCTGCCGCCAGAGTCCGCAGAAAAGACCGCATCCACCGGATGCCTTCGGGGTCGAGGCCGTTGGTGGGCTCGTCGAGCACGAGCACGCCCGGGTCGCCGAGCAGCGCGAACGCTACCCCGAGCCGTTGGCGCATTCCGAGCGAATACCCGCCGACCTTGCGCCCCGCAGCGTGCGTGAGCCCGACAAGTTCGAGCACCTCATCAACGCGCGAGCGCGCGATGCCGGCAGCCTGTGCGTAGACGGCCAGGTGCGCTGCGCCCGTGCGGCCGGGGTGGAAGCCGGTGGCTTCGAGGACCGCGCCGACAGTGTGCAGCGGATGGGCGAGCTCGTCGTAGCGGCGCCCGCCGATGGTCGCCGAGCCCGAGGTCGGGCGGATCAGGCCCAGCAGCATCCGCAGCGTCGTGGTCTTGCCTGCCCCGTTGGGCCCGAGAAACGCCGTGATGCGTCCGGGCTGGATGCTGCACGTGAGATCGGCGACCGCCGAGATCGTCCCGAAGCGCTTGGTGAGCCCCGCGAACTCCAGAACCTGTCCGTCGGGCATGAAGAGCCCCTCCCTGGGTGTGGATTGCGCACCAGTCTGGCCGACGGAGCGCTCCCGGATGCGGCACCACGCCCGGGGCCGGTCGAAGAGCCCCCCTCGCGGCGGCCCATCGCTACCGTGGAACCGTGGAGACGACGGCACCGACGGTTGGGATCGAGCAGCGTGGTGAGATCGGCATCCTGACCCTGCAACGCCCACGCGCGCTCAACGCCCTCGACCTCAAGATGATCGAGGCTCTCGCTGCGGGTCTTGATCAGTGGGAGAAGGACGACAGTATTCGGGCCGTGGTGCTGCGCGGCGCCGGCGATCGTGGGTTCTGCGCCGGGGGTGATGTGCGCGGACTGTACGAGACGCTCATCGGTGACCGCCCCGAACAGGTCGATGCCTTCTTCCGCGCCGAGTACGCCCTCAATGCCCGGATCGCAGAGTATCGGCATCCGATCGTCGCGTTCGCCGACGGGATCACGATGGGTGGCGGCATTGGCCTTGCCGGCCACGCATCCCACCGCCTGGTCACCGAAAGGTCGATGCTCGCGATGCCCGAGACACGGATCGGCTTCACGCCGGATGTCGGCGGGTCCTGGCTGCTCGGCCGTGCCCCCGGGCGAGTCGGCGAGTACCTGGCGCTGACGGGCAACACCGTCGGGCCCGCCGATGCCATCGAGGCGGGTCTGGCCGATCACCACGTGCCAAGCGGCAGGCTCGAAGCTCTGCTGTCTGACCTGGTGTCCGGAGCCGATCTCGACGGTGCGATTCAGGCGGTCGCGACAGAACCGGCTCCCGGAACCGCGACCCGGCAGCGGGAGTGGATCGACGTCGCGTTCGCCCAGCCCACCGTCGCCGAGATCGTCTCGGCACTGCAGGGGCGGCTCGAGGATGCCGCGCGCGAGACTGCCGTGCATCTGGAGTCGCTTCCGCCGACCGCGCTCGCGGTGACCCTCGAGGCGGTCAGACGCGCGCGGAAGCTTCCCAACCTGCGGGCTGCTCTCGCCCAGGAGTATGGGCTTGTTCTCTGGTTCGGGACGACACAGCCGGATCTGGTGGAGGGAATCCGCGCACAACTCGTCGACAAAGACCGCTCACCCCGCTGGAATCCTGCCCCCGGCGCGGAACTTCCCGCAGACCTTCTCGATCAGGCCTTCTCGTTCCCGCCGCCGACGCCGCTGTGGAGCTGAGGCGGCTCAGAGAGAGGCATCCTGGCTGTCAGTCGATGAGCCCGAACAGGTGCAGCGGGTGGGTCAGACGCCACCACGGGGACGGTTGCTCGATCTCGGCCGAGACGGCAGCTTCGACGGTGGTCGAGTTCACGGGGCCTGTGAGGGTGAACGTCCCCGCGGGAGATCCGGCTTCCCACTCGTCGATGACGAGGGCGGATGACGAACTCGACGCCGCACCGTTCCACAGGATGACGGCGGCGTCCGCGGTGGTGCGGATCTCCGGGGTCGATCCCCACGCGGTCTGCACGGTCCCGACTACCGTTCCTGCGGGGATGACGTAGGGGGTCGTGAGTTCAGCCTCGAGCTGGGCCAGCAACGCCCGGGCCGCACTGTCGCGCAGCTCGTCGCTGGGTTGGGCGAGGACGGTGGCATACGCGCGGACCGTGTGGTCGCCAACGGTGATGTTCTTCGCGGTGGCCAGGTCGTCGACCTCGCGGCCGTTCACGAAGAGGGACCCCGTCTTGATACCGACGACGCCGGGATCTGCGAGCAGATCGTTCGTGTTCGTGACGACCCCGGCGCCGGGAAGATCGACCGACGGGGTCGCCACGATCTCGGCGATCACGGGGTTCTCGAGCGCCTTGCGACCGAGCGCGATGACGCCCGCAGGCGTGCCGACGTTATCGGAGTCGATGCCGGTCGGTTCGACGACCGTGATGCCGCTGATGCCGTGTGTGCGCAGCCAGTCGGCAGCGGCGCTCTCGAAGACCTCGTCCGTGGGCCAGAACTGGTCGGCCAGTCTGGACGCGTAGTTGTTCGCGGAGCCGATCAGCACTCCCTGCAGCATCTGGTACTCGCTGAGAGAGCCGCCCACGGGAACGTCCAGGGCCGACTCGCCGCGCCCGCGATAGTTCCAGTAGGTCGACCGATCACGGGAGTTGAAGGCGTACTCCGGGCCGGTCTCACCGGGCGCGAGGGGCTGTCGGTCGAGCACCATGAGTGCGGTCACGAGCTTTGTGATGCTCGCCAGCGGTGCGTCATCCGTCGTTGAGACCAGGGTTGCGTCGGCGACCGTCGACTCGAACCCGTCTACGGCAACCGCAGCCGATCCGTCTGCCGGCCACGCCGGGGCGGCGGCGGATGCCGTGAGAGGTGCCACATCGACGGGCTGCGCAGTCGGCATGACAGCGGTCAGCGGCCAGAGCAGCGTGACCGCGGCGTATGCCGCGATGACGGCGAGAACGACAAGGGTCGGGCCCATGACGGTTCCGCGCAGCAGTGACCGACGCGGCATCCCGTCGAGGAGATCGCCGGTGTCCGAGCGTTCCGGTGCCGGCCGTGACACGGGGGCTCCCGTGGGCCGGGCCCACTGCAGGGCAGCGGTGTCGGCGCGCTCAACGGCGGCGCCCGCGGCCGCACTCGACGCCGGGTCGGCGTCGGTCGGATCGGGGGCGGTCGGCGCCTCCGTGTCAGTCATCCCGCCCAGATTATCCGTACCTGACGCGTATACTCGGCACCACGAACCACGGGAGTCCGGTGTGCCGGGCTGAGAGGAAGCGAATCCACGCTTCGACCGTCGAACCTGATCTGGGTCATGCCAGCGCAGGAAGGAGAACAATGTCTGTTTCGTCGTCCACCCCCACCACCGTCACGAACCGGTTCCGGTGGCGGATCGTCGATATCGTCGTCGCCAGTGTCATCGGTGTCGCATCCGGTCTGATCTTCCTGGCCTGGAACGTCGGGTACGTCGGGCCGAGCACGCTGCTAGAGCCGCTACTGCCGGGTCTGCAGGGCCTGCTCGACGGACCCTGGTTGTTCGCCGGAGTCCTGGGTGCTCTCGTCATCCGCAAGCCGGGTGCCGCGATCTACACCGAGGTGCTCGCTGCCGTCGTCTCGGCGCTGGTCGGCAACCAGTGGGGCGGGTTCCTGACGCTCGAGGCCGGCTTCGTGCAGGGGCTCGGCGCCGAGATCATCTTCCTGATCTTCGCCTACCGCGTGTGGACGCTGCCGGTCGCCATTCTCGCCGGGGCAGGTGCGGCGCTGGCCGGTGGCATCAACAATCTGATCCTCTGGTACGCGGGGGCCGACGTGACCTTCACGATCGTCTACCTCATCAGCACCGTCATCTCCGGCGCCGTGATCGCCGGCCTGCTTTCGTGGCTGCTGGTGCGCGCGCTCGCCGCCACCGGCGCCCTGGATGCCTTCCCTGCCGGGCGCGAGGTCCGGCAGCGCGTCTGACGTGACCGCACAGTCTGCCCTGACCCCTGCCGCTCCGCCCCATCCCGTCGCCGTCGGCATCGAGGGGTGGGGCTGGCGGCATGGCAGCCGGCGAGCGTGGGCCCTGCGTGAGGTCGACCTGCGGATCGAGCCGGGGGAACGTGTTCTGCTGCTCGGGGCGTCGGGGTCTGGCAAGTCGACGCTCGTCCGGGCGATCGCCGGGGTGCTCGGCGCGGACGAGGGAGAGAGCGAAGGCTCGATTCGCCTCGGCGGCGCCATCCCGAGCGCGGCGCGTGGCAGAGCCGGCCTCGTGTTACAGGACCCCGACTCGCAGGTCGTTCTCGCGCGCGTGGGCGACGAAGTGGCGTTCGGCTGCGAGAACCTCGGCGTCCCCCGCGAGCAGATCTGGCATCGCGTGCGCGAGGCCCTCGAGCTGGTGGGACTTGACGTTCCGCTCGATCGCTCTACGAGCGCCCTCTCCGGAGGGCAGAAGCAGCGCCTGGCGCTCGCCGCTGTCGTAGCGATGCGGCCAGGCCTCATCATCCTGGACGAACCCACCGCCAATCTCGACCCTGACGGCGTTATGCAGGTGCGGGATGCCGTCGCCCGCGTCGTCGAGCAGACGGGAGCAACCCTCGTTGTCGTCGAGCACCGGGTAGCGGCCTGGGAGCCCGTGGTCGATCGTGTCATCGTGCTGGCGGATGGGGGCGTGGTCGCGGACGGCGCCCCCGAGGCAGTGCTGCGTGATCGGGGTGAAGAGCTCGCAGACTCCGGCGTGTGGGTTCCGGGCCACAGGGCGACGTGGCCGCCCCGGGCTACCCGCCCTCGGGGCTCCGTTCTCGTGTCGACGGATGACCTCGTCGTTGCGCGCGTGCCGGGGCGTCCGATCGCCGAGATCTCACACCTGGAGGTGACCGAAGGTGCTGCGACGGCGATCACGGGACCCAACGGTGCCGGCAAGTCCACGCTCGGTCTCACCCTTGCGGGGCTGATCCCGCCCGCCTCGGGGATGGTCGTGCCGTCTTCGGCGCTCGCGGACGGTCAGCGGGGACATCCTCACCAGTGGCCCTCGCGTGCGCTGCTCACGCGGCTCGGCATGGTGTTCCAAGACCCCGAGCATCAGTTGCTCGCCCGCACGGTTCGCGGCGAGCTCGAGGTCGGACCGCGTGCGCTGGGACTCGCCGAGTCGGAGATCGCGGCGCGTGTCGAAGAGTTGCTGCACCGGCTGCGGCTTGACCGCCTCGCCGAGGCGAATCCCTACACGCTCTCGGGTGGTGAAAAGCGTCGACTCACGGTGGCTGCAGCCCTCGCGACTCGGCCCCGTGTGCTCGTTCTCGATGAACCCACGTTCGGACAGGATGCCCGCACCTGGGCCGAGCTCGTTGCGCTCCTTGCGCGGGTGCGTGAGGAGGGCTCGGCGGTCGTGACGATCACGCACGATCTCGAGGTCGCCGATGCGCTGGATGCCGACCGCTTTGTTCTGGGTGGGTCGTCGTGATCGACATTCAGACCGCCGCGCCCTCGCGGGTGGCGCGACTGAACCCGGTGGCGAAGCTTCTCGCGATCGTGGTGCTGACGGTTCCGCTTGTGCTGACCCTGGATGCGGTGTCGGCGGGGATGGCGCTGGCGATCGAGCTCGCCCTGTTCCCCTTCGCTGGTCTCGGCTGGCGGCAGTTCTGGCGGCGCACGTGGATCGTCTGGCTGCTCGCGCCGTTGACCGGCGTGACGATAGCCCTGTACGGCCAAGCGAGCGGCCACATCTACGCAGAGTGGTTTGTGGTGCGCGTCAGTGAGGGATCGCTCACCTTGGCGTTGGCCACGATGCTTCGGGTGCTCGCGATAGCGCTGCCGTCGGTTGTTCTCTTTGCCACCGTTGATCCGACCGACCTTGCCGATGGGCTGGCGCAGGTCCTGCGACTACCGGCCCGCTTCGTGCTCGGTGGACTCGCGGGGCTGAGGATGGTCGGGCTCTTCGTCGACGACTGGCGTGCGCTGGAGCTCGCGCGCCGGTCGCGCGGCGTCGCCGACCGTGGCCGCATCCGTCGCTTCCTCGGGATGGCCTTTGCCCTGCTCGTACTCTCCATCCGCCGGGGCACGAAGCTCGCTGTGGCGATGGAGGCCCGCGGCTTCGGGGCACCCGGTCCGCGGACGTGGGCGCGAGAGTCCCGGTTCGGGATGGCCGAGTGGCTGCTGGTACTGCTCGGTGCGACAATCGCCGCAGTCGCCGTGACCGCCGCCGTCCTGGCCGGCTCCTGGAACTTCATCCTCGGCCCGTCCTGAACCGGTTCCGGCTGTGGCTAACTCCTGAAGAACAGGCTGAGAGGCCCGCGACTTGGCCGATACGGGACATCGCGTCGGCGTCGTTGAGGAGTTGGAGACAGGGGAGGCCGAGCGACATATCGGTCGGAGCTACGATCGGGTTGGCCCACGGCGGTGTCGCTAACTCCTCAAACCTGGCGTGCTGAGCCGTCTCTTCGGCAACTCGGTGCGGTGGTGGTGACGTATGTGAGGAGTTAGCTACACGCGGTCGCGGCGCTCACCTCGGGGGTAGCCTGGGGCGCGACATCGAAGGAGAGTCGGATGAAGGTCAGTGGTGCTGCAGCTCTCGTCACCGGCGGGGCGAGCGGTCTGGGGTTGGCGACCGCGGAGCGGCTCGCCGCTGGTGGCGCGCGGGTGACGATTGTCGATCTGCCCGGCTCGCCCGGTGCGGACGTCGCCGCGTGGCTGGGTGGCACCTTCGCTGCGGCCGACGTCACGGATGCCGAAGCCGTGCGTGCCGCGGTAGCGATCGCTGCGGCATCCGGTCCGCTGCGGGTCGTGGTCAACTGCGCCGGAATCGCTCCCCCGGCCAAGGTGCTCGACCGTGACGGGGAGCCGTCGTCGATCGCCGCGTTCGAGCGGATCGTGCGCATCAACCTGATCGGTACGTACACCGTTGTCGCGCACGCTGCTGCAGCGATGGCGAGGACGGACCCGGATGCCGAGTCCGGCGACCGCGGTGTGATCATCAACACCGCCAGTGTCGCTGCCTTCGACGGGCAGATCGGGCAACCGGGGTATGCCGCCAGCAAGGGTGGTGTCCACGCGATGACGCTGCCGATCGCGCGAGAATTCGCCCGTCACGCCATCCGTGTCGCAACGATCGCTCCCGGAATCATGGAGACACCGATGCTCGCGGGCCTCCCGCAGGCGGCGCAGGATTCACTCGGTCAGCAGGTGCCCTATCCGGCCCGACTGGGCCGGCCACAGGAATACGCGGCGCTCGTCATGAGCATCGTCGAGAACGGCTACCTCAATGGTGAGACGATCCGACTCGACGGTGCGATCCGGATGGCGCCCCGCTAGCGGACGCCCCGGGCGCCGGGCTCAGCGGTGCCGTTCGCGGCGCCGCGAGTAGGCGGCGGCGCTGCGGCTGGAGAGCGCGAGCAGGATCAACACATCGAGACCGACCGTGAGCAGCGACGTTCGCAGGGTGATCTCCTGCTCCCGCAGGAACCAGGTCGTGAACGCCGTTGAGATCGAGACGACCGAGAAGATCATGACGATCAACCGAGCCCAGTTTCGTCCCCACCACAGCGAGAGCAGCACGCTCACCTGAACCGCCAGGCTCACGCCCATGATGGCGATCACGATCCAGAGGGCGAACTGTTCCTCCTCGGCCGTGAGTGCGTCGCCCCCGACCGCAAGGTCGGCGCTACCCATGACGTCCGGCCACTCCAACCACAGGCCGACGATCAGAAGGATGCCGGCGAGCACCCGCAGCAGCAACAGCAGCGTTCCGGTCGTGATTGTGGCGGGTCGCCGCATGCTCGGGTCGCGGTGGAGCGGGGCGAACAGCGTCGTCGGGGGCTCGAACGCGGCGCGTTTGCGTGGCAGGTTCTGCGAAGAGGTCGTCGCCGCAGCAGCTACCGTCGGGACTTCTCGTGACCCGGATGCCGGCGGCGGGGCATCCGTCGTGTCGGCGGCAGCTGCGACGCCGGCGGCCCCGGCTACGGCCAGGGGGCGCAGATCCAGGATCGGCAGATCGCCGTCGGTGCGGATCGAGTCACCGCCGCCGTTGCGAGCGTGATAGCTCGTCGAGAAGTCCTCGATGGTTTCGAGGCGGATGGTGGGATCTGCGGCAAGGAGCGAACCGACGATGTGGTCGCGTTCGACATCCGTGTCGGCGTCGATACGGTGCGTGACCTGCAGCGTGAACAGCGACAAGCCGACCGAACTGTCGAAGGTTCCCGCTGCGAGCCACTCCACCCGGCGGCCGCCCGGCAGCGGCCAATCGTCGGGGCAGCGCCAGAACCGGACGTGGTGGCGCTGCGCCGGGTTGCCGTCGACCTCCTGCTGGTAGGCGAAATCCTGCATCCGGCCGAAAAGGAAGAGTGGGCTGACGGGCGCGCGGTGGTAACTGCGCCGGGTGAGTGTCGCGGTCACGATCCGAAGGGATGAGCGCAGCGTGACGGGATCGGCGAGTGTCCAGCCCGCCCGCTCCATCGCCTCGTGCAGGGCAGCCTCCTCGCCCATGAAGGCAAGGTTGACGGGATCGCCGAGCAAGCCGTCACTGGTGCGGGTGCGTCCGATGAAATAGCCGGGTACGTAGATCGTCGTCAGAATGCGGTGGATGCGCGGCAGGACCAGGTAGGCAAGCAGCGCCCAGAAGGCGATCGCGACGAGGATCCCCCACCACCCGACACGGAATGATTCGGTGAGGCTCAGATACGCGAGCCAGAGCGCCGAGATCCCGGCGAACACGAAGAAGAACCAGTCGAGCGCGACTCCGATGGAGTAGCTGCGCCGCCGTTCTGCGTTCACGCCGCCACCCTACCGCCGCGGGCCCCGATGGATGCCGCCGTGGTTGGCTACCCGATGAAACGCAGTGTCACGAGATGTGGTACCCGGGCTCGCGGTCGAGGGGGGCGAGAGTAGAGTGACGGGAGGTTTCGAAGGGGAACGCCGTTTGGCCGCACCCTCACTGCTGAAGGAGGCCGAGATGAGCGATTCCATCCTGGTCGAGGTCGCCGACGGCCTCGCCCACGTCACGCTGAACCGCCCCGCACGCCTGAATGCCGTCGACTTCGAGATGGGCCGTCGATGGCGAGATGTGGCTGTCGAGCTCACGGGGGATCCCACCGTGACGGCGATTCTGCTGGATGCCGCAGGCCCCGCGTTTTGCGCGGGCGGCGATGTCGTCGCGATGGCGGAGGCGGATCCCGGCGACGGAAGCGCCGGCGAGGCGGTGACCGCTATGGCGCGGATCATTCACGAGGGGATCCTCACCCTGGTGTGCTCGTCCACTCCCATCGTGGCTGCAGTTCAGGGAGCCGTCGCCGGCGGTGGTCTCGGGCTCATGCTCTGCGCCGACTACATCGTCGCCTCCGACGCTGCGCGTTTTGTGAGCAAGTACGCCAACATCGGACTCACCCCCGACCTCGGCGTCTCGACCCTGCTGCCCGCGGCGATCGGCCAGCGCCGCGCACTGACCCTGCTGCTGCAGGACCGCTCCCTCACCTCCGACGAAGCCCTCGAGTGGGGCCTGGTGAACGAGGTGGTTCCGGCTGACCAGGTTGCTGCGCGCGCACGGGAGGTCGCCGATTTCTGGCAGTCGGGTGCTGTCGCGGCCTTCGGCGAGGCGAAGCGACTCGTGCGCTCGGGCGCGGGCCGCGCGTTGGCACAGAACCTCGAAGACGAGGCGCAAACCATCGGGGAACGGTTCGGCACCCACGACGCCCGGACGCGAATCGCCGCGTTCGCTGCGGCATCCCGAACCCCGAGGAACGACACCGCCACCACATCCGCCACCCGAAAGGACCACGCGTGACCGAAAAGAAGCTTGCCGGAAAGACCGTTCTGCTCTCCGGTGGCAGCCGCGGGATCGGGCTCGCCATCGCACTGCGGTGCGCAGCCGACGGCGCGAACATCGCCATCCTGGCGAAGACCGACACGCCGCATCCGAAGCTCGAGGGCACCGTTCACACCGCGGCCGAGGCGATCGAAGCTGCCGGTGGTCGCGCGCTTCCGATCGTCGGCGATGTCCGCAACGATGACGACGTCACGGCGGCGGTGCTCAAGACCCAGGGTGAGTTCGGTGGGATCGACGTCGTGGTCAACAACGCGAGCGTCATTGATCTCTCCGGCTCGCTCGACCTTTCCGCCAAGAAGTATGACCTCATGCAGGGTGTGAATGTGCGGGGCACGTTCATGCTCTCGCGCGCCGCGGTGCCGATCCTGCGCGAGTCCGAGAACCCCCACATCCTGTCGCTGTCGCCGCCCCTGAACCTCTCGCCGCGGTGGCTGGGTGGACACACGGGATACACGTTGGCGAAGTACGGGATGACGATGGCGACCCTCGGCATCGGCGCCGAGTTCGCGAAAGACGGCATCGCGGCGAACACGCTCTGGCCGCGCACCACGATCGCGACAGCAGCCGTGCAGTTCGCCCTCGGCGGTGACCAGATGATGAAGGTCAGTCGCACGCCCGAGATCTACGCGGATGCCGCGTACGAGGTGATCACGAAGCCCTCGCGGGACTACACCGGTCAGACGCTGATCGTCGAGGATGTGCTGGAGGCTGCGGGTGTCACAGACTTCGCGCGCTACGCTGCCGTGCCGGGCACCCCGGATGATCAGCTCTTCCCTGACATCTTCCTCGACTGAGTGCGGGGTTTCGGCGACGGCGGCCGCGGCTGATCAGTCGAGTTTCTTGCGCAGGAAGACCTGCTCGACGCCGTCATCCCCCGGTACTCGCTCGCTCTCGACATACCCTTCGCGCTCATACAGGCGCAGATTCGCCTCCGACAGCGACCCGGTGAACAGCTCGGCGACCGTGGCGCCGGCATCCTTCCCCCTCTGCTCGACTGCCGCCAGCAGTGCGGTGCCGATTCCCTCGCCCTGCTGATCGGGTGCGATGGCCAGCCGCCCGATGAGCAGCAGCTCGCCGTCGTGCTGCGCGCGGACGGCTCCGACGATCCGGGGTCCCCGCAGCGCGACGCAGCCGAGGTTTGTGGCCAGCTCCGCGGTGATCTCCTCCAGCGTCTGCGTCAAGGGGGGCATGTGCGGGGTGCCGTAGATGAGCGCCTCCTGCACGAACGCGGCGCGCTGGAGCGTGAGGACCTCCCCGGAGTCTGCGGGAGTGATCGGGCGGATGTCGAGGTCGTCGCGGGTCACGACCTCACGGTACTGGGCGGGTCTCCTCGTGGGGAGGGCTTGACAGGGCCAACAGGGCGTCGCAGGGCCAACAGGGCTTGACAGGGCCAACAGGGCTTGACAGGGCCAACAGGGCGTCGCCGGGCCAACAGGGCGTCGCAGGGCATGCAGGGGTGCGCGGCATCCGCTCGCTTACCCTGGAGTCATGGCTCGCGCGCTTCCTCCCACGTCTTCCGGCGCGCCGCAGGTGCGCCCGGCCACCGAAGGCTGGCAGCAGAAGAAGGATGCCGAGGGGCGGCCGCTGCTGCAGTTCGCGAGCCCCAAGCGCGGCAAGCCTCCCGTGCACCTGGCCGACCTGACACCGGAACAGCGCGTCGAGAAGGCCAAGGAACTGGGTCTGCCGGGCTTTCGCGCCGGCCAGCTCGAGCGGCACTACCTGACGCGCTGGACGAGTGACCCGGCAGAGATGACCGACCTACCGGCATCCGGTCGCGAGGAACTCGTCGCGGGGCTGCTGCCGCCGCTGCTGACCGAGGTTCGCCGGCTCGACACCGACAGGGGCGACACGATCAAGTTCCTCTGGAAGCTGCATGACGGCGCCCTCGTCGAGTCAGTGCTGATGCGCTATCCCGGCCGGATCACCCTGTGCGTCTCGAGCCAGGCCGGATGTGGAATGAACTGCCCGTTCTGCGCGACCGGCCAGGCGGGCCTCACCCGCAACATGTCGGCTGCCGAGATCGTCGATCAGGTCGTGCGAGCCAATCAGGTGATCGCCCGGGGGGAGCTCGGTGGCAAGCGAAGCACCGACCAGTCCCTTGAGCGTGTTTCGAACATCGTGTTCATGGGAATGGGCGAGCCACTGGCCAACTACGCCCGCGTCATGCAGGCCGTCCGCGTCATGACCGACAAGAAGCACGGCATGGGCATGAGCGCTCGCGGCATCACAGTGTCGACAGTGGGTCTGGTGCCGGCGATCACAAAACTTGCCGCCGAAGACATCCCAGTCACCTTCGCCCTGTCGCTCCACGCCCCCGACGATGAGCTGCGCGACGAGCTCATTCCGGTCAATTCCCGCTGGAAGGTCGATGAGGCGCTGGATGCCGCTCGTGGCTACTTCGAGCGGACGGGGCGTCGGGTCTCGATCGAGTACGCCCTCATCAAAGACATGAACGACCACCCGTGGCGCGCTGACCTGCTCGCGCAGAAGCTCAACGAGCGCGGGCGCGGCTGGGTGCACGTCAACCCGATTCCCCTCAATCCGACCCCGGGCTCGATCTGGACGGCATCCGAACCGGGTGTGCAGAACGAGTTCGTGCGGCGGCTGAATGCCGCCGGCATCCCGACGACCCTGCGCGACACCCGCGGCAAGGAAATCGATGGGGCGTGTGGGCAGCTGGTTGCGACCCAAGACGACTAGGCGGCGGCGGCAGTTTCGTAGTTCTCGTCAGGATGCCGAACTGAAGGCATCCACAGCGTCGGCGCGTGGCAGCGGGAGCGTGCGCGACTCGACATCGAAGACGCGCACCCGCCGCCCGGGCGCGAACGGCTCCCATCCCGGGTCGCCGTCGCGGATCATCCGCACCCACGCGTCGTGCATCTCGTGCGCGAGGCGCTGTGGCGGCGCATCCCCGGCCATCCGGATGCTGTCGGGTTTGTCGAGGCCGTCGAAGACGAAGCCGAGTTCGAGCGCGTGTCCGGCGCCGAGGCCGTCCACCGGGCTCTGCCAGGCGAACTCGTAGACGAAGGTCGGTGCAGTTCGGCGATCCGCCACCTGGGTCATCGGCGCTCGCAGCATCGAGTCCGTGAGCGCCTGCCCGAGCCGGTCGCCGGCGCCGGCATGCGGGGACTGCGTCCGATAGGCCCGCACCGCGGCGCGCGGGATCTTCAGCGCGAGATGGCCGAGCGTCGCCTGCCAGGGTGAGATTCTCGCGAGCGCGTCGGGGGTGAACCAGAGGCGATACTCGTCGGTATTGGTGCCGATCAGAATGGGTGCCGTGGCGGTGGGGAGCGCCGCTCGCGGGGACTCGGGCAGACTCTCGGGGTCTCGGGCCAGCAGGAATCCGGGCGCTCCTCGCAGTGGCGAGCTACCGGCGGCCTGCGCCGTGCGGGCGGCGAGAAGCTCGGCGGGGGACAGGGCCGCGAAAGCCTCGCGCGTGGCCGGTATGCCGAGTCGCTTCGCGAGTGCGCGGGTGACGCGTCCCGCTCGCTTGGGGACGGCGGCATCCAACGGACCGGACTCGATGATCGCGCCGGAGACGAGAGGCCCGGTGTCGGGGCGCGAGAGGAGGGCTCCCACCAGCGCCCCGCCGGCTGACTCTCCCATCACCGTGATGCGAGAGGGGTCTCCACCGAACGCGGCGATCTCGGCGTGGGTCCAGCGGAGGGCCGCGGCGACATCTTCGAGGCCGAGATTTCGCGGGGCATCCTCGAGCACCGAGAAACCCTCGGAACCGAGGCGATAGTTCGCCGAGACGAAGACGACGCCGCTGCGGGCAAAGCTCGTTCCGTCGTAGCCGTCCAGCGAGCTGCCGCCGCGCTCGAACGCGCCGCCGTGGATCCACAGCACGACAGGCAGCGGCCCGGATGCCGGCTCCGGCGCGCTCGCCGGGGTCCAGACATTGACGGTCAGAATGTCTTCGTCGGTGCCGTCGCTGTTCAGGCTCGGCAGGAGCTGTCCGGTCCTGCCGCGGTAGGGCGTTTGCGGCGCCGCAGGACCGAACTGCGTCGCATCCCGCACTCCGGTCCAGCTATCGGGTGCTGACGGCAGCTGAAAGCGCCGCGGGCCGAAGGGAGGGGCGGCGTAGGGGATGCCGAGGAACCGGCGGATGCCGTCGCTCGCGCCCCCGCGCAGTGGTCCGGTGCTGATCGTGGCTTCGGCCGTCTCGGTACTCACGTCTTCAGGGTAGGCCGGACTCACCACGAGCCGACCCCGCTGTCGCGGCGCAGCGATAGCGTGGAGCAATGGTCAACTATCGCTACCTCGGCAACAGTGGTTTCAAAGTCACGGAGATCACCTACGGCAACTGGATCACCCACGGCTCGCAGGTCGAGAACGACGCGGCCCTCGCGACGGTGCACCGCGCGCTGGAGCTCGGCATCACGAGCTTCGACACCGCCGACGTCTACGCCAACACGGTGGCCGAGCAGGTGTTGGGTGAGGCGCTGAAGGGCCAGCGTCGGGAGTCGCTGGAGATCTTCACAAAGGTGTACTGGCCCGTCGGGCCGGGCGGCGCCAACGACTCGGGTCTGTCGCGTAAGCACATCATGGACGGCATCCACGGTTCGCTCAGGCGCCTGGGCACCGACTACGTCGACCTGTACCAGGCGCACCGGTATGACTACGAAACCCCTCTCGAAGAGACGATGCAGGCGTTTGCCGACATCGTGCGCCAGGGCAAGGCGCTCTACATCGGTGTGAGTGAGTGGACGGCTGAGCAGCTGCGCGCCGGGCACGCGCTCGCCGAGGATCTCGGCATCCAGCTCGTCTCGAATCAACCGCAGTACTCGGCCCTCTGGCGCGTCATCGAGGGGAAAGTCATTCCGACATCGGAGGAGCTCGGAATCTCGCAGATCGTCTGGTCGCCGATGGCGCAGGGCGTGCTCAGCGGCAAGTACCTACCCGGTCAGCCGGCGCCCGTCGGCTCGCGGGCTACCGACGAGAAGAGCGGCGCCGGTTTCATCAAGCGGTTCATGACGGATGACGTGCTGAGCGCCGTGCAGAAGCTGCATCCGGTCGCCGAGCAGGCGGGGCTGACCCTGCCGCAGCTCGCCATCGCGTGGGTGTTGCAGAACCCCAATGTGTCGGCAGCCCTCGTCGGCGCCTCGCGCCCCGAGCAGCTCGATGACACCGTGAAGGCGTCGGGGATCACGCTGGATGCCGACACGATGGCGGCGATCGACGCAGCGCTCGGCTCGGTCGCCGAGACCGATCCGGCGCTCACCGAAGAATCCTCGCCCAAGCGTCGTCCCTAGGGCGTGACGGCTCAGGGGAAGGCGAGAACCTCGTTTCCCCAGCCGGTGCGCAGCTCTCGATCGAGGTCGGGGACCACACGGTCCTCGGCCTCGATCACGAGGGTGGCGCGGGTGTCGGCATCGAACGCAGGCCACTGCGCGGCGCCATCGGCGTTCGGGGCCTCCCCCTTGGCGAACGCCGTCCAGCGCTGCTGCATCCGCGCCGAGATCCGTTCTGCCTCCTGGCGGCCACCGAGCCGGAAGCTGATGTCGTGCGCGCGGGTGCCGAAGGTTCCCCACACGTAGGGAAGCTCGGTAGCGTGGGTCGCCCCGATGCGCAGCAGGTGCAGCATCGGCGTCGCGTGGTCGAACCGGTAGAGCCACACCGGTGCGACGCGGGAATGCCCCTCGACGGCCCAGAGGGTCGGCATCCGGAACCCGATGTCGCGGGCGATCCCGAGTCCGACCGCGTGGTGGCGCACGCCCTCGTACGCCGAGAGCACCTGGGCCATCGAGGGGAGGTCGATGCCGGGGCGTTCGGTGCCGAGCTCGGTGAGCATCTGCTCGATCTGTTCCTCACGGATGGGCATGAGCGGCGACTTCATCATGCGGAACAGGGAAGCCTCGTCCTTGTTGGTGCCGATCAACAGCGGCACCGGCAGACCACGCCCCTCGGCAAGGACCGTCGCCGGCGCCTCCGGCAGCAGCTCGCCGTCGATGACGGGACCGAAGGCGATGGTTCCCGGATGCTGCGCCGGGACCTCGGCGAACACCGTCATCCCCGCGTCGACGATCGTGTCGACCGGCAGCGCGCGCAGGTCCGCCGGCGCGGGGTTGCCCACTGCCGCCAGAAACAGCTCGGTGACGCTCGCAGCGCGCGCCTTGTCGTAGACACTCGAGACCGGCGAGGACTCGGCGATCGCGCAGGAGAAGAGCCCCGCAGCGCTCGGGACTGCGAGCAGTGTCGTCACGAGGCCCGCGCCCGCGGACTCACCGAAAACGGTCACCCGCTCGGGATTGCCGCCGAAGGCGGCGATGTTGCGCTGCACCCATCGCAGCGCCAGCAGCACGTCTTTGAGCGCGAGATTTCCGTCGAACTGCTGCTCCGGGCCGGACAGACTCGACAGATCGAGGAAGCCGAGCGCGCCGATCCGGTAGTTGATCGTGACCACGACGACGTCGTGTCGCGCGAGGGCTTCACCGTCGTAGACGGGCTGGCTGCTGGAGCCGAATGTATAAGCGCCGCCGTGCAGCCACACCATGACGGGCGCGGGGGTATCGGCATCTGCTCCACTCCAGACGTTCAGGAAGAGGCAGTCCTCGTCGAAGACCGGGTCGGGTCCGAGATCGATCGCCGGATTCGTCTTCTGCGGTGCGGCTGGACCGAAGCTCGTGACCGTGGCGGTGGCCTCGGCATCAAGCGGCTCGGCGGGCACGGGATCGCGCCAGCGTGCGTCGCCGGTGGGGGGCTGTGCGTAGCGGATGCCACGCCACACGCGGATGCCGCCCGCAAGCTCCTCTCCGGCAAAGCGCCCGGCGGGTGCAGCGGCAACGGGGGTCTCGTCCATGGGAGCCTTCCAGGTCGGGTGAAAGCGCGGCGTCGCGACACAGCGTAGACGGTGGCGCTATGGGACCGAGTCCCGCTGTCGCTCGTGCGCCAGCATCCTGTGCCTGACACAATCGGGTCATGCCGATCTGGCTCGCGGTCCTTCTGCTCACTGCTGTGTTCGCTGTGCTTTCCGCGTGGGTCAGCAGGCGCCTCCTGGATGCCCAGATCGGATGGGTCCGGGCGCTCGTGACCTCCGCCGTGGTGTTTCTCGGGTCCCTCCCGCTGACGGTGTGGGTGTTCGAACAGGCTGACATCCTCGACGGCGATCGGGTTGTCGTCCAAAGCCCGATCGTGTTGGCCTTCGTAGCCCTCGTGCTCGGCTGGATGTTCGCTGTTGTCGTCATCGTCCTCGTCACCCTCGAGTTTCTCTGGCCGAGCCGACCCCTCGGCAACCCTGTGACGATCGTGCGCGAGGCCTTCCGTCGCCGGGATCGTGGGCAGCCGACTACGGCGCCGTGGCGCTGGTGACCGAGTTCTCTCGCGCGCTCACCGAAGAGCTCGACTACCGCGTCGAGGTGGCAAACGCCGAGATGCTGCGCGGTGCCATTGCCAAGACGCACGCGATGCCGTTGCGGGTTCCTCAGGTCTATCGCGATCTGTGCACGCAGCGGATGATCGTGCAGGAGCGGATCGAGGGGGTGCCCTTCGGCAAGCTTCCCGAGGGCGCGGTGGAACCGGATGCCGCGCGGGAACTCGCCGACGGCGTCCTGGATGCTGTGTTCGAGCAGATCGCGGTGCGCGGGGTGTTCCACGCCGACCTGCATCCGGGAAACCTGATCCTCTGTGAGGGCGGAGAGGTCGCGCTGATCGATTTCGGCGCTGTCGGGGTGTTGGAGGCCAGCATGCGGCGCCTTCTCGTACCGCTGTTGACGGCGATGGAGGCAGACGACGATCAAGCGGCGACGGACATCGTGCTGCTGCTGTGCGAGCCCGACCCCGACGGTGTCGACCAGGCCTCCCTCCAGCGTGATGTCGGCGCGATCATCACCCGGGTTCGAAACGCGCCCGCGGGGGAGGACGTGTTCCGGCTTCTGCTCGACACCCTTCGTCATCATCGGTTGGCGATGCCGCCGTCTCTGCTGCTGGTGTTCCGCACCCTCGGTTCACTCGAGGGGAGCCTGCGGCGGGTGTCGCCGGGCTATGACATGGTCGGTCAGGCACTCAGCCGGGCGCCGCACTTCGCCCGCAGCATGCTGTCGCTGCGCACCGCAGCTCTCTCGGCTCAAACCCAGCTCGTTCTGGCTCTCGAACAGGTACGTCGGGCGCCCCGGCGCCTGGAGAACATTTCGCGATCCCTCGAGCAGGGCACCTTCTCGGTGCGGCTCCGCTCGTTCGAGAGCACGGGAGAGCGGCGATGGATCGAGGGAATGCTCGGCCAACTCACGAGCACGCTCGTCGGGGTCACCCTTCTGGCCACGGGCATCGCCCTCGCGATCTCATCGGGCGGCCCGCAACTGACCGAGGATGTTCCGCTGTTCCCGTTCCTCGGCAGTGTCGTCGGCCTCGGCGGTCTCCTGCTGCTCGTGCGGAGCCTGCGCGCTGCGCTGCGTCGACGGGACGGCTCTACCTGATGTCAGTATTGAGCGCCGGGCTGCTGGCGTATCGCCCCGTCGTCTCGTCGTCGGATGGCTCGAGTGGTCTCGAGGTGCTCATCGCTCACATGGGCGGGCCGTTCTGGCAGCGCAAGGATGCCGGAGCGTGGACGATCCCCAAGGGCGAGTACGACCCGGCCGGGGAGTCACCACTGGAGGCAGCGCGGCGGGAGTTCCGCGAGGAGCTGGGGATCGATCCGCCGGGCGGCACCGTGATCGACCTCGGCTCGTTCGCCGCATCGCGCAAGTCGATCACTGTCTTTGCGGTCGACGGATCAGGCCTCGACATCTCGCATCCGGTGTTCGGGGAGTTCGAGCTTGAGTGGCCGCCACGGTCGGGGAAGGTGGCGAGCTTTCCCGAGATCGACCGCGTCGAGTGGATGCATCTGGCCTTCGCTGCTGAGAAGCTCACCGCGTCGCAGCGGCCCGCGCTCACCGCGCTTGCTGCCGCACTCGGCACCCGCGGCGTCAGTTGACCGGGTCCTCGGGTGCGGAGTCGACAAAGACGCCGACGCGGTCGCCCTCCAAGACGAACTGCAGCGCGGCACCGTCCCCGAAGCGTTCGAGAGCCGCTGCCGGCGAACCTGCATGGATCTGCACTGACGCGGTCGGCGGGAAAGCCCCGGCGCCGCATCCGTAGTACGTCGGCCCGTTCGGGAAGCCCGACTCGTCGTCAACGTCCTCAGTTCTGAAAACGACCAGGCACTCGCTGTCGACGCCGTCGCTCGAGTTGATGGCGGTTATCAGCGTGTAGCCCGCGAACTGAAACCCCACCGGGGGTGTATCTGTGCTCCCGAACGACGGGGCGGTCGTCGATGGATCGGGCTCAAGCGCCGCAATTTGCCGCGCTCCCGAGCCCTCGGAGATCACCGGAATCGAGGCGAGGCCCCAGGTGACGGATGCGGCAAGCGTCGCTACCGCCAACACCGAAACGAGCCAGAAGGCGCGCGCCAGGGGGGGAACCCTGGTGAGGGGCGACCAAGCCGCGCGGCCACCGGACTCGCTCGCCCGGTCGTCGCTGCTGGCGGCTGCCGCACTCGCGGATTCGGGGTCTTGGGTGCTGGCAGCCGCGGGCGCGTCCGGCGACGGCTGCTCAGTCCGCAGCTGCTCCTCAAGCTCGTGCAACCGGTCGTACGCCACCGGGTCGCGCAGGATGTCGGCGTCGGGGCCATAGGCCCGCTCGCGAAGCGCCTGCAACTCAGCAGCGGCATCCTCGTTCATCGCTTCATGGTTGCATGACGCCACTCTTCCGGCGGTAGTGAACGACGGGCGGATCTAGGCCGGGATTGCGCCGCCGTCCCAGAAGACGCCGATCCGGTCACCCTGCAGAACGAACTGCAGTGCACCGCCCTCCGGGAACTGCGCGCGCAAGCGCTCCGGCGCTGTGTCATCCAAGGGAACCTCGATCGCCGCGGGGAAAGCGCCGGCCCGGCATCCGTAGTAGAACGGGCCGTTCACGCCCTGACCATCGGCGGTCAGGTCGTCTTCGTCCAGCCCGATCAGACACTCGCTCTCCCCGTTCGGGCTCATGGCCGACGATTGCGCCATCAGAAGCCCGTAGTACTCGTAGGCAATGGCCTGCTCCGACGTCGTGCCGAAGAATCCCTCGGGAATCGCAACGTCGTCGTTGATCTCGAGAGTGGCTACCTGCCGGCTCGCGGTTGTCTGCGAGATCACCGGAAGAGACGCGAGCCCCCAGACGATGGATGCCGTGAGCGCGACCGCCGCCGCGATCGCTACCGCAACCATCGCGGTAGCGACCGGCGGCAGCCGCGAGGTCAGCATGCGCAAAAGCGCCCAGACGCGGGACGCCGCCGCATCCTCTTCGTCTTCGGCTCCCACGTCTGTGGCGGAAGGGTCTCCCCCTGGCGTGACGGAGCGGGCACCGACACTGTCCGCTGGCGGCTCGGATGCCCGGCTCACCGCCGCGACCGAGGGGCGCTGTGCCTCGCGCTCTGCCCGCAGTTGCGCTTCGAGTTCCTCCAAGCGCGAGCGTGCCGCGGCGTCGTCGGCGAGGTCGGCGTCGGGGCCGTAGGCCCGGGCGCGGAGCCGACTGAGTTCGGCGGCCGATGTGTCGTCCACCGCCTCATCGTTGCACGGTCAGCTCCGAAGGCCCGGTGTGACCAACACCCTTGTCAGTGCCCCGCACGAAGATCAGACTTGCACCGCCGCGTTGGTGGGCGGTGATCAGTGACCCCGACGGAAACGTCATCGGTCTCTACGAACAGACGCCGAGTGACTAACGCACACGCGGAGCGCGCGCTTTTGTATACCTAGAGCCGCCCTCAATGCCCGTATTGATACATTCAGTGCTTTTGTGTATACATGAAGGGCGGCGAAGGGAGGACGGATGCGAGCGAGTGATCGGGCATACCGGACGCTCCTGGGCGAGATCCAGGACGGGCAGCTCCCCGCCGGCGCTGTGCTCGGGGAGGTCGAGCAGGCAGCGCGTCTCGGTGTGAGCCGTACCCCGCTGCGTGAGGCGCTCGCGCGCCTGGCCGCCGACGGTCTGGTCGTTCAGCAGTCACCCCGGGTCACCGTGGTGTCGGATGTCGATGCCGACGACATCCGCGCGCTCTTCGAGTTCCGGCGGGCTCTCGAAGAAGCTGCTGCGCGCCTCGCGGCGACCCGGGCCGACCCGGCCGAGTTCGCGGAACTCGCCGCGGAGTTCGACAGGACGTCGCTGCGCGGTGAGGGCCGCGAGCACTACTACGACCTGATCGCGCGGTTCGATGCCGCCCTCGACGATGCCGTCGACAACGTCTACCTGAGTTCGGCGCTTCGCACGATCCGCACTCACCTCGTGCGCGTGCGTCGCCTTGCCCGCGAGAATCCCCAGCGACTGTCGGCCTCGGTCGGAGAGCACGCGCTGATCGCCCATGCGATAGCCGCGCAGGATGCCGACCTCGCTGCGCACGCCACACATGTGCACCTGCACAACGCTTTGACCAGCATCCTCGCCTCCCTGGCCGAGGCCCGCACCGAACCCGGAGCAGCATGACCATCACGCACCACGTCCGTGTCCACCGAAGCGACGAGAACCTTGCTCGCGAGGGGCAGCTCGCCTGGCACATTGCCGAGGTCGCCGCAGACCCGATAGCGGTCGAGTCCGAGGTCATCGACATGATCATCAACCGTGTCATCGACAATGCGTCAGTCGCTGCAGCATCCCTCACCCGGCGGCCGGTGAGCGCTGCCCGGCAGCAGGCGCTCGACCACGCCGTCTCGGTCAGCGGTGTCGGAGCGACAGTCTTCGGCTGCGCAAACGAGCGGCGGACGAGCCCCGAATGGGCGGCGTGGGCGAACGGTGTCGCGGTGCGCGAGCTTGACTACCACGACACGTTCCTGGCCGCCGAGTACTCCCACCCGGGAGACAACATCCCGCCGATCCTCGCTGTGGCCCAGCACGTCGGCGCCGACGGCGCAGCATTGGTGCGAGGGATCGCCACCGGTTACGAGATCCAGATGGATCTCGTAAGGGCGATCTCCCTCCACAAGCACAAGATCGACCACGTCGCCCACCTCGGCCCCTCCGCTGCCGCGGGTATCGGCACACTGCTCGGCTTGGATGTCGAGACGATCTATCAGGCAGTGGGGCAGGCGCTGCACACGACCACCGCGACCCGCCAATCCCGCAAGGGCGAGATCTCGACGTGGAAAGCTCACGCTCCCGCGTTCGCCGGCAAGATGGCAGTCGAAGCCGTCGACCGGGCGATGCGTGGCGAGACGAGCCCCAGCCCGATCTACGAGGGTGAAGACGGCGTGATCGCCTGGATGCTCGACGGTAAGGATGCCGCTTACGACGTGCCGCTTCCCGCGCCGGGTGAGCCCAAGCGCGCGATCCTCGACTCCTATACGAAGGAGCACTCTGCCGAGTACCAGGCGCAAGCCTGGATCGACCTAGCCCGCAAGCTCGGTACCGAGCGCCCCGAGCTGCGCGACCCCGCGAACATCGCGAGCATCGCGCTGCACACGAGCCACCACACGCACTACGTCATCGGCTCGGGCGCGAACGACCCGCAGAAGTACGACCCGCAGGCATCCCGCGAAACCCTCGACCACTCGATCCCCTACATCTTCGCGGTCGCGCTGCAAGACGGCGCGTGGCACCACGTCGACTCGTACCTCCCCGAGCGCGCAGCGCGGCCCGACACCGTGGAACTCTGGCGCAAGATCACCACGGCCGAAGACGCCGAGTGGACGCGCCGCTACCACTCCGAAGACCCCGACGAGAAGGCCTTCGGGGGGCGCGTGGAGATCGTCCTGATCGACGGAACCACCGTCGTGGACGAGATCGCCGTCGCCGACGCGCACCCGCTGGGGGCGCGACCGTTCGCTCGTGAGAACTACGTGCGTAAGTTCCGGCTCCTTGCCGAGCCGGTCCTCGCTTCCGAGGAGATCGAGCGGTTCCTCGAGCTCGCCCAGCGACTCCCGGAGCTATCAGCAGACGAGGTCGGGCAGCTGAACATCGTCGCGAAAGTGGGAATTCTCGCCGCAGCGCCCGCACCCAAGGGGCTGTTCTGATGCTGTACAGCCTGACATCGCCCAGCGAAAAGCGGCGCCTGTTCAGGGAGCGGCTCGCCTCGGGTGAGCTCCTGCGATTCCCCGGTGCTTTCAACCCGCTGTCGGCGCGGCTGATCGAGCGGAAGGGGTTCGACGGGGTCTACATCTCCGGCGCGGTGCTCGCCGCCGACCTCGGGCTTCCCGACATCGGCCTGACAACCCTCACCGAGGTCGCCGGTCGCGGGCAGCAGATCGCGCGCATGACCGAGCTTCCGGCCATCATCGACGCCGACACCGGGTTCGGTGAGCCGATGAACGTAGCCCGCACCATCCAAACGCTCGAAGACGCGGGACTGGCGGGCACCCACATCGAGGATCAGATCAACCCCAAGCGGTGCGGTCACCTCGACGGGAAAGCCGTCGTCGATGGGGACACGGCAGTCAAGCGCATCCGTGCCGCCGTCGATGCGCGCCGTGACGAGAACTTTCTCATCATGGCTCGTACCGACATCCGCGCCATCGAGGGGCTGGATGCTGCGATCGACCGCGCCAAGGCTCTCGTGGATGCCGGCGCCGACGCGATCTTCCCCGAGGCGATGCGTGATCTCGGCGAGTTCGAAAAGATGCGTGCAGCGCTGGATGTGCCGGTGCTCGCGAACATGACCGAGTTCGGCAAGAGCGAGCTGTTCTCGACCGAGCAGCTGCGCTCCGCCGGCATCAACATCGTCATCTGGCCGGTATCGCTGCTGCGGATCGCGATGGGTTCGGCGGGGCGCGCACTCGACGACCTGGATGCGAAGGGGCACCTCCGCGACAAGCTCGGTGAGATGCAGCACCGTTCAGACCTCTACGACCTGATCGACTACGAGCAGTACAACCACTTCGACACGAGCATCTTCAACTTCACGGTCGAAGCACCCATCACGAAGGAGTGAGCATGACCGACACCGACATCAAGAAGGGGCTTGCTGGCGTCGTCGTCGACTACACCGGTGTCAGCAAGGTCAACCCCGATACCAACAGCCTGCTCTATCGCGGCTATCCGGTGCAGGAACTCGCTGCCACCCAGTCGTGTGAAGCCGTCGCCCACCTGCTGTGGACGGGGGAGCTGCCCACAGACGAGCAGCTTGCGACCCTGCGCGAGACGGAGCGCGAGAACCGAGCGCTACAGCCCGACGTCAAGGCCGCGATCGACCTCATCCCGCTCGATGCTCATCCGATGGATGAGGTGCGCACCGCGGTCAGCGTCATCGGGGCCCGCGAAACGCGGGGCACCCTCAACGTCATGGATGCCGTCGGCACGCCGCAGCAGAACCTCGAGCGCAGCATCCGTCTGTTCGGGGAGCTGCCCGCGATCGTCGCCTACGGCCAGCGCCGCCGCCGCGGGCTCGAGCCGGTCGACGCGCGCGACGACCTGGACTACGCCGCGAACTTTCTGTGGCTGACGTTCGGTGAAGAAGCGGACGAGGTCGTCGTCGACGCGTTCAACCGCTCGATGATCCTGTACGCCGAGCACTCCTTCAATGCGTCGACATTCACTGCCCGCGTCATCACCTCGACCCTCAGCGACCTCTACTCCGCCGTGGTCGGCGCAATCGGCGCGCTGAAGGGACCGCTGCACGGCGGGGCCAACGAGGCAGTACTGCACATCTTCGACGAGATCGGCTCGGCCGAGAACGTGTCAGCATGGCTCGACACGGCTCTCGCCGAGAAGCGCAAGATCATGGGCTTCGGGCATCGCGTGTACAAGCGCGGTGACTCGCGGGTCCCCACGATGAAGGCGGCGCTCGACACCCTCGTTGCGCACTACGACCGCCCGGATGTCGCAGCACTCTATGACGCGCTCGAATCGGAGTTCGTCGCGCGCAAGGGCATCTACCCGAACCTCGACTACCCGTCGGGTCCGGCCTACAACCTCATCGGCTTCGACACGCTCACGTTCACGCCCCTGTTCGTCGCGGCGCGCGTTGTCGGCTGGACAGCGCACATCATGGAGCAGCAGTCCTCGAACGCCCTCATCCGGCCGCTGTCGGCCTATAACGGTGCCGACGAGCGCCACATCGAGGGCTACGTGCCCGACACCTCTGCCATCGATGTGCAAGAGCGCCCGGAGGAGGCCGCCGAGTGACCAGTGCCGTCATCGTCGACGTCGTCCGGACGCCCTCCGGTCGGGGCAAGCTCGGAGGCGCGCTGTCGGGCGTGCATCCTGTCGACCTTGCCGCAACGACGCTGACGGCGCTGCTCGAGCGGAACGGCCTGGAGTCGCGTCAGATCGATGACGTTCTGATGGGGTGTGTCAGCCAGGCCAGCGATCAGGCGACCAACATCGCGCGGCAGGCGGTGCTCGCAGCCGGCTTCGATGAGTCGGTGCCTGCCGCAACGATCGATCGGCAGTGCGGCTCGAGTCAGCAGGCCGTCCACTTCGCAGCCCAGGGCATCATCGCCGGCGCGTACGACATCGTGATCGCGGCGGGAGTCGAGTCCATGAGCCGCGTTCCGCTGGGCTCGGCGGGCGAGGGTGGGGCGGATGCCGACGGCATCCGTCGCCGCTACCCCGAGGGCTTGGTGAATCAGGGTGTTTCGGCCGAGCTGATCGCCGCGCGCTGGGGATTCGAGCGCGACGAACTGGATGCCTACGCTGCGCAGTCCCACCAGCGGGCAGCTCACGCGGCGGCAGCGGGCCGGTTCGCGGACGCGATGCTCCCGGTCGCGACGCCGGATGGGGTCGTGGACACCGACGAGACGATTCGGCCCGCCACATCAGCCGAGCAGCTTGCCAGCCTGGCGCCCGCGTTCCGCACCGACGAACTCGCGGAGCGCTTCCCTGAGCTCGACTGGCGAATCACGGCAGGCAATTCGTCACCGCTGACAGATGCCGCCTCGGCAGCGCTCATCATGAGTGAGGAACGCGCGAATGCGCTGGGCCTGACGCCCCGCGCCCGTTTCCATGCCTTCGCCGTCGTCGGTGACGACCCGATCATGATGCTGACCGCGCCGATCCCGGCAACGCGCCGCATCCTGGATCGCGCAGGGTTGTCGATCGACGACCTCGATGCCTACGAGGTCAACGAGGCCTTCGCGTCAGTACCGCTGGCGTGGCAGCAGGAGCTCGGCGCCGATCCCGACAAGCTCAACCCGTGGGGTGGTGCGATCGCGCTCGGGCACGCCGTCGGCGCATCCGGAACGCGGCTGCTCGGCACTCTCCTGGGCTATCTCGAACACACCGGCGGGCGCTACGGACTGCAGACGATGTGTGAGGGCGGCGGGATGGCTAACGCCACCATCATCGAGCGGCTGTAGGCCACCTACAACCGGTTGGCAGGAGCGCCGGTGCATTCGACAGGATCGACGCGGGTGTGGCTGCCTCCCAGCGGCGTGAGAGGAAAACGAGCATGACGGAATCAACCTCGTTCCAGACCATCGTGGTCGAGACCCGGGGGCGCGTCGGCTGGATCCAGCTGAACCGCCCCGAGGCGCTCAACGCGCTGAACTCGACACTCGCGACCGAACTCGGGGCCGCGGTGGCAGCTTTCGATGCCGATGAGCAGATCGGATGCATCGTGCTCACCGGCTCGGAGCGTGCCTTCGCCGCGGGCGCCGACATCAAGGAGATGGCCGACAAGACGGTGCGCGACATGACCGTGGACAGCCCCTTTGTCGGGCTCGAAGCCCTTGGTCGCGCCCGCACACCGATCGTTGCGGCAGTCGCCGGCTTCGCGCTCGGTGGCGGGTGCGAGCTCGCGATGAGCTGCGACATCATCCTCGCCGCCGACACCGCAAAATTCGGTCAGCCCGAGATCACGCTCGGCGTCATTCCGGGGCTCGGCGGCACGCAGCGCCTCACCCGCGCTATCGGGTACTTCAAGGCTGCCGAGCTCGTCCTGACGGGCCGCATGATGGATGCCGTCGAGGCAGAGCGCGCGGGCCTGGTGTCCCGGGTGGTTCCGGCAGCGGACCTTGCCACCGAGGCGATGGCGGTGGCGGAGTCGATCGCGGCGAAGTCCCTGCCCGTCGCCTACGCGGCCAAAGACGCCTTGCGCGCGTCGCAGGAGAGCGGTCTGGCCGAGGGTCTCCGCTTCGAACGGCAGGCGTTCGCCGCTCTGTTCGCCCTGGACGACCAGAAGGAGGGGATGGCAGCTTTCCGTGAGAAGCGTGCCCCCCGGTTCACCGGCCGGTGACCGAAATCGCCCTGGGCTGGCGACCATAGACTCGAAGCAAGAAGGAGGAGCGCGATGAGGATTCTCGTCCTGGTAAAAGAAGTCCCCGACACGTGGGGGGATCGAGTGCTGAACCTCGAGACGGGACTGGCCGACCGAGGTGCCAGCGAAGCTGTCATCGACGAGATCGGTGAGCGCTCTCTCGAGGTCGCGCTGTCGTACGCGGATGCCAACCCGGGCACCGAGGTCGTCGTGGTGACGATGGCGCCGGAGTCGGCATCCGGATCGGTGCGCAAGGCCCTCGCGATGGGGGCGGCATCCGCTGTGCACGTCGTCGATGACGCGCTGTTGGGCGCCGATCTGGGGCTCAGCGCCCAGGCGCTGTCGGCCGCGATCTCCCGCGCCGGCTTCGACCTCGTCATCACGGGAAACCAGTCCACGGACGGCTCTGGCGGTGTCATGGCGTCGATGATCGCGGAGCTGCTCGATGTCCCGAGCATCACGAGCATGAACTCCGTGACGATCACCGAGTCCGAGGTCTCGGGTGAGCGGTCGGTCGATGGCGGATCGATGACGGCATCCGCTGCTCTTCCGGCGGTGATCTCGATCACCGAACGGCTTCCTGACGCGCGGTTCCCCAACTTCAAGGGCATCATGGCGGCCAAGAAGAAGCCGGTCGACACGGTGTCGCTCGCGGACCTCGGGGTCGTCGCCGATGACCCGGATGCGGCGCGCTCGATCATGATCGCAGTGGCGCAGAAGCCGCCGCGCGCGGCAGGTGTGAAGGTTGTCGACGAGGGCGACGCTGGCGTACAGCTTGCGGAGTTCCTGATCTCGAACCGGTTGGTCTAAGGGGCAGATGATGGTGGATATCGCAGCTGATGCTGTTCTTGTCGTACTCGATGTCACCCCCGGTGGCGCGCTCGCGCCGAGCGCCGCTGGCCTGTTGGGGGCTGCGGCAGGCGTCGGAACCCCGGTCGCGCTGATCGTCGGAGACAGCGCCGAGGCCCTCGCACCCGCGGCGGCGGAGCTCGGGGCGGCGCTCGTGCTCACCGCGACGCCCGCGGGGCTCGGCGAGGCACTGGGCGTACCAGCAACGGATGCCGTTGCCGCAGCTGCCGCGCTCGTGAACCCGGATGCCGTGCTGCTGTCGCACTCGATCGAGTCGCGTGAGACCGCAGGTCGGTACGCTGCGCGGTCGCGTTCGGCGCTATGCGTGGATGCCGTCGGCGTGACGCGTGACGACGAAGGAATCGTGGCGCACCACTCCGTCTACGGCGGTGCCTACAACGTCGAGGCTGCCGCCACATTCGGTGCTCCCGTGATCACGGTTCGCCAGGGGTCGATCGATTCGCGTGCGCAGGCTCAGCCTCTTGTCGCAGAGAAGCTCGACGTTGCCACGTCCGGCCGCAAGGCGGCGACCATCGGGTCGGTCGACGAGGTCGTCGTGACCTCCGCCCGCCCTGAGCTGCGCGGCGCGGCGAAGGTCGTCTCGGGTGGCCGTGGCCTGGGCTCGGAGGAGAAGTTCGCGCTGGTCGGTGAGCTCGCCGATGTGCTCGGCGCCGCCGTTGGCGCGTCGCGGGCCGCCGTGGACGCCGGCTACATTGCGCAGTCTGCTCAGGTCGGGCAGACCGGCGTGTCGGTTGCGCCGCAGTTGTATGTGGCACTGGGCATCTCCGGCGCGATCCAGCACAAGGCCGGAATGCAGACTGCCAAGACGATTGTCGCGATCAACAAGGATGCCGACGCTCCGATTTTCGAGATCGCGGACTTCGGTGTCGTCGGGGACCTCTTCACCGTCGTGCCGCAGCTGATCGAGACGCTGCAGGCGAAGAAGGCCTGACGCGATGGCGACCTACGCGCGCACCCTGCGTCGCGGCCTTCCCCGCACGCCCGGCGGCGACCCCTGGCCGCCAGCCGGTGAGATCCCCGGTGCGCTGAGTTCGGCATCCGTACCGCCGGCCGAGGCGCCGGTTGCGGCATCCGTGTCTGCCGGCGTCGCCTCACACGAGAGCGGCAGTTCTGCGCAGGAGCTGCGGGAAGATGCGCCGCAGTCGCACCAAACTGCCGCACCCGTCGTGACGGATGCCGCACCCGCCGCGTCGCAAGTGCGCGCCGTGCGCCGGGGACTGCCCCGCGTTCCCGGCGGCGAGCCGTGGCCCCCGGCATCCGTGGCCCCCGCAGCCGCACCCGCAACAGGCGCAGCAGCACCCGCAACAGGCGCAGCAGCACCCGCACCGTCCCCCGACAGCGGCCCCGCTGAGCCTCGCTTGCCGCAACACGCCGCGCCGGCGACGGCCGAAGCGCGGTTTGGGGCAAATGAATCCTCCGCGCGCACCGTGCGCCGCGGGCTCCCTCGCGTTCCCGGCGGCGAGCCGTGGCCGACATCCGAGATGGTCGCCGCGATCTCAGCGTCCGGCGCCGCGGTTCGGTCGCCCCAAAACGCCGGCTCCGACGACGACGCGCGGCGTGTTGCGGCACACGAAGCGCAGACGGATGCCGCGCTAGCCGCGACCGCTGTGGTCAGTGCTCCGGCATATGACGTGAGCGTGCCCCTTCCGTTCACGCCGACGGTGTGGGAGGGTGCGTCAGCCCGCATGCGCCCCGCGCCGCGGCCAGAGCCCACCCGCGTCGGCCCGTTCACGCGGGCGCAGTGGGCAGGCACCGTCATCGTGGGCGGCCTCGGGCTGCTCTTTGCTGCAGGCATGGCAGTGCTGGCCGTGCGTTGGCTGCTCTCCCTCGACGGGATGCAGGACTTCCTCGCGACCTACCCCGGCGAGTATCACCTGCCCGAGGGGGCACCGGTGGGCTTCCCGGCCTGGCTGGGCTGGCAGCACTTCTTCAACGTGTTCCTCATGGTGCTGATCATCCGAACGGGACTCACGATCCGCACCGAGAAGCGACCGAGCGTGTTCTGGGCGCCGCGGAACAACCCCAAGGGCAAGGTCAGCCTGACGATCTGGTTCCACCAGTCCCTCGACATCCTCTGGATCGTCAACGGCCTCATCTTCGTGGTGCTGCTGTTCGTCACGGGGCAGTGGATGCGGATCGTGCCGACGTCGTGGGAGGTCTTCCCGAACGCCCTGTCGGCGGCACTGCAGTACGTGTCACTGGATTGGCCGACCGAGAACGGCTGGGTCAACTACAACTCCCTCCAGCAGCTCGCCTACTTCACGACAGTGTTCGTTGCTGCACCGCTGGCGATCATCACCGGCGTGCGGATGAGCGGGATCTGGCCCAAGAACGCCAAGGCGTTGAACAAGGCGTATCCGGTCGAGTGGGCACGCAAGGTCCACTTCCCGGTGATGCTGTACTTCGTGGTGTTCATCGTCATCCACGTCATCCTGGTGTTCGCGACCGGGGCCCTGCGCAACCTCAACCACATGTACGCGGCGACCGACGCCGACAATTGGGTCGGCTTCTGGCTGTTCGTCCTGTCGCTGGTCGTGATCGCCGCAGCCTGGGTTGCTGCCCGCCCGCTCGTGCTGGCTCCGATCGCGCGTCTGTTCGGGACGGTCTCGAGCCGCTGACACGGTGGGTTCGCCGAGGCATCCGTGACGGGCTTCGGCGAACCCGGCCGGATGTCGGGGGTTATCCCCCCGCGATTCGACCGGCTGGCAGGGACGCGGAAAGCGGATGCCGGAACCTACCGTGGAGGCATGACGACAACCTATTCGCCACCTCGGCCGGTCGCGACGCCCGCGCGCGTGGCGGGAGCGATAGCCCAGCTCGCGGCCCTCGGTGTGATCGGGCCCGTGGTTTTCACGATTCTCATGACACTTCTGGGGCTCGGCCTCGGGCTTCTGCCCGTGATCGGGATCGGACTCCTCTTCCTGCTCGCCTTCGTCTATGTTCTGTTCGCGCTGAGCTGGCTCGAGAACGCGCGCATCGACGGGCTCTACCGGTTCGGGCTTCCCGCCCGTCGCCCGCGGCGCAGCGCCAAGCCCGGATTCGGCGGCTTCCTCCACACCATCTGGCTGCAGTTCATCGACCCGGGAATGTGGCGCGCGGTAGCCAACGGTGCGATCGCGACGATCCTCGGCTGGATCGTGCTGAGCCTGGTCGGGGTCACAGCGTCCGGCGTCGTGCTCGCGTTCTCGCCCCTGTACGCGGGCACAGCGGATGCCGTTCGCCTGGGCAGCACGTGGATTGACGTGTCCACGGCGTGGGCGGTTCCGGTCGGTATCGTCGTGTCTCTGCTGGCGTTGGCAACCATCGTCGGCCTCGCCATCTTGCACGGTGTGCTGGCCCGCGCGATCATGATCCCTTCACGAGAGGCAGTCCTCGCAGAACAGGCCCGGCAATCGCAGGCTCAGCGTGCCGGCGCGGTGCGCGCGGCGGACGTCGAGCGCACCCGGATCGAACGCGACCTGCATGACGGCGTACAGCCGCGGCTCGTCTCGGTAGGGATGACTCTGGGACTTGCGCAGCAGAAGATCGACTCCGATCCCGCAGCCGCCAAGGAGCTCATCGCCGAGGCCCACACCTCGACGAAGGCGGCGATCACCGAACTGCGGCAGTTGGCGCGCGGCATCCACACCTCTGTGCTCGACGACCGGGGGCTGGATGCTGCCCTGTCGGCGCTGGCAGCGCGATCGCCCGTGCCCGTCGTGCTCGACGTGCGGATCACGGAGCGCTGCGCACCGACCGCGGAAGCTGCCGCCTACTTCGTGATCGCCGAAGCGCTCACCAACGCAGCAAAACACTCGCGTGCGACCGAAGCGCGGGTACTGGTGCGCCAGCGCGAGGGTGGCGTGCTCTGGGCCCGCATCGAAGACAACGGCATCGGCGGTGCGCAGATCATTCCCGGCGGGGGACTGGACGGCATCTCGAACCGAGCGATCGGCGCCGGCGGCACCTTCTCCGTCGACAGTCCCATCGGCGGCCCGACGACAGTGGAAGTGAGCCTGCCATGCGCATCGTGATCTGCGAAGACTCCGTTCTGTTGCGGGAGGGCCTGGTCCGCCTGCTCGAGGATGCCGGCCACGAGGTGGTCGCGGCCCTCGGCGACACCGACGGCCTGACCGATGCTGTCGCCGACCTCGACCCTCAGCTGTGCATCCTGGATGTTCGCCTACCCCCGACCCGCACCGACGAAGGCATCCGCGCTGCCGTCAGTCTGCGCGCCTCGCGGCCCGAGCTTCCCGTGCTGGTGCTGTCGCAGTACGTGGAGGAGCGCTACGCGAGTGAGCTCATCGCCGGACGCGGCGGGGCCCTCGGCTACCTGCTGAAGGACCGGGTGGCCGACGTCGCCGAGTTCCTCGAGTCCGTCGATGCCATCGCGGCCGGCGGCACGGTCTTCGACCCCGAGGTCGTGGCGCAGCTGCTCGGCAGACGAGCACGCGACGAACGGATGCGGCGACTCACCGACCGGGAAGCCACGGTGCTCGCGCTGATCGCAGAAGGCAAGTCGAATCAGGCCATCGGGCGGACCCTCCACATCAGTGAGGGCAGCGTCGAAAAACACATCACCGCGGTCTTCCAGAAGCTCGACCTCGAGCAGGACGACTCCGGCAACCGGCGGGTGCTCGCCGCCCTCGCCCACATCGCTCACGGCGGGATGCCGCCCCAGACGGGAGAACTCTCATGACCACGAATCTCACTCCGCCAGCCGCTCCCGTATCGCCGGCCGGGCCGGATCTGCCAGCGGCTGACCCCGGACCCACCCCTTCGGGGCCGCGCGGATCGTCCACCGTCGTCGCCATCCTGATCATCGTCCTCGGTGCCCTGATCGTGCTCGGCACCATCGTCGGGGCGGTCTTCAGCACAATCCGGGCGGCCGCCGTGTCGACAGCATCATCGACGGTGGCGGTGCCCGGTGTCGATGCGCTCGCGATCGAACTGAACGCCGGGTCACTGGCCGTGGAGTATGCCGATGTCGACGAGGCAGAGCTCGAGGTCACCGCGCCCTTCGGTGGGGATCGGTGGACTCTCGAGCGCAACGGTGACACCCTCACCGTTGCTTCCCCCAGCTGGGAATGGGGGATGGGATGGATCTTCGGGGGCAGCGGCCGGGCTGTGCTCACGCTGCCCGAAGACCTCGAAGGCCTGGATGCCGAGCTTCAGATGGGCGCGGGGTCGTTCCACGCCGAGGGCGAGTTCGGTGTCGTCGACCTCACTGTCGGTGCGGGGGAGCTCACGCTCGACGGATCCGCCGAGGACGTGTCGGTCGACCTGTCTGCGGGGCGCGCAGTGCTCAACCTCGCGGATGTTGACACCGCGGACCTGACGGTCAGCGCCGGGTCGATGGATGCCGCGTTCAGTGGGGCTCAGCCCAGCGACATCCGTGCCGGAGTGAGCGCTGGTTCGCTCACCCTCGTCGTTCCCGACGGGGCGTACGACGTCACCTCTGATGTCTCAGCCGGCAACTTCCGCAATCAGCTCGGCAGCGACCCGGGCGCTGACAGCACGATCTCAGTGGAGGTCTCGGCCGGACAAGTGATGCTGCGCGCCGCACGCTGATGCGAAAAGCGACGGAGGGGGAAGCTCAGAGCTTCGCGCCTCCGTCGCCGCCGCTGGCCTCCCGAGCCGCAACGAGCCCCGCGGCGCGGCCGGCGGCGTAGGACTCGGCGGCGCCGGTGTGGAACATGTCGTGCTCGCGTGCTCGGATGATCGAATGGGCACCGGGCAGCTCGAGCGAACCCACGAGGTCGCTTCGTCCCCGAATGACCGCAACCGGCGTGCGTCCGGTCTTTCCCTTCACAAGGTCGGCAGCTGCAGCGAGCTCGTCGGCCACACACGGCATCGTCACCACGAGCGGCCGCCCCTCGGCGTCCGTCGCCCCGCGGAGGTCATCGAACACCCGGATGCCGGCCGCGCCGATCGCGGTGTCGGTCTGGCCCTCGCGCCACGCTCGCCCGAGGGTGTCGCTGATGATGACGCCGACTTCGGCGCCCGTTGCTTCGCGCACCCCCGCGGCGAGGGCGCGGGCTGAGGCATCCGGATCAACGGGAAGGAGCAGCACCGTGCCGTCGGGTGTGTTGGACGCGTCGACGCCCGCAGCCGCGGCAATGATTCCGAGGCGATTCTCGACGATCCGGGTGGTGTGCCCGGATGCCGCCATCCGCGTCGCGACGACGCGCACGGTCTCGGCGGTGATGGCATCCTCACGGTCGGCTGCGGCGACGAAACGCCCCTCTGCCTTCGAGACGATCTTGGAGGTGACCACCAGGATGTCGCCGTCGGCGAGCGAGCCGCCGGCCGCACTCGCGATCACGGTGACGAGGTCGTCGCCGGTGACGATCTCGGGGATGCCGTCGAGCGCCCAGATCTGCAGCGATGTCACCGACGGTCCGTTCGAGCAGACCCGTCACGCCCCGCTGTCACCGGACGAAACGGACCTCGGTGAGCGTCTCGCCGAGGAAGGCCTCGTCGTGCGTGGCGCCATCGAGGGCGAAGCCGTTGCGCGCATAGAACCGATGAGCCCGCGGGTTGTCGGCGGCCACCCACAGGTACAGGCCCTCACCCTCATCGACGGCGGCGTCGAAGAGCTGCTGACCAACGCCCGTGCCGTGGAAACGGTCGAGAAGGTAGATGAAGTACAGCTCGCGCTCGCGCGGAGCATCCTCGTCTCGCGCCGGACCGGAGCCCACGAAGCCGATGATCTCTCCGTCGACGAGGGCCGCGCTCATGCGATACTCATCGCCCTGAGCTGCCCAGTGCGTCCACAGCTCGGCAAGTCTCTTCGGTGAGACATTCTCGAGGGCTGCCTTGCTGATGAGGTGGTCGTAGGTCTCGTGCCAGCACGTCGCGTGGACGCGACCGAGTTCCTGTGCGTCGACATCGCGCACGGGCCTGACGATGACATCCGTCTGCGTTTCGGCGTTCATGGCCAGACTCTACGCGGGCGATCACGGGGAGAGAAATCGGCGCAAACGGCGAGCGGATGCGGCCCGCCCCTGCTGTGGGAATCCCACAACCGCGTACCCCCTCGATGCGTTCTCCCCTAGCATCGCCCCTCGTGAACGTGATGTGGCGAACGATGCTGGTGATGTGGCAGGCCCGGCGGCGCAGGCGCCGCGAGGGACTCGTGTCGCCCACCGGCGTGGCGCGGATTCGCCTCACGACGCTGCCGACCGACATCGACATCCTGCGCCACATGAACAACGGGCGATACCTCTCGCTCTTCGATCTTGGACGCTGGGATCTGCTGATCAGGTCTGGGCTGCTGGATGCGATGCGCGAGCGTGGCTGGTATGCCGTGGTCTCGAGCGAGACGATCTCGTTTCGCAAGTCGCTCCAGCTCTGGCAGCGCTTCGACGTCGAGTCGCGCTTCATTGGTCACGACGACAAGGCGCTGTACCTCGAGCACCGCGCCGTCGTGAACGGCGAGATCTTCGCCCGTGCGATCATCCGCTCGCGCATGCTCAAGCGCGCTGGCGGAACGGTCACCCACGACGAGTTCTTCGCCGCCGTCGGTCGCCCCGACGACACCCCGGATGTCTCGTCCTGGATCCACGACTGGGCAGCGGCGTCCGCCCTCCCGCCCACGAAGGCCGAGGCGCCGAGCATCTGGGCTTGACCCTGGGCCAGATACCGGGCGCCGGAGCCGCGTCGCTAACTCCTCAAGATCGGGCCACACGGCAGGGTCAGCGCCGCCGTATGGGTCGACGCGGGCCGGATGTGAGGAGTTAGTGACATCCTGAGTCGTCGATCGCGGGTTAGCGCCCGACTCTCGCCGCGATCATGTGGTCGTGCTGCTGCACGGTTAACTCCTCATCCTCAACCCGATTCGGCCGGTTTCGCGGCTTAGGTATGCGCCAGTCGACGCGGATATGAGGAGTTAGCCACAGGCCAGACACCCGCCCCGGATGCCCGCCTGGCGCAACCTCTTCTGCGGGTCGCCCGGACGTAGGCTGATCGCATGCACGAGACCCCCGACACGGCGCCATCCGCGCCGTCGGGCGACCTGGCGCAGCGCGCGATCGACCTCGCCGCGCGTTGGATCGCCGAAGCCGCAGAGTTTCCCGCGGATGCCTCGGCCCAGCGCCTCGCCGGAGTCCTGAAGGATCCGAACGGTCTACCATTCACGATCGGGTTCGTCGACGGCGTCATGCGACCCGAGAGTCTGGCGGCCGCGGCATCCACGCTCTCGCGCATCGCGCCGCTCGCGCCGGAGTTTCTGCCGTGGTACCTGCGCGGTGCCGTGAAGGTCGGCGGGGCAGTCGCGCCCGTGCTTCCGACGCCTGTCGTGCCGATCGCCCGGCGCGCGCTGCGCGAGATGGTCTCGCACCTGGTCGTCGACGCCCGACCCGACAAGCTCGGCCCCGCTATCGCGGCGCTGCGTGAGGGCGGCGCGAAACTGAACCTGAACCTGCTGGGCGAAGCCGTTCTCGGTGAACGTGAGGCGCTGCGCCGGCTCGAGGGCATCCACGACCTCATCCGTCGCCCCGATGTCGACTACGTCTCGGTGAAGGTCTCGGCGATCGCGAGCCATATCTCGATGTGGGCTTTCGATGAGATCGTGGATGCCGTCGTCGAGCGCCTCACGCCGCTGTACCTCACCGCCGCGGCGGGGCTGCCGGAGAACGGCGGCCGTACCTTCATCAATCTCGACATGGAGGAGTACCGCGACCTCGACCTGACGATCGCGGTCTTCACCCGCATCCTCGAGGACGAGCGGCTGCGCGACCTCGAGGCGGGGATCGTCCTGCAGGCCTACCTGCCCGATGCGCTTCCCGCGCTGCGGGAGCTCACGGCGTGGGCGCGCCAGCGGGTCGTGGGCGGCGGTGCCCGCATCAAGGTCCGACTCGTCAAGGGCGCCAACCTTGCGATGGAGCGGGTTGACGCGATCATGCACGACTGGCCCCTGGCGACCTACGACCGCAAGCTGGACACTGACGCCAACTACCTGCGGTGCCTCGACGAGGCGCTGCAGCCCAAGAACACGGACGCGGTGCGGCTCGGCGTCGCCGGTCACAATCTCTTCGACATCGCGTACGCCTGGCTGCTGGCGGGTGAGCGGGGCGTGCGTGAAGACATCGAGATCGAGATGCTCCTCGGCATGGCCCAGGGCCAGGTCGCCGCGATCTCGCGCGAGGTCGGTCACGTTCTGCTGTACGTCCCGGTCGTGCACCCGCAGGAGTTCGATGTCGCGATCAGCTATCTGGTGCGCCGGCTGGAGGAGAACGCGTCGAGCGAGAACTTCCTGTCGGCAGCGTTCGATCTCGCCGACGATCCCGCGCTGTTCGAGCGGGAGCGGGATCGCTTCGTCGCGTCGCTCGAGCGCGCCGCCGATCCCGGGCTTCCGGCCGGACCCAACCGCCGACAGAGCCGCGCGGTTGAGGAGGCCGCCGACGGGGCTGCCGAACAACGTATTCTTCGTGACTCCCCGCCGCCCCAGGTCGGCGGTCTGACGCAGGCTGTACTCGGGATCGCGAGTTCCGCGGCATCCGACGATGGCATCGCCCGCTTCGGCGGCGTCGAGTACGTCGAGACGGCGATCTACTCCGCGACCGAGTCCGACGGCGTCGCGGCCGGCGCGCCGGGGTTCCGCAACGCCCGGGATACTGACCCGGCGCTGCCTGCGAACCGGGAGTGGGCCCGGCAGGTGCTCGAGCGGATGGCGGTGTCGACGGCGGGGGACGCCACAATCGAGGCATCCCGGGTGACGGATGCCGATCGGCTCGAAGAGGTCGTCGCGGGTGTCCGCGGCGCGGCGACCCGGTGGGGCGCGATGCCGGCAGTCGACCGGTCGGCGGTGCTGCAGGCTGCAGCCCGGGCGCTCGAGGCTCGGCGCGGCGAACTGATCGAGGTCGCCGGATCCGAAACGGGCAAGGTCTTCGCCGAGGCGGATATCGAGGTGAGCGAGGCCGTCGACTTCGCCAATTACTACGCCGCGACCGCGCGGGAGCTCGATCGGGTCAGCGGCGCGGTGTTCGTTCCCGCGCGCCTCACGGTCATCACGCCGCCGTGGAACTTCCCCATCGCGATTCCCGCGGGCGGTGTGCTGGCCGCGCTCGCCGCGGGGTCGGGTGTCATCTTCAAGCCCGCACCGCAGGCAAGGCGCTGCGCTGCGGTTGTCGCCGAGGCCCTCTGGGAGGCCGGAGTCCCGCGCGACGTGCTCGCCCTCGTCGACATCGACGAAGGCGGCCTCGGACAGCAGCTGATCTCGCATCCGGATGTCGATCGCGTCATTTTGACCGGGTCGTTCGAGACGGCAGCCCTGTTCCGCTCCTGGCGGCCGGATCTGCCGCTGCTGGCCGAGACGAGCGGCAAGAACGCGATGGTCATCATGCCGTCTGCAGACCTCGACCTCGCGGCATCCGATCTCATGAAGAGCGCCTTCGGGCACGCGGGACAGAAGTGCTCTGCGGCGTCGCTCGCGATCCTCGTCGGCCCGGTCGGGCGCTCGGAGCGTTTCGCGCGTCAGCTCGTGGATGCCGCGACCGCGCTGCGGGTGGGGCCGCCGACTGATCCTCGGTCCGAAATGGGCCCCGTGATTGAACCGCCCCGCGGCAAGCTGCAGTGGGCGCTGACCACCCTCGACGAGGGCGAGCAGTGGCTCGTCACCCCCGAGCCGCTGGATTTCGGACCCGAGTATTCCGGCAGGTTCTTCCGTCCAGGCATCCGTGTCGGGGTTGAGCCGGGTTCGCGCGTGCACCTCGAGGAGTTCTTCGGACCCGTGCTCGGGATCATGCACGCGAACTCCCTCTCCCACGCGATCGAGCTGCAGAACGCCGTCGCTTACGGTCTCACGGCGGGCCTGTACACCCAGAACCCCGACGACCTCGCGCTCTGGCTTGACACCGTCGAGGCCGGCAACCTCTACGTGAACCGCGGGATCACCGGGGCGATCGTGCAGCGGCAGCCGTTCGGTGGCTGGAAGCGTTCCTCGGTCGGACCGGGCACGAAGGCTGGCGGACCGAACTACCTCATCGGCCTCGGTGGCTGGCGGGGGACGGATGCCGGTGCCCCGTCGTCAACGCTGCACCTGCGTGGTCTGGATTCGCGCATCACGACAGTGATTGAAGCCGCCCAGGCCTCGCTCGATTACCCCGCGTTCGAGTGGCTCCGCCGCGCCGCACTCTCGGACGCTGTCGCATGGAACGACGAGTTCGGCCGCGTCACGGATGTCTCGCGGCTCGGCGTGGAGCGAAACCTCTTCCGCTACCGGCCGGTCGAGGTCGCCATCCGGGCGACCGGAGATGCGACATGGCAGGCGCTGCTGCGCGTCATCCTTGCCGGCATCCGTACCGGGTCGGCCACAACCGTCAGCGCCCCCGTCGGGCTGCCCGCAGCGGTGCGCCGGGCGCTGAGCGATCAGGACGTCAACGTCTTCGTCGAGACCGAGGACGAGTGGCTCGACCGCGTCGCCCGCCCCGGGCAGGATGTCGCGGATGCCGTTGCCGGCGAGCCCAGGCCGACCCGCCCACCCCGCGTGCGGCTTGTCGGCGGTGCCGACGCGGTAGCGGCGCTGCATTCCGCGCTCGCCGAGGCCGTCGGCGGTGACCCGGATGTCGCGATCTACGACAACGAGGTGACCACAGCGGGCCGCATCGAGCTGCTCCCGTTCCTGCACGAGCAGTCGATCACGATCACCGCCCACCGCTTCGGCAACCCCGACGACTGGTCCGAGGGCGTGATCTAGCTGGGCGCACGCTCGGTCGCAACGGCGTAGATCTTTTCCGACACGCCGGTGGCTGCATCCGGATGCCGGAGTGTCGGCCGAACCGTGCGCCGTTGCGACTGTGGCGTCACTCGAGCGGGTGGAACCGCCGCAGGATCCAGCGCTGGCCGAGTGTCCAGGTGACCGTCACAGCGAGATAGATCGCGGCCGCGAGCGGCACGAACGCCGCGAACACGACGCTCAGGTAGGGCAGGAACCCGAGCAGGCGCTGCACGCCGGCGGATGCCAGGGGCGATGCATCCGGGTCCGCGGGAAGCGGTGGGTGAAAGGCGCGCCGTGTAACCTCGGCGACGGCCGCCATCAGCGCGAGAAGGATGCCGAATACGAGCGCCGTCTCGGCCGAGAACTGACCCAGGGAGTGGACGAAGCTGGTACCCAGCGGTACGCCGAAGAGGTGCTCGCTCAGCAGGTCGTTCGGGTGACCGGCGACGGTCGTGCGCAGAAACACCGAATAGATCAGGCCGACGATCGGAGCCTGGATCAGTGCGGGCAGGATGCCGGCGAGCGGTGAGGTGTTCTCATCGCGGTAGAGCTGCATCATCTCGCGCTGCATCCGTTCGGGGTTCTTCCGGAACCGCTTCTGGATCTCCCGCAGTCGGGGGGCCAGGCGGGTGCGTACCTGCTCCGAGCGGGCCTGGGCGATGCCGGCGGGAATGAGCGCGGCGCGCACGAACAGGGTGATGATGACGATGGCGAGGGCGGCTGATGCGGCGCCCGCGAGAGGTGCGAGCAGGTCAGATAGGCCCATGAGCGTTTGGTAGGCGGTGTCGAGAAGGAAGGCGAGCGGAGGGAAGGCGAACAGGTCCATGGCGGACTCCCGGTGGGTCGATGACGGATGCGGGTGCGTCTGGCCGCAGGGTCATCGAACGTCCGGGCGCGCCCCATGACGGATGCGGGCGGGAGCTCCGGAGGAGCGGGACGAACGGGTGGCGGCCTAGGCCGCGAGTCCCGGTGCCCTCGGGCGGGCGTGGCCCTCGGCATCCGGGTCGCTCTGTTCCACGAGCGCGGAAGGGTCGATCTGTCCGCCGGCGCGGGCGAGGCGTTGCCGCGTTGATCCCGGCCGCGTGATCGCGTGGAGCGCGAGGACGGCGAGCGCGATTGTCGTGACGACGACCACCGCGAATGTCACGGTGTTCGCATCCGCGAGGGCCAGGAGGCCGAGCGTCGAGAGGATGAGGGCGAGCAGCGCACCGGTCGCGTTACGCATCCGTCGGCCTCCTCTCGCCAGTCACACGGTAACACCGGGCCCCGGCGCGGCGCCGTGGCGAGCCGCAACGGCGCAGATCATCCTCGACACGCCGGGTGCGGCATCCGTGTGTCGGCGTGTCGGCTAAACCGTGCGCCGTTGCGACAAGCCGGCCCCGCGTTGCGCGCCGGCCCGGACATGCTGGAATGGGGGGATGGGCGAGCAGAACTGGGCGGGAAACCTCACGTACCGCGCCGAGGCGGTGCAGGAGCCTGCGAACCTCGGCGAGCTCGCCGACATCGTCGCTCAGACCCCGCGGGTGCGGGCGCTCGGCAGCCGTCACTCGTTCAGCCCGATCGCCGATACCGAGGGCGCCCTCGTCTCGCTCGCGAGGATGCCGCGGCAGATCGAGATCGACACGGATGCCGCCGCAGCTCGCGTCTCGGCGGGCCTTCGCCACGGCGATCTGGTGCCCGCCCTTGATGCCGCCGGGTTCGCGCTCGCCAACCTCGCCTCGCTGCCGCACATCTCGGTCGCGGGTGCGGTGCAGACCGGGACGCACGGGTCGGGGGATCGGATCGGCTCGCTTGCCACACAGGTGCTCGGCGTCGAGCTGATGACCGCCGACGGCGAGGTGCTGACACTGCGACGCGGTGATCCGGAGTTCGCCGGGGCGGTCGTGGGACTGGGAGCGCTCGGCATCGTCACGCACATGACGCTCGAGCTCGAACCGGCATACGAGATTGCGCAGACGGTCTATGACAGCGCCCGGTGGGACGACGTGCTCGCCCGGTTCGACGCGGTCACGGGCGCGGGAGACAGTGTCAGCCTGTTCACCACGTGGCAGGATGCCGACACGATCGACCAGGTCTGGGTCAAGGCGCGTCCGGGACGAGCGAATGCCGCCGCCGTGCTGGCAGCCGGGGGGCGCGCGGCGGACGGCCCGCGGCATCCGGTGCCCGGGGTCGGACCCGAGCCGTGCACGGTGCAGGGCGGAGTTCCGGGTCCGTGGCACTCGCGGCTGCCGCACTTCCGGCTCGAGTTCACACCGTCGGCCGGCGCGGAACTGCAGAGCGAGTACCTCATCGACCGGCGCGATGTTCGGGTCGCGATCGAGGCGCTGCGCGCACTCGCGCCGGCGATCGCCCCGCTGCTTTACGTGTGCGAAGTGCGCACGATGGCAGCCGACGATCTCTGGCTGAGTCCCGCGTTCGGGCGGGAGACCGTCGGTCTTCATTTCACGTGGCGACCCGACTCGGCCGGTGTCGAAGCCCTCCTGCCCCGAATCGAGGATGCTCTGCCCGAGTCGGCGCGCCCACACTGGGGCAAGGTCTTCACGATGGATGCCGACCGCATCCGCAGCCGGTACCCGAGATGGGACGAGTTCGCTGCGCTGCGCGCACGGCTGGACCCTCGGGGCAGGTTCACCAACGACTATCTCGATCGCCTCGGACTGGTCTGACCCGCTGCGCCCTGCCCACGAGCGCGGAGCATCCGTCGGACTCCGCGGGTTCGGTCGGAGCTATCGGGCGGATCAGTCCGACAGGGGACTCGGCATCCGACGGAGTCCACACGCCAACCCGCGACATGTAAAGAAAACTTGACACGAATACCGCGCGACTCTACGCTCAGTGATGTCAAAGATTCTATACATTCAAGCAATGAGGAGTCGACATGGGGTACGTCGAGAGAAACACCTGGTCGCAACTGATCGCGAGCGCCGTCGGGACCATCGTGTACCTGGCGCTGGTGCTGCCACAGGTGTGGTCACTGCCCGTGGGTGAGATCGCCTGGCAGTGGCCGATGGTCTGGACGATCGTCGGGGCCATCGTGGTTTCGATTGTGATCAGCATCCTGTGGGGAATCGGCGCGGGCATGCGTGACCCCGACGAGGAACACCGTGCCGATCAGCGCGACCGGGAGATCGAGCATCTCGGCGACCGGGTCGGACAGGCGTTCATGGTTATCGGCGGGCTGGCAGCCCTCATCCTCGCGATGGTGCAGGCCGAGTGGTTCTGGATCGGCAACGCGGTCTTCGCCGGCTTCTTCCTTTCCGCCTTCATCGGCGGCATCGCCCGCATCGTCGTGTATCGCCGGGGGATGCCGTAATGGTCAAGCCGACGAGAATCACCAACACCATTCGCGCGACCCGTGAGGCTGCCGGGATGACGCAGGCCGAGGTGGCGCGGCGCATCGGGGTCACCCGCCAAACGCTTATCGCGATCGAGCAGGGCAAGTATTCGCCCTCCCTCGAACTCGCCTTTCAACTCTCGCGACTGTTCGGAGTCGCGATCGACGACCTCTTCCAGTACCCGACGGATGCCGCAGACGGAGCGACAGCATGACCGAGAACGTATCCGCCCCGGGTTCTTCGACGCCCGCGACCACGATGCCCGCGTGGCTCCAGCACAGCTATGGCGGACCCGAGGTTGTCGTGTCCGATCAGCTCCCCGTGCCCACACCGGGCGCCACTGACCTTCTCGTCCGCGTACGAGCGTGCGGCATCCACGCCGGAGACGTGCGCCTGATGCGCGGCGACCCGTACCTCGTGCGGCTCGCGTTCGGCATCCGTCGCCCCCGGGCTCGCACGCGAGGAATGGATGTCGCGGGCACGGTGGTCGCGGTCGGACCCGGGGTGACGGGCTTTCGGATCGATGACGAGGTGGTGGCCGAGATCGGCGTCGGCGGGGGTCTAGCCGAGTACGCGATCATGCCTGCCGCCCGAGCAGTAGCCCGGCCCGCCGACGTTTCGGCGCAGCTCGCCGCCGCGCTGCCCGTATCAGGCGGAACAGCAGTGCAGGCCCTGGATGCCGCGCACGTCGCTTCCGGCAGCCGCGTGCTCGTGATCGGTGCGGCGGGAGGGGTCGGCACCTTCACCGTGCAGCTTGCCGCCCAGCGCGGCGCCGAGGTGTGGGCACTGGCCGGCGAGCGGGCGCTCGATCTCGTGGCAGACCTCGGGGCCGGCCACGCGTTCGATTACACGCGGGTGCAGCCGGGATCTCCCGAGCTTCCCGCGGGATCCTTCGACGCGGTGATCGACATCGCCGGCACCGCCCCGCTCACCGAACTCCAGGGGCTGCTGCGAGAGGGCGGCACCGTCGTGCTCGTCTCGGGCGCTGGCGGAAAGATCCTCGGCCCGATGGGACGGATGCTGAAAGCCGCCTTCGTGTCACGCCGTGCTCGCCGCATCCGTTCGCTTGCCGCCGCCGCGAAGCCCGAGATCCTGGCGCAGCTGCTGGAGCTGGCAGGTCGGGGCAGCATCCGACCGGTGATCGAGCGGACCTACCCGTTCGCGGCGGCGCGCGATGCCCTTGCACACGTGGATGCCGGGCATGCCGTCGGCAAGGTCGTCGTCACGGTCGAGTGAGCCGCTTCGGTCGGTCAGATCAGCTTCCGTCGGAGAGTCATGGCGGATGCATCCGCTCGAGGCTTCAGCCTCCGACCGGGCCGGCGGGCTCTGGCGTGGGCTCGATCGCCGGCTGGTGCCAGTCCCGCGCATCGGGTTGCCCCTGTCGCATGTGGAGTGCTCGGTACCGGCGGGGCGAGAGACCGAACTGGCGTGTAAAGGCGCGGCTGAAGACGGCGGGGTCAGCCAGTCCCCACCGCTCGGCGACCGTGCGGATCGGGGTGTCTCGGTAGGCCGGGTCGACCAGGTCGTTGCGGATCTGCTCGAGTCGGCGCTGGCGGATCAGGGCCGAGACCGTCGTCCCGTTGGCTGCGAAGACGCGCCGCACGTACCGCGTCGAGACGAAATGTGCGTTGGCCACGTCTTCGGCGCTCAGTCCGTCCTCGGACAGGTGATCCTCAAGCCACAACACGAATGCGTGAAAGCGAGAGGTAACCGCTGCCGATCCCGGATCTCGGGAATCGGCGATCACGGCGTGGGCGGCGGCGATGAGCGCGTCGGACACGTGAGCGCCCGCCGCGAGACTCGGCGGCACCGCAAGCCGCGACAGCTCCTCGAGCAGTGCGCGAAGCAGGGGCGCCGAGGGAGCGGCTGAAAGGTCGGTGGCTATCGCGTCTGCGAAGTGGCTGTGGCGCAGGGCGATCGATGCGGTCGGGATCCGAACGACCAAGAACTCGTGCGGACCCTCGGCAGTGATCCGGTAGCGCTGGGCCCCGGTATAGAACACGAACTGTCCGGCCGACAGTGCCAGGGTGCGAGACTCCTGTGTGATCGAGAGGCATGCCCGCATGCAGATAGCCGAGGATCAGGCCGCGCCACTCGCGCGCCGTGGGCAGCGGCTCGACATCCACCGCCCCGCCCGTGATGTTCGCCACTTCGATACGGCCGATCTGGAATCGGATGCCGAACTGCGGCAGTGCCTGCCCTTCCGGGGTCGTCACCACGATGGCGTCGGTGGTGTCCTGTGCGCGATCGAATCTCTCACCGTCGGGCTCGAGCCAGCCGAACATGAGAGCCTCACGGCGGCCGCTCTCAGCATCCATCGCCGGGCCGCCTCTCATACGGTTCGCGCTGCAGCCTTCGAGCCACGCGCGAGTCTCGCGAAGGCTACCGCGATCAACAGCGCTGCACCATTGAAGACCTGTCCGACCCACGCCGGGGCGCCCGAGAGGGTCAGCCCGCTCACGAGCACCGCGATGAACAGCAGCCCGATGACGGTGCCCGGAACCGAGGGGCGCCCGACATGGATGACGATCGTGCCCAGGAGCACCGCCGTCAGAGCGGGGAAGAGCATCGTCATCCCGCTGTCGGAGGTTGCCGCGCCCTGCCGGGCAAGCAGCAGGATGCCGGCGACGGCCGCCGTCGTGCTGGAGGCGACGAACGAGAGCAGTTGCACGCGCCGCACGTCGACTCCCAGCAGGTGTGTCGCGCGCGGGTTCGCCCCGACGGCGTAGAGGTGGCGTCCGAAGACGGTCTTGGACATGAGCCACCATGCGATGACGGCGATCACTGTTGCCACGATGGCGATGATCGGGATACCGCCGATCGAGCCCGACCCGATGACCGGAAGCGCCTCGGGGATGCCGCTTGTGATCTGCAGGCCGCCCGTGTAAGCGAAGATGACACCGCCGAGGAGAGTGGCGACGCCGAGGGTAGAGATGAACGGGTTGACCTGCAGGTACGCGACCATCCAGCCCAGGCCCGCGCCGATGCCGAGCCCGAAAGCGAGGGCGGTGAGGATGCCGAGCCAGAGCGGCCAGCCATAGGTGGCCGTGGTCGCCGCGAGTACGAGGCAACTGGCCGACGCGACGGCGCCGACCGAGAAGTCGAAGAAGCCTGCCGCGAGAGGAAACAGTAGTGCGATGGCCACGATCAGACCCACGGACTGGTTGGCCACGAGGGTCTGCACATTCAACACACTGCGGAATGCCGGACCCGAGCTGGGCAGCACCGAGAAGATCACGATCATGACGACCACGAGGATCAGCAGTCCGTACTGCTCGATCGTTGCCCCGATGCTGCGCCGCTGCTTCTCGGGAGGGATCGGAAGCGTCGAGGTGGGGGCGAGTGTGGACGGGGGCAGGGTCTCGGTCATGGCGTTCACATTCCTGGGTCGGGTTCGGCCGGATGCGGCGCCTGCTGCATCGCGGCGATGATGGTGTCGCTGTGCACGTCGTGCCCGCGAAGTCGGGTGGCCACTCGTCCCTCCTGCAAGACGACGACACTGTGACAGAGCTGCTCGAGCTCTTCGATGTCGCTGGAGACGACCAGCGCCGTCGCTCCGGCGTCGACGCTGCGGCGCACCAGGCGGTGGATTTCGTCGCGGGCGACGGCGTCGACCCCTTGCGTGGGTTCGTCCAGGAGCAGCACGGACGGACTGTGCTGCATCCACCGCGCCAGAATGACCTTCTGCTGGTTTCCCCCCGACAGGCTCGACAGTGCCGCCACCGCAGAGTGCGCGCGGACGCGAAAATCGCGCATGATGGCGGGCGCCGCGTGACGGGCGGCCCGCGCCGACAAGCCGTACCACCGGCGGAAGCCCTTCGTGGAGGCTGCCGACAGGTTCTCCCAGATCGCGAACTCAGGGAAGGCAGCTTCGCGGAGCCGATCCTCGGGCACGAGTGCGATCCCCGCGGCGACGGCGTCCGCACTCGAGCGGATCTGCAGCTGTCGGCCGTGCAGGTGCACCTCGCCCTGGGAGGGGAGGTCGCCGAACAGTGCCCGAAGCATCGAGCTTCGTCCGGAACCGACGAGTCCTGCGACTCCGACGATCTCGCCGGCGTGGAGGTCGAGGTCGATCCCGCGCAGGGGGCCCGCCGACAGATCCCGCACCGCGAGGACGACCGGCTCGCCGGCGAAATCCCGGGTGTCGGCGACCAGCCGTTGGGGTGCGTGCCCAGCGATCTCGGTGAGAATGCGTTGCTCGTCGAAGTCGCTCACGGGTCCGGATGCTGCCACGGCGCCGTCACGGAGGATCGTGACGTCGTCGGCCACCGCGAGCACCTCGCCAAGGCGATGAGTCACGAAGACGATGCCGTGTCCGGCCTCTCGCAGGGCGCGCAGCGAGTTCAGGAGGGAGGTGACCTCGGCGAGGGGAAGGCTCGCGGTCGGCTCGTCCAGCACGAGGGTCAATCCGGTCTGGTCGGCTCCGCGCAGCGCGCGGGCGATCGCGACGCGGGTACGGTCGCTCGGCCGCAGCGCCCCCACCGGCATCCGTGCATCGAAGGGAAGGCCGTGGCGGGCCAGCTCACGCGTCGTATCGGCGACGAGCGCGCGGTCGTCGACCCAGAGGGGGCGCGGGTACCCCGAGGCCAGGGCGAAGTTCTCGGCGATGCTCAGAGGATCGACCAGGCCCAAGTCCTGGTGCACGAAGCGCAGCCCGCCTGCCGCTGCGCCCGCGGCACCGTATTCGCGGGAGTCGTAGCTGCGACCCTGCACGGTGAGAGTGCCGCCGGGGTCGGCAGGCACAACGCCCGCGATCATCTTGAGCAGCGTGGACTTGCCCGACCCGTTGCCGCCCAGCAGGGCATGGATCCGGCCCGGCCGTATGTCGAGCGTGACGTCGCGGACGACCGTGGTTGCGTACGTCTTGGACAGGCCGGTGACCCGAAGCACAGGCTCCGGGCCACCGGTACGCGTAAGCGTGGGCGAGCCTGAGCTCACTCGACGCCCCAGAGCGTTGAGTAGCCCGCGCGGTAGTCCAGCGGACCGTCGTAGTTCTCACCCGCGGGTGGGAGGTTCGGCGACTCGGCATCCAACAGGGTCCAGCCGATCCCGTCCTTGACGGCTTCCTGACCGTTGAAGAAGCGGTTGAGCTGGTCGGCCAGCGACCACGCGGCGCGCCCGTTAGAGATCGCGATGCAGGCCTGGATCCCGTCGCCGTCGTGCAGGTAGCCGATCTCATCCTGCGTGCACTCGCCCCCGAGGACGACGCGTCCATCTGCCGCGTTGTTGGAGACGATCGACTGCTGGATGCCGCCGGCAAGCATGAAGCCCAGGTCAACGACGATCGCGTTGGCGTCCTCTGCCTGCAAGAGCCCCGTCTCAAACTTCTGGCGCATCTGAGCGATATCGGCGGGAGTAATCGAGACGGTGTTCACGATCTCGCAGTCCGGGCACTTGGCGGCAAGCTCCTCTTCGAAGCCCTTGCTCAGGTAGTCGCCGATCGCGACGCCCTCAAACGCCACGTGGAGGACCTTGGCGTTGCCACCGGTCTGTTCGATGATGTAGTCGGCGCGCAGGCGCCCGCTCTTCTCGAAGAAATCGGCGACGCCGTCGATTCCGTCGCCGTACTGCACTTCGGTGTCGAACATCGCCTCGGACGCGCCCTGGCTCGGGTCGTCACAGTCGAACGACGAGATGCCCGCGATCGCGACGCCGGCGGCCTTGGCCTCGGCGAGTGCCTGCTTGACCGGAGCGCAGTCCACACTCAGCAGGACGATGCTGTCGGCGCCCGCAGCCACACCCTGGCGGACGCAGTTCGCCCAGCCACTGTTGGCGTTGTTCTGGCCGTCGCAGATCTCCGACTCCCAGCCGAGAGTGTCGGTGGCAGCGCTGAGCTGCTCAGCGAGGTAGGCCAGCCCGGGAACCATCTGGTAGGCCGAGACGATCCAGACGTCGTGGCCAGCCGAGACCTCCGGGGACTCGGTTGGCAACGGGCCGGAGGTGCCCTCGTAGGCGGCTGCGACGGCGGCGCTCACGTCGGTGGGGACCGCGCCGGCGGACTCCGTGGCCGAGGGGGTGTCGGTCGTCGTGGAACAGCCGCTCAGGATGAGGGCTGCGACGGCGGCGAAGGCGGCGGATGCTGCGATCAGACCGCGCTTCTTTGCGTGGTGATGCAAGGACATGACGTGCTCCTTTGTCTTTTTCTGGTGGGTGGTGGGGTGGCTGTGTGTCACGCCGGAGCGTGCGAGAGATCGGGGCGGAGCTGCGTCCAGCCGAAGGCTGGCTCGACGGATGCCGCGAGGCGGATCAGAGTCGCTTCGTCGAAGGGTCCGCCGATCAGCTGTGCGCCGACGGGCAGCCCGGACGGCGACATGCCGACGGGAAGGGAGATCGCCGGCTGACCGGTGATGTTGGCGAACGCCGTGAAGGCGATCATCCGGTTCTCTGTCTCACGCGGCCCGTCGAACTGTTCGTTGGCCTCGGCCAGGACCGTGCCCACCAGCGGCGGCAGGGTCGCCATGGTCGGTGTCAGCAGCACGTCGAAGTCGCGGCCCCACTGGGCGAGGATGTCGACGTTCTCGGCGTACAGGCGCGCCGCGGCTATCGCGTACTGGCCGGAGTGGTGTCCGAGGGCGCGCTCCTTGCGCGCGCGGATGTAGGGCTCGGCCAGTTCGGGGTTGTCGTACGGCGTCGCCCACAACCACGCGTTGATGATGACGTCGACGAACCCCATGACCGCCTCGAAGCTGTGCATGCGGGGCTGCACCGGCTCAACGCAGTGACCGAGGTGCTCCAGGGCTGCAGCGAGATCCCGCGTGGCGGCGACCGCGGCCGGGTCGACCGGCAGGCCACTGGGGGTGTCGAGCACCAGTCCGACGCGCAGTCGCGGCCCCTCGCTGTCGAGCTCCGAGACGAACGGCCGCGACGGCGCCGGGGCGACGTAGGGCAGGGTGTAGTCGGGAGCGCTGATCGCATCGAGGATCGCGGCAGTGTCGGCGATATGGCGGGTGATGACCCCCTCTACGATGGAGTGCTCCCACGTGGGCACCCGGGCAGGGACCCGCCCGCGTGAGGGCTTCAGTCCCACGAGGCCCGTCGCGGAGGAGGGCATCCGGATCGATCCGCCGCCATCGGTGGCATGGGCGACGGGGACGATCCCGGCCGCCACTGCGGCGGCGGCCCCACCCGAGGATCCGGCGGGTGAATAGTCGAGATTCCACGGGTTGCGCGTGACGCCGAAGCGCTGGTTCTCGGTGACCGACATCGGCCCGGCCTCCGGGGAGTTCGACCGCCCGAACAGCACGAAGCCCGCCTGCAGGAACCGATCGACGACGAGGTCGTTGATCGGCCGGGGTGCGTCGCTGACCCCGAGCGAGCCGAAGGTGCCGGGCTGGCCGGCCACCCAGGTGAGCTCCTTGATCGGCAGCGGCACCCCGTGGAACGGGCCGACGTCATCACCAGCGCGGATCGCCGCATCCGCCGCATCCGCCGCCGCGAGCGCATCGTCGTCGTTGCGCCAGATGAGCGCGTTGACCGCGCCGTCGACCTCATCGGCGCGCGCGATCGCCTGTTCCACGAGTTCGCGGGAGGTGAGCTCGCCCGAACGGATCGCCTGCGCGAGATCGCGGGCAGATGCGTACATCGTCGTCACGGAGACTCCTTCGTTTCCTTCCGGCGCGCATCGCCGCGCGGTCCGTGAGAACGATGGTGAATGAGCGGGAGCCTCCGAAATTGACCGTGAGGGACAGATAGTTGACTCAGCGATCCCACTTCGGGGATGCGCGGCATCCGACTTTGCTGCCACGGCGTACCGGAGACGGGGGGCTCACGGACTCGGCTGATCGCGGCGATCGTGCGACAATGGATGCCGGCGTGCCCGTGTCGTCGGCATCTTTCTGCTCCGTCGGGCCTCTGGACAGCGTCCGCCAGCCGCACTCTCCTGGAGAACGACGTGACGACCACGACGCCCGCACACAATGCCCCGACGACCCGCACGGCTCAGCGCCGCCGCTACCTGATGTGCCGACCCGAGCACTTCACGGTCAGCTACACGATCAATCCGTGGATGGAGCCCGCGAAGCCCACCGACACCGCCAAGGCTGTCGCGCAGTGGCAGGTGCTCTACGACACCTACCTGCAGCTCGGTCACCAGGTCGAACTGATTGACCCCGCCGAGGGGCTGCCCGACATGGTCTACACCGCCAACGGTGGTTTCATCATCGACGGCATCGCGTACGCGCCGAAGTTCCGCTTCGCCGAGCGCGCCGGCGAGGAGCGCCACTTCATCGACTGGTTCCGTGCCGCAGGGTTCGAGACCGTCATCCCCGAGGAAGTCAACGAGGGCGAGGGCGACTTCCTGCTTGCGGGCGACGTCATCCTCGCCGGCACCGGTTTCCGCTCCACCGGCGACAGCCACCGCGAGGTCGGCGATGTCTTTGGCAGGGAGGTCGTGTCACTGACCCTCACCGACCCGCGGTTCTACCACCTCGACACCGCGATCTCGGTGCTCGATCCCGTCGTCGGTGCCGCCCAGGGCGGGCCCGATGCCGCGAACATCGCCTACCTTCCGGGCGCCTTCGACGAGGCAAGCCGGCAGATTCTCGCCGAGCGCTTCCCCGACGCCATCCGCGTCTCGGATGCCGACGGCGCCGTGTTCGGCCTGAATTCCGCCAGCGACGGATACAACGTGTTCATCTCCCCACGCGCTACCGGGTTCGAGGCGCAGCTGCGCGAGCGCGGCTACAACCCGGTGCTCATCGACCTGTCCGAGCTCCTGCTCGGTGGCGGCGGCATCAAGTGCTGCACGCTGGAACTGCGCGCGAAGCGGGAATCGGTATGAGCGCCGACCAGATCTCCGTCGATACGACCACACTCGAGATCATCCGGGCAGAAGACGAGCACCTCGCTCACAACTATCACCCGCTGCCGGTCGTGATCTCCCGCGGCGAGGGAGTGTGGGTGACGGATGTCGAGGGCAAGCGCTACCTCGACCTGCTGTCGGCCTACTCGGCGCTGAACTTCGGCCACGGGCATCCGGCTCTGTTGGCGGTGGCGCGGGAGCAGCTGGAACGGCTGACACTCACGAGCCGGGCCTACCACAACGACAAGCTCGGAACGTTTGCTGCGGCGCTTGCGAAGCTCGCCGGCAAAGACATGGTGCTGCCCATGAACACCGGCGCCGAGGCCGTCGAGACCGGCATCAAGGTCGCGCGCGCGTGGGGGTATCGGGCCAAGGGCATCCCCACGGATGCCGCGCGCGTGATCGTCGCGGGAGGGAACTTCCACGGCCGCACCATCACGATCGTCGGCTTCTCCGACGATCCAGCCGCGCGCGACGCTTTCGGCCCCTACAGCGGCGGCTTCGCGCAGGTTCCGTTCGGGGATGCTGCGGCCATCGAGGCAGCCATCGACGAGAACACGGCGGCGGTTCTTCTCGAGCCGATCCAGGGTGAGGCCGGCGTCATCGTGCCGCCGGAGGGCTACCTGCGGGAGGTTCGCGAGATCTGCGATCGCCACAACGTGCTGCTCATCGCCGACGAGATCCAGTCAGGGCTCGGCCGCGTGGGCGAGACCTTCGCGTGCGACCGCGAACAGGTCGTCCCCGACATCTACCTGCTCGGAAAGGCGCTCGGTGGCGGCATCCTGCCCCTGTCGGCTGTCGTGGCAAACGCCGACGTACTGGGCGTCATCCGTTCCGGCGAACACGGGTCGACCTTCGGGGGGAACCCGCTGGCCGCGGCCATCGGTGAGCGGGTCGTCGAGATGCTTTCGACCGGTGAGTTCCAGGAGCGGGCGCGCGCGCTCGGGGAGCACCTCGCATCGCGCCTCGCGGACCTCGTCGGCCACGGGGTCACCGCCGTTCGGGTCGCCGGCCTCTGGGCTGGCATCGACATCGATCCGCGGGTCGGAACCGGCCGTGAGGTTGCCGAGCGACTCCTGGCCCGCGGCGTGCTCGTCAAGGACACGCACGGCCAGACCATCCGGATCGCGCCACCACTGGTCATCCGCGCCACCGAGATCGACTGGGCAGTCGAGCAGCTGCGATTCGTCCTCGCGGCCTGACCGCCCCCGCCCGCCGCTGCAACGCGAGACTGCAACGTGCCCGCGAAACCGTTCGCTCCGAGCGCGGTTTCGCGGGCAGAGTGCAGTCTCGCGCGATGAGGATGCCGATTAGGCGACGTTGGCGATGATGGTGTGCCAGCCGGTTGCGCCGTCGGGAGCGGGCGGGGCCTGGTCGGACGTCTGGGTTTGGCCGTCCACGTTGGTGGCGCGGCAGCGAATGGTGTGCTGACCGGCATCCGTCGCGTTCCACGGGATGCTCCACTGCACCCAGGTGTCATCCGAGACCGCGGTAGCAAGCTCGGCCTGCTGCCACGGGCCGTCATCGATCTTCACCTCGACGCCGGCGACCCCGACGTGCTGCTGCCACGCCACGCCGGCGATGACGGTCTGGCCTGCCGGCACGGTCACGCCCGACCGCGGGACATCGATGCGGGACTGCAGTTTGATGGGGCCGAGCTCCGACCAGCCGCGCGGCGTCCAGTACCCCTCGGCCCGATCGAATCGCGTGACCTCGAGATCGACGACCCACTTCGTGGCCGACACGTAGCCATACAGGCCTGGCACGACCATCCGCACCGGAAACCCATGCTCGGGAGGAAGAGGTTCTCCGTTCATGCCGATCGCGAGGATCGCGTTGCGGTCATCGGTCAGCGCTTCCAGCGGCGTCCCGGCGGTGAACCCATCGACCGAGGTCGACAGCACCATGTCGGCATCCGCCGTCGGGCGCGCCCTGGCGAGCAGTTCGCGGATCGGATAGCCGAGCCACACGGCATTGCCGATGAGGTCGCCGCCGATGTTGTTGGAGACGCACGTCAGGGTCGTCGTGCTCTCCTCCAGCGGGAGCGCGAGCAGCTCGTCCCAGGTGAGTTCGACCTCTTCCTCGACCATGCCGTGAATGCGCAGACTCCAGGTCGCGGGGTCAATCTGGGGAACGACGAGCGCCGTGTCGATGCGGTAGAAGTCGGCGTTCGGGGTGATGAGAGGCGAGATCCCGTCGATGTCGAGCTCTGCGCCCGCGGGGATCGCCGGCGCGGTCGTCGCGGGGGTCGGCAGCTTCAACGCCTCCCGCACCGTCGTCACGGCGCGGGCGCCACCGCGGGCGAGGTTTCCGGCGACTGCCGCGACGATGCCGACGGCGGTTGCACCGCCCATCCAGACGAGTGCCTGGCGGCGGCTCGGCCGGGTGTCGGCATCGGTGTCCGTGGAGGCGGCATCCCGAGGCATGCTCCGTCGCAGCACTCGGATGAGCGAGTGCAGCGCCACGACCGCGACGACGCCCGCGATGACAGAGGGAAGCCACGCGATGCCGCTCGTGTCGCTGCGCGTGAGGGCGACGACAGCGCCCACGACGCCGAACGCACCGAGGATGACCAGACCCCACGGGGGCTTGCGCAGCTGCAGGATGCCGGCGACACCGGCCAGCAGCACGAGCACGATCCCGATGCCCGTGAGCAGCGCGATCTTGTCATTCGTGCCGAACAGGGCGATCGCAAGATCCTTGCCCCACGGGGGCGCTGCATCGATGATCGCTCCGCCGACGACGGCGAAGGGGCTGGACGACGGAGCGAGGAGGGCCGCTGACAGTTCCCCGAGGCCCGCGCCCAGGATCGCCGCGGCGGCTCCTGCGAGAGCGGCGACGGCGGTGTCTTGCCTGTGTCGGGTGTCACCCACGTCCCCGAGGCTAACCGCGTTCGGAGGGGGTGCGGCCCGTTCGTAAGGAATCCGAAAGAAGGAAACATCCGTGCAACACGGCCCCGACTAGGCTCAACCCATGGGTGACCTGTTCGACGGATACGGCTCCACCGCATCGACGCGGAAGACCTCGTCGGGCGTCCCGCCGTTCGATGAGATGTTCGCGTCTGCGCCGGCCAAGGACGGTTCCGCCGAGTCGAGACGGGCGTATCGCGAGCTCTACCAGGCGCTCGCGCAGATGACCCAGGAGGAGCTGCGCGGCCGCACCGAGTCGCTGGCAAGTTCCTACCTCGCACAGGGCGTCACGTTCGACTTCGCGGGTGAGGAGCGCCCGTTCCCGCTGGATGCCGTGCCCCGTGTCATCCCCTACGACGAGTGGTCGCGCGTGGAGGCTGGAGTCTCGCAGCGCGTCCGCGCGCTCGAAGCGTTCCTCGACGACGCCTACGGTCGCCAGCACTGCGTGCGCGACGGTGTGCTGCCGGCGGCCCTGATCGCGTCCTCGCAGTACTACTACCGCCAAGCGGCCGGGATCCACAGTGCCAACGGTGTCCGCATCCAGGTGTCGGGGATCGACCTCATCCGCGACGAACACGGCGAGATGCGGGTGCTCGAAGACAACGTCCGTGTGCCATCCGGTGTGAGCTACGTCATCTCGAACCGGCGAGTGATGGCCCAGACCCTCCCCGAGCTGTTCGTGTCCATGCGCGTGCGCCCGGTCGGCGACTACCCCAACAAACTGCTCGGGGCGCTGCGCGCTTCGGCACCCCCCGGCATCGAGGACCCCAACGTCGTCGTCCTCACTCCCGGCGTCTACAACTCGGCGTACTTCGAGCACACACTGCTGGCCCGGCTCATGGGCGTCGAGCTCGTCGAGGGTCGGGATCTCGTCTGCATCGGCGGCAAGGTCTTCATGCGCACCACCCGCGGACCGCAGCGCGTCGACGTCATCTACCGGCGGGTCGACGACGACTTCCTTGACCCGCTGCAGTTCCGCGCCGACTCTATGCTCGGAGCTCCGGGCCTGCTGCTGGCGGCTCGCCTGGGCAACGTCACGATCGCCAACGCCGTGGGCAACGGCGTCGCCGATGACAAACTGCTCTACACCTACGTGCCCGACCTCATCCGCTACTACCTCGCGGAAGAGCCGATCCTCAAAAACGTCGACACCTGGCGCCTCGAGGACCCGAACGCTCTCGAGGAGGTTCTCGACCGGCTGGACGAGCTCGTCGTCAAGCCGGTCGACGGCTCCGGCGGCAAGGGTCTGGTGGTCGGCCCGGATGCCTCGCCTGCCGAGCTCGAGAAGCTCCGCAAGCGCCTGCTTGCCGACCCCCGCGGCTGGATCGCGCAGCCGGTCGTCATGCTCTCGACCATCCCGACTCTCGTTGAGGACGGTGTGCGGCCACGGCACGCAGACCTGCGTCCGTTCGCCGTCAACAACGGCGACGAGGTGTGGGTGCTCCCGGGCGGTCTCACCCGCGTGGCGCTTCCCGAAGGACAGCTTGTCGTCAACTCGAGCCAGGGCGGCGGATCGAAGGACACCTGGATCGTCGGAGGCGACGCGCCGACCCACGTCGAGTATGGGCAGGGTCACGGGCTTGCCGGGCTCGTCGCCGATCAGGCGTCCGTCACCGAGGCGATCCCGATCGTCTATCCCGAGCAGACCGAGCCGACGCACTCGCCGCAGGATCGTCCCCGGACGCACACCGAACAGCAGGAGCAACAGCAGCAGCAGGCTGAGGACGGTGCGTCATGCTGAGCCGCATTGCCGAGAGCCTCTTCTGGATCGGTCGCTACATCGAGCGCTCCGACGGCACCGCCCGGATCCTGGACGTGCATCTGCAGCTGCTGCTGGAAGATCCGTGGATCGACGAAGACACTGCGTGTCGGTCGCTCTTGAGTGTCATGGGATCCGTTCCACCGGATGGACTGGAGTTCGTCGGGCGTGACGATGTCCTGCAGCGGCTCGCCGTCGACCGGATGAACCCGTCGAGCATCGCCTACTCGGTGGCATCCGCCCGCGAAAACGCACGTCGGGCGCGTGAGATCGTCTCGACCGAACTCTGGGAGTGCCTGAACACCACCAACTCCCGGATGCCGCGGCGCCTGCAGACCGACAAGGTGCACGACTTCTTCCAGTGGGCGCGCGAACGCGCAGCGCTCGCGGTGGGAATCGTCGACTCCTCGACGAGCCGTGACGAGTCGTGGCAGTTCTTCACGCTCGGCCGCAGCATCGAGCGCGCAGACATGACCGCGCGGCTGCTCGCCACGCGATCCCTGACCGAGGCATCCGGCCCGTCGTGGACGACGATTCTGCGCTCGTGCGGCGCATACGAGGCGTACCTGCGCACCTACCGGGGCATCCCGAGTGCGCGTAACGCCGCCGAGTTCCTGCTCTTGGACCGCCTCTTCCCGCGCTCGATCATCTACTCGATCCAGCAGGCGGAGGCGTGCATGTCGGCCATCGACCCGCGGGCCGACAGGGTCGGACACTCCAACAGTGTGCTGCGCGCGCTCGGACGGATTCGCAACGAGCTCGAGTACAAGCCCGTGGCCGACATCCTCAGCGACCTTCCGGAAGAGATGGAGCGCGTGCAGGTCGTCACCCGCGAGGCATCGGAGGCGATCCGCCAGCGCTTCTTCCCGACGCAGGCCGAACCGAGCTGGATCGGAGAGATCTCATGAAGCGCCTGCGCATCGAACACCAGACGGCCTTCGCCTACCAGGGCGACGTCTCGGCGTCCTACAACGAGGCGCGGATGCTGCCAGGTTCCACCGACAGCCAGTTCGTGCTGAGTGCATCGCTCGACATCGAACCGTCGACCTCGGTCAATCAGTACGTCGACTACTTCGGCACGCGCGTGACCTCGTTCGACATCCTCTCCCCTCACGCCTCACTGACCCTCACCGCGCGGTCCCTCGTGGAGGTGCGCCCGCGTCCGATCGAGCACACCGACATCACCTGGGATCAGCTCCGCCGGGAGGCGGCGCGTTCGGTCGAGGTCGTCGAGCAGCTCGGCCAGACTTCACGCACCAAGCCTCATCCGGAGGTGGCCGAGATCGCCCGGGCGATTGCCGCGCAACACGATCAGCCCGGCCAGGCCGCCCACGCCATCGCGATGGCCATCGGGGATGCCGTCGAGTACGTCCACGGTGTGACCGGCGTGCATTCCACAGGGGCAGAAGCGTGGGAGGCGCGCAAGGGGGTCTGTCAGGACATCGCGCACATCGTGCTGGGCGCGCTTCGAGAGGTGGGCATTCCCGCGCGCTACGTCTCGGGTTATCTGCACCCGAACGTGAATGCCGAGGTCGGCGTTCCCGTCGAGGGGGAGTCGCACGCCTGGGTCGAATGGTTCGCGGGATCGTGGGAGGGCTTCGACCCCACGAACAACACCGAGATCGGAGACCGCCACGTCCTGGTTGGACGCGGCCGCGACTACAACGACGTGCCGCCGGTTCGGGGCGTCTATGCCGGGCCGTTCAAGAGCGACATGTCGGTGAAGGTGACGATCACCCGCGAGGCGTGAACCCCGCGGGTGATCTGGCCCGCATCAGTGGGCGAGAGCCGGTGCCTCGGTCGAGTCGGTGTGGAAAGCGCTCGCCACCGAGAAGCGCTTCCGTCGGAACAGGAACGCCGCGATGATCGCGCCGCCCGCGAAGAAGGCCGCGCTCCACCAATACGCGACGGTGTAGCTGTGCACAGCTGCGTCAGCGAGCACGGCATCGGATGCCGGCTGGTTGGCGGCGACATAGTCGGCCAAGGCCGTCGCGGCGAGGGTGTTCAGCAGCGCGGTTCCGATGGAGCCGCCGACCTGCTGGCTGGTGTTGACCATGGCGGAGGACACGCCGGCGTATCGGCGGTCGACCCCGAGGGTTGCCGTCTGGATCGCAGCGGGCATGATCGTTCCCATACCGAAGCCGAGCGTGAGCAAGGCTGGGAGGGCGTCGAGGTACGCGCTGTCGACATCGAGCCGCGTGAACAGCACCATCGCGATGGCAGCCATCAGCATCCCCGCGGGCACGAGGATCTTCGGCCCCAGCCGCGGCAGCAACAGGTTCGTGCTGAGCTGCGCGGCGATGACGAGCATCACGATCATCGGGAGGAAGGCGACGCCGGTCTGCATCGGGGTGTACGCGAGCGACAGCTGGAAGTAGTAGGTCACGATCAGGAAGACCCCGAACATCCCTGCGCCGGTGATCATGACCGACAGGAAGGATGCGCCGCGATTGCGGTCGACGACCACGGGAAGCGGGAGCAGCGGATGCGTCGTGACGCGTTGCCAGATCACGAACGCGACCAGGAGCACTGCCGAGGCGACCAGCGAGCCCCAGGTCAGCGGGGCATCCCACCCGTCCGACTCGGCGTGGGAGAAGCCGAAGACGAGGGCGAACAGTCCTGCAGATGCCAGGAGGGTGCCGGGGATGTCGAGGTGGGGGCGCGGACCCTGCCGTGATGCGGCGGGAACGAACACCAGGGCCAGGACGAAGGCGATCGCCGCGAAGAAGACGTTGATCGTGAGGTTCCACCGCCAGTCGAACTGCTCGGTGAGGAAGCCGCCGAGGAGCAGGCCCACAGCGCCTCCCGCGCCGGCGATCGCGCCGAAGACGCCGAACGCGCGGGATCGCTCCCGCGGGATCGTGAAGGTCGTCGTCAACACGGCAAGGGCGGTGGGTGCCAGGAGGGCCGCGAACACACCCTGCAGCGCGCGGGCGGCGACGAGCATCTCGAACGACACGGCAAGACCACCCAGCAACGAGGCGGCCGCGAACCCGACCAGGCCGATGAGGAAGGCGAGTTTGCGTCCGATGAGGTCTGAGAGGCGGCCGCCCAGCAGCAGGAGGCTGCCGAAGGCGAGGGAGTAAGCGGTCACGACCCATTGGCGGTCACCGTCGGAGAACCCGAGGTCGGCTTGCGCGGCGGGCAACGCGATGTTCACGACCGTCGCGTCGAGCACGACCATGAGCTGGGCGATGGCCACGGTGCCGAGCGTCCACCAGCGGCGGGTGGCGGGGGTCGTCGGTGAAGAGATGTCGGGAGTCGTCACGGCGTTAGCGTATACGAAACTCTAGAGTATCGGAAATGAACAGTTCCTGAAGTAGACTGGGGGTGTTCGACAACGAGGGAGTGCGATGGATCCGCAGGCGACGCAGCCGGCCGGCGCCGGGGCGCGACTGGGACGCCCCCGCGACGCGTCTCGGGATGCTGACATCCTCGAGGCGACGATCGAGGTCCTTGCTGAGCAGGGCTTCGACGGGATGACCATCGACATGGTCGCGGCGCGGGCGGGGGCGGGCAAAGCGACGGTCTACCGACGGTGGCCGTCGAAGGCTGACCTCGTCATCGACGCCGTGGCATGCATGAAGAAACGCGATCTCGACCCCGCGCAGCTGCCCGATACCGGGACGCTGCGCGGTGACCTCATCGCCCTCGTACGAGCGCCGTCGGCTGCCGATTCCGATCGGAAGATGCATGTCATGGGCGGGATCCTCTCCCTCATGTCCCGGGAGCCCGAGCTGGCGCGCACAGCGTATGCGGCAATTTTGCAACCGCGCATCGCGGCGAACCGCATTCTGCTGGAGCGCGCGCGCGGCCGTGGAGAGACTCGCCCCGACATCGACGTCGATCGCCTCGCGGCACTCATGCCAGCGATGTCGTCGTTTCGCACGCTCGCGCAGCGCGAGCCGATTACGCGGGAGTTTCTCATCTCGCTCATCGACGATGTGCTGCTCCCCGCAGCCGGCGTCGTCAGGGCAGTGGTGTGACGATATCTGACACTGCACGACCGTCCGTGACGGTGGATGTCGGTCCGTGACGGTGGATGTCGGTCCGTGACGGTGCATGACGGTGCGTGTCGTGCTGAGTTTTCCGGATTGTGTCGAGGGTCTAACGTCGCGGCATGACAACTCTCACCCCGACCTCTGATGACCTTGCTACCGAGCGTGCGTCGCGCCTGGATGCTGCGGCATCCGCGTGGGGAGCGCGGATCGACGCTGACCGCACCGCAGCCCATCTCACCTATCGCGTTCGCGGCACCGGCGAGGGAGCCGTTGCGACCCGCATCCGTGCCGGAGGACACGAGTTCGTGATCGACGAACCTGCCGCGCTCGCCGGTGACGATGCTGCTGCCAGCCCCGTCGAGTACGCGCTGGGCGCGATCGCCGCCTGTCAGGTTGTCGTCTTCCGCCTCTACGCTCACGCGCTCGGAATTCCGCTGGATCACATCGAGGTCACTGCCGAAGGCGACCTTGACGCTGCTCGACTGTTCGGCAAGGACGAGACGGTGCGCCCCGGCTTCTCTGCGGTTCGGGTCGCGATCGACGTGAGCGGCACGGCGAGCGCTGCCGACTACGAGCGCCTGCGCGAGGTCGTCGACGCGCACTGTCCTGTGCTCGACCTCTTCGCCAATCCGACGCCGGTCACGACATCCGTGAGCGTGCGCTGATCGACCTCCTCAGGACTCGGCCCGGTCGACCTGTTCGCGCAGGTCTTCCGGGTCGAGGTTTGCCTGGGCGAACTCGGGGGTGCGGGGGAGCTCGAGATGCAGATCCGTGCCCACGCACACCTGCACCCGGCCGTGCAGCATGACGTGATCGAGCACGTGTCCGCCGCTGCGGCGCTCATCGAGCAGCACGTGGGCGTGGTAGCCAGGAACTGACAGGCCTTCCTCGAACGCGGGCGTTCGAAACCCCACGACAGTGCCCGATACGTCGGTGAACTCCGTCACCTTCTGCTCGGCAGTCGCCTGCACGAGTGGGCGGTAGGGCTGCTGCTGGACATGAACGGCACGCACCGTCATCCGCTCATAGACGCCGTCGACCCGCACCGCGTACATGTAGTTCGCCGACCCGAGCTTCTCGTCGATGAGCGCGGTGACTTCTGCCCGGGTGTGCCGCCCGGTGATCTCGAAACTGAGGTGTGGCTCGAAGCGCGTCACGACGGCGTACGGCACCCCTTCGCCATCGGCGGCCACCGTCGCCGTACCGTCGTCGCGGATGCGGTAGCAGGTGTCGTCGAGAAGGATGAGCTCGCCGTCGAGGCCTTCGAAGGTGCCGATTCCGAAGTCACCGCGGCGGCGAAGGCTGCCGACGGTGGTTTCGCCATCGTAGACACCGTCGAGCAGCGCCGCGATGACGCTCGTCTGGTGGATCGTGTGGCGTGAGGTCATCACTGTTCGAGGGTAGTCGGGACTGGTTGATCGATCGCAACGTGCTCGATAGGGGGGATGCCCTGCATGAGTGTTCTGAGTCGATCGCCGACCTCAGTTCCGTGCGGGAGCCTGCGCTATCGGCTGAGTGACGATCGAGAGCGGGCGCGTCTCGTCAAGTCGCAGACGGAGCCTGCCACCGCGGTGCACTCGCCCCGACCAGACGAGCCAGGTGATCGCTATCGCAGCGGCGATGAGCGCCGCGAGGGTCCCCAGCTGGATGGCGGCGCGCGGACCGAGTTCGTCGGCGACCCACCCGACGATCGGCGCTCCCACCGGGGTGCCTCCGAGCAGGATGGCGACGTAGATCGCGAGTACCCTGCCGCGCAGGTGGGCGTCAGTCGTGGCCTGCACATACCCGTTGGCCGTCGAGAGGATGGTGACGACAGTGAACCCGGTGAACACCAGTGTCACCGCGTACAGGGCGTAGGTCGGCATGACCGACGAGACTGCTGATGCCACCGCGAATCCAAGAACTCCGGCGATCACAACGCGAACTCGAGCGCGGTCGCGGCGGGCGGCGAGCAGGGCGCCCGTCAGTGATCCGATCGCAAGGACCGAGTTCAGCAGACCGAAGCCGTCGGCTCCCGCACCGAACTCGAGCGCCATCGTGGAGGCGTAGATCGGGAAGTTCATGCCGAACGCACCGACGAGGAACACGACGATGAAGACCACGATCAGATCGGGTCGGGTGGCGACGTATCGGAACCCGTCTGAGAGGCGGGAGCGGCCGTGGGTGACAGCGCGGGGCGTGAGTTCGTGTCGGCGCATCGCCAGGAGTGCGCCGATGGTGGCAAGGAACGTGAGCGCATTGACGAGGAACATCCAGCCGGTACCGACCAGAACGATGAACAGGCCCGCGACAGCGGGGCCGATCATCCGGGCCGCGTTGAAGGACGCCGAGTTCAGTGCCACGGCGTTGCTGGTGTTCTCTTTCGTGACGAGGTCGGAGACGAAAGCCTGGCGCGCCGGATTGTCGAAGGCGGCGACGATCCCGAGCCCCAGGGCAAACGCATACATGAGCGGGAGGGTCATGGCGCCGGTGAGGATGAGGATGCCGATCGCCGTGGCAAGAAGGAGCGACACGCCCTGTGTTGCAAGAAGGATGTGGCGTCTCTCGAACCGGTCGGTTGCCCAGCCCGTGAGTCCGACCAGCACGAGGGGCGGACCGAACTGGAGAGCCATCGTGATTCCGACTGCGCCCGCGTCGCCGGGGGTCAATTCGGTGAGGACCACCCAGTTCTGCGCGGTGGACTGCATCCAGGCGCCGATGTTCGATACCAGGGCTCCGATGAACCAGACGCGGTAGTTGAAGATCCCGAGGGACCGGAACATCGTGCTCACTGCGCCGCCAGCCGCTGCAGAATCTCGGCGGCGGCAGCCAGCGCCATCCGGTCGTGTTCGCTGACGTCCGCGAGTACTGTCTCGACCCACGCGTCTCGGCGCCGGGTCGTCTCGTCGACCACGGAGCGCCCGGCATCGGTGATCGTGATGACGACCTTGCGACCGTCGCTGTCATCTGCCGACCGCTCGACGTACCCGGCGTCCTGCAGGCAGTTGACCGTGCGGTTCATCGACGGCGGTGAGACCCGCTCGCGCTCCGCGAGTTGGCCGAGCGTGCGTGGCCCGTGCAGATACAGGCCCGCGAGAACCGCGAACTGACCGTCGCTCATCGAGTCGACCGAACGCTCCGTGCGCATCCGCCGCGCAAACCGAAACACGCCGATGCGTAACTGTGCGGCGTCACTGGCGAGGGGGTGTGAATCAGGATGCGATGCGGAGGCGGTCACGATGTCTTTAGCCTAGCTCATTAGTCATGCTAAAGATATCGAGAGGACGGTGCGTCCGTCCAGGTGGTCGGCAGTGAGCGCCCCGAGCCGACTGCTCGGACTCACCTCGCCCGACGCGATGGCGTGCGCCGCCAGGCGCGTCGCCCGGATGCCGAGACCGCCGGCGCCGCCCATGCCCTCGACGTGGTCGAAGGCGACCATCTCACGCACGCCGCCGACTCGAGACTGCCGAGAGCCTCGAGTGGATCGAGACGGGGCGCAGCGACGTGCTGCGCTTTGCGCGGCCGAACGGTTGGCACGTGATCACCAACTTCGGCTCGGAGCCGTACGTGCTCGACGCTACGGATGCCGCGGCCGTCGTGCTCGCCACGGCAGACCATGCCCGCGGCGAGGTTCCGGGCGAGTCGACGGTGTGGATCGCTCCGGCCGACCTCCTCAGCTAATCGCTTGCCCTCGTGGTGCTCTCCCGCCCGGTCGCCTCGTCGGGGCGGCGGGAGGGGAGAGCGAGGGTGGCGACCAAACCGATGGCCAAGAACCCGGCAGCCGTGAACGCTGCGTACCGCGTGCCGTCCGAGAAGGCGGTCTTTGCGGCATCCGCGGCAGCCGACGTCGCCGGCGACTGCTCGAGCTGGGCGATCGCGCCGCCGGCGCTTTGAACCACGGCCGTCACGATCTGGTCTGCCTGGTCGCTGGGCATCCCTTGGTCTTCGAGGCTCGAGGTGAGGATGCCGGCGGTGCTGGTGAACAGGACGGTGCCGAGGATCGCGATGCCCAACGCAGAGCCGATCTGGCGGGCAGTCGACTGCGTGCCCGAACCCTGGCCGCTGCGTTCGACGGGGACGTCCACGAGAATCACGCCGGTGAGCTGGGCCGTGGCAAGGCCCACCCCGAAGCCGTAGACGAACAGGGCGGGGATGAGCCAGCCCCACGCGGCATCCGGGGCGATGACGAGCCCGACCCACACCACGCCGATGATCTCGGCGGCAAGGCCGACGCGCACGACCCAGACCGCCGGGATGCGCGAGCTCGCGCCGGCTGCTGCTCCGCTGGCGACGAACGACCCGCCCGCGAGGGCCAGCAGGATGAGCCCGGTCTGCAGCGCGTCGAACCCGAGGACGAACTGCAGCCACAGGGGGAGCGAGAGGATGATGCCGAACTCGCCGAGCGAGACGAGCATCGCGGCGATGTTGCCGTTTCGGAAGGTACCGATGCGGAAGAGGCTGAACGAGAGGAGTGAGACCCGGCCCGTGCGCTCGCGGTGGATGCCCCACGCGATGAAGGCGACGGCGCCGAGGATCGCGATGAGGAACGCGACCGGTACCGGAGATAGCGCCCACGGCCATGTCCAGGACCCGATCGTGAAGTCGCCGTCGGTGGCCCACCATCCCAGGGTCCGGCCCTCGATGAGGCCGAAGACGAGGGCACCGAACGTGATGAACGAGAGCGCGCCGCCGATGAGGTCGATCGAGCGCGTGTTCTCGTCGCGCGACTCGGCGACCGTCAGCAGCACGCCGATGATGATCAGGATGCCGAGCGGGATGTTGATGCCGAACGCCCAGCGCCACGAGAACGCGGTGGTCAGCCATCCGCCCAGCAGCGGCCCGACTGCTGCCATTCCACCGATCGTCGATCCCCAGACAGCGAAGGCGATCCCGCGCTCGCGGCCGCGGAACGTGGCGTTGATCAGCGACAGGGTGGTCGGGAGGATCATCGCACCGCCGATGCCCTGGACCAGGCGCGCGAGGATCAGCAGGTCTCCGGTGGGCGCGAAGGCTGCGGCGATGGACGAGAGGACGAAGATCACGACGCCGAGCAGCATGATGCGGCGGCGACCGAAGCGGTCTGCCAGTGATCCGAACACGAGCAGGAGCGATGCGAAGACCAGGGTGTAGGCCTCTTGCACCCACTGCACCTGGGTGGAGGTAATGCCGAGGTCGTCGACGATCGCCGGGATAGCGACGTTGACGATCGTCGAATCGACGATGATCAGTGAGACGGCAATGCTGATGAAAACGAGGCCGAGCCAGCGACGATTCTGCATGTCGCTAGCTTATCTAGCTAATTGGTCGACGCAAGAGGCATCTCGCATCAGCCTGCCTCTGGCTCGCTAAGCTTCCGGCATGCCCGAGTACACCGACGTGCACGGTGTCGAGATCGTCTACGACCTCGCCACCCCTGTCACCACTCCCCGCGGCGTCGTTCATCTCTTGCACGGCGTGGGCGAGCACGCCGGCCGCTATGGTGCAGTGATCCGTGCACTCACGGATGCCGGGTTCATCGTCTACGCCGACGATCATCGCGGCCACGGCCGCACCGGCATGCGCCAGCACGGCAGCAGCGAACGTCTCGGTCGCCTCGGCCCCGGTGGCTTGCGCGCGACGATCGACGCGGTCTGGCAGCTCAGCGAGATGGCCAGGGCGGAGCATCCGGATCTTCCCTTGATCCTGCTCGGTCACTCGTGGGGCTCGTTCCTCGCGCAGATCCTGGTTAACCGTCATGCCGCGGCGATCGACGGACTCATCCTGAGCGGGTCGGCGCTGCGTTGGCCGGGATCGCTGAACTCGGGTGATCTGAACGCGCCGTGGCAGGGTCCGAATGCCAACGGCATGGAATGGCTCTCGACCGACCCGGCAGTCGCCGAGGAGTTCCTCGCCGATCCGCTGACGACCTCGACACCGTTGGCAAAGCTCTTCGGTCCCCTCGACACACTCCGTCTGATCGGGAAGCCGGCTCGTCACCTCGAGCACGATGTGCCGACCCTCATCATGGTCGGGCGCGAGGACACCGTTGGGGGTCCGCGCAGCAACCACCGGCTCGCGGATGCCTACCGCACCCGTTCGGGGTTCACCGATGTCACCACGCTCGTCTACCCGGGAGCGCGGCACGAGATCTTCAACGAGGCTCAGCAAGCCGAGGTTCGCGCCGATCTTCTGGCGTGGCTGGATGCCCGCTTTCCCGTCCGCGACTGACGGTGCGCGGCTCCTCCTAGGCTGGTTCCATGCACGCTGAGTACAAGGTCCCGGGCGGGAAGCTCGTCGTCGTCGACCTGGATGTCGAAGCCGGGCGCCTGGCGAACGTGCGCCTCGCGGGCGACTTCTTCCTCGAGCCGGACGATGCCCTCGTCGCGATCAACGAGGCGGTGTCGGGTCTTCCCGCCGAAGCCGATGTCCCCACGATCGCTGCGGCGGTCCGCTCGGCGCTCCCCGAAGGTGCGCAGCTTCTCGGGTTCACGCCCGAGTCCGTTGGCACCGTCGTGCGCCGGGCGCTCGTGACGGCATCCGGGTGGAAAGACTTCTCGTGGCAGATCGTCCACGACCGCCCCGTCTCGCCGCGCATGAACCTCGCGCTGGACGAAGTGCTCACGACCCGCGTTGGAGACGGGCGACGGATGCCGACGCTGCGCCTCTGGGAATGGAACCAGTCAGCTGTCGTCATCGGGTCGTTCCAGTCGTACCGGAACGAGGTGGATCCGGAGGGCGCGCGCCGTCATGGCTATGACGTCGTGCGCCGGATCTCGGGCGGCGGTGCGATGCTCATGGGTGCCGACGCGATCATCACCTACTCGCTCTCGGTTCCCGCCTCGCTGGTGGCGGGGATGACCTTCGCCGATTCGTACGCGTTCCTCGACGACTGGGTCTTGCAGGCGCTGCGGTCCCTCGGGATCGATGCGACATACCAGCCGCTCAACGACATCGCGAGTCCGGAGGGCAAGATCGGCGGCGCCGCGCAGAAGCGCCTCGCGAACGGTGGGGTGTTGCATCACGCGACCCTCAGCTACGACATGGACGGCAAGGTACTCACCGACGTGCTGCGCATCGGCCGCGAGAAGCTCAGCGACAAAGGCACGACCTCGGCTGCCAAGCGCGTCGACCCGCTGCGACGCCAGACGGGGCTGCCGCGTGAGGCGATCATCCAGGCGTTCGCCGACACGTTCACCACGCTCTACGGCGCCGAGGTCGGGCATATCACCGAAGAGGAATACGCCGAAGCGGAGGCTCTTGTCGCCTCGAAGTTCGCCACCGACGCGTGGCTGCATCGGGTTCCGTGACCGTCACGATCCATCACGGCGACAATCTGTCGGTGATGCGCGGACTGCCGGATGCGTCATTCGGTCTGGTCTACCTCGACCCTCCGTTCAACACCGGTCGCGTGCGTGAGCGGGCAGTCGAATCGGCCAGCACGCCGGGCGATGCGCCCCTTCCCGGATCCGTGACCCGGCGCGGCTTCCATGGCCGCGACTACGAGCGGTTACGGGGAGACCTGCGCGTGTACGACGACCGGTTCGACGACTACTGGGGCTTTCTCGAACCGCGGGTGCTCGAAGCGTGGCGTCTGCTTGCCGACGACGGCACCCTGTACCTCCATCTGGATTACCGGGAGGCGCACTATGCGAAGGTGCTGCTGGATGCGGTGTTCGGCCGCGACCACTTCCTCAACGAGATCATCTGGTCGTACGACTACGGAGCGAAGACACGCAAGCGCTGGCCGACCAAGCACGACACGATCCTTGTCTATGTGAAAGATCCGGCGCGCTACTGGTTCGATTCCGAGGCCGTGGATCGCGAGCCGTACATGGCCCCGGGGCTCGTGACGCCCGAGAAAGCAGCCCGCGGCAAGCTCCCCACCGACGTGTGGTGGCACACGATCGTTCCCACGACCGGACGCGAGAAGACCGGATACCCCACCCAGAAGCCCGAGGGTGTGTTGCGACGAATCGTGCAGGCATCCCTGCGCCCGGGCGGAGCCGTTCTCGACCCGTTCGCCGGATCGGGAACGACGGGCGCTGTCGCCCAGGGGCTCGGACGGGACGCGGTGCTCATCGACGCCAACCCCGAGGCGATCGCGATCATGCGAGAGCGGATGCCGCTCGCGACGATCATCGAAAGCTGACCGGCCCCCACGGAGGCGACCTAGGCTGGCGCTATGCGATTCGGAATCTTCATCCCACAAGGCTGGCGTCTCGACCTCGTCGGGATCGATCCCGCGCAGCAGTGGGAAGCGATGAACGGACTGGCGCAGCGGGCCGATACCGGCCCCTGGGAGTCCCTCTGGGTCTACGACCACTTCCACACCGTGCCCGTTGCGACCCAGGAGGCGACGCACGAGGCCTGGACGCTGATGTCAGCCTTCGCCGCGTCGACCACCCGCATCCGTCTTGGCCAGATGTGCACCTGCATGGGCTACCGGAACCCGGCCTACCTCGCGAAAGTTGCCGCGACAGTCGACATCATCTCGGGCGGCCGCGCCGAGATGGGAATCGGCGGCGGCTGGTACGAGCACGAGTGGCGCGCCTACGGGTACGGCTTTCCGGAGGTTCGCGATCGCCTCGCGATGCTGCGGGAGGGAGTCGAGATCATGCACCAGGCCTGGACGACCGGGTCGGCAACCCTCGACGGGAAGTACTACCAGGTCGACGGCGCGATCGTGCAGCCGCAGCCTTTGCAGACCGACGGCATCCCGTTCTGGATCGCCGGCGGCGGCGAGAAGGTCACCCTCAAGGTCGCCGCAAAGTACGCGTCGTACACCAACTTCGCTGGCAGCATCGAGGAATTCGACCACAAGCGCTCGGTGCTGCACGAGCACTGCGCCGCGCTCGGTCGTGACCCCGGCGAGATTACCCAGTCCTCGAATTTCAACACCATCGTCGGCGCCACCGAAGCCGAGGCCGAGGAGCGCCTGCGCGTGGTCCTCGCGCGGTTGGCGCCGTTCGTCGGTGACGAGCGTCTTGCGGCCATCGAGGCCGAATACCGCGGATCGCTCGGATTCGGAACTCCCGAACAGGTGACTGAGCGCCTGCAGGCGCGAGCGAGCCACGGCCTCGGGTACGCCATCCACTACTTCCCCGAAGCGGCATATGACACGACCGGCATCGAGCTGTTCGAAACCCAGGTCGTGCCGGCGCTTTCGTAGGCCGCCCGGCGTCGGTCAGAGCAAGGCTCGCACGCTGGCGTAGCCGTCAGAGATCGTCTCCGGCCCGGTGACGTCGAAGATGCGGGTGCGTCCGGGGTCTTCCGACCAGCTCGCCCATCCCGGGTCGCCGGCCCGCACGAACGATGACGCGGCGCCGTGGACAGCATCCGCCAATGTCTCGGGCGGGTTCTCGCCGGTGAGTGCATCGACGCGATCCCTGTCGAGCACGTCGAACCAGAATGGAACGTCGATGCAATGGCAGGCCCACCCGATGCGGGTTGAGGCCCACGAGAAGCGGTACGCCCACGTCGGTGCCGCGGCACGGGCTGCCGCGATCCGAGCCACGCCGCGACGAAAGACGGTGTCGGAGACGTAGCGGCCGAGCAGGGCCGCCGTGCCGAGCCGGTGCTGCTCGGCGTTGTCGGCGAGGTAGCCGCGCCGGGTGTGGCGATCCATGCCGAGGGCACCGAGCGCTACCGCAGCAGGAACGAACCGGAGCTTGGTGCGCGCGTCATCCGTGATCATCGTGAACTCGTCATCAGTTGATCCGATGACCAGCGCCTTATCGGCGCCAACACCCGATGCGATCGATTCCGGTGTCGTGGTCAGCAGCAGATCGCCGTCGATCATCGGCCCCCACGGAAGTCCGTCGGCAAGCAGACCACGGATGCTGGACAGTCGCGTGCCGCCTCGCTCACTGACCTTTTGCTGTAGCCCGATCAGCACGTCCGGATCGACGGACGCGAATCCGTCGCGCGTGGCCGGCACCCCCGCGAGCTCAGCGAGCTGCGCCGCAACGTTCTCGGCCCGCGCGAGCGACACGTCGCCGAGCGCGGGGGAGAGTGACCAGACTCGCTGGAAGAGGTGCTGGGCGGCCGGCATCCCGAGCAGCGTCAGCACGGCGCCACCGCCAGCCGACTGCCCGGCGATCGTGACAGCATCAGGGTCTCCGCCGAACGCCGGGATCTCGCGCTGGACCCACTCGAGCGCCGCGAGCCAGTCGCGCACACCGCGATTGCTCGGTGCGCCGTCGATGAGGCCGAACCCGTCGAAACCGAGCCGATACGACACCACGACGGTCACGACCCCGTCGCGCGCAAACGACTCGCCGTCATACCAGGGGCTTGCCGGTGATCCCGAGACGTAGCCGCCCCCGTGGATGTAGACGAGTACCGGCAGACGCGCCGCGGTGTCGCCGGGTCGCGGGGTGTAGACGTTGACGTTCAGGGTCGAGTCTCCGGGGACCGACGGCTCGGGGATCAGGGTGACTTCGGCGACGGGGCCGCGCTGTGGCGTCGCCCCGAAACTCGTCGCCTCCCGGATGCCGGTCCACGGCTCGACCGGAACCGGCGCTGCGAATCTCAACTCGCCAGTGGGTGGCTGCGCGAAGGGAATGCCGAGGAAGGCGGCAGAGGGTGCCTCGGGGTCATCGCCCCACAGGCCCCTGACTGCTCCGGCGGTGGTGTCGACGACGGGTGCCTCGCGGGCCGGTCGGGATGCAGGATTGGTCACGATGCTGACGCGGGCTTCTGCTGCAGGGTGGCGAGGAGCTGGTCGACGATGCCCGCCATGTCGACGGTGGGGTCGACGAGCCACTGGAGCTGAAGACCGTCAGCGACTGCCTGGAGAATCCGGGCATAGACATCGGGGGGCATGGTGCCTGGCGGGGCCGTCAGCGCGAAGCCATCACGCACCGCCTCGCCTCGCTCGAGAAAGTAGTCGTGGGCGGGATGCTCGGGGTTCGCGGCCTCGACGGCGAGGCGGGAGAAGAGCTCGACGAGCCCTGGAACCTCTGTGTTGTGACGGATGACGCGCAGGAAGCTTTCGCGGATCACGGCGACATCGATCGCAGTGGCGTCACCGGATCTGCCATCCGGAAGACCGAACTGTTCGCCGTCGTTCTCGTCACGCTTGCGCAGGACCTCAGTGAACAGCTCCTCCTTGCTGTCGAAGTAGTGCAGCAACCCCGCCTGACTGAGCCCGACAGCCTCCGCGATGCGCTTGACGCTTGCGCCGTCGTAGCCTTCCGTCGCGATCACGTCGAGGGCGCGTTCGAGGATCTCTTCGCGCTTGGCCACGCCCTTGGCGTATGAACCTCGCTGTGCCATGAGATGAGTGTGCCCAATGATGCTTGTTTTTCAAAACCTAGTGTCATATGGTTTTCGTCGGGTCCATCGTCGGACTCCGTCCTCGCCCGAAGGGTCTGTGCCATGACATCGCCGTCTGATTCCCCGCTGAGCCCCGCCGATCCTGCGCTCGTCGCAGCATCCGCGCCCATGACCGAGAACACGTTCATGGTGTCGGCATCCGGTACCGATGACCCGCCGCCGCCGGTCAAGGGCCTGCGCCGCCTGATGTGGTGGATCATCCCCGCCAACCTCGGCATCTTCATGCTCTGGGGTGCAATTCCCGGCATCCTGTTGCCGCAGCAGCTCACTCTGCTCGACGCGGACAACAAGGTCGCAAACCTCGCGATCGTCTCGACGATCGGTGCGTTTCTCGCGATGGTCGCGCAGCCGATCGCCGGGCAGATCTCTGACCACACCCGCTCACGCTTCGGTCGTCGCGCGCCGTGGATGCTCCTCGGCGCGCTCGCGGGCGCGCTTGCGCTCGTCGGCCTCGCCTTCGCCAACTCGCTCCTCGGAATCGTGATCGCGTGGAGCCTCGTGCAGATCCTGTTCAATTTCGCGCAGGGGCCACTCACCGCGATCATGCCCGACCGTGTGCCGGTGCGGCGTCGCGGGACTTTCGCGACCCTGACGGGCATCGGGCTCATGGGTGGGGCGCTGGCCGGTCAGATCATCGGGGCGCTGTTCTTTGACTCGCTCACTGCCGGCTACCTCTTCTTCGCTGTTTTCGTCGTCATCGCAATCACGCTGTTCATCGTTTTCAACCCTGACCGCTCCAGCGCCGATCTGCCGCGCGAGCCATTCTCGTTCGTCGACTTCTTGAAGACGTTCTGGGTCAACCCGATCGCCTACCCCGACTTCTTCTGGGCGTTCACCGGCCGACTCCTTCTCTACACGGGATACTTCGCGGTGACCGGGTACCAGTTGTTCATCCTCACCGACTACCTCGGCGTCGAGTCGCCCGCGAGTGTCATCCCGCTCTTGGGTCTGATCAGTCTCGCGGGCATCCTCGTGGCGACGATCATTTCGGGTCCGCTCTCCGACAAACTCGGGCGACGTAAAATCTTCGTCTTCCTCTCGTCCGCCGTCGTCGGGCTCGCGATGCTCGTACCGTGGATCGCTCCCACCTTCGAGTCGTGGGTGATTTTCGTGGCGATCTCAGGCTTCGGGTTTGGCATGTTCCAAGCGGTCGATCAAGCGCTCATGAGCATGGTGCTTCCCTCCGCCAAGTCCTTCGCCAAGGACCTCGGCGTCGTCAACATCGCCGCGACCCTGCCCCAGACGCTGGCGCCCGGTGTCGCGGGCATCATCGTGATCGCCTTCGGCTACGCGGGTCTGTTCCCGATCGGCATTGCCCTCAGTATCCTGGGCGCGCTTGCCGTCTGGCCGATCAAGGCAGTCCGTTAACCCTCTTCCGTCGAGGCGCGCACGCTTGTGCCGCGCATCGGATGAATCCCCAGACCCTCCGCGAAAGGAACCCCCATGACCGATAACGACACTGCCGCCGTTGAAGCGACCGTCGCCGATCTGACCCTCGAAGAGAAGGCATCCCTGACCAGCGGCCTGAACTTCTGGCACACCAAGCCGGTCGAGCGGGTCGGGATTCCCTCGATCATGGTGACCGACGGACCCCACGGCCTGCGCAAGCAGGGGGGAACCGGTGACCACCTCGGCCTCGGCTCGTCGGTGCCGGCGACGTGCTTCCCGCCGGCGGTGGGTCTCGGCTCCTCGTGGGATGTCGAGCTTGTCGATCGGGTCGGTCAGGCCCTCGGCGCCGAGACATCGATCGAGGATGTCGCCGTCCTGCTCGGGCCCGGCATCAACATCAAGCGCTCGCCGCTGTGCGGTCGCAACTTCGAGTACTTCTCCGAAGACCCGCTGATCTCGGGGGTGCTGGGCTCGGCCTTCGTGAAGGGCGTCCAGTCGCAGGGAGTGGGCACCTCGCTCAAACACTTCGCCGCGAACAACCAAGAGACCGATCGGATGCGGGCAAGCTCCGACATCGACCCGCGTCCGCTGCGCGAGATCTACCTGCGCGGGTTCGAGCGGGTCGTGCGCGATGCCCAGCCGTGGACTGTCATGTGCTCGTACAACAAGATCAACGGCGTCTACGCCTCGGAGGACCCGTGGCTGCTCACGCGCGTGCTGCGCGACGAGTGGGGCTTCGAGGGCCTCGTCGTGTCGGACTGGGGTGCGGTCAACGAGCGGGTGAAGGGTCTTCCCGCTGGGCTCGACCTCGAAATGCCCTCCTCGAACGGGCGCACGGATGCCGAACTCGTCGCCGCGGTCCGCTCCGGCGAGCTCGATGAATCAGCGCTCGATGTCGCAGCGGGCCGCGTCATCGACCTCGTCCGTAAGGCCCGGGCCGGGGCGGGCACAGTGGCAGGACCGCTCGATGTCGACGCACACCACGCCCTCGCCCGCGAGGCTGCCGGTCGCTCGATCGTGCTCCTGAAGAACGAGGGCGGCATCCTGCCTCTGGCCAAGGACGCGAACCTTGCCGTCATCGGGGCGTTCGCCGAGAAGCCGCGCTACCAGGGGGCTGGCTCATCGCTGATCAACCCGACCCGCCTGGACACGGCGATCGAGCAGATCCGCGCGCTCGCGACAGGTGACGTCGCCTACGCTCCCGGGTTCTCGCTTGCTGCCGAGGTCGAGGAGGCCGAGGAGGTGCGCCTGCGCGACGAGGCGGTGGCCGTGGCATCCGCCGCCGAGGTCGTCGTGCTGTTTCTCGGGTTGCCGGCGCGCCTTGAGTCCGAAGGGTATGACCGGGACGACATCGATCTGCCTGCCGAGCAGCTTGCGGTGTTCGATGCCGTGCTTGCCGCGAACCCGAACGTCGTCGTCGTGCTCTCCAACGGTGGGGTCGTCGCCCTTCCCTTCACGAACGAGGTTCCCGCGATCCTCGAGGGGTGGCTCCTCGGTCAGGCCGGCGGTGGGGCGACAGCCGACGTGCTGTTCGGTGACGTGAACCCGTCGGCCAAGCTCACCGAGACGATCCCGCTGCGGCTGTCGGACACCCCGGCGTACTTGGATTTCCCAGGGGAGTTCGGCCACGTCCGCTACGGCGAGGGTCTGTTCGTCGGCTACCGCTGGTACGACGCGCGGAACCTCGAGGTTGCGTATCCCTTCGGTCACGGCCTGTCGTACACGACGTTCTCGTACACGGATGCCGCGGCCCGCGTCACCGAAACGGGAGATCTCGAGGTGACGGTCACCGTGACCAACACGGGTCAGCGCGACGGGCGCGAAATCGTGCAGGTCTACACCTCGCTGCCGGGGTCGGCGGTGCAGCGCCCGGTGCGCGAGCTGAAGGGCTTCGTATCGGTTGCGCTCGCTGCCGGTGAGTCCCGGGAGGTCGCGGTCGCGGTGCGCCGCGCGGACCTCGCCTACTGGGACATCCGACTCGATGGCTGGGTTGTCGAGGGTGGGGAATACGCCGTGGAGGTCGGGGCGTCGAGCCGCGACATCCGCAGCTCGGCGACGGTGACCGTCGAGGGAGACCCGGTGGCGGTCCCGCTGTCGCGTGAGTCGTCGCTCGGCGAAGTGATTGCACACCCGGTCGTCGGCCAGATGGTGCAAGCGGCGATACAGCAGATGATGGCGGCGATGGATGATCTCGAGTCCGTCATGCCCGAGGGCGTGTCGATGGACAAGATGATGATGTCGTTCCCCATCGGCCGGATGTCGATGATGGCCGGCGATCAGGTCAGCCCCGAGATGATCGACGGCCTGATCGCGATGGCGAACGCCCCGCAGCAGTAGGCGCCTGCGGCCGCCCTCACGAAGGTAGGCGATATCCCCGGGGTAGGACGTTTGGTGAACCATTTGTCCTGCCCCGGGGATTTGTCCTACCTCGGCGAGATGGGGGCGGGAGCGGATGCTGGCGCGGTAGCGCGAATGCCGGTGCGGGCATGCGCCGGGCCCTAGCGAAGGTAGGCGAAATTCTGAGGGTAGGACGTTTGGTGAACCATTCGTCCTGCCCCGGGGATTTGTCCTACCTCGGCGAGGGGGGGTGGGGCCCGCGTCAGCGGTCGCGGTGGGCGCCGACCGAGGGCTGCACTGTGAAGATGCGCGGTGCGCGGAACCCGGATGCCGAGAACGCGGCGGTCACGGCATCCGTCACCGCGTCAAGCCGGTCGCGGGGGACGAGCGCGATCGCTGCGCCGCCGAAGCCTCCGCCGGTCATCCGTGCGCCGATCGCGCCACCCGACATGGCCGCCTCGACAGCCGTGTCCAGCTCGGGAACCGAGATCTCGAAGTCGTCGCGCATCGACGCGTGCGAGGCCAGCAGGAGTTCGCCGATGGCGCGCGGGCCGCTCTCGCGCAGGACGCGCACGGTCTCGAGCACGCGCGCGTTCTCGGTGACGACGTGACGCACCCGGCGGAGGGTCACCTCGTCCATGACGGATGCCGCCCGCTCGAGGTCGCCCGGGGCCAGATCGCGCAGCATCGCGACATCCATAGCCGCAGCACCCTGCTCGCAGGATGCCCGGCGCTCGCGGTACCCGCCCGTGGAGTGGGCATGGGTCACGAGGGTGTCGATCACGAGGACCTCCAGGTCCGCGGGTTCGAGACCCAGGGGCACGATCTCGGTGGCGAGCGTGCGGCAATCGAGAAAGACCGCGGCATCGGCTTCGCCGAGCATTGACGCGGTCTGGTCCATGATTCCCGTGGGCGCTCCCACCGCCTCGTTCTCGGCGGTACGGCCGACGCGCGTGAGGTCCTTCGCACTGAGCTCGGCGCCCCACAGCTCATTCAGGGCCACGGCGACGGCGCATTCGATGGCAGCGGATGACGAGAGCCCCGCGCCGACGGGCACCGATGACGCGATCGCAAGGTCGAGCCCGTGCGGCCGCGCCGTGTCGGGCGCCGCGTGCAGCAGCGCCCACGCGACGCCGAGCGGGTAGGTCGTCCACTCGGGCACCGAGGCCGGGGCGGGGCTCGCGAACAGAGCGTCGAGGTCCGCGATCTGCACGGATGCCTCGCTGTCCTCGAAGCTCGAGCTAACGCGCAGCACAGCGTCGGTGCGCGGCGCGACAGCGACAGCGGTGCGTGCATCGATGGCAAACGGCAACACGAAACCGTCGTTGTAGTCGGTGTGCTCGCCGATGAGGTTGACACGCCCGGGAGCAGACCAGACGCCGACGGGTTCGGCATCCGTCAGCTGACCGAGCAGAGTGAGGGCGGCGGCTCGGGGGTCTTCGGCGCTCACAGCTCCACCCCCTCGACGGCCTCGCGGAGGCGCGCTGCGGCATCCTCGGGCGGGATGTCGCCGATCCAGGCGCCCATCGCCGCTTCGGATCCGGCGAGGAACTTGAGCTTGTCGGCGGCTCGTCGAGGGGAGGTGATCTCGAGGTGCATCCGCACGGTGTCGCGAGCGACGCTCACCGGAGCCTGGTGCCAGGCAGCGATATAGGGAGTCGGTGTCTCGTAGAGAGCGTCGACCCCGCGCAGCAGGCGCAGGTACACGCAGGCGAGTTCGTCGCGTTCGGCATCCGTCGTTTCGGCGAAGTCGGGGACGTGGCGGTGAGGCATGAGGTGGATCTCGATCGGCCAGCGGGCGGCGAACGGGACGTAGGCGGTCCAGTATTCACCCGCGAGGATGACGCGGCCGCTCTCTCGCTCGAAGTCCAGCACGCGCTGCATCAGGTCGGGAGAGGTGCGCGAGATGTTCTCGACCAGCCGACGAGTACGCGGGGTGACGTACGGGTAGGCGTAAATCTGGCCGTGCGGGTGGGGGAGCGTGACCCCGATCGCCTCACCGCGGTTCTCGAAGGGAAACACCTGCTCGACGCCCGGGAGGGTGGACAGGGCTGCGGTGCGGTCGGCCCACGCTTCGATGACGGTGCGGGCGCGGGTGACCGACTGGGTTCCGAAGGATCCGGTGTGCTCGGGGCTGAAGCAAACCACCTCGCAGCGTCCCACCGAGGTACGCACGCTGCCGAGGCCCAGCGCCTCGAGGTCGTCGAGACCCCGGGGCGGGTTCGCAGCCTCAGGCGCATCGCCATGGGCTTCGGACAGGGCAGGACCGAAGGAGGGTGAGCGGTTCTCGAAGACCGCGACGTCGTAGCGTGAGGGGATCTCGGAGGGGTTGGTCGGTGTCTGCGGAGACAGCGGGTCGAGCTCGGCGGGGGGCAGGAAGGCGCGGTTCTGCCGCGCTGCCGCAATGGAGATCCAGTCGCCGGTCAGGATGTCCTGCCGCATCGTCGCCGTGGCGGGGCGCGGGTCGAGCGTTCGATGATCGATTCCGCGCTCAGCGCCGAGCGTCGTGTCGGGATCGTCGTAGTAGAAGAGCTCTCGCCCATCGGCCAGCGTGGTGTCGCGTCTGATGACACCGGCGCCGAGGGTTATCGGTTCCCGAAGCATGTTCACGATAACACGCTAACGCTCGGCCGTGATATCGTCAACATCGGAGGGCCCAATGACCCAGCATCGACGCGCATCCATGGCCGATGTCGCAGAACTGGCCGGCGTGTCGACGCAGACCGTGTCGCGGGTTGCCAACGGCAGCCCACGCGTCGACCCCGCGACGCGTGCGCGTGTCGAGGCGGCGATGGCCCAGGCCGGCTATCGAGTCCACCGGGCAGCCCGGGCGCTGCGCACCGGCCGCACCGGAGTCGTCGGGGCCGTCGTATCGACCCTCGCCACAGTCGGGAACTCCATGCTGCTTGAGGCCGTCGTCGACGAGGCATCCGCGCGCGGTTATGCCGTCGCCGTCGCGCGTATCGGCGAGGGCGGCCCGGCCGAGGCCTTCGAGCGGCTCCGTGATCAGGGCGTGGATGGGGCGATCGTCGTCAACGAGGCGTCAGCGCTTCTTCGTGAGAGCGAGCTGCCCACCGACCTGCGTCTGGCCGTGGTCGATTCACCACCCGACGATCGGTACGCGGGCGTGGAAACCGCCCACGCTGCAGGTTCGGCAGCCGCGACGGCGCACCTTCGCGAACTCGGGCACCGTGTCATCGCCCACATTGCCGGCCCAGAGTCGTCGTACGCCGCCGCCGAACGTGAGCGCGGGTGGCGTGAGACGCTCGTGGCTGCGGGTCTGAAGCCGGGCGCTCTGTTGCGCGGCGCGTGGGACTCGGCATCCGGCTACCGGGCGGGTCTGGAGCTTCTTGCAAACCTCGACGCCAGCGATCCCGTGACAGCGGTTGTCGTCGCGAACGATCAGATGGCGCTCGGCGTCCTGCGAGCGGCTTCCGAACTCGGCATCCTCGTACCCGAACAGCTGAGTGTCGTCGGGTTCGACGATGTCGCGGATGCCGCGAACTTCACCCCCGCGCTCACCACGGTGCGTCAGCGATTCGATCTGCTCGGTCAGCGTGCGGTGGCTGCGGTGCTCGACGGCGCAGAAGCCGGGTCCCGCGCGGTGATCGAGGCCCCGTTGGTCGTGCGCGGCAGCAGCGCTGCGCCCTTCGTGCAGCCTGCCTGACGCGCGTCGGCGCTCAGAGGGCGTTCTGGCGGGCTTCCCAGCCCGTGCGCACCATCTCGTCGATCGAGTAACGCATCTGCCAGTCGAGGTCGCGGGCGGCCAGCTCGCCGGTCGCGACGATCCGGTCGGGATCGCCGGGGCGGCGGGGTCCGACCTCGGGGGTGAAGGCGATCCCGGTCACCCGAGCCATGGCATCCATGATCTCTCGCACCGACAGACCGTTCTGGGAACCGAGGTTGTAGGCGGCCTCGATCGGCTCACCCGCGATCAGGCGCTGGGCTGCGGCGACGTGGGCGGCGGCGATATCGCCGACGTGCACGTAGTCGCGTACGTTCGTGCCGTCCGCGGTGTCGTAGTCATCGCCGTTGATGCGCGGAGTCTCGCCGGCGATGAGCTTCTCGAACACGATCGGGAAGAGGTTGTGGGGGCTCGTGTCGTACACGGTCGGGTCTGCCGAGCCCACGACGTTGAAGTAGCGGAGCGACGTGTGGCGCAGCGGAGCATCGGTGTCGGCGGTGGCTCGGGCTTGATCGGCGATGAGCCATTCGCCGATGAGCTTGGACTCGCCGTACGGGGAGGCTGGGCGCTTGGGCAGGTCCTCGACCACGAGCGGCACATCCGGGGTGCCGTACACCGCGGCGCTGGACGAGAACACGATCTTGGTCACCCCTGCCGCAGCCATCGCCTCGAGCACCACGCGGGTGCCCTCGACGTTCTGGTGGTAGGTGTGCAGCGGGCGGGTGACCGAGACTCCCGCGTACTTGTAGCCGGCGACGTGGATGACGCCCTCGATGTCGTGCTCGCGCAGCGTCTGCTCGACCAGCTCACGGTCCAGGATGGAGCCGCGCACGAAGGGCACTCCCTCCGGCACGAAACCGGCATGTCCACTGGAGAGGTCGTCGATCACGACGGGCGACAGGCCCGCGGCCGATAGGGCGCGGACGACGTGGGCACCGATGTATCCGGCACCGCCGGTGACAAGCCAGCTCATGCTTCCCATCCTGTCAGGTTCGCTCTCACTCCTCGGCGGGGCCGAGGAGTGAGGTGGTCGGTGAACCGCGCTGTCGCGGTGTCGGCAGCATCCAGCGTGAGGATCACCAGTTCGTTGCTGCCCGCGCGGGTCGCAGGCCCCGGCACGTAGAGCGGGTGCTCCTCATCTTTGTGCTGCTGCAACGACTGGTCACGACGAAGCGAGAGTGAGTCGGCTGGGTGGGCTCGTTCTGCGGCGGGTCCACCCAGCCCCTACGATGTGGGCATGCGGGACCTCTGGGCGAGCCTCTTTCGCCTCGACCCGCTGACCGTCCCGGCGCTTCCTCGAGCGCTGCGAGCTGCCCTGGCCCTCGGCCTCCCCATCGCCATTGCGGCGATGCTGGGCGTGCCGCACCTCGGATACAGTGCCGCGGTAGGCTCGTTCGCCGCCTTGTACGGCGGTGCGCTCCCGGCGCGAGAGCGCGCCAAGGCGGTGCCCTTCATCGCCGCCGGTCTCGTGGTGGCGGCAGCCCTCGGGGTCGGCGTGGGGTGGTCGCGTCCGCTCACGGTGATCGCCCTTGCGGGCGTCGCGATCCTCGCGGCCGCCCTCGTCTACGGCTTTTCGGTCGGACCACCCGGAGTCATGTTCTTCGTCCTGGTCTACGGCATGTTCGCCCACATCCGGGCGATCTCGACCGAGATCGTCGCTCTGCAGTCGCTCGGCGCGCTCGCCATCGGAAGCGTGCTGACGTATGTCATCGCGATCCTGCCGGTCTTCGAACGGCGACCTGATGCACCGACCCGTCAGCTGCGGGAGGTCCTTCCCCGCTCAGGATGGGATGACACGGCGCGGCTGCTGTTCGAGCGAACGGTCATCGTGGCGCTGGTGGGTTCTGCCGCTGGCCTGCTCGTCGATCCGGTCCGGGCATACTGGATCGTCGCCGCCGGGGTCACTGTCGTCGGGATCTCGGCGGCTCGCACGGCGATCGTCGGTCGCGGCATCCATCGCATGATCGGAACCGTCCTCGGCGCCGGCCTCTATCTGCTGCTCGTCCTCTTCCCGTGGCAGCCGCTGGGGATCGCGGTGCTGCTGGCGGTGCTGCAGTTCGGAATCGAGCTTGTCGTCGCGCGGAACTACGCGCTCGCGCTCGTGCTGATCACGCCCCTGGTGCTGGTCTTGACGGGGGCGGCAGCGGGAGAGTTCGGCTCGGTGGCGATCGCCGGCGAGCGCGTTGTCGACACGATCGTCGGGTCAGCGCTGGCGGTGGCCGTCAGCTTCGTGCCGCTTCGGGCGTTCCGCAGGGCGGCCTAGGAACCGAGGGCCGCAGACACGACGGCGCGCGCCTGCTCCTGCACCTCGCGCAGGTGCTCTTCGCCCTTGAGCGACTCGGCGTAGAGCTTGTAGACGTCTTCCGTGCCTGAGGGGCGCGCAGCAAACCACGCGCTCTCGGTCTGCACCTTGAGGCCGCCGATCGCAGCTCCGTTGCCGGGCGCGTGCGAGAGTTTCGCGGTGATCGGTTCGCCGGCGAGCTCGGTAGCGGTCACCGACTCGGGGGAGAGCTTCGCGAGCGTCGCCTTCTGGGCGGGAGTGGCCGGCGCATCAACCCGCTGGTAGGCGGAGGAACCGAACTGTGCCTCGAGCTCGGCGTACCGCTGCGACGGGGTCTTGCCGGTGACGGCGAGGATCTCGGCTGCGAGCAGGCACAGCAGGATGCCGTCCTTATCGGTGGTCCACACCGACCCGTCCTTCCGCAGGAACGACGCACCAGCTGACTCTTCACCGCCGAACGCGACCGATCCGTCGAGCAGGCCCGGCACGAACCACTTGAACCCGACCGGCACTTCGTAGAGGTCGCGGCCCAAGGCGGCGACGACACGGTCGATGATCATTGACGAAACGAGGGTCTTGCCGACTGCGGCATCTCCGGGCCAGCCGTCACGGTGCGAGAAAAGATAGTCGATCGCGACGGCAAGGTAGTGGTTGGGGTTCATGAGTCCGGCATCCGGGGTCACGACGCCGTGCCTGTCGGCGTCGGCGTCGTTGCCGGTGAGGATGTCGAACTCGTGGCGCTTCGCCACCAGCGAGGCCATGGCGGACGGGGAGGACGGATCCATGCGGATCTTCTCGTCCCAGTCCAGCGTCATGAAACGCCACGTCGGGTCGACATCGGGGTTCACGACGGTGAGGTCCAGGCCGTAGACCTCGGCGATCAGCGCCCAGTACTCGACTGACGCTCCGCCCAGCGGGTCCGCCCCGATCCGCACGCCAGCGCGGGCGATCGCGCTGACATCGATGATGTTCTCGAGGTCTCGCACGTAGACGTCGCGGAAGTCGTAGGAGCCGATGCGCTCGCCGTCCATGTCGGCAAAGCGCACCCGCTTCACGCCCTCGAGCCCCGCGGCGATGAGCTCGTTGGCGCGGTTCGCGATCCACCCCGTCGCGTCTGTGTCGGCGGGACCGCCGTGCGGCGGGTTGTACTTGAACCCGCCGTCGCGGGGCGGGTTGTGGGACGGGGTCACGACGATGCCGTCGGCGCGCGTCGGGTCGTCGGTGGCCTTGCCGCGGTTGTAGGTGAGGATCGCGTGGCTGAGCGCCGGGGTCGGCACCCAGGAGTCGCGCGAGTCCACGCGCACGCCGACGCCGTTGGCCACCAGTACCTCGATGGCACTGCGCTCGGCGGGGCGGGACAGGCCGTGCGTGTCGCGGCCCAGGAACAGGGGCCCGGCGATGCCGTTCGCCGTCCGGTAGTCCACGATCGCCTGCGTCGTGGCCAGGATGTGGACCTCGTTGAAGCTCGTCGACAGCGATGAACCGCGGTGGCCGCTGGTGCCGAACGCGACCCGCTGCTCGGGTACGGCAGGGTCGGGGACGCGTTCGTAGTAGGCGGCGATCAGTTCGTCGATGTCGATGAGGTCGGATTCTTCGGCTGGCAGACCTGCGCGGCTCATGAACACAGTCTGTCATCCGTGCGGGCGCACGCAATGCCCCCAGGTGTGGGGGCGGCCAGCGCGCAGCAGAGCCGCAGGTCTAGGCTGGGTTGCCGTGAGCGACGAGCCCGAAGCTACCCGCCGGACCTACAGTTACCTCGGACCCGCGGGGACCTTCACCGAAGCAGCCCTGGCTCAGGTGCCAGAAGCTCGGGGCCAGATCTGGCGCCCGGTCCGAAACGTCGGCGAGGCGCTCGCCGATGTCGTCGAGGGCCGGTCGGATGCCGCGATGATCGCCATCGAGAACTCGGTTGACGGCGGCGTATCGACGGCGCAAGACGCCCTCGCGACGATGCCCGGGCTGCGGATCGTCGGCGAGTACCTCGTTCCGGTTGAGTTCGTGCTGGTCGGGCGGCCCGGCACGCGGCTTGAGGATGTGTCGCTTGTGGCTGCGCATCCCGTTGCCTACGCCCAGTGCCTGCGGTGGCTCACGGCTACCCTGCCCGCCCATGCGCACATCCCGGCAGCGTCGAACGTCGCCAGCGCTGTCGGGCTGATCGACGGTACGTCGGATGCGGATGCCGCAATCGCCGCTCCCGGCATCCTGGAACACCTCGAGGTCGAGCTGCTTGCCGAGGGTATCGGCGACAATGCCGAGGCCGTCACGCGGTTCGTGCTGGTCAGCCGGACCGTCGCGCCGCCCGAACCGACCGGCGCCGACAAGACCTCGCTGATCGCCGAGCTGCCCGATGACCACCCCGGTGCGCTGCTGGAGATGCTCGAGCAGTTTGCGACGCGCGGGATCAACCTGAGCCTGCTTGCCTCCCGGCCCATCGGAGATGCGCTGGGTCGCTATCGATTCGTCATCGACGCCGACGGGCACATCATGGATGAGCGCATGGCCGATGCCCTCCTGGGACTGCGACGTTTCAGTCCCAAGGTGATCTTCCTCGGCTCCTACCCCCGCGCTGACCACGCGATCATCCGTTACCCCGACCGGTACTCCGATGACGTGTTCGTCGAGGCCCGCGACTGGTTGCGCGGGCTGCTCTCGGGCGAACCCGACCGCTGAGGCCCGCGATGGACATCCTGGTGAGTGTCGCGGCGCGGGTCGCGGTCATCCTGCTGCTGGTGCTCGTCGGGTTTCAGGTAGCGCTCGCAGTGGGGGTGCCGTGGGGCAAGGCGGCCTACGGTGGCGCATCGGCGACGCTCGAGCCACGGCTTCGTATCGCCAGCGGCATAGCGGCGGTGGTCTGGGCACTCGTCGCGTGGTTCTTCCTGTCCCTTGGAATCCCCGCTCTCGCGGGGCCGGTGCCTGACTCGTGGAACATCGTTGTGCTGTGGGTGCTCGTGGGGCTGTTTGCGATCGCGACCGCGATGAACGGAATCTCACGGAGTCGCATCGAACGTGCGATCTGGATGCCCGTTTCTGCCGTGCTCCTGGTGTGCGCGTTGGTGATCGTCTTTCGCATCATCGGCGCCTCGACCATGGCCGGTTAGTCAGCGCGCGTTCTTGACCGTCTCGTAGGCGGCCAGCGCCGCGTCACGTGTGGCCTTGAGGTCGACGATCGGCTCGGGCGCATCCTCACCGGCGTGCTCGGGAGCCCACCGGCCCACGTAGGCTCCGTCGGGATCGAACTTGGCGGCCTGCAGCTCCGGGTTGAAGATGCGGAAGTAGGGTGCGGCGTCGGCGCCGGAGCCGGCCACCCACTGCCAGCCGAACGGGTTGGATGCGGCATCCGCATCCACGAGGGTGTCCCAGAACCACTGCTCGCCCTTACGCCAGTCGATCATGAGGTTCTTGGTGAGGAAGGATGCCGTCACCATCCGGACGCGGTTGTGCATCGTTCCGGTGTGCCAGAGCTCGCGCATCCCGGCATCCACGAGCGCGACACCGGTGCGCCCGCGCTGCCAGGCCTCCAGTCGGGCCGGGTTCAGCCGCGGCCAGGGGAACGCGTCGAACTCGGAGCGCCAGTTCTTGGTCGCAAGGTCGGGGAAGTGGAAGAGGACGTGCCAGGCGAACTCGCGCCAACCGACTTCGGCGAGGAACTTCTGTGCCGCGTTCGCGTGAGGGCCCCCTGCGTGGCGCGCCCGTGTCTGATGCCAGATCTCGTGCGGGCTGATCTCTCCCCACCGGAGGTGCGGGGACAGGCGCGAGGTCACTGCACGGTCGGGCCGGTCGCGCTCTGTCGCATAGTCAGGCAGGTCGTCGGTCAGGAACGCCTCGAGTCGGGTATGAGCTGAGGCCTCGCCGGGTTCCCAGGTCTCGCGAAAGCCCATGGCCCAGTCGGGGTCGGTGGGCAAGAGCTGCCAGTCGGTCACGTCGTCGCTGTCGACGGCGGGCCGGGCGCCGCGTGCCCCCGTGGGGGCGGGAAGCGGCTCGCGTGGTTCGGGAAGGGCCAGGCACGCCTTCCAGAACGGGGTGAAGACACCGTACGGTGTGCCCGACCCAGTGCGGACTGTCCACGGTTCGAACAGCAGGTTCGCGCCGAACGAGTGGACATCGAGCCCGGCATCCCGCAACTCAGACGTGAGCTGGGCGTCGATGTCGCGCTCGGCAAGGCCGTAGCGCCGGTTCCAGTAGAGCGCGTCGGCGCCAGTCTCGATGACGAGCGCGCGGATCACGTCGACCGCAGCGCCGCGCCGCAGAATGAGAGTGATACCGAGGTCGTTCAAGTCCCGCGAGAGGGATGTCAGGCTGTGGTGGAGCCACCAGCGGCTGGCCGCCCCGAGAGGACGGATGCCGGGGGAGTGCTCGTCGAGAACGAAGACCGCGACGATCGGCTCGCCCCGCTGCACGGCTTCGTGAAGTGCGGGGTTGTCAGCGATTCGCAGGTCGTCTCGAAACCAGACGATCGTGCTGGGGGTCACCCTGGGATGCTATCTGCGCGTGAGGACCGTGGGGCCGATACGACAGTATCCGGTGGGACTGCTAGGCCGCCGGTGCGAGCAGTTCGAGGGTGCGAAGGCGGGAGGGTGCGGCATCCATCGCGTCGCTGTCGTGAGCGGCCGCGACCGGCGAGATCATGACCTCGTCTACCTGCCACCGCGTTGCGAACTCCCGCAGTCGCTCGGCCACGGCGTCCGGCGTGCCGATGAACCAGCGCTCTGCTGCCCACGATTCCAGAGGCGCCGCCAGGCGGTCGGCTGCCTCGGCGGCGTACGCCTGTTCCACGGTTTCGAGTGCTGTCAGGGGCCGCCCTCCGCGAAGCCGCGCCATCATGCGAAGCTGCGGCAGAGCGAGAGCTCGGGCTTCGGCATCCGTGTCGGCGACGACGACGTTTGCCGTGAGGAATGTCCTGGGGATCTCGCCTTCGCTGGCCGGGCGGAACTGCGAGCGGTACAGGTCGAGGGCCCGTTCGAGACCGTCTCCGGAGAAGTGGTTGGCGAAGACGTAGGGAAGGCCCATGGATGCCGCGAGCTGCGCCGAGTAGTCGCTGGAGCCGAGCAGCCAGACTTCTGGTGCGGCGGTTGCCGCGGGGGTCGCGCGGACGGCGTACTCCTGACCGGAGGTGAAGCGGAGGCTCGCGCCTTCGGGCGACGACAGCGCGAGGATGTCGCGGATGTTGTCGGGAAAGCGGTCGACGTCGCTCGTGGTTCCGGACTGTCGCAGGAGTTGCGTGATGACGGGGTCGCTTCCGGGTGCGCGGCCGATGCCGAGGTCGATGCGGCCAGGGGCGATGGCTTCGAGCGCTGCGAACTGTTCAGCGACGACGAGCGGCGAATGGTTCGGGAGCATGACACCTCCCGAGCCGAGGCGGATGCGGGAGGTGCGCGCCGCTGCTGCCGCGACCAGGACCGGCGGTGTGGTGGAGGCGACGGCCGGCATGTTGTGGTGCTCGGCGAACCAGTAGCGCCGGTACCCGAGCCGGTCGGCTGCATCGGCAGTGGCGAGGGAAGCGGTGACCGCCTGGGCGCTGGTCTGCGCGGTGCGGACCGGGACGAGGTCGAGAACGGAGAGGGCAAGCGGTGCAGCAGACATCGTTCCATGCAACGCCGGACGGCTTGATCCCATTCCGATGCGTCAGAAAGGTGCTGGTCCGCCGGGGTCGTCTGGTGTGAAGTGCACGGAGACGGGCGGCGGATGGTCTGTGTAGATCCGGCCGGCCGGCGAGGTGAACTGGAGAATACCGCCCTCGAGTTGCTGCACCTGCCAGGCCGTGAACTGCTTCATCGAATGATGTCGTTGACAGAAATGGCAGAGATTCCCGTGCTCGGTCTTGCCGCCCCTGGCGTATTCGTCGTTGTGGTCGACCTCGCAGCGGATGGCGGGGATGCGGCATCCGAGTGTCCGACAGTGTCGGTCCCGGGCTCGAAGCCAGCGGTCGAGCGCCGCAGGCCTCGCATACCCGTCGGCCGCGAGCACCGATCCGCTGACCGGATGGGTGACCAGCCGCTCCCACCAGGTCGCGCCGGCGGCGAGCTCTCGCGCCGTCTCAGGATCGATGGGGGAGTGTCCGACGAGGTCGGCGGGTCCGGCGGTTTCGGTACCGGCCAGGGCGAGCGCGGGAACGACGACCTGTACCTTGGCGCGGATCGCGCCGAGCGGGCCCGGCCCGTCCCCGGCGGCAGGGTCGACAATGGGTGAACCAGCGAGCAGCAGCTGTGCGAACAGGTCGGCCCGGATCTGATCCATCGTGCGGGTATCGCCGGTGAAGACGTTTCCCTGCACGTCGGGCCCGGCCTCGGTGGTATCCGCGCTCGGTCGCGAATCGATGACGGCGCGCCCCATCTGGGTCAGTCGGTCGTCGATGCCGACAGCGATCACCGTCGGCACGGGCGCGCACACCTCGCTCATTCCGTCTGACAACGGCCTGATTCGCACGGCGCGCCCCTCGCGCGCTTCCCGGTGCCGCTCCTGCGGGGTGCGAGGGTGCATGCGCTCGGCGAGGATCATGACAGCGGCGCGGACCCGGTTCGCCGAGTCGGTCAGGCATCGTTCGGTGGCCAGCCGGTCGAACTCCGAGCGTACGTCGGCGGGAAGTGGGGTGCCGGCCTCGACGACGAGACTGACGTGCTGACGAGTGATGGCAGCGCTCTCGCGTGCCGCGAGCAGAGTGGGGTAGTCCTCGACGAGCTGGATTGCGTCGTTGATCTGGCGCTGCATCGACCTGTCGCTTACGCGCGACGCCGCACCCAGCTCGAGCGCGATCGACCGCAGCGCCATGTCGTGGGCGCGCACCCTGGCCGCCTGGCTCATCGCCTGCTTCCGCGCCAGTTGGCCGGCGCGAGCGAGGACTCGTACCCGAGCTACCTCTTCGCGAGCTGCCCGAACCTCGACGTCTTCGAAGTCGGCGACGATCTGGCACAGGGCGCCGAGGTCGGCATCCGTGTATCCGATCACCGGTCCGATCGGCCGGTCACCGTTCCCAACATTCGAAGACATGTTCTAATGATGACAGGGGCCTCCGACAGTGAATCAGTCGCGCGGACCGTTCTCGACCAGCGACAGAAACCCGGGTCTCACGCTCCACTGATGTCGTGACCGGCGGGGATCGCGATGACGAGACCCTGCTGCTCGATACGGCATTCGATCCGCACCGCCTCGCCGAACTCGTCACCGTCGAGCTGCACGGGCTGGGCTGCTTCCGGCATGATCTCGACTGTCGTCCCGCGGGAGTAAACGATGGCGTTGTCAGCAGTCCGCAACTTCAGGAATGCCCGGCTGCGATGGAAGTGACGGCGAAGGAAACCGTTGATCCATGCGACCCTGCGCCACACGAAGAACCAGCCGAAGAAGCCCTTGGGCTGGATGACCGCGACATCCAGCTGTCCATCGGCGACCGACGCTTCGGGGATGAGCGACAGGCCGGCGGGGAGCGACCCGCAGTTGGCGAACAGCACGCTCTGCACGCGGGCGGTGCGCATCCGCTGTCCCGAGACTTCGTACAGGATGCGGAACGGCTTAGCGCTCCACAGGGAGCGAGCTGCTCCGTCGACGTAGGCGATCCAGCCGAGGCGCTTCTTGAGGTCGCTGTTCGTGTTGGCGATCATCGCCGCATCCATGCCCATGCCGCCCATCACGACGAAGGCGTGCTCCTCGCTGGACCCATCGGCGCGTCGGATCTGGGCGATCCCGACGTCGATCGTCTCGTGATCGCCCGAGAAGGTGGCCGTCACCATCGCGTCGGGCGGCGAGAGCGGTAGTTGCAAGTTGCGCGCGAGGAGGTTGCCGGTTCCCGACGGGACGATCGTCAGCGGCACGCCGGTTCCGGTGAGCGCCTCGGCCACCGCCCGAACGGTGCCATCGCCGCCGGCGACGAGCACGGCATCCGCACCGGCGTCCAGCGCCTCTCTCGTCGCGAGCTGGCCGAGATCATCGACTGTCGTCTCGAAGAACAGGGGGCTTCCCCAGCCCGCGGCGGCTGACTCGCGCTCGACAGACGCGCGGATGGCATCCTGATCGACCTTGATCGGGTTATAGACGAGAGCTGCCCGCTTGGCGTCCCCCGGCTGTGCCTCATGCCCGGCGGAATCCACCGGCGAATCGGTGCCGGGATCGTTGGTCGGCGCGGCTTCCTCGTTGGATGCGGAAGCGTGCGTCATGCACACACGATAACCCTCCCAGCCGGAGGAGCCGGTTCCGGGCGCTGTGACAGACTTATCGGGTGATCGATCCCGTGCTGCTTCGTGAAAATCCCGAGCTGGTCAAGCGCTCGCAGGAAGCTCGCGGGCACTCGTCCGAGACGGTGGATGCCGCTCTCGACGCAGACCGCGAGCGTCGTGCCGCGATTACGGCCTTTGAGGAGCTGCGTGCCGCGCAGAACGCCCACGGCAAGCGGGTCGCGCAGGCGCCGAAGGATGAGAAGGCTGCGCTGGTGGCCGAAGCCAAGGAGCTGAGCGAGCAGGTCAAGCAGGCCCAACAGCGGGTGACTGTCGCCGAAGAGGCTGCCGATGCAGCACTGTCGCGCATCGAGAACATCGTCATCGAGGGGGTGCCGGCCGGTGGCGAGGCCGACTTCGTGACGCTCCGCACGCATGGCGAGCCGCGCAGATTCGACTTCACCCCGCGCGACCACCTCGAGATCGGCGAGATCCTCGGCGCCATCGACATGGAGCGCGGCACGAAGGTGTCGGGCAGCCGCTTCTACTTCCTCACCGGGATCGGTGCGCGCCTCGAGCTGGCGATCATGAACCTCGCCCTCGACCGCGCCCTGCAGGCGGGGTTCATTCCCGTCATCCCGCCGACCCTCGTCCGCCCCGAGGTGATGCGCGGCACCGGATTCCTCGGCGAGCACGCCGACGAGATCTACCATCTCGAGGAGGACGACCTCTTCCTCGTCGGTACCAGCGAAGTTCCGCTCGCCGGCTACCACATGGACGAGATCATCGACTTCGCGAAGGGCCCCAAACGCTACGCCGGCTGGTCGACGTGCTACCGGCGCGAGGCGGGTTCGTACGGCAAGGACACCCGCGGCATCATCCGGGTCCACCAGTTCAACAAGCTCGAGATGTTCGTCTACACGAGCCTCGAGGATGCCGAAGCCGAGCACCTCCGCCTCGTCGAGATGCAGGAGCGGATGCTGCAAGACCTCGGCCTCGCGTACCGGGTCATCGACGTGGCCGCCGGTGACCTCGGGTCGAGTGCCGCTCGCAAGTACGACGTCGAGGCGTGGGTCCCCACCCAGGATGCGTACCGGGAGCTCACCAGCACGAGCAACTGCACGACGTTCCAGGCGCGTCGGCTCGACATCCGCCACCGCCCCGACGGTGGCAAGACCCAGCACGTCGCAACGCTCAACGGGACGCTCGCGACCACGCGCTGGATCGTCGCGCTGCTCGAGACTCACCAGCGCGAGGATGGGTCCGTTGCGGTGCCCGAGGTGCTGCGCCCGTACCTCGGCGGGCTGGAGATTCTGGAGCCGGTCGCGTGACGGATGCCGCGGTGCCGCACACCGGTGAGGTCGAGGCCGTTCCCGAAACGGATGCCGCCGCGATCGTCGAGGAGCTCGCTGAAGAGACCGAGCGCCACCCGCGGAGCACGCCGAGACTGCTGATCGCCCTGGATATCGATGGCACGGTGCTGCTTGAGGACGAAACCCTCAGCCCCGGCGTCGTCGAGGCCGTGGAGCACGCTCGCCGCGCCGGGCACGAGGTCATGCTCGCGACCGGTCGCTCGTGGGCGAGCACGCGCGGAGTCGTGCGCGTCCTGGAGATCGAACCCGACTACGTCGTGTGCTCGAACGGTACCGTCATCCTCAAGAAGATCGAGGGTGACGAGGTGCGCTACGAGCAGGCGCACACCGAGACCTTCGACGCGACCGAGGTCGTCACGCTGCTGCGCGAGCACCTGCCCGACGCGAAGTACATGGTCGAACTCGAAGACGGCAGCCGCCTCTATACCGAGGAACTCGACGACTGGAACCTGCTCGGCGCGCGCCGCGTCGCGTTCGACGAACTCACGCGCGAGCCGGTCTGCCGCGTCGTTGTCGTGTCGCCCGATCACGCCGAGGGAGACTTCGTCGACCTCGTCGCACAGGTGGGCCTGAACGAAGTCTCGTACGCGATCGGCTGGACCGCCTGGCTCGACATCGCCCCGCCGGGTATCGACAAGTCGACGGCGCTGGAGAGGGTGCGCGACTGGCTCGGCTTCGACCCGCACGACGTGCTCGTGATCGGTGACGGCCGCAACGACGTGGGTATGTTCGCCTGGGCGCTCGAAAACGGCGGTCGTGCCATCGCGATGGCGCAGGGTCCGCAGGAAGTGCTCGACGCTGCGGGCGAGATCACGTCATCCGTTCACGAGGGTGGTGTGGCAGCGATCCTTCGCTCCCTCTGACCCTCACGGCGAGAACCTCGCCGGAGTGGTCGGATAGAGTGGACGCCGTTCGATCGATGCCGCGCGCGGTGTCATCGGGAGGGTTGTCCGAGCGGCCGATGGACCTGGTCTTGAAAACCAGTGGGCAGCAATGTCCCGTGGGTTCGAATCCCACACCCTCCGCCATCGGAAGAGGCGTCGCCCGAAGGGCGGCGCCTCTTCCGATTCCCAGGCGCTGCGGGTTCGAACAGGACGCCGGCAGAGAAGTGGGCTCGTCTTGTCGCATCCTGCGCCTATGGCGACAATATGCGCCAGTCTTTGCCTCGGATGCCGACGATTCGCGCCCCCTTTTGCCAGGCGCGCGACGCGGGTGGCGGGAGGGGTTCAGCCGATCTTCGTCAGGGAGATGTTCGTCGAGCCTTCGGGGCTGGCGAACAGGCTCGCGCAGTTCGCGTCAACCGTCACCTGGGTGTCGTTCGCGCCCGGCGTGTGACGCAGCTGCAGCGGACCGAGCGGGCCCTCGGGTAACTGCACCGTGTACGACACGGTGCGGGACTCGCCCATCGGTAGCAGCAGGGTGCGGCTCAGCCCTTCGTTCCCGTGGTCGACACCCGAGCGGTCACGGAAGTACGAGTCCTGGTAGTCGCCGCGCTTGGGATCGGTCGACAGGATCTCGCCACCGGGCGGTGCGAAGAAGAGGACATCGAGCATCATCGTGCGGGGATCGATACCGCGATTCACGTTACGAAGCCCCAGCGTGTACTCGCTCTTGATGTCTTTGGTGATGCTGTTGTGGAGGTTCATCGACACGGTGATGGTGCGTTCGTCGACGTTGCAGGTGGCGTGCTGGTCGTAGGTCAGGTGATAGTTCAGCTTGCCGATCGAGTAGTCGTTGAAGTAGATGCCGAGTTGGGTGGCATCCGCGTTGTCTTCCCGCAGCGACGCGTCGAGGCCGTACTCGGTCGCGAAAGCTTCGAGGCCGGGGTCGTCGAACCACATCTGGACGCGGCCTTCGCCGGCGCTGCGCACTAACTGATCCCACATGGCGCCGAACTCCCAGTTGCCGCTGGTGAGTGCGCTGAACATTTTCGATGTCACCTCATTGAAGTAGGCATCCATCGCTGCGTTGTCGGCGCCGAACCGTTCGTACGGTTCGCTCATGAGCAGCGACGCCGTGTTCTCGGCCGTGACCTGCTCGCCCGAATCGAGGGTGAGGGGTCCGGTCGCCTCGATGAGGTGGGCCAGCACGATCGGGTCGATGGAGATCGCACCATCGAACTCGGGCAGGTCTTCCCACTCGCGGGTCGCCTGGAAGAGCTCAACGGCGCGCGGGAACTCAGGCGTCATCGTGAAGTTCGATGACCAGTTCACGAGCTCGCGGGGGTAGAGAGACTTGACGTCGCGGGGGAGCGTGATCAGCGAACCGTTGACGGTGTCGAACCCGAGCGAGGGAAGCCGCGAGTACATCAGGTCGACGCCGTTGTCTTGACCCACGAGCTCGGCTTGCCCGTTGTCCACCTTCAGAATCAGCCAGTGGGCGACGCCGCCGCCGGTCGCACGAATCTCAGCCGGGGTCTGGATCATGACCTGGTAAAGCATCGGTCCATTGGCCCCCGCGGCCTGCAGGAGTGCGGGAAGGTTCTCCTGCGCGACCTTGAGGAGCGGGATCGCCTGGTCGAGCAGCCCGACCATCTCGTCCATCGGCTCGTAGACGGCGGGCAAGACGTCGGTGCGGTCCATGTTCGCCGCGATGGCCGAGGCATCCTCGAACGAGGAAATGATCGTCGGAAGTACCGTCTCGGCCTCGAGGAACGGTTGCAGGTTGATCCCGAGGCTGCCCTCGGCGCGCTGCTCGTCGACGTTCGCAGCCGACACCATGTTGACGACGGGTGGGATCGATTCGCTCGCGATCGTGTTCACGGCTTCGGCGACCGTGCGCACCGCGAGAACGTTGTTACCGATGCGGGGGAGCGTGGATGCCAGATCCCAGAGCGGACCGTTCGCGGTCTCGGACGCGCGCTGGGTGCGAGCGACGATCTCATCGCCGGCCTGCTCGAGGGTGGCGGTGTTACCCGAAACAGCGGCCTCGGCAAGCCCGCCCAGCTGTGACTTGACGGTTTCGAGGTCATCGCGCACCTCGAGCACCTGGAGTGCGAAGACGCCTCCCAGAATGACGGTGCCGACCAGGATCAGGCCGAGGGGGCTCAGGGCGATCCAGAACGTCCGCCATCCGCGCCGTCTGCGTGACGCTCCCGACTCGGGTGCGGCGTGCCGGGCGAGCGGCCGCGCCGGGGAGCGCCGTGTCCGTGTCTCACGCCGGGTCGTTGGCGGTTTCGGGACGACGGATGGCGCACTCGACCGGGTCCGCCGGGTGATGGCCTGCGAATCTGACGAATGGCCCGCGCTCAGGGCGGGCTGATCGTTCGGGGAGGGCTCGCCTGCCGGGACGGAATCGGCCTGCCGGTCGCCGTCAACGGTGGTCACGGCGCTGATGTTACCGGTCGCGTGTTGCGAAAAACCGAGCGCGGGCCGTGAAAGCCCGAACGGATGCTGAACATCGCATATGCGTCTGTGGAGTCGCGGTCAGCGACCGCACAGTGCATGTCCAGCGGCCATGGCATAACCTACCCTTCTTAAGGCATCCGTTCTTCGGCTATGCCAACACCCGAGGTCTTCGAGGTCAACGACGTGTGACCGACAGGGGTCGTGCGCAGCCGGAGTCGAGCCACGCGTCGCACCCCTGTGAGCGAGGCGGGTTGCGAGGGTCGTCGGGAAGGAACTTTGTGAGCAGGACAGCACCGCAGCGCGGCCGCCAGACGGTGGCCCGTCATGGGGCGCTGAGGTCGCCGCATCCGTTCTCCGTCTTCATGAAGGCGCTCGGGATCGTCGTTGCCGTCGGGCTCGTCTCGGGCACCGGAGTAGCCGCGTATGCCGTCTACGACCTGGCAGCCAGCTATGTCACCGAAAACACGGTCGAACTCGAAGATCAGGTCGTCGTTCCGCCCGACATCGGTGCGATCGAGGGTGGCGTCAACCTGTTCGTTGCTGGCACCGACGCGTGTGAGCCCGAGTTCTCGGCGATCTTCGGCGACCGGTGTTCTGGTTCCGACTCGGAGGGTGAGCTGAACGACGTCAACATGCTCGTGCACATCTCGGATGCGCCGCGCCGTGTGACCGTCATCTCGTTCCCGCGCGACCTGATGCTCCCCATCCCCTCGTGTGACCGCGGTGATGGCTCGACGTCCTCGGCGATGAGCAAGCAGCCTCTGAACTCCGCGTTCTATGCGGGCGGCGGGTCCGAGGGCGGCGGGTTGTCCTGCGTCGTCAAGACCATCTCGCAGTTGAGCGGTCAGAGCATCCCGTTCGCCGCGAAGGTCACGTGGGGCGGCGTCATCAACATCACCGATGCAATCGGCGGGGTCGATGTCTGCGTCCAGGGCGGGATCAGCGATCCGCTCGCCGGTCTCTACCTTCCCGACGGGATCTCCACAGTGTCGGGAACGCAGGCGCTCGCCTTCCTGCGCACCCGCAAGGGTGTTGGTGACGGCTCGGACCTCGGCCGGATCAGCAACCAGCAGCAGTACATGTCGAGCCTGGCGAAGAAGCTCGTGAGCGAGAACGTGCTGTCTGACCCGACGACGCTCTACCGGCTCGCGACGGTTGCCATCGACAACATCACCAAGAGCTCGAGCCTGACCAACCCGCTGACGCTCGTGCAGATCGCGCTCGCGATCAAGGACGTTCCCTTCTCAGACATCGTCTTCGTTCAGTACCCCGTCAACGGCGACCCCGACGACCCGAACAAGGTCGTTCCGAACTACGCCGCCGCCGACCAGCTCTGGGCGGCTCTTGAGGCGAACGCGCCGATCGAGCTCACCGGCCAGGCGGGTATGAACGGAAGTGTCGTCGATGTGACTCCGACCGAGGAGCCGGCTCCCGAGGCCACCACCGACCCGAGTGCGACAGCCGCGCCTACCGATGCTCCTGCGCAGGAAGCCGTGGTTCTTCCGAACTCGATCACCGGCTCAACCGCAGCACAGAGCACCTGCTCGGTCGGAAACCTCGGCTGACGGCATCCATTCGTCGCGGCGGACCGCAGCGGTTAGTATTGACGAGGTCATCCGCCCGATTCGGTCACGGATGCCTGGAGACGTCGCATAGTCAGGCCTAGTGCACCACCCTGCTAAGGTGGAGTCCCCTTACGGGGACCGAGGGTTCAAATCCCTCCGTCTCCGCCAAAGGCCCAGTAAGAGAGTCCGTTTCGTGCGGTTCGCCCGGAGGCGTCGAGGTGAGATTCCGAGGCTCCGACCGCGCTGGGTGACCCCCATCGACGCCGAAGCTCTCGAGGCCGGCCCGTTCCGTGTGTTGCGCGATGTGCGTTGATCTTCAACCGCATGATCGCCGCTGTGCTTGCGGGGTGAGTCGCTGGCGGTCGGGCAGAGGGCACGTTCGGCATCGACGTTGTGACTGATGCCTACGATCGGTTGTCAGCCTCGGTGGAGGAGCACCCGGATCGGGTCGAACTTCTCGCCGGGCACGTAGTACCCGCCGAACATCTCGCTGCCGATCTGGGTCAAGGTGACGTCGGTGAACTCCAACTCGTGTTCGACCTCGCGCGCAGCCCCGAGCGAGAACGCCGGAACGGCAGGGCCGTCGTCTGGGCTCATCTCGAGCACCCAGCTGCCCGACGCTTCCCTGCGCAGCCGGAGCGAGGCGAACGTCGTGATCGGGGCCCCGTGGTGGGCGAACAGGGCGATCGATCCGTCGAAGGCGTAGGAGCCGTCACCGACGCCTCCCTCCGAGAGGGGGAAAAAGAAGCAGCCGTTCTCTGATGTGATCCCCTCCGCCCGGATGCCCCCGCCCGGTGCGCTGGTGACATAGAGGAGAAGGCTGAGCTTGATGCTCCACTCGAGATGTCCGTTCATGATCGCGCCCGTGTTCACTTTCATCCGCCTCGGGAAAGCGCCCACCACAATCTTGACAAGGCAGGCTGTCAGACAGCAAGCTAGCAGAAACGGCGACGGTGGCGTGGTATCTCGCTCCACTCCGAGCCGCCTGGTCAGGGCTGTGTTTAAAGGAGCATCACGGAATGAGATTCAAGGACTCCGTCGCATTCGTCACGGGTGCCGCGTCGGGAATGGGGCTGGCCACGGCTCGCGCGCTCGCCGATGAGGGAGCGATCGTCTACGGGGCGGACATCTCCGGGGAGGCGCTGCAGCGCGAGTTTGCGCAGATCCCCGGTGCGAAGACGGTCCCCCTCGATATCGCCGACAGTGCAGCGGTGACAGCGGCATTCGCGGAGATCGGCGAGACGCACGGCTCACTCCGTGTGCTCGTCAACGCGGCCGGCGTGAACGCCCCCAACCGGGCAGCTCTGGAGACGTTGAATGCCGAGAACGAACTCAGCTTCACCGCGATGAAGGAGGGCCGCCGGCACAATCCGGTGTTCATCGAGAACACGAGCGACGAGGACTTCGACCGCGTGATGCGGATAAACCTCTACGGCATGTTCCACACCATTCGTGCCGCCGTCCCGCTCCTGAAGGCCGGGGGCAAAGGCTCGATCGTTAACTTCTCGTCGGCGGCCGCGGTAACCGGCGTCGTCATGCCTCCGTACTACCCGGCATCCAAGGCCGCCGTGCTCGGACTCACCCGTGAGGCGGCGGCGGAGCTCGCCCCGTTCGGCATCACGGTCAACTCGCTGGCGCCCGGGGCGGTCGATACCCCGTTGTTCCGCCAGAGCGACCCGGAGTTCATCGACTTCCTCATCGGCATGCAGCCGATCCGCCGCACCGCCACTCCGGAGGAGATCGCGCAGACCGTCCTGTTCCTTGCGAGTGACGAGGGCTCGTACTACACGGGGCAGACGTTCTCGCCCTCCGGTGGGCTGGTGATGAGCTGATGGGCGCCTCCAAGACAGACGTCGTCACGCGCACCGACATCGACGGGGCCGCGCTCGAGCGGCTCGTCGCCGAGATCGAGTCGGACATCGAAAGGCGTGCCTACGACGGCGTGCATGTGATCCTCGCCCGCGGCGGGGAGAAGGTTCTCGACCACGTGACCGGCTTCGCGGAGCGCGCTACCGGGCGCGCGCTCGCCGCCGACGACGTGTACCGAGTGCTGTCGCTGACGAAGGCCTTCACGAACGTGATGGCGCTGCGCGCGATCACGGAGGGCAAGCTCGCGCTGTCCACACGCGTCGTCGACCTGATCCCCGAGTTCTTCGGGACGGACCGGTTCCGGATGCTGCGCAAGGACCGCGTCAACGTCCTGCACCTACTGACCCACCGCTCGGGCATGGCCCCGACGCCCAATCCCGGCCTGGATCTCACCGAGGCCGGCGTGCTGGCGGATGTCATCGCTGCGCTCGGCAACGTCGACGTGCTGTTCGAGCCGGGGACGAACCTGAACTACTCCCCGGCCATCAACCATGCGCTGCTCGGCGAGATGGTGCGGCGGGCGTACGGCGCGGAGTCGTTCAACCAGCTCGCGAAGGACCTGGTGTTCACCCCGGTGGGCATGACCGAGACGCAGTTCGGCCTGCCGGTGGCGCTGGCCTCCCGTGCGGTTCCGCTGAAGGCGTACCTGCCTGAGGGTGGATTCCTCGACCCTTCCGACATCGAGGAGCTCAACGACGTCATCACCGAGGACGCCGAGCTTCCCTGGGTCGGTTCGACCTCGACAGCGAACGACGTGTTCCGCTTCGCCGAGATGGTCCGCCGCAAGGGGCTGACCGAGGACGGTGAGCGCATCGTGTCGACGGCCGTGATGGATCAGGCGACGTCGCTGCAGACCGGTGACATGCCGAACGACATGTACGCCGCAATGGCCGAGGCGCGTCGCTGGGAGATCCCCGCCGGCAATTTCGGTCTGGGCTTCTCCCTGTCCGGCACCGGCACAGCGCCGAACTTCTTCGGCCCGTTCACGTCGCCGCGCACCCACGGCAATTACGGTGCCGGGTCCTCGCTGTTCTGGGTCGACCCTGAGCGCGACCTGACGCTGGTGTTCCTCTCCGCCGGAGTCATGGAGGAGACCGAGAACGTCGCTCGCTTCCAGAAGATCTCCACGATGGCCGTCTCCGCGGCTATCTGACCACTGCCCGAATCCAGGAGTCGATGATGACCACAATTGCCATTCAGGACAAGCTGCCGATCGCCCCCGAGTTCGATGCGATGAGCGACGACTACTTCGCGGACCCGGCTGGGTACTTCGCACGGTTCCGCGACGATACACCCGTCTTCTTCTACCCCCACCTCGGTGCGTGGATCGTCACGCGTCGCGAGGACATCCTCACGGTGCTCGGAGACTGGACGGAGTTCTCCAGCGCGGCGAACGCTGCTGACATCGAGGTGCCGGAGAAGTGGCACCACATCCTCCCTCCGGGACTCATGGCGCAGCTGGTCACCGGGATGGATCCAGAAGGCCACACCCGTCACCGCGCGGTACTGCAGCGGGGATTCACCAAGGCTCGGATGGAGGCGATCCAGCCGGAAATCGAGGCCCGTGCACACCGCATCATCGACAAGATCGAGCACGCCGGCGGCGGCAACATCATGGAGATGTACTGCCTTGAGCTGACCACGCAGACCCTGCTGGCCCACCTCGGTCTCGGCTGGGAGCATGACGCCATGATGCGTCAGCTGCGCAGTGACATGGCACGCGTGCTGGGCTCGTCGCGGGAGCCCATCCCCACCGACCTGTATGACGGGGTATGGGAACGCTACGTTCTCGCCAACCAGAAGCTCCAGGACATCGTGAAGGAGCGCCGCGAGAACCCGGGCGACGACTTCATCAGCGAGATGGCCACGCAGAAGGACCCCCGCACCGGCGATTACGTCCTCTCTCCCGCGCAGATCGCCCTGCACATCTGCGAGTTCGCGATGGCGGGCACGGATTCCACCTCACAGGCGATGACGGCCGCGATCGTGTACCTGCACAAGAACCCGCAGGCGCTCGCCGACGCGCAGGCGGACCCGGCGCTGTGGACGAACGTGTTCGAGGAGACGATTCGGCTGCGCCCCTCCGCCCCGTTCGCTTCCCGACAGGCTATGCGCGACATGGAGCTGTCCGGCGTGAAGATCGCCAAGGGTGACATGCTCTGGGTCGCGCTCCCGAGCGCGAACACCGAGCCGGGCTTCATCGAGCGACCGTTCGAGTTCGACATCCACCGCGAGAACATCGGCGACCATCTCGCCTTCACCCGGGGCCGTCACACCTGCATCGGTCAGGCGCTCGCGCGGGTCCAGGGGCCGACCGGGCTCAAGGTGCTCTTCGAACGGCTCCCGTCGCTGCGCCCCGCCGGGGAGATCCCGATGGACTTCCTCAAGATGGTGCTGCTCCCGGTGCGTCTGTCCCTGCCGGTCACGTGGGACCTCGGCGACATCGAGAACCACGCGACCCGGGTGCTTCGGGAGATGGACCTGACGGTCCTCGACGTAACCTCGGCGGCTGACGGTGTCGTCGCGGTGACGCTCGGACACCCAGACGGCGACGCGTTGCCGCAGTGGACCGCCGGTGCGCACGTTGACGTCCAGCTCGTGTCCGCCACGGGCGAGAAGCTCACGCGGCAGTACTCGCTTTCGGGCGACCCGGCGGGTCCTGAGACCTGGCGACTCGGTGTCCTCCGCGAGCCGGCGAGTCGGGGTGGGTCGCTGGCCGTCCATCGGCTCGCGGTGGGTGACACCGTGCGCGTCGGCTGGCCGCGCAACAACTTCGCGCTGGAACCGGCCCCGAAGTACGTCTTCGTCGCCGGTGGCGTCGGTCTCACGCCGATCCTGCCGATGATCCGACAGGCCGAGGCCCAAGGGGCCGAGTGGGAGCTGCACTTCGGCGGGCGAACGCGCGCGTCCATGGCGTTCCTGGACGAGCTGGCGGCCCACGGCGATCGGGTGCGCCTGTACCCGCAAGACGAGGTCGGCCACCCGCCCCTGGCGGAGATCTTCGCCGAGGTGCGTGAGGGCGCGCTCGTGTACGCCTGCGGTCCCGAGCCTTTGCTGGCAGCCCTCGAGACGACCCTCGCGCACTGGCCGGAGGGATCGCTACGTACCGAGCGGTTCGCGCCGAAGCCCATCGACGCCGATGCGCCGCAGGAGTCCTTCGAGGTGGAGTTCGCGCTGTCCGGCGTGACCCTGAGGATACCCGCCGACAAGACGATCCTCGAGGTGGCCGAAGAGGCCGGCCTCGCCGCGATCTCGTCCTGCCGCGAAGGGACGTGCGGGACGTGCGAGACCCCGATCCTCTCCGGGGAGGCCGATCACCGCGACTCGATCCTCAGCACGTCGGAGCAGAAGGCCAACCGCACGATGATGATCTGCGTGTCGCGTGCAGCTGGCAACTGCCCGCGGCTCGTCCTCGACGCATGACCGAGATCGCGGGCCGCATCGCGGTGGTGACGGGAGGCTCGTCTGGGATTGGCCGGGGCATTGCCGAGCAGCTGATCGACGAGGGCGCCACGGTCGTCATCACCGGCTTCGACCGGGATCGGGTGGAGACCACCGCGGCAGAGATCGGTGCCGTGGGCCTCGCCGCCAATGTCGCGGATCCTGTCGCCATGGCAGACCTCGCGGCCGAGGTGATGCAGAGGTTTGGTCGGGTGGACATCCTCGTGAACAACGCGGGTGTGGGGCCTGCCGGCCGGATGGTCGATCTGACTCTCGAGGACTGGCGTTGGATCACCGACGTCAACTACTTCGGTGTGGTGCACGGACTGCTGGCTTTCCTGCCGCTCCTACGTGCCAATCCCGACGGCGGTCACATCGTCAACACGACATCCATGGCCACCTTCCTACCCCTCCCGGGGCTGGGCGCCTATACAGCGACGAAGTCTGCGGTGCACGGGTTGTCCGAGGTGCTGGCGATGGAGTTGGCGGAGGAGGGGTCGCGGGTCAAGGTGACAGTCATGCCGCCCGGTCCGGTGCGCACTGACATCCGTTCCAGTACACGCAACCGCCCGACTGCCGCGGGATCCGGTCTCGCCGACGTCGACCTGGAATCAGCGGAGGATGCGGCAACTCTGCGCTGGATCTCGCCGCGCGAGGCGGGGCAGGTCGTGACGGAGGCGATCCGCGCGGATGCCTTCCTTGCCCTCACCCACCCGGAATGGATCGGGCAGATCGAGGAACGGTTCACGCAGACACGCGCGCAGTTCGAGCGCTACCCGGTGGCCTGACCCCGGGAACACCGAAGGGGCGGCACCGAATCGGTGCCGCCCCTTCGATGTCGTCCTCAGTGGGTGTGGACGATGTCGCTGAGCTTCGGCGGGCCGTTCTGTTCGAAGCGGCGCTTCTGCGCGGCACGCTCCGCGGAGAGGGTCGTGTCGTCGCCCCGGTGGGCGGCGATCGCGGCACGGCGCGCGCCGGGGGCGATGTGGCAGAGTCCCGGCACATCGGGGTTGTCGCGGCACTCGGTGCTGCCGGCGGCGGGTGCGATCGCCGCGAGGGACGCGCCAGACCGCATCAGACCGCGGACGGCGTAGGACCGCGCCGCGGGAGCGCCGCACCGGCGGCACTCCGCGGTCGCGGGCGCCGGGGCGGCGAGCAGCATATCGCCCTGCCAGCCGCAGTCGCTGCACCGGTACTCGAACATACGGCGCATCGGCTCAGCTGACCTCGACGCGCACGCCGCCGAAGGCGTCCCAATCCTTGGGCTCGTGCGGTATCCAGATCCGTGCGTCCTCGTCCTCGGCGACCTGCAGGATCTTGCGGATGCTTGCCTCAGCCTGTCCGTAGTCCCAGTCGGAGGGGTCAGCCTTCTCCCATTCCAGGTTCTCCCGAACGTGGGCCGCGTCGCCGGTGAGCAGCACATTCTGCGAGGGCAGACGGGTGAGTAGACCGAGCGAGCCTGGGGTGTGACCGGGGAGGTGCACGATCTGCATCGATCCGTCGCCGAAGATGTCGAGGCCGGCAGAGGTGACCGTCGTCCAATTGAAGGACTGCACGTTCGCCGACAGGAAGTCGTCCGGGGCGAAGAGGTGGGCGGACTTCTCATCGGGTGCGCGGCCCCAGTCGAACTCGCCCTGGCCGATGTAGAACGTGGCCTGCGGGAACATGTACAGCCCGCCAGAGTGGTCGCAGTGCGTGTGAGAGAGCACGACGTGTGTGATGTCGGACGTGGAGTAGCCGAGCATCCCGAGCTGGGTGTCGAGCCGCTTCTCCGGGGAGCTGATGATCCAGTCGGCCTCCGGGCGATCGCCGAACAGCAAGCGCGGGTCTTCGTTGACGATCGGATTCATACCCGTGTCGAACAGGACGAGCCCCCGCTCGTGTTCGATGACGTGCGCGGGCAGGGGGATGTCGACGGTGCCTTCGCCGCCGAAGACCAGGTGAGCGGCATCGATACGCATCTTCGGCGCGTCCAGCCCCCACATCCGGTTCGCAGTAGTCACTGAGTCCTCTTCTCTGGATTCTCCGTTGAAATCTCGTCTCTGACGCTAATCAAGTGTCGACATGATGGCAAGCGGATTGCGAATGTGAGCGAATAATGAGTGCGAGAATGCCAAAGCTAGGATAAACTGTCGACACCCGAAGGGCGATTCGCCCACCCGTCCGCACACTCAAGGATGATTGATGCCTGCCGTTCCCCGGTGTACATGCACGGCTCACGCCGGATCGTGCGACGGCGGTGCGGGTTCGGCAGCGAGCAGCGTGAAGGTCGCGTGCGCGACCTGCTGCGCGTACGATGCCGCGGCACGGCGCGATGCTGCGGGATCGTACGACTCGATGGATTGCACGATCGCGCTCAGTTCAGAAAGCGCCCGCGCCGGACGCCCGGGAACGCGCAGCCCCTGGATGACGAGTGAACTTATCCGATTGTGTAGTTGGCCGATCATCTGGGCGAGGACGGTGTTGCGCGTCCCCCCGAGCAGGATGTCGAAGAACCTGCTGATCAGCCCGTACAGCTCGACGGCGTCCTCGTCCGCGGCGACTGCCGCGGCGAACGCGTCGATCGCTGCGCGGATGGCCGCGCGTTCATCCGCAGTCGAACGTGTGACGAAGACTTCAGCCGCCACGCCTTCCAGCTCGGTACTCGCTTCGAAGACTCCGCGGGCCATCGCCAGGTCCGGGACGGCGACGTACGTGCCGCGGCCGTTGACCGAGATGACCAGGCTCTCGGCCTCCAGCTGTCGCAGCGCCTCGCGCACGGAGGGCCGGCTCGCGCCGGTCATCTCGCACAGCTGGCGCTCCACGAGCAGATGGCCCGGCTCGAGTCGCATCTCGACGATGGCATCCCGGATGATCGCCGCAACCTGTTCGCGGATCGGTGCGTGCCGCTGTACCTGTCGTCCGCCGAGCGTATCGACCATGTCGGACCTTCCTCCTGTCTTCGGGTGGGACCGCCATCCGACCGCATCGACACGGGGGATCAACCTGACTGACAGGTCATCGGTCACCCCCGCATTCTTGGCCATGGCCGCTCCTGTGCGCAAGGGCCAACTCATGTCTTCCCGGACCCACCGGGGGTGAGCAGACCGCTAGCTGTCAGGCATTGACGTGTCAGACAGCTACGCATAGGCTCAACCTGCCCTGGATCGACGACGGTTCAGGACACGCAATTCACGAAGCAAGGAGGCTCTTTCGTGATCACATTCAAGAGATCAGCAGCAGTCGTCATCGCCGCTGCGGCCGCGCTCACGCTGGCCGGATGCGGCAGCGAGACCGGCGGTTCCTCGGCCGACGCCGGCGGCAGCAACGGCGATTCGGTCAAGATCATGGTTTTCGGCTCGTTCACGCAGCCGCCGTTCGCGCTCAGCCAGGTGAAGGAAGCCGCGGAAGCGGCCGTCGCGTACGTCAACGCGAACGGTGGCGCGGGCGGCTCGCAGATCGAGCTCCTGTCGTGCGACGACAACATGACTGCGGACGGCGCCGCCAACTGCGGCAACAAGGCCGCGTCCGAGGGTGCGGCCGCGGTCGTCGGAAGCTTCTCGCTGTTCGGTGACGCGATCGTCCCGATCCTCGAGACCGCCGGCATTCCGTACATCCTGCCCACCGCCATCAGCGAGCTTGACGTCACCAGCGACCAGACCTTCGCGATCATGAGCTCGGGCACACCGCTCGCCGCGGCACTCCCGCTTCTGAAGGATCAGGGCTGCGAGAGCGTCGTGCTCACCGCTAGCGACAACCCGCAGTCGCGCGGAAACCTGGACGCTTACGGCATTCCGGCTGCTGAGGCCGCCGGCGTCGAGCTGACCTTCGTCGGCTACCCGGCCAACACCACGGACTACACCACGGTCGCCCAGCAGGTCGCCGACGTCAGCAACTGCATCATCTACGGCGGTGGCGCACCCGACTCCGCTGCCATCATCACCGCAATCTCGCAGCTCGACGGTGAGTTCATCAACATGCCGCTGTCGACGGTCGCCTTCCCGGAGACCATCCTCGCCGACCTCGGTGCGGCGGCAGAGGGCGTCCAGGTTCCCTCCACCTATACGTTCCCATCGACTGGGGGAGAGGCCATCACCACCGCCATCGAGGAGATGCACAAGGTGAACCCGAACATCACCATCGACGACCCGGCCCTGAACGCCTACGCGGCCGTCCTCACGTTCGCCGAGGCGGCAGACCTCGTCGACGGGCCCATCACGGCCGAGGCGATCACCGCGGTCCTCTCCGACCCGGCTACCGTGATCGACACCGGCCTTTACCCGCCGACCACCTTCGCTGAAAAGTTCGGCTGGTTCCCGGCCGCACCGCGCGTCGCGGGCAGCTTCTTCCAGGTCTACGAGGCCAAAGACGGAGCGTATATCCCGCTCGGGGAGTGGGTCGACGTTTCGGAGTCGCTGACATTCTGACGCATCGTCGTCCCTCGCCGTGCCCCGCAACAGCGGGGCACGGCACCCTTTGTCCTGCCCCCAAGAAGAGGAAGCGACCATGATCGACATCCTTCGTTTCGCGATCTACGGTGCTGCCGCGGGATCGGTCCTGGCGCTGCTGGCGCTCGGGATCAATGTGGTCAATCGCGCCTCGCGCGTCATGAACTTCTCCACCGCGGCGATCGCGATCTCGGCCGCCTATCTGTACCGCGACTTCCTCGGCTTCGTCCCGTGGCCGGTCGCCCTCGTCCTCGCGATCCTGGTCGGCATGGCGATCGGCGGCCTGGTCGAACTGATCGTCATGCGACCCCTGAGCAACGCCAGCACCCTGACGAAGGCGATCGCCACGATCGGCGTGCTGCTCGTCCTGCAGTCGATCCTCAACATCCGGTACGGTTACCAGCCCGCCATCGTCCCGGCCTGGCTGCCCACCGACACGGTCAACATCCTCGGCGTCAGCGTCGGCCTCGACCGCATCCTCACCTTCGTCATCGCGCTCGCGCTGACGGCTGTCCTCTGGCTCGTCTACAAGCGCACGCCGCTCGGCCTCGCCTCCACCGCCCTGTCGTCCAACACCCGTGCGCTCGCGGCCCTGGGTACCTGGAACCCCGGCACCGTGAGCTTCGTGAACTGGATGATTGCCGGTGGCCTGTCCGCCGTCGCGGGTGTTCTCCTCGCCCCCGTCACCTCGTTGACGCCGGCGCTATCGCTCACGCTCGTCGTGCCCGTCCTCTCCGTGGCGCTCATCGGCAACATGCAAAGTTACTGGCTGACATTCCTCGGCGGCATCGCCATCGGCGTTGCCCAGGCCGAGCTCGGGCGGTTCGCCTCGGGCGTCCCCGGCATCCAGGACGCCGTGCCGTTCCTCATCGTGGTCGTGCTCCTCGCGATGCGAGGCAGCTCCCTGCCGAACCGCGGTGAGAGTGCCGAGCGCCTCCCGCAGATCGCGTCCGGGCGTATCCCGTGGGTGCCGATGCTCGTGTTCGCCGTGCTCATCGGGCTGGCGATCTGGACCGCGCCCAATGACTGGGTGACGGCGATCACGATCAGTGTCACGTCGGCGATCGTCCTCGTCTCGATCGTGGTGGTGACCGGCTACGCCGGCCAGCTGAGTCTCGCCTCCTTTGCACTTGCGGGCGTCGCCGCCCTCGTCTCGGGCCTGCTGACCTCCGCATGGGGCTGGGACTTCCTGCCCGCGGCGATCGTCGCCGTCCTTGCCACGATCCCGGTGGGGCTCCTCGTCGGTCTTCCCGCCGTCCGCACCCGCGGGACATCGCTCGCCGTGGTCACCCTTGGCCTCGCGGTCGGATTCCAGTCGATGGTGCTCAACAACGGTGCCATCGCCGGCGGGCTCGGCGGTCTCAACCTCGGCGCGCCCACCCTGTTCGGGCTCCCGATCGACTACCTGACGCATCCGCGCAGCTACGGCACGTTCGCCCTGATCGTGCTCGTCCTGATCGGCATCATGGTACTGAACCTGCGCCGTAGCGCGACCGGCCGTCGCCTCGTCGCGGTGCGCGGGAACGAGGCGGCCTCCGCGGCGATCGGTATCTCGGTGGCACGCACGAAGCTCTACGCATTCGTCGTCTCCGGCGTTGTCGCCGGCGTCGGCGGCGTGCTCATCGCCTTCATGCAGACCGTGCTGCGCTTGGACGACAGCGGCTCGGGCGGAAAGTTCGGTCCGAACGCGGCGATCAACGGCATCGCGCAAGCCACTACCGGTGGTATCGGTTGGGTCGGTGGCGCCATCGGCGGAACCGCGATGCAGACAAACGCCATCGGCTACAAGGTATTCGAGCTCTTCTCGGGGGGCTCCTGGCTGACGCTGCTCGCCGGTCTGCTGATGCTCATCACCCTGATCACGGCGCCCGCCGGTATCGCGGCGCTCCAGGCGCGTGACATGAATCGCCTCTTCGGGCTCATCCCTGGCGTCAAGGAACGCCGTGAGCGCGCGCACCAGCGCATCCTCGCCGCCGGGGCGGGGCCCGTCGCCCCCGTCGAGGTCGAGGGCGCTTCGGTGCACGTCACCGGACTGAACGTTGCGTTCGCTGGGAACCGGGTGCTGAAGGACGTTGCCCTGGTGATCAGGCCCGGGGAAGTGCTCGGAGTGATCGGCCCGAACGGTGCCGGCAAGACGACGCTCATCGAGGCGATCACCGGATACAACAGGCCGCAGAGCGGCTCGATCCGCATGGACGGCGAAGAGCTGATGGGGACCTCGCCGGCATATCGCGCGTCAAAGGGCCTCGCCCGCTCGTTCCAGTCGCTGGAACTTTTCGAGGACCTCACCGTGATCGACAACCTGACGGTCGCGGCGGACAAGCCGGCCTGGTGGCGGACGCTCCTCGCCGGTGTCCTGCCAGAGAGGCATGAACTCAGCGAAGCCGCGAAGGCAGCGGTCGCCGCGTTCGGCCTCGCGGACCGACTGGCGGACAAGCCGAGCGACCTCTCTTACGGAGAGCGCCGACTGTTGGCCATCGCCCGCGCCCTCGCCGGTGCGCCCCGCGTGCTGCTGCTCGACGAGCCCGCAGCAGGTCTCGGCGCGACCGAACGGGTCGAGCTGCGTGACCTCGTCCGCAAGATCGCCGATGATTGGGGAATCGCAGTGCTCATCATCGAACACGACGTCGATCTCGTCATGGGCGTTTCCGACCAGGTGATCGCCTTGGACTTCGGTGAGGTCATCGCCACCGGCGAGCCGACTGAGGTCCGCAACCACCCCCGCGTCATCTCGGCGTACCTGGGCGGTGGCGAAGAAGAGGTGCCCGAGGGCGCTGGGATGAACACATCGTTCGTGGCGGTCACCCGTGCCCGTGGACAGAGGAAGGAACGAGTATGAGCGACGCAGTCCGCATCCGCCTCGCCGGTCTGAACGCCGGCTACAACGGCCAGCCGGTCGTCTCGGATCTCGACCTCGAGGTGCGGGAAGGGGAGATGCACGGGTTGTTCGGAACGAACGGCGCGGGCAAGACCACAACCCTCCTGACGATCGCTGGCGCGGTGAAACCGCTCGGCGGCACCCTGGAGCTCAACGGCCGCAAGCACCCCGGCAGCCTGTACAAGGCGGCCAAGCAGGAGGGGCTCGCCCTGCTTACGGACGACCGCGGGATATTCCCGCCGCTGTCCGTGCGGGACAACCTCCGGCTCGGCCGGGGGAGCATCGATCGTGCGATCGGATTCTTCCCTGAGCTCCAGGAGCACCTCGGCCGCCGTGCCGGGCTACTCTCGGGCGGTCAGCAGCAGATGCTGGCCCTGGCGCGCATCCTGGCCGCCGAGCCGCGGGTGATCCTGGCGGACGAGCTGTCGCTCGGTCTCGCCCCGCTGATCGTCGCTCGTCTGGTCCAGGCCCTGCGCGCCGCGGCGGACGAGGGCGCGGCCGTGCTCCTGGTCGAGCAGCACGTGCCCGTCGCCCTTGGAGCGGTTGACCGTGCGAGTGTGCTCGTACGCGGGCGCATCGTCCTGCAGGAAGATGCGGCGGAACTGCGCAACAGCCCGAACCGGATCATGGACCTGTACCTGACGAACGCGGCCTAGATCGGACCGCGCGCGTTCCCGGTGCTCAGTCCGCCGCTCGGCGGTGTCCACGCTGGACGAGGAGGTACAGCACGCCCGCCAGCGCGGCGGCACCGGCCCCGGCGAGGAACATGGCACTCCATCCCCAGAGGCCCAGGACCCCACCGAGGATCACCGGTCCCAGTCCGTAGCCGAGGTCGACGAACATGAAGTACGTCGCGAACGCACCGCCCGGGCGATCTGTGCCGGCGCGCTCCGCGGCGATCGCGAGACCGGCGGGCAGCAGGGCACCGTAGCCGATTCCGATGAGGACCGCCGCCGCGAGGATTGTCCCGGTCCCCGGGGGGAAGGCCAGCAAGATCAGCCCGCCGAGGTATAGCGCGAGTCCGGGATACACCACCAGATCCGTCCCAAACCGGTCGTACACCCGGCCGGCGAACAGGCGGACGACGATGACGCATCCGGCATAGAGGAGAAAGAACCAGCCGGCACTCGCCGGGCTGCCGACATCGATCGAGTACTCGGTGAGGAACGCGGTGAGGGAGGCGTACCCCAGTGACTGCAGGAGCGCCACCCATCCGATCGGTAGCACGGGGCGCACGAGAACCGGGATGCGGGTGCTCGCGCGGACGGTGCGTGGCGCATCGGCGGGGAGCCGCGGGATGGTCAGGCCGACGAGCAGGGCCGTGAGCGACACAGCCGTGGTCGCCAGGAACAGGACGGAGAAGCCGTCGAACCGCAGCAGCATAACGGCCAGGAGGGGACCGATGCCGGCGCCCACCGTCCCCGCCATGGCGAAGTAGCCTGTGCCTTCACCGCGACGTCTGGTGGGGATGCGGGCCTGCGCGAGCCCGCCGACCGCCGAGTGGGTGATGCCGAAGGCGAGGCCGTGGGCGAGGCGGACGAGGATCAGGAGCCACAGGTCGTTGACCACGAGGTAGAGTCCGGATGCGGCGACGAATGCGGCCGCCCCGAAGAGGAAGAGCCTGCGGGCACCGACCCGGTCCACGAACGCGGACGCCGTGAGTCGGGACCCCACCGCACCGAGGATGTAGGCCGAGGAAGCGAGCCCGGCGAGGATGTCGTCGGCCGCGAACCGGTCCGCCGCGTACACCGCGAGGCTCGTGATGAGCAGATAGAAAACGACGCTCAGGAGCAGGTTGACCCCGAGGACAGTGACGAAGCCACGCGTCCACAGGCGGACCGTCTCCGTGCGCCGACGGCCGAGGCCAGCACGCTCAGATGACGAACGGGCCGGCCTCAGGGATCCACTCAACCCATCGCGTTCCGGATCGGGGCCGCGGTCAAGGCCTGGGGGTCAGGCGGACTGGGACGTACTCGTGCCCGAACGCTTGGTAGTTCATCGCCTGACGGGGCTCGCCGGTGAGCTCGATCGTGTCGATCCGCTTCACGAGCTCGCGCAGCAGGACGCGTGCCTCGAGACGCGCGACGAGGTTGCCGGCGCAGGTGTGGATACCGAAGCCGAACGACAGGTGCCCGCCCGTGAGATCGCGGTCGACGAGGTAGGTATCGGGCGCGTCGTACTTGCGGTGATCCCGACCGCTGCCGAGCCACATCATCAGGATGTTCGCGCCCTGCGGGATGGTGTGCTCACCGACCTCCACGGCCTCCTTCGCGTAGCGGCCGCCGAACCGGGATGCCGGGTAGTAGCGGATCGACTCCTCCCAGGCGTTGTCGACGAGGTCTGGATTGGCCTTGAGCTTCTCCCACTCGGCCGGGTTGTCGGCCAGCGCGCGGATCATCGATGCGATCGAGGCCGTCGTCGTGTCAAACCCTGCGCCGAAGATCGACTTGAGGATCTGGCGGGCGTCCTCCTCGGGAAGCTTGCCCTGGTCCGCCAGCTGGTAGAGCTGCCAGCCGACGCTGCCTTCCTTCTGGACCTCACGGTAGGTGTTGCGTTCGACCCAGTCCTGCGCGAGGGCCGCTCCGGCGAGCTTCTGCTTCTGAAACTCGGTCTCCGGGCCGAAGACGTTGAACACGCCGTCGCCGAACTTGAGGAGCAGCTCGCGACCTTCCTCCGGCAGACCGAGCATGTCGGGGAAGACCTTGAGGACGTACTTCACCGACAGGTCGTGGAAGGCATCGATCTCGGCCGGACCGTTCGCCAGGATCTCGTTGACGAGCCGCTCTGCCTCGGCCGCGAAGTACTCCTCGAACCGGACGAGGTTCTCGCCGGAGAGGACGGCCATCGCGGCGCCCTTGTTCTGCGTGTGCGAGGGCGGATCCTCCAGCACGAGAACCGTGGGGCGGTACGGGTTGGGCTCGTAGAAAGGCCGGCTCGCGGAGGAGATGCGGCGCCAGTCGCGCAGCCCCTTCTGGATGTCGGCCCACTGCGTGATGGCGTAGTAGTCGTACCGGGAGATGTAGACCACGGGGCCGAGCTCGCGGACCTTGCTGTCGAATCCGATCGGATCGGCGAGGGCCTCCATGGAGAACGGGTCTCCATCGAAGACCGGGATGCCGGCGGGGACGGGTATGGTGCTCATGCTCTATTCCTCCTTGAATACGGCGACGTCGTGGCTGTGCGGGATCAGGTGCCGGCGATGCGAGGGGCGGGTGCTTCGCCGGTCTCCATCCAGTGCAGGCGCTTGCGGACACCGGTCAGCGCGTGCTCGGGATGGGTGAGGATGAAGAAGCCGCCGTCCTGGATGGCGTCGTAGACCATCCCGGCGACCTCGGAGGGTTCGAGCCCGACCTCGGCGGTGAGCCTGGCGAGGTTCTCCATCTGTGCGATCCGCTCGGGCTCCGCGGACAGTTGGACATCGGCGGGTTTGTTGCGCTCCGCCTCCACCATGCGGGTCTTGACCGGACCGGGCGCGAGCAGGTGCATGGCAACCGTCGCGTTGCGCGCGCGCAGTTCGATGTCGAGCGACTCGGACAGCGCTAGCACAGCGAACTTCGACGTGGCGTACGGAGTCATCGTGGCCGTGCCGGTGTTGAAGGCCGCGACCGAGGCGGTGTTCACGATGTGCGCCTCCGGCTGCTCCTCGAGCAGTGGCAGGAAGACCCGGCAACCGTTCAGCACGCCGAAGAAGTTCACGTCCATCACCCACCGCCAGGAGCGGGCGGCGATCGCGCCGAAGCTGCCCCCGGTCTCGACGCCGGCGTTGTTGCACAGGATGTGCACGCCACCGAAGCGCTCGATTGTCTCGTCGGCGAGCGCCTGCACGCTCTCCTCGCTGGACACGTCGGTTCGCACCGCCAGGACGTCACCAAGAAGGCCGAGTGTGTGCGCGGCACGGTCGAGCGCCTCACGCTCGATGTCTGCGATGACGACGTTCGCGCCCTCGGCAAGGAACCGCTCGGCCATGGCGTAGCCCATGCCACTCGCGCCGCCGGTGACGACTGCCGTCTTACCCGTGAAGTCCATCTGCGCTCCTTTACGCGTCCCCTGGTGTTCCGTCGCTCAGCGCAGTCCGAGGACGCGCACCGCGTTGTCTTTCAGGATGAGGCTACGGACCTCGTCCTTGAAGGGGGCCTGTGCGAAGTCCGCGAGCCAGCGATCCGGTGTCAGCAGGGGGAAGTCGCTCCCGAATAGCACCTTGTCCTTGAGGAGGTTGTTCGAGTGCTGAATGAGCTTCGGGTCGAAGTACTTCGGCGACCAGCCTGACAGGTCGATGAACACGTTCTGCTTGTGGCGGGCGACGGCGAGTGCCTCATCCTGCCAGGGGAAGGACGGGTGGGCGATCACGATCGTCATGTCGGGGAAGTCGACGGCCAGGTCGTCGTAATACATCGGGTTGGAGTACTTGAGACGCACACCCCCGCCCCCCGGGAAATTGCGGCCGATGCCGGTCTGGCCGGAGTGGAACAATGCGATCCGTTTGTACCCCGCGATCACTTCGTAGAGGTCGCACGCCAGCCGGTCGTCCGGCGCGAAGTCCTGCACGCTGGGGTGGAACTTGAAGCCCTGGACGCCGTGGTTCTCGATGAGGTCGACGGCTTCTGCAATTGCAGCCTTACCGCGGTACGGGTCGATGCTCGCGAACGGGACGAACACGTCGTCGTGGCGTGCTGCCGCCTCCGCGACCTCGATGTTCGGCACGCGCTTGTCGCCCATGTGCCGTTCGGAGTCGACGCCGAAGATGACCGCCATCATCTTGCGCTCACGGTAATACTGAGCGGTCCCGTCCAGGTCGATATTGACGAGATCCGACTTCCACCGGTCGGCTTGGTCCGCCTTGATCTTCTTCGCGGCCGCGTCTTCGGGCGCAGTCGCGCTGTTCAGCGCGTGCGCGTGGAAGTCGATCGCCACGACGTCGTCGAGCGTGAGTCGTGCAGCGGTCATGATGGTCTTTCCATTCATCTTCTCGTGAGACCGGGTGTGGCCCGAGGCTCGGTGACGATGAGGGGGCCCGAAGGCCGACTCCGTCGTCGGGGATGACGCGGCCATTATCGCCCTGTGTCGACACTTTACCCCAGTTTGGGCGACTTTATTGCGGCATTGTGGCTGTAGAGGCGACAGTTGTGGCGAGAGCGCACAGGCGGGCGATCGGTGTCGTCGGGTCTCCGGCCGCCGACACCAGCGCGTCCAGCGCTTGCGGTCCGAGCCGGTCCCCGGCAAGGGCTGTGGTCTTTCGGGCCAGTGCGGACCCGCGCGCCGGGAGGTCCGCCTCCGGCACGCCTCGATCCCGCTCGACGCTGAGTACCCGACCCGAGGCAAGTTGGAGGCGGATCCGCGAGCGCGGCTCGTTCCCGCCCAGCGCGGGATCGTACTCGAGGAAGACCCGCTCGCGCAGGCGTCGGTAGTCCTCGTCGAGGAGCGTCGACGGCGAGAACGTGGCCTCCGCGGAGAGATCCCAGCCCAGCAGTCCCAGCGCCGTGGTGGCATGGATGCTGAACTTGGCCTCGTTGCCGGTGCGCGGGTCCTCGATCGCGCAGACATCGCGCAGCTTGGGGCTGACGGTGACCACGACCGAATCGATCCGCTCCGCGCCGACCTGCTCGCGCAGTTCGAGGGCGCCGTCCACCACGGATTGCGTCATGTAGCAGGACGCGTAGGCCTTGTAAAGCATCCCCTCCAGAGCCCATTCGTATCCCAGCGGCTCGGCCGGGGCGGTCTTGCCGGCGCTATACAGGGCGAGATAACCCCGTGGTGCGACCAATCCCTGGCCGTGCGACGCCGCGCCCGCCTGCGCGAGGCGGGCCGCGAGTGCACCGGCCTCCGCTGACTTGCCCGCATGCAGGGGTTTTCCCGGAGTACCGAACAGGGCTCGGATCCCCGCGGACTGGGTGGCGGCGAAGTCGAGTGCGGCGATCCACTGATCCTCATCGAGGTCCAACAGCTTCGCCGCGCCGGCCGCGGCTGCGAACACGCCCATCGTGCCGGTACCGTGCCAACCGGCATCGTAGTGCTCCGGCATCACCTGCCGGGCGACCCACACGCCGATCTCGACGCCGGCGACGTACGCCGCGAGGGCCTCTTCGACGGTGGACCCGCGTTCCTGGCCGAGCACGAGCAGCGCCGGGAAGATCGCGGCGCTGGGATGGCCCTGGAATTCGGGCAGCATGTCATCGAAATCGAGGGCGTGACCGTGCACGCCATTGAGGACGATTGCGTCCCGCCAGCCCACTCTGGCCGGCGACCCGATCACGGCAGACGTGCCGGCGACCGGATCGAGGGCTGCGCGTGCGAGCGCAGTGGTCTCCTCCGCAGAGCCTGCGACCGCGCACCCGAGCCAATCGAGAAGGCTGTGGTACGCGGTCGCACGGACCCGGTCCGGCAACTCGGGGAAGCGCAGCGCGCGACTCCGAGCCACCTGGGTGCGGAGTGCATCGAGCACACCAGGCGTAGACATCCGCTACAGCTTGATGCTGACGGCCTTGGTCTGCAGGTACTCGTGGATGGCCGACATCCCCTTCTCCCGGCCAATGCCGGATGCTTTGTATCCACCGAACGGAGCCTGGACGCCGCCGGCGAAATAGTCGTTCACCGACACCTGCCCAGCCTCGATCTGCGCGGCGACCCGGTGGGCCCGTCCGAGGTTCTGCGTCCACATCCCCGCGGTAAGACCGTAGGGGGTGTCATTGGCGATCGCCACGGCCTCGTCCTCGGTGTCGAACACGATGACCGACAGCACCGGCCCGAAGATCTCCTCCTGAGCGATGCGCATCGAGTTCTTCACGCCGGTGAAGATCGTCGGCTGGATGAACTGGCCGCCGTCCACGCCGTCACCGGTCGCAGCTGAGCCGCCGACGGCCACGATCGCACCCTCGTTCTTGCCGATCTCAAGATACTCTTGCACCTTCTTGAACTGCGCCGCGGTGGTGATCGGTCCCATCTGGGCTCCGGTCCAGCCCGCACCGAGCTTCACGCCTGCGTTCATCGTGACGAGCTTCTCGACGACCTGGTCGTGGATCGAGCTGTGCACGAGCAGGCGCGAGCCCGCTGCGCACACCTGGCCGGCGTTGATGTTGATCGCCATCAGCGAGCCCGGGATGGCCGCGGAGAGATCGGCATCCTCGAAGATGATGTTCGGGCCCTTCCCGCCGAGTTCGAGGGTGACCGGGTTGAGGTTCTCCGCGGCGGACCGCATGATTTCCTGTCCAGTCGGGACCGAACCGGTGAACGTGATGCGGGAGACCCCGGGGTGCTTCACCAGCGCGGCACCGGCCTCGCGGCCGAGACCGGTGACCACGTTGAAGACGCCCGCCGGCAGGCCGGCCTCGATGGCGAGCTTGGCAAGCACCACGGTCGTGATCGAAGTGTCCTCCGCGGGCTTCACCACGGCGACGTTTCCGGCGGCAAGCGCCGGGGCGACACCGCGAGCGGCCTGTTGGAAGGCGGCGTTCCACGGCACGATGTGCGCGGTGACGCCGTAGGGCTCCGGGCGCGTGTACGAGACGTGCGTCGCGCCGATCGGGATGGTCTCCCCGCCGAGCTTGTCTGCCACGCCGGCGTAGTACTCGAAGTACCGTGCGGCCGTGATGACGTCGAAGCCGGCGTCCATGTAGGACTTTCCGTTGTCGCGGGACTCGAGCTCGACCAGTCGGTCCTTGTTCTCCAGGATCTTCCTGCTGATCGCGAGGAGGATGCGGCCCCTCTCGAAACCGGGCAGGTCGCGCCAGGCTGGGAACGCCTCCTGGGCGTTCGCAACGGCGGCATCGACGTCAGCCTGGGCTCCGCGCTGGATCGTGGTGAGTGGAAGACCAGTTGCCGGATCGAAGGTCTGGAAGGTCGACGCCGTGCTTGCGGAGGCCTCCTCGCCGCCGATGAAGGAGCCGTAGAACTCGGCTACTGCGGGGGCTTCGCTCAGCACAGTGCACCGCCATCGACGACCAGGTTGTGGCCGGTGATCATGGAGGCCTCGCGCGAGCTCAGGAAGAGCGCGGCGTTCGCGATGTCGTCCGGGGTGGCGAGGCGGCCCAGGGGGATGCCGGCGACGATCTTTGGCTTGGCCTCGGCCTCGCGGGCGCCGGGGTTGAAGACGGCTTGCATCGGGGTCTCGGTCGCGACCGGGTCGATGCCGTTCACGCGCACGTCGGGGGCGAACTCGACGGCCAGCATCCGGACGAGGTGCACGGCGGCGGCCTTCGTGGCGGAGTAGGCGGCGCTGCCGGGGCGGGCCTTCAGTCCGGACAGCGACGCGGTGATGAGGAACGAGCCCTTCGCCTTGGCGAGCTCCGGCATCGCTGCCCTTGCGCCGTTCCACGGACCGAACACGTTCACCGCGTTCATGAGCTTGAAGCGCTCCTCGGATGCGTCAGCCAGCGGACCGACCACGTCGGCGATGCCGGCGTTGGCCCAGAAGATGGACAGCTTGCCGAAGGCCTCGACGGCCGCGCTGACGGCGGCCTGGTTGCCTTCAAGTGTCGAGATGTCTGCGCTCACCGCGACCGCCTTGCCACCTTCGGCCTCGACGAGCTCGGCCGTCTCCTGGGCGGCCTCGAGGTTCAGATCGACGATGACGACGGCGGCGCCTTCCTTCGCGAAACGAACAGCGCCTGCGCGACCCATGCCGGAACCGCCGCCGGTGATGATGGCTACTTCGTCCTGCAACCGCATCGTTGCCCCAACTCTCTTTTGTGTCGACTTAAAGGACGCGATTCGCCCAGAATGAGCGTATATTGCCCGCCCTGGCTCGTCAAGTGTCGACAGCTGCTCCTGGGGTGGCCTAAGTTTGAGGAGAAGATCCGCGGCAGGCGCACAGTGTTGTCGCTCGCATGACCGAAAGATACGGAGAACACGATGGCCGACAGCTACCCCGGCCCGCTAGCGGGGATCCGCGTACTGGATTTCACGCAGTTCCTCGCCGGTCCTCACGGCACACAGGTTCTCGGTGACCTTGGCGCGGACATCATCAAGATCGAGGCTCCGGTCGGCGATTCGAGTCGTATCGTCCCCCCGCACTACGTCCGGGGCGACAGCCTCTACTTCCACACGATCAACCGGAACAAGCGGAGTGTGGCGGTTGACATGAAGGCGGCCGGTGCCGTCGAGGTCCTTCGTGAACTGATCGACAAGAGCGATGTGGTGGTCGAGAACTTCCGGCCGGGCGTGCTCGCCCGGCTGGGTATCGACCGCGAGATCGAACGGGCGCGTCGTCCGGAACTGGTCTGGTGCTCGATCTCGGGATTCGGGCAGGACGGCCCCGGCGCCGGGCTGCCTGCCTATGACATGATCGTGCAGGCCTTGTCGGGCACCATGAGCCTCACCGGTGAGCCCGGGGGCTCGCCCGTGCGCACGGGCAACCCGATCGGTGACATCGCCGCCGGGCTGCATGCGGTGATCGGCATCGAGGCGGCGCTGCTGCGCCGGAAGGCGACCGGTCTCGGCGACTTCGTGGACATCTCGATGCTGGACTGCCTGATCGCGCTGCTCAGCTACCAGGGCACGTACTACCTGCAATCCGGCGTGATTCCCGGTCCGCAGGGTGCGCGTCATGACGCAATCCCCACCTACCGGCTGTTCGCCGCGCGCAACGGCACGAGCCTCGTCACGACCGCGAACACCGAGCGGATGTGGCAGAGCATGGCGAAGGTGCTCGGCCTCGAGGAGCTCATTGAGGATGAGCGGTTCCTCACCAACCCGGATCGGCTGCGGAACAAGGAGGCGCTGTGGGGGTATCTCGAGCCCGCCTTCCTCGCCCGTGAGGCGGTCGAGTGGGTGGAGCTGTTCAACGAGAACGGTATCCCGGTCGCGACGGTCAACAACCTGGAGCAGGCACTCACCCACCCGCAGGTCCTGCATCGCGAGATGGTGATCCAGCTGGAGGGGGAGGGCGAGAGCGTCCGCACGCTCGGAAACCCGGTCAAGCTCCAGGACTCCGCTCGCACCGAGAACTCGTTCCCCCAGGCGGTCGGAGCGGCCGGCCCAGAGGTGCTCGCCGAGGTTCTCGGCTATGACGCGGAGCGCATCGCGCAGCTCATCGCCGCGGGGGTCATCGCCACGGAGAAGAAGGCACCCATCCGGGCCTGACGAACGCGGAGAGCCGTGGGATAAGCGCGATGTCGCCGGTCCTGCGCTGCGCGCCGCAACGCTACTGGCGTGCATCCCGAAGGTGGCCCGGAAGGCGCACGGCTCGCGAGTTGGCTCTGCTTCTTGGTATGGGTCTCCGCCTTCTACGGCTGGCCGGGGGACCGTGTCGGACGCCCCCACGAGGAGGGTTGGCCCCGCTCATGTTCATCGGTGGGGAGAGTTCCTAGGCTGCATCCGGACCACTGCGCCCTCGATCATCGCGGCCCTCGTCATCAGCGGTAGCCGCAGCTCCGGCACGGTCGTCACGATCCTGCGTGCGGCTCTCCGCAGGGCATGGGGGGCGCGGTATGGTCGGAATGGTGTCCTCGCCCCGGCCGGCCCGGACACCCGCGACCGGGAGGATTGACGTGGATCTGGACGGCCCTCAGCGGGACACCGCGATCAGGATGATGACGCGGATGCTGCGTCTGGAAGACCGGCAGGGATCCCTGGTGGCGCGCATCGCGCTCGACGTGGGCCTGCGCATCATCGATGGCGAACTCGCCCCGGGCAGCGACGTCAACTCCGTCGAGCTCGCCCAGCGATTCGAGACCAGTCGCACGCCAGTGCGGGAGGCACTGATGTTGCTGGAGAAGCAGAACCTCGTCGAGGTGCCCGCGCGCCGCCGGCCCCGGGTGACCGACCTCAGCGCGACCCCGATCGAGGAGATCTACCGGGTTCGGGCGCTCCTCAGCGGTCTCGCGGCGCGGCTCGTTTGCGAGCGCGCCTCCGAGGAGCAGCTGCGCGAGCTGGGCGAGCGACTCGCCGTCATGCGGGATGCGGCAGCTGCCGGTGACACGGGCGGCTACTTCTGGGCGAACGTGCACTACAACGACCTTGTGACACAGGTCGCCGGCGACTCGGTGCTCGGCGACCTGCTCGATTCGTTGGGCCTGCGCGTGCTGCAATTGCGCCACCGCTCCATGGCTCAGAGCGGGCGCATGCGTGATTCGATGGCGGACCACGAGAGGGTCTTCATCGCTTACTGTCAGCGCGATGCGGACCTCGCCGCAGCCATGTCGAGCGCCATCGTCCAGGACGCCTACCGGGTCCTGATCGGGAAGTACCGCCGCTGACACTCGCGCGGCCGCGGGGAGGCGCGGATGACGGGGTGCCGGCTATGCCGTCGCGGCGGCGGCATCCAGCGGGGGGTTGGCGGGCCGCAGCCAGATCGTGAACCCGTCGAAGTGGTCCAGGAACCGGTCAGCGAGCAGTTCGACGACGGCCTGTCCCTCGGTTACCGCGAGCACGAACAGCACCATGATCGACACGTTCGGGAAGCCCAGCTTTTGCCGTGGACGAACCGCATCGCGTCGCGCTCGAGGTGGAAACACGGCTCGGCGACGAGTTCGCGGACGCGGTCGAGGGGTCGCGGCTCAGCCAGGCGGGGGCGCTCGGAGTCTTCCCCTGAGCCGGTCTCTTCTCGAAGCGGCGTGCGGGCATGATGGAGCACGTGAACCGTCATCCTCGAGCAGACGAATGGATCGAGCGACTGGGACTGCGCGTGCTCGAGGGTGAATCGGGATGGTGGACTCCCGCCTTCCGTTCGGATGTAGAGGTTCGAACCGTCGACGGTGTGGCATCGCCAGCTGCGAACGCCATCTATTACCTGCTCGACCCGCGTCGCCCGATCAATGCGTGGCATTGGCTTGCTGCCGATGACACCCACGTCATCGTCGACGGTGGTCCGGTCGAGTACGTGGTCGTAGACAGCGATGGCGTGGTGACCTCGTCTGTGGTGACTCGGGAGACTCGGCCGATGATCACCGTCCCGGCCGGATCCTACAAGGCACTTCGACTTGTCGATCCCGCGGGTTTCGCGTTGATCTGCTCGGTCGTCACGCCGGCCTGGACTCCCGACAGGGTCCGAATCGGACCGCCGACGCGAATAGAGCGACCCGCATGGCTCGACGACCTCACGATGTCGGAGCTGACGACCGGCGTCGCGGGTGTGAGGCGGTGTTCGGGCCGGCCAGCGACCTGATCAGGCTTGCCCGCCTTCCGCTCATCCGCGGCGCTGTGGCGGAGATGCTCGCCCTTGTTGGCAGCATCCGCGCCTGAGATCGAGCGTCGGTGGCGCGAGCTATCGTGAGAGCTGCTAGTCAGAAGGGGCACCGCATGACCGACTTCGCCCAGCGCATGAATGCCATCACGATCGAGCAGCTTCGTGCCACCGGCGCAACGAAGTGGTCGGCGACGGATGACTCGATCGGCGCCTTCGTCGCTGAGATGGACTTCGGCGTCGATCCGGCCATCACGGCCGCCTTGCACGCAGCGGTTGACGACGGAGCCTTCGGATACATGCCCCAGCGGATCGCCGCTGATCTGTCGGATGCAACGGCGGGGTTCCTCGAGCGCCGCTACGGCTGGAGTGTGCCCGCGAGCGATGTGTGGGGCATCCCGGATGTGATCATGGGACTCGAACTCGCGATGGAGCACTGCTCGGAGCCGGGGTCCAAGATCATCGTTCCCACTCCGTCGTATATGCCGTTCCTGATGGTGCCGCCGATGCGCGGTCGCGAGGTCATCGAGATGCCCCTCGCCGTGCGGGACGGACGCTACGAGTTTGACCTCGACGCACTGCAGCGCGCGTTCGACGAGGGCGGGAATCTGCTGCTGCTGTGCAACCCGTACAACCCCGTCGGTCGCGTGTTCTCGCGAGACGAACTGGTCGGGATCGCCGAGGTGGTCGACCGCAATGGCGGGCGTGTCTTCTCGGACGAGATCTGGGCGCCGCTCGTCTTCTCGGGCGCGACGCACGTCCCGTACGCGACGGTGTCGCCTTCCGCAGCTGAGCACACGATCACGGCCATGAGCGCCTCAAAAGCGTGGAACCTCCCCGGTCTGAAGTGCGCCGAACTCGTCCTCACGAGCGACCGCGACCGCGAGACGTGGGACCGGATCGGGCGGTTCTCGGGCCACGGCACCAGCAACCTCGGTGCGATCGCCAACGCCGTCGCCTTCCGCAGCGGTGACGCGTGGCTCGCCGACCTCGTGCCCTACCTCGAGGGCAACCGCGACCGCCTCCTCTCACTCCTTGCCGAGCACCTCCCCGGAGCCTGGATGCCGAAACCCGAGGGTACCTATGTCGGCTGGATCGACTTCCGCGGCGCCGGGATCGACGATCTGCCCGCTGAGTACTTCGCGCGGGAGGCATCCGTCACTCTCACGGAGGGGACGATGTGCGGACAGGCGGGTGCGGGATTCGCGCGTCTCATCTTCGCGACGCCCCAGCCTGTGCTCGATGAGATCGTTCGCCGGCTCGCCGCGGTGACCCCAGTGCGCTAGACCGGCTCGGCAGTGACCGCCCCGAGACCCCGATGCTGATCGCGAAGGTATGCCGCGTAGCCGCCGGGGGTGCGTCCAACGAGTCGTCCCGACGTGAGGACCTCGGCCAGGTCGCTGGCGACGACATGCGCTCCCGCCGTGCGGCAGCGCTCGGCCAGTATCACGTCTTCGTGCTCCGGGACGTCGCTGAAACCTCCCGCCGCACGGTAGACATCGGCCCGCACGCCGAGGTTTGCCCCGTGAACGTGCCCGTTCGGGCGGCCCGGCGTATGCGTGTCGAGCCACAGCTGCCGGTGCTGCGGGGTGAGGTCGGCGAAGTCTGGCCGCACGGTACCGATGACCATGTCAGCACCCTCGCGAGCGAGGCCAAGCTGAAGGGTGAGCCAGTTCGACGGCACCACCGAGTCCGCGTCGGTGTTGGCGATCCAGACCCGCCGGTCCGCGGCGGGCGCGAGGCCTCTGAGCGCAGCGGTGACCCCCACGGAGCGCGCAACGCCGACAGATCCCGCATCGATCTCGACGACGGGGAACGGATGCCGCCGCGCCACCGATGCCGACCCATCGGTGCTCGCGTCGATCACCACGTACACCGCAACCGGCACCCGGACGCGCGAAACGGCGACTTCCACGGATTGCAGGCATCGGGACAGCAGCTGCTCTTCGTTGTGGACGGGAATGACCACGGCAAGCGCACGGATGCTGGAGCCGATCACACCAATCCCTCCCGTGCAGCCACCGACTCGGCAGCACCGCGGCCGAAGACCTCGAGTACGAAGTCGTCCTCCTCGTGGAGTGCGATCCTGCGCCACCCCGGCACTCGTCGCAGTGTGTGGTGTACGCGATCGCCGGTTAAGGGGTACTCCGCCACCGGATGCCGCCAGTGGCACGCGACGACGATGCCGTCGTCGGTGAGCGCAGCGTCGATCCGATCGATGAGCGTATCCAGATCGTCCGAGTCGAAGTAGTAGCCAACCTCGGAGAGCACGACCGTGTCGAACTCACCATCCGGCCACTGCGTCGGCACGTGCGCGCGTGAGACCGTGACGTGGTCCGCCGAGGCCAGCCGGCGCCGGGCGCGATCGACGGCGCGCTCTGATGCATCGAGGGCGAGGACCCGGTCGGATCGCGCGGCAAGCGGCGCAGTTAGCAGGCCCGTCGCGCACCCGATCTCCAGAACGCTGCCCAGGCGCCGGTTCGGCAGGGCAGCAAGGAGCACGGCGCGTTTGCGTTCCTCGTACCATCGCGTTTCGAATCCCCAGGGGTCGTCGTGGCGGGCGTAGAAGTCCTCGAAGAACGTCGACGTGAGGGTTGCGTCGGCACCGGGCGCTTCGTCCAGGAAGACCTCGCGGTCCCGGCTGAAGTGGGCGAGGAATCTCGGTGGCGCGACGGCCTCGTCACCCGGCTCGCCCGAGAGAGCCTGTACCTGAGACGTGTGAGCGCGCAGGGCGGCGACCTTGCGTGCCAGCTCGTTCTCTGTCAGCCGCACAGCGAGCGCCAGCGACCAGGGGACATCCTCGGGGGTACCCCAGTGCCACATCCAGATCGGATACCCCAGATGGCGCACGCTGCGATGTGACGCGACATTGCGCACGGCGCCCGAGACGGCCCGGTGATCGCGGTGACCGTCTCCCGACCAGGGCGAGAGGACCATCGTCCGCGTGGGCGCGGCATCCGTCGTATCCAGGGCGGCTGCAACGGCGTGCTCGACGGCGCTCGCGTGCGCATCCACCGTGCCATCGGGGATCGACAGGAACTGCACGCGCGCAGCCGGCGCCAGGAGTGAGAGTGCTTCGATGACCTCGAGGCGCCGCTTTGCGCGGAGGGAATCGGGGGAGTGCGTTCTCGATCCTGGATGAGACGCCTCACCGTCCGTGGCGATGATGACGCTCACCCGACCTCGCCGGGCCGCAACGCGACACATGAGTCCACCGGCGCCGAGCGTTTCATCGTCGGGGTGGGCGGCAACCACGATGAGCTCGTCCGGTGGGGATTCCAGGAGCGGCGCTGAGCTGAGGCGAGGGTCGTCAACCCACTGCTCCTCGGCGGTGCCCTCGTCGAGGTGGCTGAAGCTCACCACGCGGCACTCTGCCGAGCAGACTCGCGACCGACGCGCGCCACGTCACGAAGCCCGTGATGCTGCTGGATGTAGAGGTGCAGATCGGCGCTCGACCGGGCGAACTCCTCGTCACGGGTGAGGGGGGCCGGCCCGAGCGCCTCGGCGGATTCGGCGAGGGTGAGAGCGGCGGCGTCAGCCACGATGGCGCGCACGCGTTCGCTCAGCAGCCGTTCGCCCACCCGCCTTGATCGGCCGTCGTCAACCAGTTCGGCTGCCTCGGCGAGCACGGCGCGCGCCGCCCAGAGTGCTCCATCGACTCGGCCGAGGTGAACGAGGGAGAGCTGGTCGGCAGCTCCCGACTGTGCGGGTGCCAGCAGCCGTCGCGCGATGGTGGCCGCAGCACCCCACCAGCACGCCGCTACCGACATCCCGCCCCACGCGAATCCCGGCCGCTCCAGATACCAGCCAGCTGGTCCGACAGGCACTGCCGGGGCATTGTCGAAGTCAACCGGTGCGCTGACGATCTGCGCCAGCCCCCGTGCCATCCACGGGCCCCCTTGGGCCCGAACGCCATCCGTGCGAAGGTCGACCGCGAACAGGGCACGCCGCCCGTCATCCCGTGTTGCCGTCACGAGCGCCCGGGAGAGGCGCGACGCGAGCGAGCACCAGGGTTTCGTGCCTCGCAGGGTCCACCCCGCCCCTGATTTCTCGGCGAGCAGGCTGGAGTCGGGGCTCTCAGCCGCGAAGACGCCCCAGGTGTCGTGGGGTGCACTGAGGTCCGACCTGTCGGCCTGAGCGAGGATCGTCAATGCGTCAAGGTGCGGCTCCAGCACGCGCGCCGCACCCACGTCGACGGCAGCGGTGGCGGCCAGAAGCTCCCAGAGCTCCGCAGTCCGCCCTTCACCGACGCGCGGCGCCCACTGCCCGACCTCCACGCACCAGTCGAGAGTTGCACCCACGTCCGTGCCAAATCTGTCAATCTCGGCTGCCGACGCGATGGCACGGCGAACCTGCTCCGTCGTGGCGTTCGTGTGTGCGCTCAGAGTCGGATGCCGGATGTCTCCCGATCGCGTGCGCGGGTGAGCTGTGGTGTCGGAATCGATGATGATGGTCCACCTCCGGCGGGGAGCATAGACCGCCTGACGGTCCGGCGAAGGAGGCTTGACATCGCATGAGGCGGGCGGAATGTGTTCCGACGAATGAGGTCCGTCAGCCGCCCGGGCCGGTGGGATCGATAGGAGCGCCGTCGCCGTTCTCAGGTAGGTCTCCGCGCTCGATCGGCGGGGCGGGGCCTGCGGGGAGGTCGGAGAAGAGAAGGTCGAGTTCGGCATCCGATGGCAGGCGTACAGCCTCTGCGGCAGCCTCGAGGTCCGAGGGATCGGTGAGGTTTGTTCCCGTGACAAGAATCAGAACACCGTCGCGGGCCACCATGTACTCCTCGCCGGAGTCCGAGAACCGATGCCAGATATCGCCCTCGTTGCTGCAGGCGACTCCGGCATCCAGAGTGTCCCAGAGCGGCATCTCAGGGCACGTCTCCGGGGTCAGCGTCCCGCGGTCGGTGCGAACGGTCAGTATGCCGCCCGTCTGGCCGTTGAACCAGGATGCAGATATCCCGGCACCCCCGGTGAGTCCGACAGACTGCGGTGCGAGGTCATAGCCGTCAACGGCTGTCACGTAGACAAGGTCGGGGGACATTCCTACCGCCGTCGCCCGCTGGGCAATGGTGTCCGGGTCGGCAGGCACGGCGGACGCGCAGCCGACAACCGAGGCGGCAAGGCTCGCCAGCACGATCGACATGCTGAACGCGGTAATGCCGCGTGCCGATGCTGAACGCATGGTTGCATTCTTGCGCACCGGTATCCCGATGATCCGGAAATGCTCGGGGGCGGCATCCCTGGCTCACGAGAGCTATCGCGCTAGGCCGTCCCGGGGACGTTTGTCGCTGCCACCTCGACCGGTGTCTCGGCTGCCAGCCGAGTCCAGGTCTCGACGACCGTGTCGGGGTTCAGTGAGATCGACTCCACGCCCTGTGCGAGCAGCCATTCGGCAAGATCCGGATGATCGCTCGGGCCCTGGCCGCAGATGCCGACGTACTTCCCCTGCGCCCGGCAGGCCTGGATCGCCATCGACATCAGCTGCAGCACCGCGGGGTCGCGCTCATCGAACGTGCTCGCGACCAGACCGCTGTCGCGGTCGAGGCCGAGCGTGAGCTGGGTCATGTCGTTCGAGCCGATCGAGAAGCCGTCGAAGAACTGCAGGTACTGGTCTGCCAGCAGGGCGTTGGTCGGCAGCTCGCACATCATGATGACCTTGAGGTCGTTGACGCCGCGGCGCAGGCCATTCTCGGCGAGCATCTCGACGACGGCGTGGCCCTCGCCGACGGTGCGGACGAACGGGATCATGACCTGGACGTTCGTGAAGCCCATCTCATCGCGCACGTACCGCAGCGCCTCGCATTCCATGTCGAAGCAGGCGCGGAAGTCGGGGGAGATGTAGCGGGATGCCCCGCGGTAGCCGAGCATGGGGTTCTCCTCGTGCGGCTCGTAGCGCTCGCCGCCGATGAGGTTGGCGTATTCATTCGATTTGAAGTCGCTCATCCGAACGATCACCGGTTCGGGCGCGAACGCTGCAGCGATCATCGAGATCCCCTCCGCGACACGCTGCACGAAGAAGTCACGCGGCGACGGGTAGGCGGCGACGCGCTCGTCGATCTGGGCCTTCAGCTCGGTATGCAGCGTGTCAGCCTCGAGCAGGGCGCGGGGATGGATGCCGATCTGCCGGTTGATGATGAACTCGAGCCTCGCGAGCCCGACCCCGCGGTGGGGAAGACGCGAGAACGAGAACGCCTGGTCGGGCGTGCCGACGTTCATCATGATCTTGACGGGCAGTTCCGGCATCCGGTCGAGGTGCGTCTCCTCCTCGGCGAACTCCAGCAGGCCTTCGTAGACGAACCCGGTGTCGCCCTCGGCGCACGAGACCGTGACATCCTGCCCGTCGCTGAGGACGCGGGTAGCGTCCCCTGCGCCCACGACGGCGGGGATGCCGAGCTCGCGCGCGATGATCGCGGCGTGACAGGTGCGTCCTCCGCGATTGGTGACGATCGCGGCCGCCCGCTTCATGATGGGCTCCCAGTCGGGGTCGGTCATGTCGGCGACCAGAACATCTCCGGGACGGAACGAGTCCATCTCGGCCAGGTCGCTCAGGACACGGACGGGTCCCGAGCCGATGCGTTGGCCGATGGCGCGCCCCGCGGCCAGTACGGTGCCGCGTTCGTGAAGCCGGAACCGGCGGATGACGTTCGCCGATGCGCGGGACACGACAGTCTCGGGACGCGCCTGCAGGATGTAGAGGCGACCGTCGACGCCGTCCTTGCCCCATTCGATGTCCATCGCCCGGCCGTAATGCTCTTCGATGACAAGCGCCTGCCGGGCAAGTTCCTCGAGTTCGGCATCCGTGAGTGAGAACCGGGCGCGATCAGCAAGTGGAACATCGACGAACGCCGTGCTCGCGCCCGCGGCACGACTGTCGGTGTAGCGCATCGCCACCGCCTTCTCACCGACCGAGCGCTTCAACACGGCTGGGCGGCCGGCGCGCAGGGCCGGCTTCGAAACGTAGAACTCGTCGGGGTTGACGGCGCCCTGCACGACAGCTTCCCCCAGCCCGTACGAACTCGTGAGGAAGACCGCCTGATCGAACCCGGACTCGGTGTCGACGGTGAACATGACACCGGCGGCTCCGACATCCGAGCGCACCATGCGCTGCACGCCTGCCGACAGTGCGACCTCGGTGTGGTCGAAGCCCTGGTGGACGCGGTAGGCGATCGCGCGGTCGTTGTAGAGCGACGCGAAGACCCGACGGATCGCCGTGAGGATGTTCTCGATCCCGCCGATATTCAAGAACGTCTCCTGCTGCCCGGCGAAGGATGCATCGGGCAGGTCCTCGGCGGTCGCCGAGGAGCGAACCGCCCAGGTCACGGCATCCGGTTCGGCATCCTCGTGCAGCAGCCGGTCGTAAGCGGCGCGGATGTCGCTTTCGAGGTCCTCCGGGAGGGGGTGCTGCTCGATACGGGAACGGATCTCGCCGCCGACGCGGGTGAGCTCGGCGACATCGTCAGTGTCGAGGTCCCGCAGGAGGGCTGCGATCTGGTCGCCGAGGCCATCGTGGGCCAGGAAGCGGCGGTAGGCGTCGGCGGTCGTGGCAAACCCGCCGGGCACCCGCACGCCGAGCGCTGACAGGTGAGAGACCATCTCACCGAGTGAGGCGTTCTTGCCACCGACGGCGGGCAGGTCGGTCATACCGATCTCGTCGAACCAGAGGACGTTCTTCATGGATGCTCCTTTGTCAGGGCGGGGCGTGACGGATGGTCAGGCGCGAAGCTTCAGGGTCTGCAGGATGATCGCCGACATCTCCTCGACGCTCTTGGTCGAGGAGTTCAGGAACGGGACGCGGGTGCGCCGGTAGAGCTCCTCTGCCCGGCGCAGCTCGAGGGTGCATTGCGCGAGGCTCGCGTAGCGGGAGTCCGGGCGACGCTCGTGGCGTACCTGGCTCAGGCGGAGCGGGGTCGTCGTGAGCCCGTAGCAGCGGTCGGCGTAAGGTGCCACCAGGCGCGGCAGGCCGTCGGTCGGGAAATCATCGTCGGTGAGGGGGTAATTCGCGACCAAGAGGCCGTACTGCAACGCCAGGTACATGGTCGTCGGGGTCTTGCCGCAGCGCGAGGGCGCGATGATGATGACGTCGGCGAACTCGAGCGCACGCGAACTCTGCCCGTCGTCGTGCTCGATCGCGTACTCGACCGCGCGCATCCGTGCGAAATATGCCTCGGTGTCGCCCACGGTGTGAAATTGCCCGAGCTGCTCGGATGCCGTTGTGCCGAGCGTGCGCTCAAGGTCGGTGAGGTGACCGCCGAGCAGATCGATGCGCGGCGCCGGCGCGGTGTCGAGCACCCGGCCGACTGCCGCGTTCTTCATTGTCGAGAAGACGATGGGTGCCAGGCCCGCGGCATCCGCGGCAGCGATCGTCTGTACCACCGTCGCTGCCGCATCGGCGGTGTCGACAAAGGGAATCGTGTGGCGCTCGAACCGGAAGCCGGGAAAGTTCGCCAGCAGGGCGTTGCCCAGTGTCTCGGAGGTGATGCCCGTGCTGTCCGAGACGAAGAACACGGCGCGTTTCGTGCGCGTGTGGTCGCTCAGGGCAGAGGGCATGCCTCGAGGCTAAAGAGATATGTCAGTGCTTACCGCCGCAATTAGCGTCAAGATTGAGCTTTCTTTACGACCCTGCAAACATCCCGCGTTCAGACGTGCTCAGCCGGCGAGCTGGTCGAGGTCGCGAAGGTGCCGGTAGGAGCCCTTGAAGTAGAGCAGCGGCTCCTCGCGATGCCACTCCGCCGGGCTCATTCCCACGACCGACCCGATGACGATGACGTGATCACCCGCTTCGTGCTCGGCCCATGCCTCGCAGTCCACCCACATCAGGGTGTCGGCGATGATCGGGTTCCCCGAGGCGGCAGGTGTCCACGAAACCCCAGCCCACTTGTCGGTGCCGCTACGGGCGAACTGGTTGGCGATGGTGTGCTGATCGTGCGCGAGGACATTCACCGCGAACCTGCCGGTAGCAGCGATCCGGGGGTAGGTCGTCGAGGTCTTCATGACGCTGAACGAGATCAGCGGCGGGTCGATAGATACCGAGAAGAACGACTGGCAGGTGAATCCGATCGGTTCGCCGTTGTCGATCCCCGACACGATCGTGATTCCGGATGCGTAGTGGCCGAGGGTGTCCCGGAACTGGCGGGGAGAGAACGGCACTTCAGGTGTGGCGAGCTGCGACATGGTTTGCTTTCTCTTTCGCCGTCGGTTCAGGAAGCCGGGATGTCGGCGCGGAGGGCGCCGGCCAGCGGGGCCACTCGTCGGATATTGCCGGCGTACTCCGCCACTGCTGCGTCCAGGACGTCGTCCACGCGCTCCATCTGGCTGAGGGCCAGGTAGAAGCCGCGTCCGGGCACTGTTGCTCCGAGCTCCACCAAGAGGGGAGACAGAGTGAAGGTCGGCCCCATCGCGTGAGTGAAATCCGCGCCGGTGTGGAGCGGGATTGCCGTGACCCCGGCGAGCCCATTTGCGGGATACCGGTCGAGAAAGGCCTTGAGCAGTCCGGTGTAGGTGGCCTTGTAGGTCGGCGATGCAAAGATCGCGAGGTCGCTTTCAGCGACTGCCGCGTTCAGCGCCCCCATGGTCTCCGACGGCCACGCGAAGATCTCTGTGGTGTAGTCGGCCAGGTCGATCACCTGCGCCTCGAACGTTCCGGGGTGAAGAAGCTTCTCGAGCAGAAGTTCGGCGATCTTGCGGGTTCGCGACGCCGGCTTCGGATTGCCGACAACGACCGCGACTTTGAGTGACATGACTCTCTCACTTCCATACCGATGAACAGGAAGGGATGAGTCGCCGCACCACACCGCGAGAGGGGACGTGGAGCGAACGACATCTCCACACGCCCCGGGATCTTGTGGCCCAGTGCGCCCGCAACGGCTTACGCTGCACATCCATTGTGCACACGTTCGTGTTTCGGTTGCGTAAACCGCGCCTCAGAGCGCCCGGGTAAGCCGTTCCTGGTCCACCCCGAACCACGTCACCGTATCGGGGATGCAAGACTGGCGTCCCATGGGCATCCTGGCAACTGTCGTCAACGTGTTCGTCGACGAAGCAGGAGATCACGGCAATCCGCTCGGAATCGTGTGGGCATCGACAGCCACTCGCGGGCGTGAGCAGGACATTGCCGCCGACCTCGGTTTCAGCGAGACCGTCTTCATCGACGCGGTGGATGGGCGTACTGTTCGGGCGCGAATTTTCACCCCGAAACAGGAGTTGCGTTTCGCCGGGCATCCCACGGTCGGACTCGCCGCCTGGCTTCGCGCGGCAGGTGATGACATCCGTCATATCGCCGTCCCTGCGGGCACGGCGCGCGTCCGTGCGGACGGAGAGTTCACGTGGGTCAGCGCCGAGGTCGACTGGGCCCCGGGATTCGAGCTCGAACAGCTCGAATCGCCAGAGGAAGTCGATGCCGTCGACCCGGATGCCTACACCGAGGGCATGCACTATGTCTGGGCGTGGCTCGACGAAGAAGCGGGGAAGGTGCGCTCGCGGATGTTCGCGCCAGGGCTCGGCATCCGTACCGATGAGGCGACCGGGTCAGCGGCAATCCGGCTGACTGCATCACTCGGCCGCGACCTGCAGATCGAGCAGGGAGCAGGTTCGAGGCTCGTCACGCACCGTCGAAACCTTGGGCGCGAAGTCGAGATCGGTGGTCGGACGACGCCGGGACGCGACGTCGAACTCGCGTGACCCGCATGGCGGCTGCCAGCGCTCCACTCAGTCGTAGGGAAGGTGCAGCGGCACCGCTCGCAGGAACGCCGTGACGACGGTCGTGGTTGCGGCAGTCGGCGCGGGTCTGGTGCTCGCCGGCATCCTGCAGGGACTGTTCGGCGCCCTTCAGGGCAGCTTCTGGCTCAAGGCCGCAGCGTGCGCCGTCACCATCGCGGCCATCGCAGCGACCGTGACCGGGTTCGCGGGGCTGCTCGGACCCGCAGGCGTTGGCCTGGGCGCCGCCTTCACCATGCTGTTCGCCAACCCGCTTTCTGCGGCGGCGCTTCCCGTCGAGTTCCTCCTCCAGCCGTGGGGTGCGATCGGTCAGTTGCTGCCGCCGGGGGCTGCAGCAACTCTTCTGCGGTCGCTGTCGCACTTCCTGGATGCGGCAACCGCAGGGCAGTGGACTGTCCTGCTCCTGTGGGCTGCGGCCGGCCTAGCGCTGACCCTTGTCGACCTTCCGGCCCGCAGGTTGCGAGCGGGCCAGACTGCGGCCGAGCACCCGCTGACCGTCTAGGCGTCAGTACAACTGGAACAGCTGAGAGGCGATCGCGCCCAGATCGGCGTTGGCCTGAAGAACCGCCTGCACCTCGGTGATCGGGACATCATTGACGAACACCGCGAAGGCGAGGTGCCGGCCGGAGGCGGCATCCAGATATCCGGCGAGCGCCTTGGTCTCCAGGAGGTAGGGAGTATCGGTTCCGGGTCCGACGAGTGTGCCGGTCTTCGCGTGGGCAGACCCGATCGCGGGGTCGCCCTCGGGCAGGACGTTCGCCAGGGAGCCGTCGACCCCGAGGATCGGCGTGGATTCGAGGAACGTCGTGAAGTACGGCGCACCGGTCAGGGAAACCAGATACGAGGTCATTGCCGCCGGGGTGATGCGGTTTCCGGGCAGGCCCTGACCGTCCGCGATGACGACGTCATCCGGACCGAGGCCCGCCGCTTCGAGCACGCTCATCTGCCGCGCGAGACCGGCTTCCAGGGTGCGCTCGCCCTCCTGCACAGCCAGGAGGAGGGGAAGTTGATTTGCGCCGAGGTTGTGGCTGACCTTATTGATCAGGCGGGCGGTCTCCGAGAACGGCGGCGAGGTGAACGTGGCGATCGGGGTCGCTTGATCGAGTTCTGATGACGGAGGCAGCGTGGCAGAGCTCGGTGATACCGGGTCGGCCTCGACGGTGACGCCCGCCCGCGCCAGCGCTTCGATGAACAAGGTCCGGGCCCACGCCGCCGGCTCAGGAACCTGATACGTCTGCACCACGGGGTCAACGCCCAGGGGTACCGTCCCGGTGGCGGTGAGGATGCCGTCCCTCTCGGTGATCGTGATGTCGATCCCGCTGTCGGCGTCCGCCGTGCTCACCTGGTTCGCGAGGGAGTAGGCAGCGGTCTCGGGTCGCGAGCGCGCGGTCGTGGGATCGCCGACCTCCTGGCCGGGTGTGAAGACGATGTCCACCAGATTGTCGTTGACCACGATCGGTGAGATTGGGACTCCGTCCAACACGACGGGATCCCACAGCCTGTCGTCAACGAGGACGTCTCCCGTGACGGTACGGATGCCGGACACAGCGACCTGCTGCGCAAGATCGTCGAGGCCCGTCAGCGGGTCTTCGGGGGTGAGAGTTGCCAGTCCCGGGAGGACGTTCGCGTCATAGTGGTCGAAGATCGGCACATCGAGGGTGCCGTCGGGCAGCGTCCGACCCCCGAGGGTGAGGTCTCCGGAGCCGCGCAGGATGAGATCTCCCTCGAGAATGCCGTTCCCGACGGTGCCAGCGGCGATGACGGGGGTCGTGAACGTCGCGTCTGCGCCCAGCAGGTCGAGGGCTGCGGTGACGGACAGGACCTTCGCGGTGGACCCCGTGAGGAACTGGTCGTCGGGGTTCACCGCGATGAGCGTCTCGCCGCTGTCGATATCGATCACCGACATTCCCCAGCGACCGCCGTCGTAGAGCGGTTGGTCCATGATTGCCGCGATGGTCGGCGGCACGTCGGCGTCGGAGGTAGCGGTGCAGGCGGCGACTGACGTGGCGACGCACACGATCGCCGCAACGGTCACCGTGCGTCGGGTACGACGGAGCATGGGACGGAGTCTATCGAGGCGCCTTCACCACCCGACCCTGGCGGTGTTCCAGGCGGGTACGCTTTCCATGTACTAAGACATGGAAAGCGCCGGACGGGAGAGCGCGGATGAGCATGATGCGCGGAGGCTTCGGGGGTGGTCTCACTCGAGGGGCAGACGAGCGGACGCAGCGGGAGCGCAACGCGCAGGCGCCGCACATCCCGCACCTCGGCCGGCGCATCGTCGCGCTGTTCTCGCCGTACCGGGGGCGCCTGAGCATCACTGCGGTTCTGGTCATCCTGAGTGCTGCCCTCGGCGTCATCCCGGCGCTCCTGGTCGAGCAGGTCTTCGACCTCGCGTTGTTCCCGGCATCCGGCGGACCTGACATCCCGCTGCTGATCGAGCTCGTCGCACTCATGATCGGGCTGTTCGTGCTGTCTGCGGGACTGAACGTCGTGCAGACGTGGCTGACCTCGTCGGTGGGAAACCGCGTCACCGGCGACCTGCGGGTCCGGCTCTTCCAGCACCTGCAATCGATGGAGCTCGCGTTCTTCACGCGCACGAAGACGGGAGTCATCCAGTCGCGGCTTCAAAACGATGTGGGCGGGGTCGCGAGCGTCCTGACCAACACGTTCACCTCGATACTCGGCAACAGTGTCACCGTCATCGCGTCGCTCGTGGCGATGATCATCATCGACTGGCGGCTGACGCTCGTGGCGGTCGTCATGCTGCCGGTGCTCGTGGTCGTTCAGCGCCGCGTCGGCCAGGTGCGCGCTCGCATCGCGGCGCAGGCCCAGGAATCACTGTCGACGCTCACCGCTATGACCCAGGAGTCGCTCTCGGTCTCGGGCATCATGCTGACGAGCTCGTTCAATCGCGCGGACTACGAGACCGGTCGCTACGCCGACGAGACCTCGCGTCAGGTCTCGCTGCAGATCCGGCAGGCGATGAGCGGGCAGGGCTTCTTCGCGGTCGTCGGCGTCATCATGTCGGCAGTCCCGGCGGTCATCTACCTTCTCGCGGGCGTGTTCATCACGGGCGGCGTCGACATCACGGCCGGCGCGATCGTGGCCTTCACCGCCGTGCAGGGGCGCCTGCTCTTTCCGCTCATGGCGCTCATGCGGGTTGCGCTCGACGTCCAGACCTCGATGGCATTGTTCGCCCGCATCTTCGAGTACCTCGACCTCAAGCCCGCGATCGTTGACGCACCGGATGCGATCGACGTCGGCGTGGCGCCGGGGCCGGTCGGCCGCGTCGAGTTCCGTGACGTCTCGTTCCGCTACCCCGGCGCAGGAGAGGATGCGGCGACCCTGCATGATGTCTCCTTCGTTGCCGAACCCGGTCAGCACATCGCCTTCGTCGGCTCCAGCGGCGCAGGCAAGACGACGATCCTCTACCTCGCGCCGCGCATGTATGAGGCGTCGTCGGGTGCTGTGCTGTTCGCCGGCGCCGACGTTCGAGATCTCCGCCGGGAGTCGCTGCTCGACAGCGTGGGGATCGTCTCGCAAGAGACGTATCTCTTCCACGCGTCGATTCGCGAGAACCTGCTGTACGCGAAGCCGGAGGCCTCTCCCGACGAGCTCGAGGAAGCATGCCGCGGCGCGCATATTCATCACGTCATCGAGTCCTTCCCCGACGGCTACGACACGATCGTGGGCGAGCGGGGCTATCGCCTGTCCGGTGGCGAGAAGCAACGGATCGCGATCGCGCGGGTGCTGCTGAAGAACCCACCCGTCCTCCTTCTGGATGAGGCGACCAGCGCGCTCGACACCGTCTCGGAACGGACCGTGCAGCAGGCGTTGGATGCCGCGGCGCAGGGCCGCACGACCCTGACGATCGCGCACCGCATTTCGACGATCGTCGCCGCCGACGTCATCCACGTCGTGGAGGCGGGACGCATTATCGAAAGCGGCACGCACGCCCAGCTCCTCGCGGCTGGCGGCGCGTATGCGCGACTTGTCGCGCACCAGCAGGAGAGTGCCCTTTCCGTGATCTGACGGTTGCCGTCGGCCGCCGGCGCTGGGAAGCTGAGAGCGTGCGCGTTTGGGTGCGCGCCTCGCCCATGGAGGAACACACGATGGCTGGCAAGTTCGATCTGAACACGACCACTCTCGGGCAGTTGCTCGATGACCCGGAGGCGCGCGCGATCATCGACGAACTGGTTCCCGAGCTTCCGACACACCCCATGGTCGGGATGGCGAAGGGTATGCCTGTGAACACCGTGCTGACCTTCGCGGGCGGCCAGGTCGACCCCGAGATCGTGGCGCAACTGAAAGCGCGCATCGGCGCACTCTGACCGTCCCGCCTTCGTCATCGGTGGGCGCAGCGCAGCAGTACGCTGAGGGCCCATGAGCGATGTCACCCGTCCGGCGCGTCCTGCCGGGGTGCGCGAGGTAGCCCGGCTGGCGGGAGTATCGACACAGACGGTGTCGCGGGTCATCAACAACTACCCGAACATCCGGCCCGAGACGCGGATGCGTGTGCTCGAGGCCATGCGAGCACTCGACTACCGGGTCAACAACGCCGCGCGAGCGCTCGGCACGGCATCCACGCGCACCATCGGGGTCATCGCAACGGATGCCACCCTCTACGGCCCCACGGTGGGAATCGCGGCTCTCGCCGAAGCCGCTCGGGAGGCGGGCCTGTGGATCGCGACTGCCTACGCTGATGCCAGCGATCCGGCCGCGATCGACGGAGCGATAGCCCACGTGCTCGCTCAAGGCATCGACGGGCTCGTGCTCGTTGCCCCGCACGCGCGGATGGTTGCCGCACTGCGCGAAAGGGAGCTGGGCGTGCCGGTCGCCGCGCTGCACGCAGACGAGGGCGCAGGAGCGCAACACGAAGGCGCAGCGCTCGCTGCGGCACACCTCGTGGGCCTCGGACACCGACGGATCGGGCGTCTCGGCGGGCCCGTCGACTGGCTTGAAGAGGCATCTCGTGCCCAGGGCGCCGAGGCGGGACTCCATCGTGCCGGCCTGTCCCTCACCCATGAGTGGCGGGGAGACTGGTCAGCTCGATCCGGCGCGGACCGCGCCGCGGAGGTCGCTGCCGCGGTGCAGGCCGGTGAACTGACCGCGATCCTTGCCGCGAACGACCAGATGGCGCTGGGGCTCATGGCAGGGCTCGCCGGGAGCGGCATCCGGGTTCCGAACGATCTCGCGGTCGTCGGCTTCGATGACAACCCGGATGCGGCGTTCTATGCGCCCGCGCTCACCACGGTTCGCGTTGATGTGCTCGGTGACGCGCGCCGCTGCGTCGCCGAGGTGACGGGGAGCTCGACCGGGGGGCTCAGCACAGCGTCGGCTCCGGCTCAGCTCGTCATCCGGGCCTCGAGTGCCCCGCTGACGACCTGACCTCCCGGGGCATAGTGCTGCGACGGGCAAGACTGGCGGATCCCAAGTGTTACCGGTAACATTCGGGGCGTGCCCAGTCGGTGCAGACAAGCGCGACGACGAGGGTGTCTCGGAAGGATTCATCGATGACCGAAATCGACAGTGCCCAGTTCGACAGTGCCGTCAGCGAAGCGATCGCTCGGGTCCGTGCCGATGTCGCGGCGTTGCACTCCGAACTGGTTCGCTACGGACTGATCGTCTGGACCGGCGGGAACGTCTCGGGTCGCGTTCCCGGCGCTGACCTGTTCGTCATCAAGCCCTCGGGTGTCTCGTACGACGATCTGGCCCCCGAGAACATGATTCTCTGCGACCTCGACGGCAACGTCGTTCCCGGCAGTGTGGGAAGTGAACGCTCGCCCTCGAGCGACACCGCCGCTCACGCCTACGTGTACCGCCACATGCCCGAGGTCGGCGGGGTCGTTCACACCCACTCGACGTACGCCGTCGCGTGGGCAGCGCGCGGAGAAGAGATCCCGTGCGTCGTCACGGCGATGGCCGATGAGTTCGGCGGGCCGATCCCGATCGGCCCGTTCGCGATCATCGGCGACGACTCGATCGGCCGCGGCATCGTGGAGACACTGCGTGGTCACCGCTCACGCGGGGTCCTCATGCAAAACCACGGACCCTTCACGATCGGGTCGAGCGCGAAGGATGCCGTGAAGGCCGCCGTCATGCTCGAAGATGTCGCCCGCACCGTGCACATCGCGAAGCAGGCGGGGCCGCTCATCCCGATTCCGCAGGAGGCGATCGACAGCCTGTACAACCGCTACCAGAACGTGTACGGCCAGTCGACGGACGATCGCCGATGAGCGCCCTGAATACGGAAGAAGGCCGCGAAGCGATCGCTGCCGGGCGAGCGAGCCTGGGGATCGAGCTCGGCTCGACCCGCATCAAAGCCTGCCTCGTCGACGAGCGTGGACGGGTGCTCGCGGTCGGCAGCCACGAGTGGGAGAACAGTTACGTCGATCGGGTGTGGACCTACCCCCTCGATGAGGTGTGGGCGGGCATCCAGGCTGCGTACGCGGCGCTCGGCATCCGGGTTAAGCACACCTACGGGATTGTGATCGAGTCCCTCGCGAGCATCGGCATCTCGGCCATGATGCACGGATACCTGGCCTTCGACGCCCACGACCAGGTGCTCGTGCCGTTCCGCACCTGGCGCAACACCAACACGGGTGCTGCAGCGAGCGAGCTCAGCGCCCTGTTCGGTGTGAACATCCCGCTTCGCTGGTCGATCGCCCACTATCGGCAGGCGATGCTGGATGCCGAGCCACACGTCGGCGCCATCGACCATCTCACGACGCTCGCCGGCTACGTCCACACTGCTCTGACCGGCCGCCGTGTGCTCGGTGTCGGCGACGCGTCGGGCATGTTCCCCATTGATCCGGCCACCGGCAGCTATGACGCTGACCTCGTGTCGCGCTTCGATGCCCTAGCCGGCGACGCCGCGCCGCGTCGCCTCCTCGAGGTGCTCCCGACCGTCCTGCCGGCCGGCGCCGAGGCGGGGGAGCTCACCGCCGAGGGTGCCGCACTGCTGGACCCGACCGGGGCGCTGCGGCCCGGCGCGGTGTTCTGCCCACCCGAGGGTGATGCGGGTACCGGCATGGTCGCGACCAACGCCGTCGCCCCCCGCACCGGAAACGTCAGCGCGGGCACGAGCATCTTCGCGATGATCGTCCTCGAGCATCCGCTGTCGGCCGCGCACGACGAGCTCGATATCGTCACGACTCCCGCCGGTGACCCCGTCGCGATGGTGCACTGCAACAACGGCGCCTCGGAGCTTGCCGCGTGGGTGGGTGTCTTCCAGCGCTTCGCGGACCTCATCGGCTCCCCGCTGCCGCCCGACTCGGTGTACGAGGCCCTGTTCACCGAGGCGCTCACCGCCGCACCGGATGCCGGGGGCATCCTCTCGTACAACCACCTCTCCGGCGAGCCCATTGCGGGCCTCGACGAGGGCCGACCCCTGGTCATCCGCACCCCCGACAGCCAGCTCACGCTGGCGAACTTCCTGCGCTCGCAGCTGGCGGGAGTGTTCGCGACGCTGAGCCTCGGGATGCAGGTGCTCGATGACGAGGGCGTCGAGGTCGACCGGATGCTCGCGCACGGCGGCATCTTCCGCACCGCCGGTGTCGCCCAGCGGGTGCTCGCCGCCGCGCTCGATACCGCTGTGTCGGTCGAGCGGCATGCCTCCGAAGGTGGAGCCTGGGGCATTGCGGTGCTTGCCGCGTACACCGCGGCCCGCCACGCGGGTGCAACTGACGCATCGCTTGCGGCGTACCTCGATGCCGTCGCTTTTGCTGATGCCGAGTTCGCCACGGTTGTTCCCGACCCCGCTGAGGTGGTCGGCTACACCTCCTACATCGACCGATACCGCGCGGGCCTTGCCGCCGAGCGTGCAGCCGTGACCGCCCTCTAGCTCCCCACCCCTCATCGAAGAAGGATCCTCATGACTTCTCTCAACACGTTCGCGACCCGCGAGGTCTGGTTCGTCACCGGCAGTCAGAACCTCTACGGCGAAGAGACTCTCCGCCAGGTCGCCGAGCAGTCCCAGGCTGTTGCTGCAGGGCTCTCGGAGCTGCCCATCCGCGTCGTCTGGAAGCCCGTACTGAAGGATGCCGACAGCATCCGTCGCCTGGCACTCGAGGTGAACGCCCGTGACGAGGTCATCGGGATCATCGCGTGGATGCACACCTTCAGCCCCGCCAAGATGTGGATCGGCGGGCTCGATGCGCTGCAGAAGCCACTCTTGCACCTGCACACGCAGGCCAACGTCGAGCTGCCGTGGAGCGAGATCGACTTCGATTTCATGAACCTCAACCAGGCTGCCCACGGCGACCGGGAGTTCGGGTACATCCAGACTCGCCTGGGCGTTCCTCGCAAGACCGTCGTCGGGCACGTGTCGAACCCGGCAGTTCGCGGTCAGATCGAGACGTGGCAGCGCGCAGCCGCCGGCCTTGCCGCCGCGCGTTCGCTGAAGCTCGCGCGCTTCGGAGACAACATGCGCTACGTCGCCGTCACCGAGGGTGACAAGACGGAGGCTGAGATCCGCTTCGGCGTGCAGGTCAACACGTGGGGCGTCAATGAACTCGCGGATGCCGTGGCTGCCGCATCCGACGCGCAGATCGACGCCCTCATCGACGAGTACGAAGAGCTCTATGAGATCGTCCCTGAACTGCGCCGCGACGGGGACCGCCACCAGTCGCTGCGTGACGGGGCGGCGATCGAGGTCGGGCTGCGCTCGTTCCTGGAGGCCGGCGGTTTCGGCGCCTTCACGACGAGCTTCGAAGATCTCGGTGCGCTCAAGCAGCTGCCCGGTCTTGCCGTCCAGCGCCTCATGGCCGAGGGATACGGATTCGGCGCCGAGGGCGACTGGAAGACCGCGATCCTCGTGCACGTCGCGAACGTGATGGGCGAGGGGCTTCCCGGCGGCGCAAGCCTCATGGAGGACTACACCTACGACCTCGTCCCCGGCGACGAGAAAATCCTGGGTGCGCACATGCTCGAGGTCGCTCCGACCCTGTCGAGCCAGAAGGCCAGCCTGGAGATCCACCCGCTGGGCATCGGCGGCAAGGACGACCCGGTGCGCCTGGTCTTCACTGCCGACCCCGGCCCCGCCGTCGTCGTCGCGATGAGCGACATGCGCGACAGGTTCCGCCTGGTCGCCAATGTCGTCCAGAACGTCGCAGCGCCCGATCTTCCCAAGCTCCCCGTCGGGCGGGCCATCTGGAAGCCGGCGCCCGACTTCGCCACTTCGGCGGCGTGCTGGCTGACGGCGGGAGCCGCCCACCACACCGTGATGTCCACAGCTGTCGGCATCGAGGTGTTCCGCGACTTCGCCGAACTTGCCGAGACAGAGCTGCTCGTCATCGACGAAGACACCACGGTGCGTGGCTTCCAGAAGGAAGTTCGTTGGAACCAGGCTTACTACCGCCTCGCCCAGGGTCTGTGAGCAGCGCTGCCCCTGTGAGCGACCCCGGCGCCGCGGCACCAGCGACGCCGGGGGTCAGGCAGACTGGCGATATGAATGATGAGTCCGCGGCCGTGATCCCGGCATCCGGAACGCAGTACACGATCACCGCTGGCGACTACGAGGCCACGATCGCAAGCGTCGGCGCGACCCTTCGAAGCCTCACCTACCGTGGCCGCGATCTTGTCGTACCGTTCGAGCCCGACATCGTCCGACCGTCCTTCCGCGGTGCCACGCTTGCGCCCTGGCCCAACCGCATCGTGGACGGTCGCTACGTGCTCCGGGGCCGTTCGTACGAGGTGGCTCTCACCGAACCGGGGCGCGGCCAGGCCCTCCACGGCCTCGCATCCTGGCTGGACTTCGCGCCCGTCGAGACGGCGGAGAGCTGGGTGACCCTCGGAGCCACGATCGAACCGCAGCAGGGGTATCCCTGGCGGATCCGTGTCGAGACGACGTTCGCGACCGGGGCGGACGGTCTCACTCAGCGGGTGAAGGCGACCAATCTGAGCCGCGACTTCGCGCCGTGGGGCACGGGTCCGCATCCGTATCTTCTCGCCCCGGGGACCCTGGATGACTGGATCTTCACGCTTCCGGCGTCCCAGGTGCTCACGGTCACCCCCGACCGGCTCTCTCCGGTCGGACTCCAGTCGGTGACTGCGGATGCCGAACGCTTCGATTTCCGTGAACCGCGGACCCTCGGTGCTGTCATGATCGACCACGCCTACACGGATCTCGTGCGCGACCGCGACGGACTCGTGACAGTGCGGGTGACCGATGCTCAGGGTGAGGGCACGTCGATCACGTGGGACGCGCGATGCCCCTGGGTTCAGATCCACACGGCCGACCGGCCTGGCGGGCCGGCGGCTCCCGGGCACCGAGCGGGTCTCGCTGTAGAACCGATGACGTGCGCCCCCGACGCCTTCAACGATGAGAGCTACCCGTTCGACACGGGGCTCGCCGTGATTGCACCGGGTGATGCTCACAAGGCGTCGTGGCGAATCTCTGCCCTTTCCTGAGAGTTAGCTGGAAGAGAACGCGGCATTCCCTCTAGGCTGTGGCCATGCTCGCAACCTCCATCACCGACCAGGCCAGTGTGTCATCCCTGTGGACGACCTCGCTCATCGGTCTGGCCATCTACATCGTCGTCGTCATCGCCCTGTGGCGGGTCTTCGCAAAGGCGGGGTGGCCCGGCATCCTGGCGATCATTCCGATTGTGAACATGTTCATCCTCGTGAAGATCGCCGGATACTCTGCGTGGCTCGGCCTGCTGTACTTCATTCCCATCGCCAACCTGGTGCTGGCGATCATCGTGGCGATCAAGGTCGGTGAGAGGTTCGGCAAGGGGGGCGCCTTCTCGTTCTTCCTGCTGTTCCTCTTCCCGTTCATCGGATACCTGATCCTCGGTTTCGGCGACGCGAGCTACACCAAGCGCGCCTGAGTCCGATCCGACCACCCTCGCGGGCGCCGGCCAGAGGTCGGCGCCCGCTCTCATGCCCCGATACCCTCTACCCAGGAGGTTGCGGATGGGCAGGACGGCCGATGCGATCGCCGAGGGCGTCATCATCGCCATCGCGGCGGCGCGCCTCAGCATCCGCAACCGGATTCTCGTCGACGCGATTCGCAACGACAGCGCCTTCTCGGTCGACGCGGTGAAGCCGTTCGCGCGGCAGACGCTCGAAGCGCTCGCCGACGAGCAGTCGGCCGCTGCACATCGCGCCCGCGCCGACTGGCGACGGGCGTGGGGGAAACAGTCCGACCCGAACGGGACTCACGACTACCGAGGTCGTGATTCTCGCAATCTGAGGCGGCGCGCACGGCAATACACGGGGGTCGCCAAGGAACTCCGTGAGCGGGCAACCGACGATGCGTCCCTCGAGCAGCTGATCGAGCAGGCACGCGACGCCGCGTGGGGTGATGTCGAATCGAACCTCGAGCGACGCCTGATCGTCGAGGCGATGCGGCCGGATCTCGACCCCGACTATGCGTCGATGCGTGCTGCACGCATGCAATCGATCAGGCTCATCGACCTGCCTCGCCTCGCCTCTCACCAGCGCCGACTGAGCACTTCACAGGGGTCTGCACCCATGATCGATGTCGACGACTCCGGTCCGGTTCCCGATGGTGGGAGCCCCGAGGGCGAGTGAACCCCGGCGAAGCCGCCGACGATTCGCCGTGCGGGGCACTCGTGGGGTAATCTGGACGCTGGTTTGCTCGCAGAAACGCGGAGACCATGCGCCCGTAGCTCAATGGATAGAGCATCTGACTACGGATCAGAAGGTTGGGGGTTCGAGTCCCTCCGGGCGCGCACTGTGTTGAGACAGTGATGAGGTCCCTGAGCCCTATGGCTCGGGGACCTTTTTCGTCTTAGCTCGCGCTCACCGTGCGAAAGCCTGCGTTACCCATCGACGAGTCGGGGGTGTTCTGCGACCGGGCGGAATTGCGATAGCGGTTGCAGTACGAGATGTGACAGAGGTAGCTACCGCCGCGGAGGATGCGGGAGCTACCGCGATCGGGACCGCGGGGATCGGCGTCCGTCGAGCGTGCGTAGTAGCCGGGGTCGAACCAATCCGCACACCACTCCCAGACATTGCCTACGGGCTGCCACAGTCCGTAGCCGTTCGGGTCGAAAGTGCGCACCGGAGCCGTCGTGAGGAAGCCGTCCTCGAGCGTGTTGACGCGGGGGAACTGACCCTGCCAGATATTGACGCGCCACGTGCCGCCGGCTTCCGGCTCCTCATCACCCCACGGGTACTTCTTCCCGTCGAGGCCGCCGCGGGCCGCATACTCCCACTCCGCTTCGGTGGGTAGACGCCTCCCCGCCCACGCGCAGTATGCCATCGCGTCGTTCCAGGAGACGTGGACGACGGGGTGATCGCCGAGTTCGTCGACCGACGAATTCGCGCCGCCCGGATGCCGCCAGTCGGCCCCACGAACTCCGAACCACCAGGGGGTTGCGGTGGGCTGCCCCATGATGTCGCTCTCGGGAGCCTGCAGCGCCAGGTGGAAGACGGCGGAGAACCCGAAGGTTTCGGCTTCCGTGAGATAGCCGGTGTCATCGACGAATCGCGCGAAATCGTCGTTCGTGACGCTCGTCGTGTCGATCTCGAACGCGCTGATCGAGACCTCGTGGCGCGGGGTCTCACCATCGCCGAGATTGGCGTCGCCCGACGAATCGCCCATCACGAAGCTGCCCGCGGGGATCTGCGCCTGGGGGATGCGGTGACGCGAACCCGAGGCGGAGGGGATCGCGGAGGCGGTGACCGGTGCCGTGCCGAGGGTCAGGAACTGCGATCGTCCCGGTGCGCCGCACGCGCACTCGGGTCCACATCCGCCCGCGGGTTCTGAGTCGGTGTCCATGCGATCCTCCTCCAGCAGGCTACTGCGGCAAGCAAACGCGCACGCTCGATAGGGTTGTCTCACTTTCACCGGGAAGAGCGAGGAAGCGGATGCCTGGTCCGATGCCCCTGGACGGTGTCGTCGTCGCCGACCTCAGTCGCGTGCTCGCAGGTCCGCTGGCGGCATCCACGCTCGCCGACCTCGGTGCCGACGTGATCAAGGTGGAGCGCGCCGCATCGGGCGACGACACTCGGCAGTGGGGTCCGCCATGGACAGGCAACTCCTCGTCCTACTTCGAGTCGGCAAATCGGGGAAAGCGCTCGATCGCGCTCGACTTCGGTGACCCCGCCGATCTCGATCTTGCACGTCGACTCGTGTCGCGTGCCGACGTCGTCATCGAGAACTTCCTGCCCGGCACTCTCGACCGGTTCGGGCTCGACTACGAGAGTGTGCGTGCGCTCAACCCCGCCGTCGTCTATGCCTCGATCACGGGGTTCGGGAGTCAGGCCGGTGCCCGCGACACGGGATACGACTTCCTCGTTCAGGCTGTGGGTGGGCTCATGGACATCACGGGCCCGCCAGGCTCCCCATCCAAGGTCGGTGTCGCGATCGTCGATGTGCTCTCAGCGAAGGATGCCACCGTTGCCATCCTCGCCGCCCTTCACGAACGTGCCCGCAGCGGGCTCGGGCAACACGTCGAGGTCGCGCTCCTCTCGAGTCTGCTGGCAGCACTCGTGAACCAAGGCTCGGGGTATCTTGCGACGGGCCACTCGCCGCGCTCGCTCGGCAATCGGCATCCATCGATCGCGCCGTACGAGGCGCTCGACACCGGCGAGGGGGTGCTTGCGCTAGCCGTGGGAAACGACGCGCAGTTCGCGCGGCTGTGCGAGACCGTCGGTGACCCCGACCTTGCCGGTGATGCCCGCTTCGCCACCAATGCGCAGCGCGTCGCCCACCGGGATGAACTGGCGGTGGCCCTCGAAGCTCGGCTGCGGGCCGACACCGCGGCATCATGGGCGGCGCGACTGATGGATGCCGGTGTGCCGGCGGGCACGATCGGCAGCGTCGCCGACGGTTTCGTCTTGGCCGAACGTCTTGGACTCGACCCCCGGGTTCCGGTCGACGGTGGCATCGACCAGATCAGGTCTCCGCTGCGGTTCGAGCGGACGCCGATCGGCCGGTACGTGCGCCCGCCGCGGCTCGACGAGCATGGCGACGAGATCCGTCGGTGGCTTGCTGCCGGCCCCGATCCGATCGGTCACGCGGGTGGCCAGTCCGAAGGAGAGACCCGTGGCAACCATGGATGACGTGATCGACATCGCCGGCATCGATGCTCTGCTCAGCGACGACGAGCGCGCAACCCGCGACGCCGTGCGCGCGTTCGTCGAACGGCGCGTGAGCCCGTTCGTGGCGGACTGGTTCGAGCGCGGCGAGATCGACGATCTGCGCGGGCTCGCGAACGACCTCGGGCAGCTCGGTGTGCTCGGCATGCACCTCGAGGGCTACGGGTGTGCCGGAATGTCGGCCACCGAGTACGGCCTCGCGTGCCTCGAGCTCGAAGCCGCTGATTCCGGCCTCCGTTCGCTCGTCTCGGTGCAGGGGTCGCTGGCCATGTACGCGATCTGGCGCTGGGGGAGTGAGGAGCAGAAGCAGCGGTGGCTTCCCGGGATGGCTGCCGGTGAGCTGATCGGATGCTTCGGCCTGACCGAACCGGATGCTGGCTCAGACCCTGCGAGCATGCGAACGCGAGCCCGCCGCGATGGCGATGATTGGGTGCTCGAGGGTCGCAAGATGTGGATCACGAACGGGTCGGTTGCCGATGTCGCTGTCGTCTGGGCGCAGACCGACGGCGGCATCCGTGGGTTTGTCGTCCCAACGGACGCGACGGGGTTTTCCGCGCCCCAGATCCACCACAAGCTGTCGCTTCGGGCGTCGGTGACCTCCGAGCTCGTGCTCGATGCGGTGCGCCTGCCCGCGGATGCCGTGCTGCCCGAGGTGGTCGGGCTTCGCGGCCCACTCAGCTGCCTCAACGAGGCGCGGTATGGCATCACCTGGGGCGCGCTCGGCGCTGCGCGGTCGGCGCTGACCGCCGCGCTGACCTACGCCGGGGAGCGGATGCAGTTCGGCAAACCGATCGCCGCGTTCCAACTCACGCAGCAGAAGCTCGTCGACGCCGTCGTCGAGTATGAGAAAGGACTGCTGCTCGCGCTCCACCTCGGGCGGCGCAAGGATGCCGGCGAGCTGACCCCGCAGCAGGTGAGCCTGGGCAAGCTCAACAATGTGCGGGAGGCGCTGGAGATCTGCCGCACCGCCCGCACGATCCTCGGTGCAAACGGTATTTCGCTCGAGTACCCCGTCATCCGGCACGCCGTGAACCTGGAGTCGGTTCTGACGTACGAGGGCACTGTCGAGATGCACACGCTCGTCCTCGGCCAGGCGATCACCGGCATCCCCGCCTTCCGCTGAGCGCAGGGATCCTGTTCGCCGAGAGCGAGTCATTTGCGCGCTCAGGCAGCTGGCACTCGCATGTCGAGAGTGCTAATCTGAACTCAGTTGAGTCGAGGTGACTCAACTTCTAGAACTCGGTCGGATGCCGCATCCGGCCCCGCTCGCAAAGGAGACGAGATGGCAAACTATGACCCGCTCCGCGACATGGAGCGATTCGCGAACGCACTCTTCGACGGCAACCGGCGCGGACCGCGTCAGATGCCGATGGACCTCTACCGTGACGGCGACCACTACGTGCTCTCCGCTGACCTTCCGGGGATCGACCCCGGCTCGGTCGACGTGGATGTCGACGGCCAGCTGCTCACGATTCGCGCCGAGCGTACGCTCACCTCGCAGGAGGGCGTGAAGTGGATCACGCGCGAGCGTGAGTCCGGCAGCTTCCTGCGTCAGCTGAGCCTCGGCCAGGGGATCGACACCGAGGGCATCGCGGCCAGCTACGCGCATGGCGTGCTGACGGTCACGATTCCGGTGAGCCCCAAGGCCAAGCCGCGCAAGATCGACATCGCGACCGAGGCCCCGGCAACGATCACCGTCGACGAGTCCCACAGCGAGATCCAGGAGGCCGGCGCCAGCGCCTGACCTTCTCTCCAGAAGCCCTCGGCCCGAGAACGGACCGGGGGCTTCTGCGTGCTCGCGCGTGCGGCGGGATGAATAGTCCCCCGCCTCTAGGCTGGAGTGCGTGTCGACGACGACTCGTTTTTCCAGACAAGACTCTCGCAGTGAGATCACGGCTCCGGTCGAACTCACCCTTCCCGATGGGCGCCTGAACCCCGCCGCGGTCGGCTGGGCACGCTCCCCACTCATCCGGACTGACGGGATCGGGCCGCGACGGTCCTGGGGGCGCAACAAGCGGTGGGAGTACTGGAACATCATGACGCCGCGGTTCATCGTGGGCGTCACGGTGTCGTCCATCGACTACGCTGCGGTGCACGAGGTCTGGGTGTTCGATCGTGAGTCGAACGAGGCTGTCCATCGCGCGGCCACTGTCGTCCCCGCACGCGGCGTGAGCCTGCCCGGGTCGCTGGGACAGGGACCCGTTACGGCACGCGCCAAGGATCTTCGGATCGAGATCACCGAGGAGACAGGCGGCGTCCGGATGCGCGTCGAGGTCCCCCGCGCGTCCATCGCTGTTTTCGCTGAGAAGCCTGCCGGACACGAATGTCTCGCCGTCGTTGTGCCGTGGACCGACCGTCGATTTCAGTACACGGTCAAGGATGTCGCGCGTTGCGCGACCGGCACGATCGCCATCGACGGCGAGGTCTACGACCTGCCGGCGGGGGAGTCGTGGGCGGTGCTCGACCACGGTCGCGGGCGATGGCCCTACGACATCACCTGGAACTGGGGTGCGGGGTCTGGCCGCTACCGGGGCAGCGTGATCGGGATCCAGGTCGGCGGAAAGTGGACTGACGGCACCGGCGCCACCGAGAACGCGTTCTTCGTTGATGGACGGATGCACAAGATCCACGACGACGTGACGTGGGACTACGACCAGGCAGACTTTCTGAGCCCGTGGTCGGTGTGCGGCGGCGGTCTGGACGCGCGATTCGTCCCCTTCTATGACCGTGTAGCGCGAACGAACCTCGGCATCATTGCGGCGGCGACCGACCAGTGCTTCGGCGTGTGGTCAGGAACCTTCACGACGGCGAACGGCGAGGTCATCCCGTTCGAGGGCATCGAGGGATGGGCCGAGCACGTCCACAACCGGTGGTAGCAGACCACCTCGGGCCCGGATGCTGGCGTCAGCAGTCTGATGGGCGCGGCTGACGGAGCTTGGCGGTCAGCGTGCGGAGCTGCTCGAGTTCGATGTCGCTCAGGGTCGACATCCGTTCTGCGATGGCCCTGCCGTGGGCCGAGGCGACCTTGCGGAACAGGCTCGCGCCCCGATCTGTTGCGGTGACCACTGCCCCGCGGCCATCGTCAGGATCTGAGCACTTTGTCAGCAGCCCCGAGGCGACCATGCGGTCGACGAGCCGCGAGACGCTCGGCTGGCTGATCAGCATGTTTGACGTCACATCCCGCAGGCGTGCCGACATCCCGGGCGCCCGGGTGACGGTGAGCAGGACGTCATACTCACCCTGCGTCAGCTCGCCGACCACGAAGTCGCCGCTGATCTGGGCGAGCACTTCGTGTTGCGCGCGAAACAGGCTCTCCCATGCGTCGATCGCCAGTCGCCGGTCCGTCATGCACACCAGAGTACGACCACGGCGGCGCCCGTAGGCTGATCTCATGTCAGCCCGGATCCTGATGCGGCGGACCGTCGGCACCGTCGCGACGCTCGCCATCGCGCTGGTCACGATCGTCGCGTGCTCGGTGAGTGTGTCGTTCGGTGATGAAGCCGCGGCGGTGTCCACCGACGTCGACGACTTCGTTTTCGAGAGCCTGGATGCCGACTACACGCTCGGCCGCGCCGAAGACGGCACCAGCACGATGACCGTCGTCGAGACGTTCGTCGCGATCTTCCCCGAGTACGACCAGAACCGGGGGATGCGCCGCATCCTGCCCGACTCGTACCTGGGCGCACCGCTGCACCCCCAGCTCGTGTCGATCACCGACGCCGACGGGAACCCGAGGCCTGCCGAGGTCGTGAGCGAGGACGGCGCTTACGCGATGACCTCGCGCGCTGACGACTACGTCCACGGTGCGCAGACCTACGTCTTTACGTACACGCTCGAGAACGTCGCCCGCTTCTTCGATGACACCGGGGTGGATGAGCTGTACTGGAACGTCAACGGTGTCGACTGGGTTCAGCCCTTTGGGTCGGTCTCGGCGACGCTGCACGTTCCGACCGAACTTGCCGCCGCCCTCACGGGGGCGCAGTCCTGCTACGTCGGTGCTGCAGGCGCTACCGACCAGTGCTCGATCGCCTCGACGACGGATGCCGACGGCGGGGTGACAGTCACGGCATCCGCCACTGACCTGCACTCGTACGAGACGATGACGATCTCCGTCGCCTTTGATCCCGACACCTTCACGTCGTTCGACAGCTCCTACCTCGCCTCGCCGTTCGGGTGGCTGCAGGCTCTCGCCTTTCTCGGCGTCATCGGGTCGCTCGTGTGGGCGATCATGTTCCGGGTCAGGATGCTGCGCGACGAGCCCGGCCGGCCGACGATCATCGCCGAGTACGCGCCGCCGCCGCGGATCGATGCGCTTGAGAGCGCGGTACTGCTCGGCAAGACGACGAAGGCGATCCCCGCCGAGGTGCTCGAGCAGGCGGTGGTCGGCAGCATCCGGATCGAGGAAGCCGGCCGCAAGCTCTTCGGTGGTCTGAAGCTCAAGGCGGTGCTGCTGGATCCGGCCCGCGCCGACGGCGACGGACTCCTGCTGCTGCAGGGGCTGTTCCCCACCATGGCGCCCGGAGACGAGTACGAGTTCGGGTCGAGCGACACACGACTCTCGTCGGCCGCGCGCCGCATCATCAAGGCGGCGGAGCGAGAACTCGACACGAGCGGGCTTCGACGCCGTGTTCCCAGCGGCCTACGGTTCTGGCCGACGCTCGGGGCCATCGTGTTCGGCATTCTGACGATCGCGCTCGGGTTCCAGGCGCTCGGAGCCTTCGTCGATGCCACCATCCCTGTGATCCTGATGATCGTGGCTTTCGTGATGTTCTTCGTGGTTGCAGGCCTGGTGTCTCGGAAGCCGCTCACCGCCGCCGGCGCCGAGACTCGTGATCACCTGAAGGGCCTGCAGGTCTTCATCGAGTGGGCGGAGGCCGACCGGATCCGGATGCTGCAGTCGCCGCAGGGCGCCGAGCGAATCGCGCTCGACGACAGCGGTGCGCGCGTGGATCCCGCGAACCCCCGTCAGATGCTGCGGATCTACGAGACGCTGCTGCCGTACGCCGTGGTGTTCGGCCAGGAAGAGGAATGGGCCGAACACCTCGCTGTGCTCTACGACCAGACCGGCGTCCCCGGCTGGTATGTCGGCACGGCGGGATTCAACGCTGCTGCCTTCTCCTCAGGGATCTCGACCCTCTCGACCACCACCACGTCGTCCACCTCGGGCGGCTCCAGCGGCGGCGGAAGCGCCGGCGGCGGTGGCGGGGGTGGTGGCGGTGGCGGGGTCTGAGAGGGAGAGCCCACATTAGATTGCGCACAATTAAATCGTGTGCAATGCTTTTTCTGTGATCGCGAAAGAAAAGGTCCCAGAGCGCGCCCTCGACCGGATGCTGTGCTTCTCGCTCTACGCGGCACATCGCGCCACGACACAGGCCTATCGCCGCACCCTCAAGCCGTGGGGACTGACCTACCCGCAATACCTCGTGCTCGTAGAGCTCTGGGAGCGGGAGCCGCGTACCGTCACGGAGCTCGGCGACGATTTGATTCTGGACTCCGGCACGCTCTCGCCGCTCCTGAGCCGCCTGGAGGCCCTTGGATTCGTTGTGCGTGCCCGCTCCACCGAGGATGCTCGCGTCGTGACGATTCGGCTCACCGATCGCGGCGCAGCCCTTCGGGAAGAGCTCGCCCACGTGCCCGGCGAGATCGCCCGGTGCATGGGCATACCTCTCGACATGGCGCAGTCCCTGGCATCGGAGGTGCGGGCATACACAGCCAGCATCCAGGCCGGCAGCGCTTCGCACGTCTGACGCTTCCGACTCGCCGCCGGGGTGATTGCGATCACGCGTGCCCGCGAGCAGCCACGAATCCCCATACAGAAGGAGAACCCCATGGAAACCCTGTACACCGCTGAAGCCCTGGCCACCGGCGACGGCCGCAACGGTCACGTGGCGACGATCGACGGTTTGCTGGATGCCGACGTGCGCGTGCCGAAAGAGATGGGTGGCGCGGGCGGTGCGCTCAACCCCGAGCTGCTGTTCGCCGCGGGGTACGCCGCCTGTTTCCACAGCGCGCTGTTGAGTGTCGCGCGCCGCGAGAAGGTGCAGCTCCACGACACCAGCGTCGGTGCCCGCGTGGGTATCGGACCCAACGGTGACGGAGGGTTCGGCCTGGCTGTCGAGCTCGAGGTCGTCATCCCGGACGTTGCAGCCGATCAGGCGCAGGCGCTAGCTGACGCCGCACACCTCGTCTGCCCCTACTCCAACGCGACCCGAGGCAACATCGAGGTCATCGTCCGCGTCGTCGAGGACTGACCTCGAGCAGACGAACGACAGGGCCGGCGGAGAGGCATCCGACCGGCCCCTGCCGTTCACGCTGCTCACTGGGCGAGATCTGCCGCTGATAGAGTCCGTGCCACAACAGTTCATCAGCGGGCGGGCGACGCCATCCGGGTCGGGGGATGCGTCGGAAAGCGATTCCGTCTGTGACTGATCCGTCGTCGGGGCGTTCTGCCCTCGCCGCCTACCGCGCCCTGCCCTCTCTCGCTGGCTGGGGCTATCTCATTGCGACGTCGCTCGGGCGCCTGCCGGTGTCGATGGTCCCGCTTGCCATACTCACCCTCGCGACATCGGCGACCGGCTCCATCGCGGTCGGCGGAGTGGCCGCCGCCGCGACGGCGCTCGGCGAGGCGGTCGGAGCGCCCGTCGGCGGTGCCCTCTCTGATCGATGGGGCCAGCGCCGCGTGCTCCTGATCGGCGTCGTGACCAATGTCGCATCCGTCGTGGCATTCGTCCTCGCCGTCGGGCACGTGCCCGACGGGTTGGCTGTCGCGCTCGCCGGCCTCGCGGGCCTTTCCCTGCCACAGGTCGGACCCCTCTCGCGGGTCCGGTGGCTCGCCATGTCGCGCGATGACGTCTCGGCAGCCTTCGCGTTCGAGGGCGTCGTCGACGAGGTCGTCTACATCATCGGTCCGGCGCTGGTCGGCATCGTTGCCGTCGTGCTGTCGCCGCAGCTCTCGCTCCTGGCAGCCGCAGCGTTGATCGCGGTGTTCGTGACACAGTTCGCGCTTCACCGCAGTGCCGCGCTGGTGCCGCGCCGGGAGCCGACGACGGATGCCGACGTCGTCGCTGCCGCTGAGGGTGGACGTGCGCGTTCGGCAATGGCGGCTCTCGTTCTGGCGGGGATGCTCGCGATGGGGGTGTTCTTCGGCGCGAGCCAGGCGGGTCTCACGGCGTTCGCACGCACGCAGGGGGTGCCGGACGCGGGTGCGCTGTTCTACGCCGTCATGGCCATCGGGTCGGCTGTCACGACGATGGCGATGGTCGCGCTGCCGTCATCCATCGGCCCCTGGATGCGATGGATCGGCGCAGCCGTCGGCATGGCTCTCGGGGGCATCGGGATGACCCTAGCCCCGACCGTGCCCATCCTTCTGATGTTCGCGGTCTTCGCGGGCGCCTTCCAGGGGCCGGCACTTCTTACGCTCTATAGCGTCGCGGGATCCATCGCCGAACGCACTCGGGCGGGCGTTCTCATGACGCTCACCGGCAGTGGTGTGGTCTTGGGCGTCGGTATCGGTACCGCAGTCGGCGGTGCTGGTGCGGCGATCGGGGGTGCCGCAGCCGCTTTCAGCCTCGTCGTGGCGGCATCCGTTCTGCTCGCCCTGCTCGGCGGTGTCGCAGGGGTCCTCGGTCGCGAGCGGCGATGACGCCGAGGCGTCGTTCGGGTACAAGTAAGGGCCGGTCGGAGAGGCTTCCGACCGGCCCTTGTCCCTTGCACCAAGAGTGTCCTGCAATCACATGCCGGTAGCTGCCACAGCAAAACAACTACCGTGCAAGCACTCTATAACGGTGAGGTAACGGAAGGGAAGACCTCACCGTTATCTTTTTGTGATTCATAGCCAGCGCATGATCCGGTCAGGATTCGTGGAGGTTTCGTTCAGGAAGAGCACCCAGACTCGGACACTTGTGTGCCGCCCGAGGCGCACTTTTCCGGGCCCACTGGTGCTGCCCGCTTGATTCTCCGAACAGGAAGCCACTGAATTCGTGCGTCAACGTTCATCGTCAACTCCCCTCGTTTCCCGTCCCCGCGCTCGTGCTCTGACCGCAGCCGCGATGGGGCTCACCTTGCTGCTGGGGGTCTCATCGACTGCCGCCTTCGCACAGACGCCGGCTCTCGCGACCGTCCCCACCGCGCGGAGCGAAGCACCGCCGATTCCGGCATCCATCCAAACTGACGCCTCCTCCGTCGAGTCGCTCACCTCTGATGCCAAAGCCGCACTTGCTGCCGCGGCGACCGTTGCGGCGGATGCCACTGCTCTGAATGGGGAGGTCGCGGCATCCGGGCTGACGGTCGACGCCCCCACTACTGTCTCGGTGTCGGCTGTGGAAGCGGCAACCGCCGATTTGGATGGACTGGATCTTCTGCCGATCGTGCTGCTGCCCTCGCTCACCTCAGCGGTCACGGATGCCGTTGCCGACACGCAGGCCAAGATAGACGGGCTGCGCGAGCGACTGGCCGCTGCAGTCTCAGCTGAGGAAGCCCGCCGGGCCGCCGAGGAAGCTGCAGCCAAGGCCGCGGCTGAAGAAGCCGCGCGCGTTGCAGCTGAGGAGGCTGCGCGCGCAGCGGCCGCGGCAGCGCCGGCCGTTTCCGGGCCCGTGGCGTCCACGGGCGATAACTCCCCGGGTGCGGCGCAGGCTGCTGCCCGCGACATCATGGCGTCGCAGTACGGCTGGGGCGACGGTGAGTTCTCGTGCCTCGTGGCGCTGTGGAACAACCTGGAGTCCCGCGGGGTGGTGGTCTTTCGGGCCCGCGGCGTCGTGACCGCGACGGGGTGAGCCATCGTGCGATGGTCAGTGAGAACGACCAAGAACTCACACAGAAAGA
>NZ_MKTR01000003.1 GCF_001898325.1 Microbacterium sp. 67-17
ACCTCCGGTCACCGATGCGAGTTGTCAGATACCCACATCGTCCCGGAGGTCTTCACCTACCCGCGACGCACACAACGTCCCGGGTCGCTACACCTAGCCCCGCCACTGCCCCTCCCGCGGCGGACGACGTCGCTGGTCGGTCGCGCGAGCGACCTCGAGCGGATCTCGCGCCTGGTCCTCAGCCGCAGACTCGTGACCCTCACCGGGGCGGGCGGATGCGGGAAGACGCGGTTGGCTCTCGAAATCGCGCATCACCTCGCATCCGACTTTCCGGACGGGGTGTACTTCGTCGATCTCGCGACGATCGATGACGAGACGATGGTTGTCGACCTCGTCGCGTCGACGTTGCGCCTGGCCCCCGCCGTCGTCGGCTCCGCCTTGGAGGCGACGGTTGATCATCTTCGTCGACGGCGGACGCTGCTCATTCTGGACAACTGCGAGCACGTCCTCTCGGGCGCTGCGGCGTTCGTCGAGCATCTTGCTGAGGCCGAGGCGCGCTGTGCTGTTGTCCTGACCAGTCGCGAGGCCGTCTCGTTCCCGGGCGAAGTGATCTGGACGCTCGGCCCGCTGCCCGTTGACCCACCCCCTGCCGGCGGTCCCGCGCCCGCCGTCGAGCTCTTCTTGGCGCGTCTTGCGGAGGCCGTACCCGAGCTGGCGATCGACGAACACACCCGAGCGGAGGCTGAACGGCTGTGCGCCGCGATCGACGGGCTGCCGTTGGCCATCGAGCTGGCGGCGGCTCGTGTACGCACCGACGGCCTCGCTGCCGTCGTCGCACAGGCACAGACGGATCCTGCGCGACTGCGGCGACTGACCAGCACTCAGCGCACCCACCACGACAGCGTCGGCGACGCCATCGAATGGAGCTATCGCACGCTGACCGCGGGTGAGCAGATTCTGCATCGTCGGTTGGCGGCGCTGCCGGGCCCGTTCACGGCCGAGGCCGCTGCTGCGGTCGCCGTGACATCCGGCCTGTCCGCTCCGGCTGTTGAAGCAGAGGCGGTGGGTGACCTCCTGTCTTTGCTGTGCCATCGCTCGTTGTTGGTGCCCGTGCCGCCGTCGACCTCACCCGGTCGCGCGCGGTTTAGGCAGCTGGCGACTGTCCGCTCCCACGCTCGGCGGGCGATGCGGATGGAAGGAGAGCTGGAAGCGGCCGAGAAGGCCCGGGATGCCTGGGTCGCCGCACTCGTCACCCGCCGACCTCGCGTTTTCGATCCTGATCCCGACGGCTGGTACGACGCGATCGACGACGACTTCGACGCGGTTCGCAGCACGCTGCATCGTCAGCTCGTCGAGAAACCGAGCCCCGCGGGGGCATCACTGGTGATCGGGCTCGGCGGGTACTGGTACCTCCGCCGCCGTCTCGTCGAGGGCCTGACCTGGCTTGAGCTTGCTGAGCAGGTGGACGCACTCTCTTCTGCGGATGCGGCAAGCCTGCACTGCGCGCTCGCTGTTCGCTACGTTCTGCAAGGACGGAGCGATCTCGCCACTGCGCATATAGAGATGGCGCGCGCCGGACTTGCGCGGTCCATGGATGTCGACCTCGCGTGGGCGCTCGCTGGTCTGGCCTACGCTTTGCTCACTGGCTCCGAGTCGGGGCTTGTCGCAACGGTCACCGGCGACATCGTCGAGGTCGCGTCCGCGCTCGGCGACCCCGCCCTCGCCGTCGTCGCCGAGGCGCTGGTGGCATCGGCCGTGTCCGGTCCGAATGCGGAGGGGGTGCGTCATGTCTACGATCGCGCGATTCGTGCGGGCAATACGTTTGCGGCGTCGATCTGCGCGTCGTATCTCAGCCTCTATGCGTTGGCGACGAAGGACCCTGAGACGGGCGAAATGTGGGTTGGCCGCGGTCGTGATCTTCACGCCACGGTTGGCGGACTCGCATTTAGTGGCTTCGATGAGAACGCAGCCGACTTCGCGGCGATGGCGGGCGACTACCGTCGCGCCGCCGCGCTTTACGGGAGGTCCAGTGCGGCGGCGTTTCGTGATGGTACCGTCTGGCCACGGCAGCCAGCGACCCGCGAGCTACTGCGCCGCACCGAGGAAGCCCTCTCGCGCGGGGAGTTCCGCCGCGCCTGGCGCGAGGGTGAGGGGCTCGGGTCCGAGTAGTCCTGTGAGCGGCGGGGCGTCACACCGAGGTGCCTCGAGATTGGTCCCCGAAACCCGATCCGCCCACAGTTCACATCTCGTTCCTCGCGCTGAGCAGCACCCGCAGACCGCGACGAAGCCCATCGCGCTCCCCCGCAGTGAGATGTGACGTGAGTTCTCGGTCAGCCTCGTGGACCAGTGGCTGTAGCCGCGTCCGTTCTGCGCGCCCGTGGGTCGTAAGCGTCACCGTGTTGCGTCGGGCGTCGGCGGGGTCGCGGCGTCGTTCGATGAGCCCGTGCTTCTCCATTCGCCGTACGAGGTCGGCTACCGTGGAGCGATCAAGGTCAACTTTGTCGCACAGCTCGCGCTGGCTGGCCTCGCCGAGCTGGTCGAGCACGACCAGGATCGAGTACTGCACGCTAGAGATCTCGGTGGAGACGACTCTGGTCCATGCCGCGACATGCGCCTGCTGTGCGCGGCGGATCAGGTACCCGGTGTGGCGTTGCGGTTCCTGCTCTGAGTCGAACACATCTCGATCATCGCAGAGGGGCTGCACGCTGCTCGACGAGGAACCCGTCGAAGAACTCCGACAGCTCCTCTCGAGCGGTCAGTGGCATCACGTGGGCGACATATTGGTCGGGTCGGACGATGACAATCGCCCCCTGGTCCGAGATGCCGCGGTCGGTGAAGATGTCGGCATCGGGTCCGGTGGTCCACACTTTCTCCCAGTCCTGGATTCCCAGCGATCCGGAGCGCGGGCACAGGATGCCCGGGAGGGTGGGCACGTCGATGTCGTGCTGGCTCACGCGAAAGACCCCGTGCACATCGATGACGCTGTCCATGTCGGCATCCGGGGCCCGGAATCGTTGGATGGGCGAGTCAGGGGAGTCCGTGAGCCACTGTGCCAGTGCGGTCAGTTCGTGGCCCGCGGTGTCGGCGAACGTATAGAGGCGCCAGCGTCCGTCGGCCGTGTGGGTATGGCCGAGGTGCATGCGCCGACCGTCGGCGACGCGGATGACGGGGCTGGCGTGGAAGCGGGTGCCGATCTCGAACCCGATCGCGAGGTCCTGGTTCTCGTCACTGCCGGTGAGGGTTGACGGGCGGTACTTCGTAGCAAGGCCTGCGGTGTAGCGGCCTTGGCGCGTGAACTCCGATCGCATCTGCTCGGCGGTGACACCCCCACGTTCGGGGTGCTCGGGATCGAGGGTCGGCTGTGCGATGAACGCCGACCAGAACCGGTCGAAGTTGATGAGGTCCTGCGCGACGGATTGCCGCTCTTCCGAGTAGGACAGCAGGAGGGTGGCATCGGATCGGCCCTCGAGGACGGCGGCGAGCTTCCACCCGAGATTGAACGTGTCCTGCATGGAGACGTTCATGCCTTGACCCGCCTTGGCCGAGTGGGTGTGGCAGGAGTCGCCGGCAATGAAGACGTGTGGCATTCGGCCGGTCGTGTTGTCGTCGGGAACATCGTCGAAGCGATCGGTGACGCGTTGTCCGACCTCGTACACCGACGACCACGCGACCGAGCGTACGTCGAGCGAATACGGGTGCAGGATCGCGTTAGCGACGTCGGTGAGTTGCTCGACGGTGGTCTTCTTGATCTCGGTGTCGCCGGCGGGGACCTCGCCGAGGTCGACGTACAGGCGCACCATGCTTCCGCCTTCCCGGGGGATCATGAGCAGGCTCCCCTTGCCGGCGGACTGGATGACGTTCTTTGTGCGCCAGTCCGGGAAGTCGGTGACCGCCAGCACGTCCATGACGCCCCACGCGTGGTTGGCGGCGTCACCGTGCAGCTCGCGGCCAATCGCCTGGCGGACGCGGCTGCGTGCGCCGTCGCAACCCACGACATACTTTGCGCGGACCGTAAACTCGTCGGCTGGATCCGTCGATCCCGTGGGGCGGAGGGCGACGGTCACGGGATGATCGCCGACGCCGACCGTCAGGCCGACGAACTCCACGCCATATTCCGCCTTGATCTTGCTGGCGGAGTTCGCGGCGTACTGGAGGAGGTACTCCTGCATTCGCGCCTGGTTGACGATGACGTGGGGGAACTCACTGAGACCCGCAGGGGTGTCCTCCACCCACCCTGTGCGCACGATCTTGGAGCGGTCGTCCTCGCGGGGACCCCAGAACCGCACCTCATTGACCCAGTACGCCTCGCGCAGCAGGCGCTCGGCCAGCCCGAACGCCTGGAACATCTCCACCGTCCGGCACGCCACGCCGTCCGCGTGCCCCAATTCAAGAGGCCTGTCGCGCCGCTCGACGATTCGGGTCGTGATGCCCGGGAACGCCGCCAACTGCGCCGCCAGCACCGTCCCCGCAGGCCCGGTCCCAACAATCAGCACATCAACCACGTCCGGGGCCTGCGCACCCCGCTCCAGTACCTCCGGCGCCGCTGGCGCGACGTCGGGATCCCCGGGCCGGTATCCATCTCGATAGAACTGCATATCCTGGCTCCTTTGCTCTGGGCACCTGGAGGGTGCGTAGGACACAATACTCAGTACCCCAACGAAATTGAAGACCCAACGCTTCGGAACGTCGAAAAGAGCCGTCTTGGCAGGGCAGCCGCACTTCTGCGCGACTCCTGCCGACGGACGTCGAAGCGCCAGCCCCGGCTGATTAGCTGGACTCGGCCGCCAGCTGCCCGAGCATCTCGCACGTCCTGAGCATGTCGTCAGCGGTGCCGAACGGGGCAGCGGCGAATTCGTCGACCCCGCTGTCACGGAAGCGTTCGATGCCCGCACGCACCGTCGCGTGGTCGCCGCCACGGGTGCCGTGATCACCAGTGCCGGCATTCTGCTCGCAGCGGTGTTCGCGGTGCTGGGCGTGTTGCCGCTGATCACGCTCACGCAGATCGGCGGCATCGTGTGCATCGGCGTGCTCATCGACACGCTGCTCGTTCGGACCGTGATCGTGCCGGCGATGGCATTCATTGCGAAGGACCGGCTCTGGTGGCCGCGCAAGCCGAGCCTCACCGACGCGCAGGCCCGGGAGCAGGGGGCGGATACCTTGGCTCCCGGGGGGAGTCCGCGCCAGAGACAGCTGGCGCGACAGTTAGCTCGACGTGAGGATCAGGTGAACGGTGTCAGCGAGACGTCCGAGGAGGTCGTTCCAGTCGTAGTCGTTCTCGGGGCTGACCGTCGCCGCGACACCGAGGCCGAGATAGCGGCCGCTCAAGCTGTAGAAGACTTCGAAAGCCCAGTCCGCGCGCGGTGGCCAACTCGACCCTGTTCTCTTGGGCGGCGGGCGGCCAGCAGTGCGCGAATGAAGACTTGCTTGTTCCGCGTCGGCGGACTGGCGGCCGCGGTCGCGGATGGCGAAGTCCTCGACGCCGAGCAAGAAGAACGGCGACAGCAGTTCGCGGTTCTGTCGCAGCAGCTCGGCGTATGCGGTCACGACCGAGGTCACTGCCTGCTCGAACGTGGCTGCTCCGAGCCCGGCAGTGCGGACACGATCCTGGGTCTCGGCGATCGAGAACTGGCCGCTGCCGCGCTCCTGCAGAAGCTGCAGCACTGCGGAGCGCACTTTCGCGAAGGAGTCGCGGCTGCGAGGAACACCGATTGGGGCGCGAGGCCGAGGTCGAGCTCCACGTCACCCGTCTCGAAGGCGACAGCGTCGTGGGGTCCCTCGACAGCTCCGGATGCCGACGTGCGTGTGACCGCTAGGGAACGCCCCGTCCACGGGAGGGATTCGACATGTACCGATTGCCGCGGCGATGCGCAAGAGGGCCTTCGGCGCGCAGCGAGGAGTGCCGGGCCTGCACCTGCTGTCACCGCGGCCGCGATGTGCAGAGCGCGAGCCTCCGGTAGCGTGCCGATGGTGAGCGTCGAAGACCTGCCGTGCTCGAGCTGAGCATTCCGGCGTGGTGCGCGCTCGCGGCCGGCGCCGTCATCATCGGTCTGTCCAAGGCGGCGCTGCCCGGAGCGGGGACCATCGCTGTGGTTCTCTTCGCGTCCGCCCTCCCAGCCAAGCAGTCCACCGGGACGATCCTGCTGCTGCTCATCGTGGGTGACGCCCTGGCGTTGCTCGCTTACCGGCGCCACGCCGACGTTCGGGCTCTCTTGCGGCTCATCCCGACGGTGATCGCTGGGATCTTGGTGGGCACGCTCTTCCTCGCCTTTGCGTCGGATCAGTGGGTGAGGCGCACGATCGGCGTCATCCTGCTTGTCGTCATCGCTGTCACCCTCTGGCGGCGATCCCGCACGGATGCCGACGCGGCACCAGGCGTGGTGGCAGCTGGCTTTTACGGGGTGATGGGCGGATTCACGACGATGGTCGCCAACGCCGCCGGACCCGTGATGTCGATGTACTTCCTGGCCGCTCGGCTTCCGGTGCACGTCTTTCTCGGGACCGCAGCCTGGTTCTTCGCTGCGGTGAATGTCGCGAAGGTTCCTTTCTCGATCGGCCTCGGGCTCATCACGCCACACGGTCTGCTGATCGATCTGATCCTCGTGCCCGCGGTGGTCATCGGTGCCCTGGTTGGGCGACGGATAGCGGCTGTGATCAGTCAACGCCTCTTCGAGCAGATCGTGATCGTCCTGACTGTCGTGGGAGCCGTGTACCTCCTGATCTGAGGGGTCCTACGAGCCGACGACTCCGCGTGCCGGTGTGGCATTCGCTCCGGTCTGCCGTGACAGATTGTCGATCGGTTTGTCCCGGCAGGTGACCTAACCTGACGACATGGCTGAACTCGACCTCCCGACCATCCCGCACTGGATCGACGGCGCACCGACGGCGTCGACATCCGGGCGCACTGCCCCCGTCTTCAACCCCGCTACCGGCGTGGTGGCAGCTAACGTCGCGCTCGCTGACCAGGCCGAGACTGACGCCGCCATTGCCTCGGCGCGACGCGGCTTCGAGGAGTGGTCGTCGTGGTCGATCGCCAAGCGCCAGGGCGTGCTCTTCGCCTTCCGTGAGTTGCTCAATGCGCGCAAGCCGGAGCTCGCGGCGATCATCACCGCCGAACACGGCAAGGTGCTCTCCGACGCGATGGGTGAGATCCTGCGCGGCCAGGAGGTCGTGGAGCTCGCCACCGGTTTTCCGCACCTGATCAAGGGCGCGTACTCCGAGAACGCCTCGAGCGGAATCGACGTCTACTCCCTCAAGCAGCCCCTCGGCGTCGTGGGTGTCATCAGCCCCTTCAACTTCCCCGCGATGGTACCGCTCTGGTTCGCCCCCATCGCCATCGCCGCTGGCAACGCCGTCGTTCTCAAGCCGAGCGAGAAAGACCCGTCGGCCGCGCTCTGGCTCGCGGGGTTGTGGAAGGAAGCGGGCCTTCCCGACGGCGCCTTCACCGTCCTGCAGGGCGACAAGCTGGCCGTGGACGGGCTGCTGAACTCGCCCATCGTCGAGTCCATCAGCTTCGTTGGTTCCACGCCGATCGCGCAGTACATCTACGAGACCGCCGCCCGCAACGGCAAGCGGGTTCAGGCGCTCGGTGGTGCCAAGAACCACATGCTCGTGCTGCCGGATGCTGATCTTGACCTCGTTGCCGACCAGGCAGTCAATGCCGGCTACGGCGCAGCGGGTGAGCGGTGTATGGCGATCAGTGTGGTGCTGGCCGTGGAGCCTGTCGCGGATGAGCTCATCGCAAAGATCACGGACCGCATCGCGCGGCTCACCGTCGGCAACGGCGCCCAGGCTGGCGACGCGGAACCCGACATGGGCCCGCTCATCACCGACCAGCACCGCCAGAAGGTGGCTGGGTATGTCGACATCGCCGAGGCTGACGGCGCGACAGTCGTCGTCGACGGCCGGTCGCTGGTCGTCGACGGCCACGAGGACGGATTCTTCTTCGGACCGACGCTCATCGATGGCCTTCCGACCACCAGCCGTGCCTACACCGAGGAGATTTTCGGTCCGGTGCTGTCGGTTGTGAGGGTCGGAAGCTTCGAAGAGGGAGTCGCGCTGATCAACTCAGGCGAGTTCGGCAACGGAACTGCCATTTTCACGAACGACGGCGGTGCAGCCCGACGATTCCAGAACGAGGTGCAGGTCGGCATGATTGGCATCAACGTGCCGATCCCGGTTCCCGTCGCGTACCACTCTTTCGGCGGATGGAAGAAGTCACTGTTCGGCGACGCCAAGGCCTACGGCGTTCACGGGTTCGACTTCTTCACGCGCGAGAAGGCGATCACCGCGCGCTGGCTCGACCCCGCCACGCACGGCGGAATCAACCTCGGCTTCCCGCAGAACACCTGAGGACGCGTCGGCGCTCATCGTTCGGCGGAGGAGAGCTCCATCGCCGCCCATAGCTGAGCGCGACCATCGAAGGTCGACAGATCCAGGCCGAGGAATTCGCCCAATTCATCGATGCGGGCGCGCAGAGTGTGTCGGTGGATGTCGAGGCTGCGGGCAGCTGGGTCCCATGCGGTGTTGGCGGCGAACCAAGCGGTAGCGGCGGCCAGCAGACGTTCACGGTGCGCTGGAGCCAGCTGATCCAGCGGCGCGAGCATGCGGCGGGCGACGAGCGGACCGCCGTTGTTCCGCAGCATGCCGATCATGCCGTTGTCGGCGATCGCCGAGAACTCGATGACCCCGGGCTCGCTCGACTGTCGAGCAGCATGGGACGCCTCGGCCAGCGCGCGGCCGAGTTCTTCCCATCGATGGAGCTCGGCGAACCCTGCGGTGGTTTCATGTTTCTGCAGCAGATCGGCTAGCCCCGCGAGCCCATCGCGAGCGACCAGGATCAGCAGGTCCTCCTCACGTTCGGCGAAGAAGAGGATGCCCGGTTCCGCCGCTGCGGAAAGCTCAAGCTCGTCGAGAAGTGACTGACTGCCGGTGAACCCGACGACCTGACCGGCCAGCAGCGGCGGTGTCGGCATCCGTCCCCACAGCGCCGTCGCTGAGCGGGAAGCTTCTTCTGAGCGGCCGGCCAACAGCAGCTCGATGACCCCGGTCCGCACCCGCAGACGCGCGTCCGAGACTGCTCGCTGCTGCTCAAGAGCAATGCTCGCCAGGGCGATGACCGACTCGACGAGATCGCTGTGCGCGGAATCAAGCGGGGTGTCGGCGCCCACGGCGAGGACGCCACCGAGTCGCCCGCTCTGACCTATCGTCTGCAGCGTCGCGGCATGGGGCTCAGCGACGCGGATGCTCGCCGGTGTGGATTTGCGCAGCAGCATCCGCGCCTGCTCCGCGACTGCGGACTCGACGGATGCCGGAACCTCGGCGATTCCCGGCAGGCTGAGGGGTCGTCCCGCCGCATCGAAAAGCGCCACCCAGGTGCGAAGCCGGGAGGAGAGGGTGCGCAGAATCGCACGCAGGCCGTCTTGGCGCACGGCTGCCCGAGCCAGGGCTCGCTGTGATTCGAGTGTCCACGACAGTCGCGCGCTACGATCGGCGGCTTCGGCATCCGCGACGTGCCGGATGATGCCGATGAACGGCGTCATGCCGGGCACCTCGATGAGGGGGATCTCGTGGCGGCGGCATGCATCGATGAGCTCGGTAGGAACCTCCGGGTGAATGACGTCCGTCGCGAACCCCAATCCAGCCACCCCGCGCTGGCGGAGTCGGCGGCAGTAGGCCTCGGGAGAGGTTGGGGTCGGTCCGGCGAACTGCCCGCCGTCGGTCAGCAGTAGCTGCCCGGGTTCGAGCCATGGCGTGGGATCGGGGAGGTCGGAGTTGTGAACCCACGAGATGGTCCGGTCGAGGTGAGCAGCATCAAGCTCGCCCACGGCGCGCAGACCGAACGCCCGAACAGCTAGAAGGGAGCGCAGTGTCGTCGGAATTGTCGTGCCAATCTGTCGATCGAAGAGTTCGCAGTACGACAATTGTGAACGACGCGAGCCGGCTCCGCGGAGCACACTAGGCGTATGGCTCTCACTCCTGACGACACGAACGCGAGCATCAGCGAACGCGACCGGTCGAGCGTCTTCCACTCCTGGTCCGCGCAGCGCTCCCTCGCTCCTCTGCCGCTTGCAGGCGGGAGCGGCAGCGAGGTCTGGGATGTCGACGGTCGCCGCTACCTCGACTTCTCGAGCCAGCTCGTCAACGTGAACATCGGCCACCAGCATCCGCGGGTTGTGGCGGCCATCCAGGAGCAGGCGGCGCAGCTCTCCACAGTCGCGCCGGCTCACGCGAACGCCACTCGTGCGCGCGCCGCTGAGTTGATCCTCGAGCGTGCCCCCGAGGGATTCGCGAAGGTGTTCTTCACCAACGGCGGCGCGGATGCAAACGAGAACGCGATCCGGATGGCGAGGCTCTTCACGGGGCGTGACAAGGTCATTTCCACCTACCGCTCGTACCACGGCAACACCGGCGCGGCGATCGTTGCCACCGGAGACTGGCGCCGTATTCCGAACGAGTTCTCGCGTGGGCACGTGCACATCTTCGGGCCCTACCTCTACCGCACGGAGTTCTGGGCCACCACTCCCGAGCAGGAGAGCGAGCGAGCGCTCCGCCACCTCGAGCGAACCATCCAGGCAGAGGGCCCCGACTCCATCGCAGCGATTCTGCTCGAGACGATCCCCGGAACCGCCGGCGTGCTCGTTCCGCCGCCCGGTTACCTCCCCGGAGTCCGCGAGGTCGCCGACCGTTACGGCATCGTCTTGATCCTCGATGAGGTGATGGCGGGGTTTGCGCGCGCCGGCGAGTGGTTCGCGTTCGACGCTTTCGATGTCACGCCTGACCTGATCACCTTCGCAAAGGGCGTGAACTCCGGGTACGTGCCGCTGGGAGGCGTGGTCATCTCGGATGCGATCGCGCGTACGTTCGATGACCGGGTGTTCCCCGGCGGCCTCACCTATTCCGGTCATCCGCTCGCCGCTGCGTCAGCGGTCGCGACGATCGAGGCGATGGCCGACGAGAAGATCGTGGAACACGCGGCCCGCATGGGAACGGATGTGTTGGGCCCGCGCCTGCGCGAGATCGCCGAGCGTCATGCGGTGGTGGGCGAGGTGCGCGGTCGCGGTGTCTTTTGGGCCGTCGAGCTCGTCGCCGACCGCGAGACGCGCGAGCCCCTCGGCGCCGACCGGATGGCAGCCCTCAAGAAGGATCTTCTCGACCAGGGCCTGCTCGGATTCTTCGCCGAGAACCGGCTCCATGTCGTGCCGCCGGCCGTTGTCACCGAGTCGGAACTGGACCGCGGCCTCACAATCATCGACGCGGCGCTGGGCCGCCTCGGCTGAGGAGACGGCGATGACACGGCTCGAGCCCTTCCAACCGCTCGACGTCGCGGCTGTGGATGTGGCGGGGATTTCGGTTCCCGATGATCTTCGACTCGAGGGGGAACCCAGCACGGGCTTCATCGATGTTGCTGTGGTCGGCGACACCACGGTCGGGATCTGGGAGATGACTGCCGGTTCGATGCGCGACATCGAGGCTGATGAGGTGTTCGTCGTCGTCTCGGGTGAGGCGACTGTCGAACTCATCGGGGAGGACGGACAGGTCACGCGAACGATCGAGCTGCGAGCCGGCTCCCTGTGCCGGCTCGAGACGGGGATGCTGACGCGGTGGCACGTGCCTGTGGCGCTTCGAAAGGTTTACATCCTGCGGGATATCGAACCGGAACCATGATCTGCCCCGCGACCGCGGGTGGGTCCCCGACCACCATCGAAAGAAGATGCCCATGAGCGCGCCGACGGCATATGGCCACGAGATACGCACTGACCTCGGCACCATTCGTGGCGCGTTGGCCGAGGCATCCACAACCCCTTTCTGGCTCGACGATCCCGATCGTCCCGCGGCACGGGGTGGCGTTTCCGGTCTGGTGTCGACCGATCTGCTCGTGGTGGGCGGCGGCTTCGCCGGGCTCTGGACAGCACTGATCGCCAAGGAGCGCGACCCGAAGCGCCGCGTCGTTCTGGTCGAGGGCAATCGCATCGGCTGGGCTGCGAGCGGTCGCAACGGCGGCTTCTGTGAAGCAAGCCTCACCCACGGACCGGAGAACGGGGAGCTGCACTTCGCTGACGAGATGCCGGTGCTGAACCGGCTAGCCGACGAGAACTTCGCAGGAATCCGCGCGGCGATCGAGCGGTATGGCATCGACGCAGAGTGGGAGGAGACCGGCGTCCTGACGGTGGCCACCGAGCCTCATCAGATCGACTGGCTTCGAGAGGCTGCGGAGCACTCCGCGAACGAGACCTTCCTCGAGGGCGAGAGCCTTCGCGAGCGGGGGAACTCCCCCCTCTACCGTGCCGGGATGTTCGGAACCGACGGCGTCGCGTACGTGAATCCCGCCAAGCTCGCGTGGGGGCTCGCTGCGGCTGCCGAGCGTCTTGGCGTCGAGATCTCCGAGCACACGCGGGTGACCCGCCTGCGCACCGACGGCAATGTCATGGTCGCGCAGACTGCGCACGGCGAGATCCGCGCGAGCCGGGTGGCTCTTGCCACGAACGTGTTCGCGTCTCTGCTGCCCGAACTGCGCCTGTTCACGGTGCCGATCTACGACTACGTGCTCATGACCGAGCCGCTGAGCACCGACCAGCTCGCCGCCATCGGCTGGACGGAGCGTCACGGAATCACCGACTCGTCGCGCGAGTTCCACTACTACCGAAAGTCGTCCGACAACAGGATTCTGTTCGGCGGGTATGACGCGGTCTACCACCGCGGCAGGCGTGTGAAGGCGGCGCAGGACCAACGCCCCGAGACCTTCGAGCGGCTCGCCGATCACTTCTACAGCACGTTCCCGCAACTGTCCGGCATCCGGTTCGCGCACAAGTGGGGCGGCGCGATCGACATGTCCACCCAGCTCGTCGCATTCCACGGGTCGGCTCGCGGCGGGCGCGTCGCCTATAGCGCGGGATACACCGGGCTCGGCGTCGGAGCAACGCGGTTCGGCGCCGATGTCATGCTCGACCTGCTCGAGGGCCGCGATACCGAGCGCACGAGGCTGAAGATGTCGCGCCGGCTCCCGATCCCTATTCCGCCGGAGCCCTTGGCCTACCCCCTCGTCCAAATGATGCGCAGAGCCGTAGCAAAGTCGGACCGCAACGGCGGGAAAGACGGGATTCTGCTGAAGCTCGCAGGACTGTTCGGCGTGGGCTTCGACTCCTGACGTCGGGCGGAGAGAACTCCTCTCGGGGTGGACGGGGCATCGCGATAAAGTTCAACTGTTTTGTGACGGTCGTCGAAAAACTCTTGACAGACGGCGCGTACGGTCGCTCTATGGCTGAGACGGTACGACGCGGTGCCGCTTGCTCGCTCAGGTGGATCCGCCAGCCGTGACTGAGGACCCGTACTCAGACCTCGTTGCTGAGCTGGAGCACTTCGCGCATTGCATCAGCGCCGCCGGGGCGCTGCCCCTGGCCGGCTTGATGCTCAGCGATGGGCTCGATCCGCACGTTCGCGCTTCCTACCTGGAGCTGATCGTTGGCCCCCGCAGAGAGCGCCTTCGTCGGATCTTCGCCGCGGGACGAGCGGCGGGTGACCTGACCGCTGACGCCGACGTCGAGATCGCCGCGAGCTTCTTGACGGGGTCCTGGTACTCGTTCCACGTCGCCGGACGCGCGACCCCGCGGACTGGGCGCGCCGGGTCGCTGACCTGGTGTGGGTGTCATGCGCCGTCGGCAGACTCACGGGATGATGAAAGGTTGCTCATGAGTGTTTCTCCCTCCCCACCGCGCTCGGCGCCGTGGAGCCGCGGACTGCGTGTCTCCTTTCGGCCTGCGATAGGCGATGCAGGTCGGGTAACGACGTTCGAGTTGTTCTTCGACCTGGTCTATGTCTTCGCGTTCACGCAGGTCTCGGCCTTCATGGTCGAGGGCCACAATGCCCAGGCGCTCCTGCAGGGACTGGTCGTGCTCGGGCTGCTGTGGTGGACGTGGGTGGGATTCGCGTGGGTGGCCAATCGCGCACCTGCGGATCAGCCCGTGATGATCGTCGGGATGTCGGTGGCGATGGCTGCGGTGTTCGTGATCGCCCTGGCCATCCCCGAATCCTTCGCCGCAGCGGAGGGCGCGCCGACCGCGGCGCTCGTGCTTGCCCTGGCGTACACCGTGGTCCGTCTCGTGCACGTTGCGCTCTACGCGCTGAGCGCCGGCGAAGACGTGGCGTTGCGGCGACAGATCATCGTCTTTCTCGGTGGTGCGATGATTCCGTCGGTTGCGGCCCTCGTGATCGGAGCGGTGATCGGAGGGCAGGCCCAGCTGTGGATCTGGCTCGGTGCCCTTGCCTACGACCTGCTCGTCACTCGGCTCTCTTCGCGCTCAGGCGGCGGCTGGGGATTGCACAGCCCGTCGCACTGGGCTGAACGGCACGGCCTGGTCGTCATCCTTGCGCTTGGCGAGTCCATCGTTGCGATCGGCGTTGCAGTCGCGCGTGAACCGATCTCGGCCTCCGTCATCATCGGTGCAGTTCTCGCCTTGCTGCTGTCGATCCTGCTGTGGTGGACGTACTTCACGCGGTTCGCACCGTGGGGCGAGAGCGAGCTCGAGCGCAGATCCGAGGGGCGCCAGGTTGTCATGGCCCGGGATGTCTACTCTTACGGTCATGCGGCGATCGTCGCGGGCGTGATCATCGCAGCCTTGGGGATCGAAGAGGCGATGGCGCACGTCGCAGACAGCGAACCGTTCGGCTGGTTCGGTGCGATCGCGCTGATGGCCGGGGCCGCCTGCGTCATTGCCACTATCGCGATCTCCGCATGGGTCAGCGCCACCCCGCGAGCGGGAGCGGTGGCAATTCCGGCCGTTGTGATGGTCGTGTTGATCCCGCTCGCGCAGGCAGTGGCTCCGCTTCCCGCACTGGCTATCGCAGCCAGTGCGCTCGCCGTGACGGCCGCCATTGTCGCCCTCGTGCAGCGGACGCAGGCGCCCCAGCAGAGGGACTGACATCGGCGCTGCGTCGTGCGATGATGGCACGCAACGAGGGCGACACTGCCCAGCACCCGGCGCAGGATCGTCTGTTTGAGCGAGAGAGCGGGGTGGCGCGGATGCCCACGGCTGTGGTGACCGGAGCGGGGCGCGGAATCGGGGCGGAAGTCGCGCGTGAACTCGCCGCCGATGGGTGGGGAGTGTTCGCGGTGGTGCGCGACCCCGCGGCTGCCCGCACGACGTTCGACGGTGTCCCTGCAGTCCAGGTCATATCCGCAGACATCTCTTCTGCGGCCGAGATCGAGAGTGCGGCTCGCGCCGTGGCCACGATGACGGCATCCGTCGATCTGCTTGTCGCCAACGCCGCGCAGTTCGCCCCGTGGGACGAGACTGTCGCCACTGCCGACCTGGACCTGGTGCGAGACATCCTCGCGGTCAACGTTGTGGGGACGTGGCAGACGATTCGCGCGTTCCTTCCCGCCCTACGCGCCGCCGGCAACGCCCGGATTGTGATCGTGGGAAGCGGTGGCGGCTCCCACGGCGATCCGCAGTTCGGTATCGCAACCCACCCCGGTGCTGCCTCGTACGCCGTATCGAAGGCTGCGGTACATGCTCTCGCACGGAAGGCAGCGCTCGAGCTGAGTGAGGAGGGTATCGACGTCTTCGCCGTGGACCCGGGGCTCACGGCTACTGCGCCCGGAATGGCCGAGATGGGTGCCGGGCCGCCGAGAGACGGTGCCCGAAGCGTGCTCGCACCGATTCTGCATCCGGGGTCGGTGGAGCGTGGGTCCCTGACCCGCGACGGACGTCCGTTGCCGTGGTGATCGACGTACTGAACGGCTGACTCGCCGCCGACGTCACGGGTTGCAGGCATCGCACCGCCCGGGGTCGGCGGTGCGTGCTCGTCGCGCGACCTCCTCCCGGTGTGGGCATGATGCGCAGCCCCAAACGTCAGCACGCATGACGTGGGTCGGCGTGCCGCAAGCGGCGCAGGGCGCTCCGCGCTCGCTCCCGACGATGCCGTAGCCGGGAGTGCCGCAGGCGGGGCATTGGCAGCGTAGGCGCGCAGATAGGCGCCAGGCGAGCCGCCGGATCACGCGCTGCCGTGTCGGATTCATGTGTGCGCGCAGATCGGCCTCGATCGTGACCCGGCCCGTTGACAGCATTCGCGACACGGGTTCGAAGGTCTGCACGCCCTTGACGACCTCGCCGCGAGAGCCGCGGATGACCGCGCCGTGGGACGGGTAGCCGAGGGCGCTGAGCAGCACCCGGGCTTCGGCGGGGGTTGCAGCGGTCCGCGGTGGGGGCACGTGGGAGAACCGCCGATGCGTCTCGGTGATGTGGATACCCCGGGCGCGATCGACGAAGACGACGATCTCTTCGTGCACTGGCGGGCCGAATCCGAGCACGCTCGCGAACGATGCCTCGGTTCCGATCCCGAGTGAGGCCCCGAGCTCATCCGTAGCAGCCTCAGCCTTCAGTCGTGCCGCCTCCGCGGGAGCCACCTGCCGCGGCCTCTCGCCCGTGAAGGTTCCCCACTGGTCGGTGTTCACCTCCCGGGTGGCTACGACGCGCACACCGTGCCACCGCCGCAGCGCGGGCTCGAGTTGCCTCTCCTTGCCGTGGAGAGTGCCGACCGCGGCGGTCATCCCGTCGTAGGGCGATTCGGTTCGCACGCCCCCACCGGCTGGGTCGATCGTGGTCACGTCGCGAGGTCAGACGAAATACTCGGCGCGGCTGACTGCCGTCTCCGAAACGAACATGACCCCCGACATCCGGGTGAGCACCGGATGCATCGCCGAGGCGATGGCGTCGGCGCGGTCTTCGGGCACAACGGTGATGAGCATCGTCAGGGCGTCGTGGTCGTTGAACAGCATCCGCCCCCCGCGCTCGCCGTGGTGGCCGAACCCGGCTACGCCCGAGACGGCGGTGTAGCCGCGCGCGCCGAGACTGCGGATGAGGTCGGTGACCTCGGGCGCATGACGCGCGGGGATGACGATCTCGATCTTGACCATGGGGGTGAGGTCCTTCAGTTCCATGCGGTGGTCTCCTTGGGGGTGGGCTCTGTGGGGCTCGGTGCGTCGGAGAGAGGCTGGGTGCGCCATCCGTAGCGGGTGAGAGTCGCCCAGTCGGTGTCGTCGTCCGCACGCGCGCGCAGGGTGATCCAGCGGTTATCGACGAGCTGGCGGACGACGTGGGAGCGCGAGACGATCTCGCCGACGCGCTCAAGCGGTGCCTGCACGAAGACCTGCAGCCGTACCGGCTCGTGTCGAGCGCCGTGTCCGACACCCACGGACTGCCAGGCGAGACCGGTACGGAGGTCTCCGCCGTACCCCGAAACGACCCCCACGTTGCCGACGACGTTGTGGAGGGTCTTGCTGCCGGCGCCGAACCGGTTGGGGGAGAGGGTGGATGCCGAGTACTGCGCGTTGATCCACTGAGCGACGATCATCGGGGCAGTCAGGATCGTTTCGAGGGCCGATCCATCGGGATCGGCGTCGGTCTCGTAGCTGTGGAGGAAGACACGGCGCGCGAGGTTGCGCTCGGCGGTGACGCGGCGGGGCGCGACGATCATCGCGACGTTTCCGCACAGGCCCCACTCGGGGTAGACCTGCGCCCAGTCGGCGCCGCGGCGTTCGAGCTCGGCGAGCACCACATCGTCGGTCGGGTTCGCCGGAGCGCCCGGCAGTTCGGCGAGGCGCTCGCGGCCGCTCCCGATTCGCGCCCTCGCTGCGGCATCCTCGAAGGCCGCGAGGTCTGCGGCGTGGGTCGCCGGGACACTCCACGGCTCGAGGATCGTGATCCGGTCGGTGACGGTGTCGTGCTGCGCGGCGACGAAGACCGTGTCGGCCGGGATGTGGATTCCGCGCCCGTCGAGACCGCGCCTGGTTTCGGGGTCGTTGAAGACGGCGGCTGCCGCGCGTGCGTTCGGTGACCCCTCGTGACCGCCACACGCACCGCACTGCAGGGCCGCGGCGAAGGGGTTGTTGGCGACCGTCGCGCCGTGCCCGCACAGCACGACGAGTCTCGCGAACCCGTTGACGAGCCCCATCATCCGAAGCGCGGACTCCGCGTACGCGATCCGTTCGTCGAGCGCGAAGGCGACGTCGGGATCGAGCCGGGTCGCCGGACGCGGCGCAACAATCTCCCGAAGGTTCCGCGCGACGCGCGCCGTGGTCACGGGGGCGATGGTGCGTGCGACGCTCGCCGGTCCCGTCGCCCACCCGGCGATCTCGGCGTACGCGAACGGTGAAGCCGCAGACTCGGCGACGCCCTCGAGGGTGTCGTGGGCGGTGCGCGCGGTCACGGCGCCCCGTCGAAGCCGCTCGATCGCCGCCTGATCAGCAGAGCCTTCGTGCACGCGGGCGCGCGGTGCCACCAGGACGGGACACGAGGCGATCGCGGGGCCGCCCGCGGCATCCTGGAATGCGATGGCGAGAGCGAAGAAGCCTGCGAACCCGAAGGTCTCGATGTCTCCGGATGCCTCGAGGTGGCGCCGCATCCCCTCCGAGCGAGGGTCGATGCACATCACCACCTGAGATGCCGGCCGGCCGCGGTCCGCCCGCGGACGGGAGCGCGGCGAGACCAGCAGCGCGAGGTGGCGTTCGGCAGCAGCGTGCCACGCCTCGAGGCGGCATGACTCGGGAAGGGCGTGCAGGATGCGGGAGAGCTCGGCGCGTTCGGCGTCGGCGAGCGTGAGGGCGAGGGAATCGGCGACCGCGGCGACCCGTTCGGCGTGACGTTCGGCGGGAAAGACGACGGCGGCGGCTGTGGTGGCGGCTGCGTTCGGATGCCACGCGGGAGTGTCCGACGGCAACCAGAGCAGTTCCAGCGTGACGCGGGCAGCGAGCCAGTCGGTGAGGGTCACGGCGCCGCTGGAGCCGTCGGCGATCGCCGCTGCCCACCCCGGCAGGCTCAGCAGGTGGGCGCGCAGCAGGGCGACGGCGTCGTCGCCGACGACCTCCCAGTGCTCGAACGCCGTCGCAATCGCCTCCTCCGGTGACTCGGCGGCGATCCGGACACCCCGGCGAACGCGCACGGGAAGTGTGAGGTCGCGGCCGGCACTGCGCCGCCACGCATCCCAAAACCGCCCGGCCGTCAACGGATCGGGGGCGGGAGCGTGTCCGAGCGAGCGGGCGCCGAGCCGGGCGAGGTACGTCTCGATCTTGGTGTGCACGCGCGGAGCGAAGCGCTCAGCGGGCGTCAGGAGTGTGCGTCTGGGCAGCGGGGCCTCCGGCGACGCGAGCAGGTCAGCAATGAAGACGTCGGCAACGCGGATGTCTCGTCCGCTCCACCGCACGACGCGATCGAGCGAGACATCGTGCACGAGCGTGCCGAGAGCGTCGGTGAGGTCAGCGTCGTTCACGCCGCCGGCGGCGTAGAGGTCGCGGTAGGCCGATTCCGGCCGGACGAGTGACGTGCCGTGCTCGGCGGCGATCCGTTCCCGGGCGATGTCCCAGGGCAGGTCCTCGTAGCCGGCATAGGGGTTGCGTGCAATGAACCGGTGCAACGGATACTGCGGGGCCAGAGCCTGGGCTGCGGCGATCACGAGCCCTCGGACATCGACAGCCCGTGGGGGTGTCTTTTCTGTGGGGGGTAGCGGGGAGATGGTCATCGAGAAGACCTTTCGTACTCGACGGGTTCGGTAAGCGACGCGGCGTGCGATGGTGGCGCGGGGGATGTGCCCCACCCGGATGCCGCGCCGTACACGTAGTCCCGGATCGCGGTGGGTGCCGCGGGACTGACAGCGAGGCCGGCGAGCACGGCCGTCACGAAGACGCAGACCGCGAGCCAGGGACTGGCCGCGGCCCCGAGGGCCAGCGGGAACGCGTTCTCGACAGCCGCCCACAGCAGGACGTAGCCGGATGCGACGCCGCTGACTCCAGCCGCGATCACCCAGCGCGACCTGCCTCGTCCGCCCGTCGCTGCCCACACCCCGATCCACACTGTGGCGGCGATGAAGGGGACCAGGGCGCCGCCCGGGTGCGAGAAGCTGTCTGCTATCAGGGCGATCACCACCACGATTGCGGCGGCAGCGGAGGCGACACCGGAACGCAGGACGCGAGTGTCCGCATCCTGAGCCCGCGATGGTGACGGCTCGCCGAGGAGCGCGGATCCGGCGGCAAGGAACCGGTAGGACTTGTAGAGCGCGTGCCCCACGACGTGCAGGAGCGCCAGCGGCCAGGCGCCGATCGCGCAGGCAAGCAGCATGAATCCCATCTGGGCCGCCGTCGAGTGCACGAGGCGTCCTTTGACGTCGGGTCGGGTGAGCATCGCGGAGCCGGCAATGACGACCGTGAGCCCGCCGGCGATTCCCACGATGACCGGGGTCGTCCAGGCCTCCAGCGGCGCAAACCGCACCAGCAGAAGCGCCCCGGCGTTCACGAATCCGGCGTGCAGGATCGCCGATACCGGTGTCGGGGCGGCAAGGGTCGCGGGCAGCCACCCGTGGAGGGGGACGGATGCCGCGCGCGTGATCGCTGCGATCGCGACCAGGATGCCGACGACCAGCGCTGGGGCTCCACCGACGGCGCCCAGCTCGTTCAGGGAGGTGACAGGCGTCGCCGTCACGGTCACGACAGCGGCCACGAGAGCGATATCGCCGATGCCGAAGGCGACGAGCGTGCGGCGCAGGGCCACGCGGGTTTGAGTAGTGCGACCGCCGAGGGTGATGAGCGCGATCACTGCAGCGCTTGCGACCACCCATCCGATCGCCAGGACGATCGCATTCGGGGCTGCCGCCGTAACGGTGAGTCCGGAAGCCAAGACCGACGACAGGGCGAAGAACCGCGTCGCGCGCGGGTCTCCCTCGAGGTGGCGGATGCTCCACAGCTGCACAGTCCCGGTCACGCCGAGAGCAAGCGTGGCGAAGATGCTTCCGACGACATCGCTCGCATATGCGGCGGCCAGAACAAGCGATGCCGCGGCCAGGGCGAAGGCGATCCACGTGGCCGCGACGCTGGCCGACCGCATCCGTCGTGATCGTCGACCCGCGATCGCCGTCACAAAGGCACCAAGGAGGACGAGCGCTGTCGCTGCCAGGAGAAGCGGATTCACACGAGGCATATTACAAGCAACAAATTACCGGAAGCAAATTACCGGTATAGCTTCGCGTGTTTTGTAGGTCAGGTATCATGTCGAAGGTGGGCACTTGGACGTTCCTCACCAATCACGCGCACGTGTTGATCACGGTGGCGCGGGATCCGGGCATCCGCCTGCGCGACATCGCGTCAGCCGTCGGCATCACCGAACGCACGGCTCAGCAGATCGTCAGCGATCTCGTCGAGGGCGGCTACCTGCGCAGGGAGAAGGACGGGCGGCGCAACACCTATCAGTGCGTGAGTGACCTTCCCCTTCGGCATCCCGTGGAAAGCGACCACGCCGTCGGCGAGTTGCTCGCGGCTCTGGGGGCCGACCGTTCGCGCGGATGACGTGCTCGCGCCGAGGATGCGATTCGCAGGATTCGTGGACCGGCGGATGATCTACTTGCCCGGTGACTGTCGACGGGCGCGCTGACTCCCCCGACCCGGTGTCGCCCAAGGGTCGTGATCGGCGGCGGCGCCTCTTATCGCGGCGCTCGCTCGTGTGGATCGTGATCGCGGTTGTTCTTGCGGTTCCGGCGGTGGTGCTGCCACATCTGGATCTGCCTGCTGGGGGCTTGATCCCCATCGCGCAGTCGCTTCTGCCGGCGGGAGCACTCGGCCTTCTCGTGGTCGCGGTCGTCGCGGCGGTTTCACGCGCGTGGATCGGGGCCACTGTCCTCGTGGCTGGCGCCGTGCTCTCGGTGCTTCCGGTGCTCAACCCGGTTGCCGCGGGCGCGGGTGACTGCACGGCGTCAACGCCACTGACAGTGCTCTCCTTCAACGCCAAGTTCGCTGGCGCGGATCCGCGTCAGCTCGCCGACCTGATCCGGGACGAGGGAGCCGACGTGGTCATCCTCGTCGAGACCGATGAGCACCTGATCGGCCAGATCCTGGTAGGGCAGGGTCTTGCTGAGACCCTGCCCTACCGGACGAAGCAGGTGAGCACCAATGCCTACAAGGGAAGCGTGATCCTCTCGGCCCATCCGCTGAGCGCCGAGGAAGGCATCCCCGGGAGTGTTTTCGAGCAGGTGAGCGCCGTCGCCGCCCTTCCGGACGGGTCGGCAGTTCGCGTCGCCGCCGTGCACCCGCCGCCGCCGGTCGGCCAGCCCGGGGACTGGTACGAGGCAGTGACCGCGATCGATGAGTGGATCCAGGCCACAAGCGAGCCACGTCTCGTCGTCGCGGGTGACTTCAACTCGTCGTTCTCCCACCCCGTCTTCCGGCGGCTAGCTGTACCCGGCTGAGACGTTGGTGACGTTTCGGGGGTTGCGCTGAGGAGAACCTCCGGGGCTTAGTGGAAGTGCTTACGTTCCCTAATCTCCCCGGAGGTTCCCATGGCCCACGGTAGTGCTCGGTTGAATGTGTACGGACGGACCCTGTTGATAACTCGGGTCGTGCGCGATGGGCGCCCGGTCGCGCACGTTGCTCGAGAGCTGGGGATCTCACGTCAGTGCGCGCATCGTTGGGTGTCCAGGTTCCGTCTGGAGGGAGCGGCCGGGTTGGTGGATCGGTCGTCCCGACCGCGAACCATGCCGCGACGCACGCCGTTCGAGGTCGAGCAACGGGTCCTTCAGCTACGGGTCCAGCTGCGACAGGGTCAGGACCGGATCGGGTCCGTCGCCGGGGTCCCCGCTCGGACGGTCGGGGCGATCCTGCGTCGACACGGTGTTCCCCGGTTATCGGAATGCGATCCGTGGGGGTGTCAGATGGTCTGTGTGAGTGGGGTTCACCT
>NZ_MKTR01000004.1 GCF_001898325.1 Microbacterium sp. 67-17
GCGAGCTCCTTCTGCCGACGCCTGCGCTCCTCGCGCTCCGGACTGATAGCCATGGTCTCCATGATGTTCTCCTTCGAGGTGAACCCCACTCACACAGACCATCTGACACCCCCGGGAAACCGGCGTCGCAGTGTCAGATCGACCATAACGTTGCGTGGGCTGACGGCGGGGAGACATCCGTGACCAACACGGCACCGTTATGCCAAGGCCACCACACCGTGAGACATCACGGCGGGTGGCAGGTCACCCACCTCGACGACGGGTCGCTCGAATGGGTATCCCCGCACGGGCGCCGGTATGTCGTGAAACCGGAACGACACCTCCCCACCTTCTACCCCAACGCGGCTTGACGGTCCCAGTAGCATCGGCTCAAGGGGTCGGCCGGCGACTCCTGACAGAGGAGCCGTTCGGTGGGGAACTTCGACTTCGTCGCGCAGGAGTGGCCGCAGGTCGGTGACGCCGCTGCGCGCGCCGAAGCCTATCTGCGCGCCGACCCGCGAGCATCCGCCACCTACGCTCGGCGCGCTGCCGAACTCTTCACCGCCTGGATCTACTCCGCCGAGAACCTCGAGCGCCCCTACGACGACACCTTCGCCAACCTGACCGCGCAGAGGTCGTTCCGCGACACCGTCGGCGACTCGATCTGCGGCAGCCTCAGGATCATCCGTCTCGTCGGCAATGACGCCGTCCACAAGGATGACGACATGACGCTTGCGCGGGCGCGCGGCTCCCTCGAGCAGCTTCACCGCGTGTGCCTCTGGCTTCACCACTGCTATGGCGACCCGGCAGCACCGCAGCCGGAGCCGTTCGCGTTTGATCGAGTGCCACCGGCACCCGAGTCGGTCGTACGACAAGCACGTAGCGAACTCCTCACAATCCAAACCGAGTTCGACAACGCCCGCGCGCAATTGAGCGAAGCGGCGGCGCTCGGCGCCAAAGCGCAGGCCGAAATTGAGGAGTTACGCGCAGACATCGCGCGGCTCAAGGCCGAGAACATCCAGCGCAACACCGCGCACAAGATCGCGGATCCGACCGACGCGACCGAGGCCCAGACTCGCGAACAGCTCATCGACCTGCTGCTCCACGAAGCGGGCTGGCCGCTCGATGATGCCCGCGACCGCGAGTGGCCGGTCACCGGCATCCCGAGCCCGTCGGGAGCCGGCAAGGTCGACTACGTGCTGTGGGGCGACGACGGAAAGCCGCTCGCCGTCGTCGAAGCCAAGCGCACCTCGAAGAGCGCGAAAGAGGGACGCGAGCAGGCCGCGATCTACGCGGATGCCCTCGAACGCGACACCGGCCAGCGCCCCCTCATCTTCTACACGAACGGGTACGACACCTGGTACTGGGATGACCGGCGCTACCCGCCGCGCAAGGTCGCAGGATTCCTCACGAAAGACGAACTGTTGCTGGCCGTGCAGCGGCGCACGACGCTCAGACCACTCGAGACCGTCGCGGTCGATCGAGAAATCGTCGAGCGGTCGTACCAGCTGCGTGCCATTCGGGCAGTGAGCGATGCATTCGAGCACAAGCGGCGTCGAGCGCTGCTGGTCATGGCCACCGGTACCGGCAAGACCCGCACCGTGATCGCGCTCGTCGACGTGTTACAGCGCGCGAACTGGGTCAAGCGCGTACTGTTCCTCGCCGACCGCACCGCGCTCGTGAACCAGGCGGTTGGCGCCTTCAAGACGCACCTGCCCGACAGTGCACCGGTGAATCTGCTTACCGACCGCGATAGCGAGGGTCGTGTCTTCGTCTCCACCTACGCGACGGTGATGAACCTCATCGACGCGGGAGACGACAACCTACGCCGCTTCGGCCCCGGCTACTTCGATCTCATCGTGGTCGACGAGGCGCACCGATCGATCTACAACCGGTACGGCGAGATCTTCGACTACTTCGACGCGCTCGTCGTCGGTCTTACCGCTACGCCCCGAGCCGACATCGACCACAACACGTATCGACTCTTCGAGCTCGACGACGGAGTCCCCACTGACGCTTTCGAACTCGACGACGCGATTGCGGGGGGTTTCCTCGTGCCGCCGAGAGCTCGCGTCATCGACCTCGGGTTCATGAGTCGCGGCATCCGCTACGCCGACCTCAGCGACGAGGAACGCGAGCAGTGGGACGCCCTCGAATGGCAGGACGGCGACATCCCCGACGAGGTGGATGCCGCAGTTCTGAACCGATGGCTGTTCAACGAAGACACCGTCGACAAGGTCCTCGAGATCCTCGTCGATGAGGGACACTACGTCCAGGGCGGCGACGTGCTCGGCAAGACGATCATCTTCGCGAAGAGCCAGAAGCACGCCGAGTTCATCCAGGAACGCTTCGACGCGAACTTCCCCGAGCAACGCGGCCAGACGGCGGCAATCATCACGCACGCCTCGGGGCCCTACGTTCAGGACCTCATCGACAGGTTCTCGACCCCGGGCGCGAAGCCCCACATCGCCATCTCCGTCGACATGCTCGACACCGGCATCGACATCCCGGATGTCGTCAACCTCGTGTTCTTCAAGCCGGTGCATTCGCAGACGAAGTACTGGCAGATGGTCGGACGCGGCACCCGCCTGCGTCCCGACCTGTACGGCCCCGGCAAGCCGAAGACCGACTTCATCATCTTCGATGTATGCGGCAACATCGAGTACTTCAACGCCGACATTCCCGAGGCATCCGGTCATCGAATGGCATCCGTCTCGGAGCGCGCCTTCCTCGCGCGCCTGCGACTGCTCGGACTGCTCGCAGGTCGCGACGACACGGATGCTGCGCCGCTGCGTGACCAGCTCGCGACGCGCCTTCACGCCGCGGTGGGTGGTATGAACCGCCAGAACTTCCTCGTCCGCAAGCACCTGCGCGCCGTCGACCGGTTCACCCCCGCCCGGGCGTGGCAGCACTTCACATCCGCCGACGTGGATGACGCAGCCGCTCTCGCTGGGCTGCCGACGGCGTCAGAGATCGACGCCGACGAAGCGGCGAAGAGGTTCGACCTGCTCCTGCTCGAGGCGCAGGTCGCTGTTGCCGGCGGCGACGCGGTGCCGCAGCTGATCGTCGCACGGGTTGCCGATGTCGCTGCCGCGTTGCTTCAGCGCCGCGGCATCCCGGCCGTCGATCAGCAGGCTGCGCTGCTCAGCGCCATCAGCGACCCGGAGTGGTGGGATGCCGCGAGCCTCACCCTTCTGGAGTCTGTGCGCGTCGGCCTGCGCGGGCTCGTGCGACTCATCGATGCGCGCGGTCAGCATCCGATCTACACGGACTTCGTCGACACGATCGCCGAGCGCCGCGACATCGACATCGTGCGGGTCATGCCGGGACTGGACCGTCGCGCTTTTCGCGAGAAGGTCCTCGGATTCCTCGAGGGTCATCGCGACAACCTCGCGCTGCGCAAGCTTCGGACCGGCCGCGAACTCACCTCCGTCGATCTCGCCGAACTTGAGGCGATCCTCGTCAGTGTCGGGGGAGTGGATGCCGAGCAGCTGCGAGCTCAGGCCGACGAAGCACGCGGCCTCGGGCGACTCATCCGTTCGATCGTGGGGCTCGATCGTTCAGCGGCCGAAGCCGCGCTCGGTGACTTCGTGGCGGCATCCGGTTTCACACACCGCCAGCACGTATTCGTCGATCTCATCGTCGAGCAGCTCACGATCGCGGGCTACCTCGACCCGCGGCGGCTCTACGACGACCCGTTCACGGGAGTCGCTCCCGGAGGGCCGGACGCCCTGTTCTCCGAGGCGCAGGTCACCGACCTCATCGAACGCCTGCGTCAGCTCGACGAGTCGGCCGAGCCCCACGACTCGGCATCCGCCTAGCCGTCACCGCGGTGGTGTTCGGGGCGCTCTACCGGTAGTTGACGAACCTGCTGACACCAGTACAAACATCAATGAGTCATTGATGTTTGTAAAACATCATGATGCTAGGTGATAATACTCACCATGAGCGCAGAGAAAGAAATTACAAACATGTTGTTCGTTGCTCCGACGCTTGACGAGCGCGAGCTTGAGGTGCTCTCTCAGATTGAGTCCCTGAAGAAGAGCCTACGTTTCCAGCTCACCGAGCCGCGCAGGTGGAGCGGCGCGCTCCGGCGGATGGCGTTCGCGCGAAATGTTCAGGGGTCGAACAGCATCGAGGGCTACGAGGCCGCTTTGGATGACGCGGCAGCGGTCGCTCTTGGAGAGGAACCACTCGACGCGAGTACGGAGACTCGGCTCGCGCTCGAGGGGTATATCAGCGCGATGACATACGTGCTTCAGATTGTGCAGGAGCCGGAGATCTCTGTCTCTGAGCACCTCATCAAGAGTCTTCATTTCATGATGACCAGCTACGACCTCAAGAACCGGCCTGGTCGTTGGAGGGCGGGCGCAATCTACGTTCAGGATGAGAGGACTGGTGACATCGTCCACGAGGGTGTCGACCTCGAACGTGTCCCAGATCTCATGTCGGCCCTGATTGCGAGCATGAATGAGCCTGCAGAGACCACATTGGTGGCTGCAGCGATGGCACATCTGAATCTCGTCATGATCCACCCCTTCCGAGATGGAAACGGCAGAATGGCGCGCTGCCTGCAGAGCTTTGTGCTGGCAGCAGACGGTATTCTCGCGCCGGTGTTCATGAGCGTGGAGGAGTACCTCGGGCGAAACACGCAGGCATATTACGACGTCTTGGCGAAGGTTGGCGGTGGAACATGGAGCCCAAATAACGACGCGAGGCCCTGGGTTCGATTCATGCTCACCGCCCACCTACGTCAGGCATCCACGCTGCAGCGCCGGGTCAGGGCCAGTGAGCAGCTCTGGGTGGAGCTCGAGAAACTTCAGGAAAGCCACCGCCTCCCTGAGCGTGCCATTGGCGCTCTCTTCGACGCGGCGTACGGCCTGCGTGTGCGGAGATCGACCTACATGGCGACCCTCGCTGAGATCGATGAGGAGATTTCGGAGCAGACCGCCACGAGAGATCTCCAGGCACTCACCGACAGCGGGCTCCTCGTGCCTTTTGGAGAGCGCCGGGGTCGCTACTACGTAGGAGCCGAGCCGTTGCGCGCGCTGAGGGAGATGGCTTCGCCTCGCCGAATACGAGATGATTCAGACCCCTTCGCGGGCAGCTGATCAATCAAGAGCAGCGCAGTCACGCTCGATTCCGCGGACCCCTGTGGGCCGAAACCGGAACACCCGGGCAGAGGGACCTACCGGTAGTTGACGAACTGCAGGTCGACGTCGAGATCGGCGGCCTTGAGGATCCGGATGACTTCTTGTAGGTCATCCCGGCTCTTGGACTGCACGCGCAGCTCATCACCCTGGATTTGCGACTTCACCGACTTGGGGCCTTCGTCGCGAATGATCTTGCCGATCTTCTTCGCGTTCTCCTGAGAGATCCCGTCCTTGAGGCTCGAGACGATGCGGTACTCCTTGCCGCTGGCCGTCGGCTCGCCTGAGTCGAGGCTCTTCAGCGAGATCCCGCGCTTGATGAGCTTCGACTGGAACACATCCAGTACAGCCTTGGCGCGCTCTTCGGAGTTGGCCTTGATGAGGATCTGCTCACCGCTCCAGGCAATCGAGGCGTCAGTGCCCTTGAAGTCGTAGCGCTGCTCGACCTCCTTGCGTGCCTGGTTGAGGGCGTTGTCGGCCTCCTGGCGGTCGACCTTGCTCACGATGTCGAACGATGAATCAGCCATGGGGGAATTCTAACGACGCCTCCTTCGTGGAAGCGTTTCCATAGGGATGACGATCACAAACTGGTCTCGATACTGGGGATAGGTCTCGCGTCATCCACGTCGGGATGTTACAAATGTAAGCGCTTGCAGAAACCGCGAGCACACTGGTTCGACGCGGAACACTCGCGACGGCCGATCACATCAGCACTCAAGAGAGGCACACACCAATGAAGGTGAACATGAGGAGCATCGTCGCCCTGGGCGCGATCGCTGCGATTTCATCTCTGACCCTCGCCGGTTGCGCGGGCAGCTCAGACAGTGGCGAGACCACGGCACCGGACATGTCCGGCTCCATCACCGTGTGGGTCGACGCCGACCGTGCAGGCGTGCTCGAAGCGGCCGCTGCCGACTTCACCGAGCAGACCGGCGTTGAGGTCACCCTCGTCCAGAAGGAGTTCGGCGAGATCCGCGACCAGTTTGTCCAGCAGGTTCCGACCGGCGAAGGCCCCGACATCGCTGTGGGCGCGCACGACTGGCTGGGCACCCTCGTGACCAACGGCGTCGTCGCACCGGTCGAGCTCGGCGACAAGGCCGGCGACTTCGAGGATGTCGCCATCAACGCCTGGGCCTACGACGGCCAGACCTACGCCGTTCCCTACGCGATCGAGAACATCGCCCTCATCCGCAACACGGATCTCGTGTCCGAGGCTGCAACTGACTACAACGACATGATCGCCAAGGGTCAGGCCGCCGGTACCGAGTACCCCTTCCTCGTGGGCCTTGACCCCGAGGCCGCGGACCCGTACCACCTGTACCCGTTCCAGACCTCGTTCGGTGCGCCGGTTTTCGGTCAGAACGCCGACGGCAGCTACAACGCCGACGACCTGCAGATCGGCAATGAGGGCGGCGTCGAGTTCGCCAACTGGCTGGGCGAACAGGGTGCTGCCGGCATCCTGAACACCAACATCACTGGTGACCTCGCGCTCGAGAACTTCACCTCGGGCAAGTCGCCGTTCTTCCTGACGGGCCCGTGGAACGTCCCGGCGATCGAAGAGGCCGGCATCAACTTCTCCGTAGACGCGATCCCCTCGGCCGGTGGCCAGGACGCACAGCCGTTCGCTGGTGTGCAGGGCTTCTTCCTGAGCTCGGAGAGCGAGAACACCCTCGCAGCGAACGAGTTCCTCGTCAACTACATCGGTAGCGAAGATGTTCAGCTGGCCCTCTACGAGGTCGGTGGCCGCGCGCCCGCGCTGAGCGCCGCCTTCGACCAGGTCGAAGCGAGCGACCCCGTGGTCGCCGGATTCGGTCAGGTCGGCGCCAACGCCGTGCCGATGCCGAGCATCCCCGAGATGGGCTCCGTCTGGCAGTACTGGGGCGTGACCGAAGCTGCGATCATCAACGGCGGCGACGCGCCGGCGCTGTGGACGCAGATGGCGGCCGACGTTCAGGCAGCGATCGAGTAATCCGATCCGCGCAGGTGGGGTGGTGCTCAGGCGCCACCCCACCTCGTGCCCCGCCCAGGAAGAGGGATGAGGATGTCTGCTCCGACCACCGAGAATCGCGATCCCGCGATCGACCCGCGCCGTCGCAAGAACTCGGCACGCGCGCGCCGCATAGCGGATTCCGCCGGCGTCGGCTGGAAAGTGCTGCTGTTGAAGATCGTCGCGATGGCGATCATCGACGCGCTCGCGCTGTACTCCGTGCTCGTGCTCATGCAGAGCGAGCAGTGGATTCCGATCGTCGTCATCCTGCTCATCACGGGCTTCGCGAACTACATCTACTTCAGCCGCGGAAACCTGCCTGCGAAGTACCTCATCCCCGGGCTCATCTTCCTCTTCGTCTTCCAGATCTTCGCGGCTGGCTACACCGCCTACGTCGCCTTCACGAACTACGGCACCGGCCACAACAGCGACAAGGATGCCGCGGTCAACGCGCTCCTCCTCCAGGCGCAGGAGCGGGTGCCCGATTCCCCCGCCTACAAGCTCACGATCGTCGAGCGTCTCGGGGAACTCTCGTTCCTGGTCACCGACCCCGATGGGGTCGTTGAGATCGGCAACGACGACAACCCGCTCGAGCCGGTCGAGAACGCCGAGATGGATGGCAGCAAGGCTGTCGGTCTCGACGGATACAACAGCCTGAACTTCTCGCAGATCGTCGCGAATCAGCAAGAGATCGCCGCCATGGCGGTCCCACTCAGCGACGACCCGAACGACGGATCCCTGCGCACCCCCGACGGTTCCAGCGCCTACGTCTACCTGTCGAAGCTCGTCTATGACGAGCAGGCCGACACAATGACCGATACCCGCACGGGAACGGTCTACTACGACATCGGAACCGGCGCCTTCACAGCCGAAGACGGCACGGAGCTGCTGCCGGGATGGCAGATCTTCGTCGGCTTCGACAACTTCACGCGCGCCTTTACCGAAGAGTCCATCCGCGGCCCGTTCTTCTCCGTGCTCGCCTGGACGTTCGTCTTCGCGTTCCTGTCGGTGGCCACGACCTTCGTGCTGGGGCTGTTCCTTGCGATCGTCTTCAACGATCCACGGATGAAGTCCAAGAAGTACTACCGGGTGCTCATGATCCTCCCGTACGCGTTCCCCGGGTTCCTCTCGGCGCTCGTGTGGGCAGGCATGATGAATCAGGAGTTCGGCTTCATCAACGTCGTGCTCTTCGGCGGTGCCGACATCCCGTGGCTCACCAACGAGTGGCTGGCGAAGTTCAGCATCATCCTGGTGAACCTTTGGCTCGGGTTCCCCTACATGTTCCTCATCTGCACCGGTGCGCTGCAGTCGATCCCCGACGATCTGCAGGAGGCCGCCCGGGTCGACGGGGCCAACGCGTGGCAGGTTTTCCGCAGTATCAAGTTCCCGCTCCTGCTCGTTGCCGTGGCGCCCCTGCTGATCGCCTCGTTCGCCTACAACTTCAACAACTTCAGCCTCATCTACATGCTCACCGGCGGTGGGCCCCGGGATGCGACAGCCGGCGTCAACGTCGGTGCCACCGACATCCTGATCACGATGGTCTACAAGGTCGCCTTCGTCGGTTCGACAGCCGACTACGGATTGGCGAGCGCGTTCTCGATCATCATCTTCCTCATCGTCGGCACGATCTCGATCATCGCGTTCCGACAGACCAAGGCACTCGAGGAGTTGAACTGACATGAGCGACTTCCGTCCCGGCGCTCCGGCAGCCAAGGGCCTTCTCGAGAAGGTCGCCGACGAAGACACCGAGATCACCTCGAGTCGCGGCGGCAGCGGGGGAGCCGGCGTCCCCGGCGGCGCGCCCGCGCCCCGTCGACCGTTCCGCCGCTACTTCCGCGAGACCGGATGGCGCCACCTCATCGGCATCGTGGTCGGGATCTTCGCGATCTTCCCCCTGCTGTACGTCATCTCGGCATCCTTCAATCCCAACGGCACGCTGCTGACAGCCAACGGCCTCTTCCAGCGGCTGAGTCTCGACAGCTATGTCTCGTTGTTCACCAGTGCGCAGCATCCGTACGGCGCCTGGTTCGTGAACACGCTTGTCATCGGATTGATCACCGCCGCAGGAACCGTGTTCCTCGGCGCGCTCGCGGCATACTCCTTCTCGCGCATGCGGTTCACGGGTCGTCGCGTCGGTCTCACCACGCTCCTGGTCGTGCAGATGTTCCCGCAGCTGCTCGCGGTTGTCGCGATCTTCCTGCTGATGGTCGCGATCGGCGACATCTTTCCCGCGATCGGACTGAACTCCCAGATCGGGCTGATCATGGTGTACCTCGGCGGCGCGCTCGGGGTGAACACCTACCTCATGTACGGGTTCTTCAACACGGTTCCGTCGTCAATCGATGAAGCAGCCAAGATCGATGGGGCAGGTCACGCCCGCATCTTCTTCACGATCATCTTGCGCCTGGTCGCACCGATCCTCGCGGTCGTGGGGCTGCTGTCGTTCATCGGAACCTCGAGCGAATTCGTGCTCGCGAGCGTGATCTTGATCGACCCCGACAAGCAGACGCTCGCCGTGGGACTGTACAAGTTCATCTCGGACGAGTTCTCGAAGAACTGGTCGGTGTTCGCCGCCGGCGCGGTGCTCGCCGCCATCCTGCCCGTTGCCCTGTTCCTCGCGCTGCAGCGTTACATCGTCGGGGGCCTGACTGCGGGAAGCGTGAAGTAACGGATGCCGGGCCTTCGCGCCCGCGCCGGGGCGGTGGTGGCCGCAGTCTCGGCTGTGGTGCTTCTGCTCGCCGGCTGCACGCAGGCCTCGATCGAGGTGCCCGAGGCTGCCGCACCGGATGTCGGCATCGAGCTCTTCCAGCTGCCGTGGACGTCTGTGGCGCAGGAGTGCGAGACGACCCTCGCACCCGCGGGTATCGCCTGGGTGCTGCTCTCGCCGGCGCAGGAGCACATCGCCGCCGACGAATGGTGGGCCTCGTACCAGCCGGTGAGCTATCAGCTCGCGTCGCGCCTGGGTACCAGGGACGAGTTCGCCGACATGGTGCAGCGCTGCAACGCCGCGGGAGTCGCGGTGATCGCCGATGCCGTGATCAACCACATGACGGGGCAGAGCGAACCCGGCGTCGGATACGCCGGCGCGGCGTACGCGCACTATGACTACCCGGACCTGTACGCGGAGTCGGACTTCCACCACTGCGGCCTGACCGCAACCGACGACATCCAGCTCTACAAGGACCGCGAGCAGGTGCAGAACTGCGAGCTCGTGAACCTCGCCGATCTCGACACCGCGAGCCCCACCGTGCAGGCGACAATCGTTGCCTACCTCAAGGACTTGATTTCTCTCGGGGTATCCGGCTTCCGCATTGACGCTGCCAAACACATTCCAGCCACGGATGTCGAGGCCATCGTCTCGCAGCTGCCGCAGGGTACCCGCATCATGAGCGAGGTCATCCGAGGAGCCGGCGAACCGATCACCCCCGACGAGTACGTGACCTTCGGCGAGGTCTTCGAGTTCACCTACGCCCGCGAGCTCACGCCACCCCTCGAGAACGGGGTCTTCACCGATCCCGTACTCTCCGATGACCGCCCGCAACAGGTTTCCTCGGAGGCGGCGATCGTGTTCGTCGACAATCACGACACCGAGCGGGGCGAGGCGAACGTCACAGCGCGTGATCCGCAGCTCTACGTCATCGCGAACGCGCTCATGCTCGCCGACGACTATGGCACCCCCGTCCTCTATTCGGGATACGCCTTCACCGACCGGGATGCCGGGGCGCCCACGGATGCCGACGGTCGCGTCCTCGAGGCCAGCTGTGCTGACGCCATCGGTCCCACCGCAGACCTCGCCGACGGCGAGCGCACGTGCGTGCAGAGCTGGCCGGCAATCCGCGGCATGCTCGCGTTCCGTGCGATAGCGGGGGAGGCCCCCCGGATGCCGGGAGTCGACTCCGGCGATGCCTACGGCTTCGAGCGCGAAGGCCGGGGCGTCATTGCGGTGAACGTCGGCGACGACATGCAGCGCATCGAGGTCCCCACGACGATGCCAGACGGTGCCTACTGTGATGTCATCACCGGGGGACCGGATGCCGCCGGCGACGGCGGGTGCGCCGGAGCTGAGTACGCCGTGTCCGGTGGCATCGCCGTGTTCGACCTCGAGCCGGGTGCTGCTGCCGCCATCCATCTCGGCTCGAGGCGTTGACCACGAAACCGGACTCCACAACTGAAGAACAACCTGAGGGCTCTGTCATGGCCGCGGCCGTGCAACCACGATTCCCCGACCGACGGCGCACCGCGCCGACATCTCGAAACGGACCGATCATGACCACGCCCGACTTTCTTCCCCACCACGATGGGTCCCCGCTCCACGTGTCGACCCAAACGCCAGCGCTCGGTGATCTCGTTCGGGTTCGCCTGCGAGTTCCCGTCGACTATCCCGCGCTGCGGGCGGTCCGTACGCTCTCCAATCCCGACCACGAGCCTGCGTGGACCGAGGCGACCGAACTCGGCACCGCCGACGGGTGGACCTGGTGGGAGGCCCCGATCGTCGTCCGCAACCGTCGGCACGGCTACCGCTGGCTGCTCGTCCACGAATCCGGCCGCGTCGAGTGGCTCAACCAGGCTGGCCTGTCCGACCTTGAGACCCGCGACGCCGACGACTTCGCCCTCATCGCCCACCCCGCCCCGCCGGAGTGGATGTACGACGCCGTCATGTATCAGGTCTTCCCCGACCGGTTCGCCCGCTCGGCGGCGGCGGATCGGCATCCGACCCCCGACTGGGCCATCCCGGCGACATGGGACGAGCCGGTCGACCCCGTCATGCCCGGGCGCTCGCAGCAGTTCTACGGCGGCGACCTCGACGGCATCCGTGAGCACCTCGACCACCTCGTCGGCCTCGGCGTGAACCTCCTCTACCTCACTCCCTTCTTTCCGGCAGCCTCCAACCACCGCTACGACGCGTCGAGCTTCACGAGCGTCGACCCCCTGCTCGGCGGAGATGAGGCGCTGATCCGTCTCGTCGAGGCGGCGCATGAGCGCGGCATCCGTGTCATCGGCGACCTCACCACGAACCACTCCGGCGACCGGCACGAGTGGTTCCAGGCGGCGCTCGGGAATCCCGAAGCGCCCGAGGGCGAGTTCTACTACTTCACGGATGCAGCGCACACCCGTTACGAGTCGTGGCTGGGCACCCCCACTCTGCCGAAGTTCAACTGGGCCTCGCCGGAGCTGCGTCGCCGATTCATCGAAGGGCCGGATTCGGTCGTCGCGCAGTGGCTCAAGCCCCCGTTCTCGCTCGATGGCTGGCGGATCGATGTCGCCAACATGACGGGGCGGCTCGGAGATGTCGACCTGAACGCCGAGGTGCGTCAGCTCACCCGCCAGACGATGATCGAAACCAACCCCGACACGATCCTCATCGCCGAGATCACCAATGACGCCTCGGGTGATCTCACCGGGGACGGGTGGCATGGCGCGATGACCTACCCCTCGTTCGCGCGTCCGCTGTGGGCATGGCTCTGCGAACCGACAGGCGAGCCGTACCTGACCGGCGAAGGGCAGGAGCGTACCGAGCCGTGGTTCTTCGGTCAGCCGGTCGGCGGCATCCCGCGCTATGACGCGAGACAGTTCGTCGGCGCGGTCACACGGTTCACGGCGGGCATTCCGTGGCGCGTGCGACTGGGCAACATGCAGACCCTCGACAGCCACGACACCGCCCGCTTCGCGACCAACGCACCGGCGGAGGTCATCCCGCTGGCTGTCGGCCTGTCGATGACACTGCCGGGGATGCCGGTGCTGTTCGCCGGCGACGAGTTCGGTCTCGTCGGCGCCGACGGTGAAGCGAGCCGCACGCCGATGCCGTGGGGAACGGAATCACAGCCCGCAGCTGCCGCGAGGCTCGACCTGTACCGGCAGCTAATTGCGCTTCGGCGTGAGCACCCCGCGCTTGCGACCGGCGGACTGCGCTGGGTGCACGTCGACCAGAGCGCGGTCGTGTTCGTGCGCGAGAGCGCTGAGGAATCGATCCTCGTGCTGGCATCCACGACGGATGCCGACATCACGCTTCCCGCAGCAGCGCTGCTCGGCGCCGACCGTGCAGAGGCACTCTTCGGTGATGCGGCGCTGGCAGCCGGAGCGGACGGCAGTGCCGGCATCCGAGCCACAGGCGCCACCTTCGCAGCCTGGGTCCTCCCGGGTGTCGATGTGCCGGAGCCGGGAGACAGCGGGGACGCCCCTTCGTAGGATGTCGGGGGAGGAGGTGGCATGCGTCCGCTGACCGAAGAGGAACTTCGCGCGTCGTTCGTCAACGCTGCACCCGATGAGCTTCGCGTGATCGAGGTTCCGCTGAGTGCCCGCACGACCGACTGGTATCACTTCGACTTTCTCGCCTGGCGCGACCCCGAGTTCCGGGGCCGCGGATACCTCGTTGCCGAGGTTGATGGCCAGCCGCGGGGAGTCGTGCTTCGGGCATCCGAGAGCTCGGCACGGTCGCGCGCGGCGATGTGCAACCTCTGCCACACGATGCAGCCCGGCAACCAGGTCTCGCTGTTCACGGCGCGCCGCGCCGGGGATGCCGGTGCTCACGGTGACAGCGTCGGCACCTACATCTGCACCGACCTCTCGTGCCACGACAACGTGCGCCTGGCCGCACCGCTCGCGCCCAGTGAGATGCGCGGTAGCGTCGATCTGAAAATTGATGGCACACGGCGCCGCACCGAAGCGTTCGTCGCGCGTGTGCTCGAGAACGGAGAGGCCCCGGCATGAGTTCGGTCGTGGTGATCGGCGACGCGCTGATCGATGAGTTGCGTGATGACACTGGCGTCAAGGAGTTCGTCGGTGGCGCAGCCCTGAACGTGGCGGTGGGACTATCGCGACTGGGTGTTCCGACCACGCTGATCGCGATGGTCGGAGACGACGAGGCCGGTGCGAAGATCCGCGCCTATCTCACCGACTACGGCGTCAGTCTGCTCGCCTCTCCCTCACCGCTCGGAAGCTCGCGAGCTGTGAGCGTGCGTGTCAATGGTGAACCGACCTACGCCTTCAACGATGCGGCCAAGGCCCGTCATCTCACGTTCGATGAGGCCCAGCGAGCGGCTATCGCGGATGCCGATCGCGTCGTTGTCAGCTGCTATCCGTTCGACGACGCCGAACCGACGGCGTCGCTCATCGATGCGGTAGGCGCGGCATCCGATCGCCTCGTCATTGACCCGAACCCTCGCACCGGCATGATGAAGGACCTTGACGAGTTCCGTCGCGGGTTCGAAGCGCTCGCCGACGGGGCCGGTGTCGTGAAGATCGGTGATGATGACGCGACGCTTCTCTACGAGACGGACCTGGATGCCGCGGTCGCCCGGATGCGTCAGCTCGGCGTGCCGACGGTTCTTGCCACTCGGGGTGCCGCCGGGGCGACCCTGGTCACCGACGAGGCAACAGTGAGTAAGCCCGTCTCGTTGCTTCCGGGCGCGGTTGTCGACACGATGGGCGCGGGGGATGCTTCGCTGGCAGCACTCGTCGCAGGGATCGTGCAGCAAGACCCCACGAGCGCAGATGAGTGGACCGACGTACTCGCGGACGCGATGGACATCGCCGCAGCGACCTGCCGCTTCCCCGGCGCGCTCCTGCGCACCCCGGCGGCGCTCGCCGGCGACGACATGGACCGCATCGGCACCTGAGCTCGAAGGTTCGAACCCGCAGTCCCCAGAATTGTTCAAGGGCCCCCGCTTCGCGAGAGCCCTTGAACAATTTGTGGCAGGTGAGGGATTCGTCCCCACCGCCCCTCCACACGCTGCTGCGCAGCGCGTGGAGCCTCTGGCGGCGTGGGCCCACCCGAGGGTTCGAACCCGCAGTCCCCAGAATTGTTCAAGGGCCCCCGCTTCGCGAGAGCCCTTGAACAATTTGTGGCAGGTGAGGGATTCGAACCCCCGAAGGCTATGCCGGCTGATTTACAGTCAGATCCCTTTGGCCGCTTGGGTAACCTGCCAAGTGCGCACCCGCCCAGCTTGTACAGTCGACCGGAGGCGCGACTAGCAATATTACAGCGAGTGACGGGCTCCCAGAAATCGTGTCCCTCGCCAACTGTCGGCGGCAGTCAGGGTCTCCACAACTGACGCGAATCGGGGGTCTCGATCTGAGGTTCGCGTGCGAGGATGACAGCGACATCGATCCTCGGGAGGATTCATGACCACGCCGCAGCCTGACGCCCAAGCGCCACATGTCCCCTCGCCGCCTCCAGAGGCCGGAGCCCCCGAGCAGTCCTTCGCCGCACGGTCGCCCTACGCCCGCGCCGCGATCTGGGTTGCCGTCGGCGCACTCGTCGCGGCAGCACTCATCTGCGTGGTCTGGGTCCTGGTTGGTCCGCAGGCCGGTTCCATCGTTCGCGCGTTCCTCACCGTGCTGCTCTTCGCCGGCTTCGCGGGCATCGCCATCATGGAAGCGCGACTCGCGCCGCGCCGCCCAGCATGGTTCGCCATCGCAAGCATTGCTACCTGGGTCGTCGCACTGCTCGCGGGAATCATCCTGATCTGGATGCCCGAGCCGTGGTCGTTCTACGGGTGGGGCTTCGTCGGACCCGAACGGTTCCTCCGCTTCCTCCTCGTCGTGCTCGTGCTGCAGCTTGCCCTCCTGCATGCCCGGTTCTTTCTCCGCGCTGCCCTCCGGCACGTGACGGCCGTGAATCGCATTCTTGCTCCCGTCACGGTCGGGCTGGTCGCGGTGCTTGCGCTGCTTCTTCTCATGCCGCTGATCTTCAGTGACTGGATCTACTTCACGGAGTTCTACTGGCGGGTGGTCGTGGCGGTCGTGATCCTCGCCGCGGTCGGAACAGCCCTTGTGCCCCTGCTCAATCTTCTTTTCGCGCCTCGGCCCGAAGGGGCTGCTTCGGTCGCGCCCGTCGCTCCCGCACCCGCGGCAGCGCAGACGGAGCGCGAGTTGCTCCCTTGGCCGATGTATATCGACGGTGTGACACCGCTGCCGATGTTGCCCGACGGCTCACCCGACTGGAACGCCTATTACACGGGGCATCCCACGCCCGGCGCGCAGATCTTCGCTCCGGTGTCAGCCCCGCCCGCGCCAAGCGCTCCTGCACCGACTCCCGAAGCCGAACCATCTGCGCCGACGGCCGATGATGGTGCATCCGAGTCTTCAGTGCCCGTCGATTCGGACGCGAGTGCCGGCGCTGTCGCGGAGTCGGCACCGGAGGCTCCCGCCGAGCCCACGGAGCCGCCGCGGCAGCCCTGATCGCGCGCTAGCGTGAAAGGGTGACCGACACCGATCCGCGTGAACTCGAGAGCATCGCTGTAAACCTCGCCCGCGAGGCTGGCGCTCTGGCGCGACAGCGACGGAGCGAGGGTGTCTCGATCGCCGCGACCAAGTCAGCCCTGGCGGACATCGTCACCGAAGCCGATCGCGAGGTCGAGACGCTCATTCGCTCGAGGCTGCGAGAAACCCGGCCGGCCGATGGCTTTCTCGGCGAAGAGTCGGATGCCGACCCTGGCACCAGCGGCATCACGTGGGTCGTCGACCCGATCGATGGCACCGTCAACTATGCGTACGGCATCCCGTTTTACGCCGTGAGCATCGCGGCGGTGCACGGGAGCGCCGACCCGGAGACCTGGACGGCACTCGCTGCCGCCGTCTATGTGCCATCCCTGGATGAGATGTTCCATGCGGCGCGGGGTGCGGGCGCGTGGCTGGACGCGCGGCCGCTGCATGTGGAGGCTGACGCTTCGGCTGCCGGCGCTTTGCTGGCGACCGGCTTCGGGTACGACCCCGCGACCCACGCGGGTGATCTGGGCCGTGTCTCCCGGGTGATGCCGATCGCTCGAGACATCCGCCGAATGGGCGCGGCATCCATCGATCTGTGTTCGGTAGCGGCAGGCCGGGTCGATGGGTACTTCGAGCGAGGGCTGAAGCCCTGGGACCACGCCGCCGCGGGCCTCATCGTGACCGAGGCGGGGGGACGCTTCGAGCTCTTCCCGGCTGATGAGACCGGCCGCGTGCTCGTGGTCGCCGCGATCCCCGGGGTCTTCGATCGACTGGCCACGCTCGCGCAACCCTGACAACGGATCTGCGGATACCACTGTGGAATCCGCAGAAGGGGGCACCGCCCATGGCTTTCTCAGGTGGGAGCAGGTAGCGTTTACCGTATCGTTACCTTCCCTGCGCATCCGGGAAACCCGCGCGGAGCATGGTGAGTACCATCCGAAACACCCGTGTCGTACCCGAACGACCGAGAGCGAGACCGTGACCCCCGATACTCCTGCGCCTGACGCAGCGCCAACGCGCCGCTCCAGTCGCACATCTGCCGCGCCCTCGTCGGCGCCGGAGATATCGGGCTCTTCTCGCGCGGATCTGCGCCGAGGACGCCGCGTCGACGTGCCCGCAAGTGAGGCTGGGTACTCGAGCGCTGACGAGCTCGCCCCGAGGCCGGCAGGCCTGCGGTCACGGCTGCACAACGTTCCGCTGACAGATGCCGAAGCAGGCGCCCTCTCGGGTGCCGGACTCGATTCTCCCCGCCCGGCTGAGCAGGCGGCTGCCGAAGAGGTCGCTGCCCCGACCGCGCCGCTGTCTCGGCGCGCCCGCCGTGCCGGTGTCGCTGCCAGCTCTTCGGTCTCTGAGACGGTCGTGTCCGACCAGGTGATCGAGGTCGTTTCGGTTGGCGACGACCCCGAAGACGCTGCGCCCGCGCTTGCCGACACCGACACCGACGCCGCTTCGCCCGCTGCGGAAGACGAGCCGGCTGCGGCTGCGCCCGACCAGCCAGCGGTGGGGCACGCTTCGGTTGCCGATGAATCCCGCACACCGGCAAGCGACGGCACCGGTGACCTCTTCGAAGAAGTCGTGCGCACGTTCGGTGCCACGGGAGAGAACCCCACGCTCACGCCGCGTGCCTCGACGACGACGGAGTCTTCGGCTGCGGATGAAGAGTCGCCCGAACCCGCGCACGTTGCGCACCGCCGTCTCCGCGTCGGATCCGTGCGCAAGCTTGCAACCACATCGTTCTCGGTCGGCGTCATGGGCATCGTCGGCCTGCTCGCCGTCGGCATGACGACCCCTGTCGAAGCAGTTGCAGCTGCCAGCGGCGGCCAAGGCCCCACCGCTTCCATCGTCGCTCTCAGCGATGTTGAGTCGACAGCGGCGCCCAAAGAGGACATTCAGGCGTATGTCGCGCCGGCGGAGGCATCCACGGCTGCGCTCAGTCGGCAGGAGGGCTATTCGGCAGTGTCGATGGCCGAGCTCGCCGTCGAAGCCGGCGTGCGTGAGGTTGCTTCGACGTACGTCAACAACGCCGCGGCTGCCGTGCAGTACCCCTTCACGGTCGGCGTTCCGATCAGCTCTCCGTATGGCATGCGGTGGGGCCGGATGCACGAGGGCGTCGACTTCGCGCCCGGCGGGCAGGGGGCTGAGATCCACGCTGTCGCTGATGGTATCGTCCGCATCGCTACCGAGGCCGGTGGCGCTTACGGCGTCCACGTCGTGATCGACAGCATCGTGGATGGCGAGCTCGTTTCGACGAACTATGCGCACATGCAGTACGGCTCGCTTCGCGTCCAGGCCGGGCAGGTCATCAAGCTCGGTGACGTGGTCGGAACCGTGGGCACGACGGGCCGCTCGACGGGTCCGCACCTGCACTTCGAAGTGCTGCTGAACGGCAAGACCCCCACCGAGCCGATGGCGTGGCTTGCGGCGCACAACGTGGCATCGACAGTGGTGACCGTGCCCGACGCTCCCGCAACCGTCGACCAGTAGTGACTCCGGCTGTCGATTCCTGCGGATCACAGCGCTCTGATATTCTCTTCTAGTTGCCCGCGCGTCGGGCTTCGCCCCGATAGCTCAGTGGCAGAGCACTTCCATGGTAAGGAAGGGGTCGTCAGTTCAATCCTGACTCGGGGCTCGCAGCATCCATCTCGTGACCGACGGATGCCGTGCGGCAGGGTAGCTCAGTTGGTGAGAGCGCACGACTCATAATCGTGAGGTCGCGGGTTCAAGCCCCGCTCCTGCTACTTCGGGGGAGAGGACTCTGGTCTTACTCGAATAATCGCCGAGGACTGGGACCGTATGGGCGCTGTTGCCGTGTCCGGTGTGCTGGTTTTCGTTGCTCGTCCTTTGGGATGGGTCGATCGGAGCCACGCAGGGGGAGCGCGCCGCTGCCGCGAGCTGAGTTTGTCCTGTATGGGGCGTATGTGTAGGTTGTGAGCACGCCGGGTCTGATCTCCGGCGTGCGTGAGGTCTTTCCCGGGGGTGGTGGGAGACCCGCGCCGGGGGCTATGGCGGTAGCGGTGATCACTGTCGGTCGTTGGGCTTTTCTCGCTTTTGTGACCGTATGCGCGATGGTGTTCGGGCTTGTCGGTCCGGTGTTCGCGCAGGAGCCCGGTCTGGAAGAGGTGCCGTCGACACCGTCGCCCGCGTTGCCGTCTTCTCCTGTTCCGGAGTATCAGCCTCAGGTTCCGGCGGGTGATCTTGACGTGCCTGAGGACACGGTGTCTGGAGGTTCTGGTTCGGTGTCGCTGGATTTGCCGCCTTTAGACGTGCCGGGTGGTGGCGAGTTGGGGTCGTCTCAGGCTTCGTTGGCTGAGGAGGTTGAGAACCTCGATGTGGTGTTGCGGGACGAGTTTTCCACGACGTACGAGCGTGATGATGGGTCGATGATCCGAGAGATGGGGGCCGTCGCCCTGAATGCCCGTGACGGTTCGGGGGTGTGGAGGGAGGTTTCGACCGGGCTTGTCAAGACTCCCGGTGGGTGGGAGAGCGGTCCTCATCCGTTGTCTCCGGAGTTTGCTGACACAGCGGATGCCGATGAGGCCGTGTCGGTCACTCGGAACGGTCATGAGGTTTCTTTCGGGCTTGTCGGTGCGATGCCGGGGACACTTGCACCCCGGCTCCCGCGGTCCTCAGCGCCGCGCGGCCTGACGTATCGCGATGTCCAGCCGGGGGTGGATCTCAAGTATGAGGTTCACGCGGATGCTGTGAAGGAGATTGTTGTTCTCCACGAGATGCCGGATGGCGTCGCGCGGTGGGAGTGGCGAATCGACGTGGGCGAGTTGACACCTCGGCTAGCGGCGGAAGCTTCTGTTGAGCTCGTGGATAGTGCAGGCCAGGTTGTTGCGGTGATCCCGTCGCCTGTGGCGTGGGATTCGTCGGGAGAGCCGGGTAAGTCATCGGATGCCGTGACGAACCCTCGGCTTACGCTGCGCCACGTGCAGGGCTCTGAGTGGTCGTATGCGCTTGCATTGTCGCGTTCCTGGCTCACCTCGGCGGATCGGGTGTTTCCTGTCCATGTGGATCCGACGATCCAGGTCCCAACCTCGTACAACAACTCGTTCAAGAGCGACGGTGCTGTCTACTGGGGTCAGCTGCACATCGGTAACACCCGTCAATCGAATGCGAACGTTTTCTGGCGTTCGGTGGTGTCGTATCCGTACGGGGATGTTCCGGGGAAGTTCATCGCCAACGCGCAGATCGGACTCGCCTACGACGGGGTGGGTTCTGCTGCATCCCATGGCGGTGCGATCAGTCGAGCGTCATGCCTTGGCTACAACTGTTTGGGCGAGTGGGTGACAGGCTTTAGCCTCGGGTCGGGCGCGACCTGGACGGACGGGTGGTCAGTTGCGCAGCGTCTGGTGAACTGGATGGGCGCTGGGGACATGACACCCACCTTCATCGTGCAGGGTAACGAGAACAGTGTCTACAGCCACAAACGGATCGTCTCGAATCTCTTCGTTGAGTATTGGGATTTCCCGAGCGTTTGGGGACACCTGTACCCCTACCAGGGGGTGGGTTTGACCCCGACGCTCGCGGTGGGTGCCACCAACCCGGGCGGCCGTGCACAGCAGTACGCGTTTGAGGTGGCGACCGACCCGGGGATGGCCAATGTTGTCGCGGCATCCGGATGGCTCGGGTCGATGACGTGGTCTGTCCCGGAGGGAATTCTCCGACCGGGCGCTCAGTACTACTGGCGGGCGCACCTTATCGACGATGTCCACGGGCATCTCGGGCAGTCCACCTACCGCGTCACCCCTACCTACGCGTTCACCACCAATCAGGTGCCCCTGCCCGCCGCGTGGACCGGGTCGCCGGGGAACCCTGTCACGGAGGCGCCGCAGACGCTGACGACGCTCACGCCGAGCCTTGCGTTGGCGGGTGCTCCGACGACGGATTCGGATTCGAACGCGGGCATGCAGTACCGGTTCCAGCTCGCTACGGGTTCTGACGCAGCTTCGGGGGCGGTTGTCACCTCGGGGTGGTTGAGTCCGGATGCGGGAGGGAACGTGTCGTGGCAGGTCCCACCGGGTACTGTGCAAGACGGTGGCGTGTACACCTGGCGGGTGGCGTCGAGGGACGGGTCTGACACGAACACGTTCAATGACTGGGTCAAACGCTTCAAGGTCGACCTACGTCTGGGCGCTTCGGGCCCGTCACCGTTTGATACCGCGGGGCCGGTGACGGTGAATCTTGCCAACGGGAACGCGAACCTCTCGTTCGCCTCACCGACGGTTCAGACCCTCGGCGGACCGATGGGGATGTCGTTCACCTACAACTCGCAGGAAGTCAAGGACGCCAACCGCGGCCTGGTCGGCGAGTACTTCGACGCCCGGGTCAACGGAGCGGTGCCTGCGGATGCGACGTTCGACGGGAAGGTCCCGCTGCTTGTCCGTACCGATCCCGCGGTGTCTTTCGACTGGGGCGAGGGGTCGCCTGCGGATGCGGTGCCCGCTGATTTCTTCATGGCCCGCTGGACCGGTTTCGTGACCCTCCCTCCCCAGTACGTCGGTCAGCCCGTGCAGTTCGGGGTGCGAAAAGATGACGCCGCTCGGCTGTGGATCGCTGGGGAGCAGGTTCTCAACGAGTGGTCCCACACGTCAGGGATCGCGTTCTGGGGTCCGTCTCGTACCTACGGTGGGTCGGCGATGAGCGTGAAGTATGAGTACTACGAACACGCGGGTTCAGCAGGCGCGGAACTGCTTGTACGGGTCGGCGGCCAGGAGTTCGTGGTTCCGCCGGACTGGTTCACGAAACGGGTGCAGACGATGCCCGCGGGGTGGTCCGCGTCGACGCCGATCGCGGGGGATGCGACCGCGTGGGTGTCCGCGCAGCAGTCCACCTCTGCTGTTGTGCTGACGGACGCGACCGGTAAGGCCCACACCTACACTCGCACTTCGACGGGAGGGTACACGCCCCCGGCGGATGAGTATGGGACGGTGTCGTTGGATACCAACGGGTGGGTGGTGTTCACCGACGAGGGTGGCACGGTCTATCAGTTCGGGAAGGAGGGAAGGATCTCCTCGGTCACCCCACCGGAAAGTGTCAAGGCGGGTGAGACAGATTCCGTCAGGCGGTCTGTATGAGGGCCTCCTGTGAGGGCTGGTTGATCCAGGCGGCCTCGGGCAGCTTG
>NZ_MKTR01000005.1 GCF_001898325.1 Microbacterium sp. 67-17
AGGAACCGACACGGCACTTACACGCATCGTTCTCACCAATCTTTCGGATCCGCCACTTGTCCGCCACTTCATCTAAGAATCCGCCATCTTCGCCGAGAACCTACAATCACCTGTAGGTTCCCGGTCAAGGTGGCGGAGAACTCGGGGATTCCACGCTAATTGGCAGCAGTTTCGTCAGCAGGATTCCGCGCGAAATGGCAGATCCCTACATAAGAGTAGGAAGTCCACTTAGCCTTGACGTCCGCCGCCGCCGTCCGATCGCCCGCGCGATCATCCTCCCGTGCTGGGGGTGAACGCGCGGTTCATGACTGGTATCCGAGCACCGTGGTCATGCCGGTCTCGGCGTGGTAGATGTTGTGGCAGTGCGCGACCCACTGGCCGGGGTTGTCGGCGTCGAAGTCGACTGTCAGGGTCTGGCCCGGGAGGATGATGGAGGTGTCCTTCCGGGGGCCGCCGTTCGCGTGCTGGTAGGTGTGGCCGTGCAGGTGGAACGGATGCCACATCTCGGTGTCATTGCGGATCCGCAACTGCACCCGCTCCCCCATACTGACCGCGTGCGCGTCCCGCAACGGGTCGTTCATGTCGAACCGGCGCCCATTGATCCCCCAGTCGTACGCCTCCATCCCCCCGGTCAGCGCGAGGTGCACGACCCGGTCGGGGGACGCCTGGTGCAGGGTGACGGAGGCGGTCGCACTCAGTCCGGCAGCGGTGCCGACCCTGCCGGTGCCGAGCTCGGCGACGGCGACGTCGCTGGCCGGCGCCGTGCCAGCGGCGGTGCGAACGAGCGCGAACGCGCGATCCTGCTTGCCTTCCGCGTCGGCGACGACAGGGAACACCCCATCGTCCAGGGTGACCTGCAGGTCGTAGCGTTCGCCCATCCCGATCAGGACACTGTCGACCTCGACAGGATCCACCGGGAACCCGTCGGTGTGGGTGATCGTCAGGGTGTGGCCGCCGATCGCGAACCGGAACGCGGTGTCGCTGCCGGCGTTGATGACACGGATCCGCACCCGGGCACCAGGAGTGCCGGTGAATTGGGCGGGGTCGGCTTTGGGTTTGCCGTTGATGAGGTAGTGCGGGTAGTAGACGTCGCCGGCGTCGCCGCCGAGCAGGTCGGAGGTGGCGCCCATCAGCAGGTTCCCCATCCGCATGAACATGTCGCCCATCCCGCCCATCCCGCCCATGCCCTTCGAGAGGTCGGTGAGGACCTGGTCCGGGGTGGCGGTGACGCCGTCGAGCCAGTCGTCGAGGATCAGCACCCATTCGTCGTCCCACGTCACCTTCTCGTCCGGGTCGTCGATGATGAGCGCACCGTAGAGGCCGTGGTCCAGTTGCGGGCCGACGTGGGGGTGGAACCAGTAGGTGCCCGGATGCGGGGTGACGAACTCGTATGCGAACTGTCCGCCCGGGGCGATGGGGGCTTGGGTGACCGGAGGGACCCCATCCATGTCGTTGCGGAGGGCGAGTCCGTGCCAGTGCACGGAGGTGTCCGCGTCGAGCTGGTTGCGGACGGTCGCTTTCAGCGTGTCGCCTGCGGTGAGCCGGATTACCGGGGCGGGGATACCTCCGAACGCCCAGGTGGCGGCGGCGGTACCGGCCAGGTCGAGCGTGGTGGGGGCGGCGGTGAGGTCGACGGTGGTGACTCGGCCGGTGCCGCCGCGGTTCTTCTCCGTGCCGGACACCGCTGCGCCGGTGGGTGTCACCCATTGCGGCGCGGGGGTGCAGGAGGCGAGCACGGCTGCCGCGACGGCGCCCAGTCCGAGTCCGAGCACACCTCGTCGGGTCAGCAGCATCGGGGAGGACGGTGTGGGAGAGAGCGGACGGTCAGGCATGTTCGGGCTCCTTCTGCATGGTCGTCGCAGCGGGCGCCTGGGCGGGCAGGCGGAGCCGCTTGAGGAGGAGGGCGTTGACGGCGACGATCACGGAGGAACCGGACATCGACAGGGCGGCGATCTCCGGGGACAGCATGATCCCGAACGCCGGGTAGAACACGCCGGCGGCGATGGGGAGGGCGGCGGCGTTGTATCCGATGGCCCAGCCCAGGTTCTGCCGCATCTTTCGCAGTGTGCCCTTGCCGATCTTGAGTGCGATCGCAACATCGAGCGGGTCCGAGCGCATCAGGACCACGTCGGCGGTCTCGATGGCGACGTCGGTGCCGGCGCCGATCGCGATGCCGAGGTCGGCCTGGGCGAGGGCGGGGGCGTCGTTGACGCCGTCGCCGACCATCGCGACCTTCTTGCCCGTCTTCTGCAGCTCGGCGACCTTCGCGGACTTGTCCTCGGGGAGCACATCCGCGATCACGGTGTCGATGCCGAGGAGAGCGGCGATCCGGTCGGCGGTGGGCTTGTTGTCCCCGGTGAGCATTGCGACCTCGACGCCCTGCTCGTGGAGAGCGTCGATCGCGGTCTTTGCGGTGTCCCGGGGTGCGTCGGCGAGACCGATGATCCCGGCGACTTGCCCGTCCACGGCGAACAGGATCGCGGTGCGGCCGGACCCAGCCAGGTCCTGCTGAGCGGCCTGCACCCCGCTGATGTCGATCCCCTCTCCGGTGAGAAGGCGCGGGTTGCCGAGGACGACCTGTCGACCGTCGACGGTGGCGATCGCGCCCTGCCCGGTGACGTTTCGGAACGCGGTCGCGGTGCGACGGGGGATGTCGCGGGTGTCGGCGTAATTCACGATCGCTTTCGCCAGAGGATGCTCGGATTCCCGCTCCAACGCGACCGCGAGGGAGAGGGTCTCGAGCTCGTCGCTGCCGACGGGGATGTAGTCGGTGACCTCCGGCTCCCCCTTGGTGAGGGTGCCGGTCTTGTCGAACACGACCGTGTCGATGTGGGCGGCGGTTTCGATCCCGGAGGCGTTCTTGAACAACACGCCCCGTTTCGCGCCGAGCCCGGTGCCGACCATGATCGCCGTCGGCGTCGCCAATCCGAGGGCGTCGGGGCAGGTGATGACGACGACGGTGATGGCGAACAGGATCGCCATCGGGATTGCAGCGCCGGCGAGCAGCCACACCAGGAAGGTGAGGGTGCCGCCGATCAGGGCGACCAGGACGAGCCAGAACGCTGCCCGGTCGGCGAGGCGCTGTCCGGGGGCTTTGGAGTTCTGCGCCTCTTGCACGAGCTTCACGATCTGGGCCAACGCCGTGTCCGACCCGACTTTGGTGGCTGTGACGCGGAGGGTGCCGACGGTGTTCACGGTCGCTCCGATCACCTCCGACCCGGGCGCTTTGTCCACCGGCATGGATTCGCCGGTAACCATCGACTCGTCCACCTCGGACTCTCCGGATTCCACGACACCGTCGGTGGGGATCTTCGCCCCCGGCCGCACCAGCATCAGATCCCCCGGGACGACCTCGCTGGTGGGGATCTCGACTTCCTGCCCGTCACGGATCACGACCGCCTGCGAGGGTGCGAGCTCCAGGAGGGTGCGGATGGCGTCGTTCGCGCCGCCGCGGGCGCGCATCTCCACCCAATGCCCCAGCAGCACGAAGGTGGCAAGCACCGTGGCGGCTTCGTAGAACACTTCACCGCCGCCGGTGAGGGTGACCGCGAGGGAGTACAGCCAGCCGGCGCCGACTCCGACCGCGACGAGCACCATCATGTCGAGGGTCTTCGCGCGCAGCGCCCGGTAGGCGCCGTCGAAGAAGATCCACGCGGAGTAGAAGATCACCGGCAGCGACAGGATCAGCATGAACACGTCATCGCGCAGCCCG
>NZ_MKTR01000006.1:0-13593 GCF_001898325.1 Microbacterium sp. 67-17
CCCTCGAACAACTCGCACTCGCCTACCCCGACCGCATCACCCCCTACCTCTAACCACCAACACCAACCCGCTTACACAGAAGACTTGACAAGCCCAGTTGAACGCGTAGTAGAACGCGCCGTACTGGGACGTGTCGTTGACGCCGAACGAGGTGATGAGCAGCGAGACGAACGGGACGAGGAAGAACAGCGCGAGGTAGGCGAGTCCCGGCAGCAACAGCGCGAACGCCACCCAGCTGGCGCGTCGCTGCGGCGAGGCCTTCTTGGTATCGGCGACAGCCAGCGCCGACATCGCCATGGCTAGGAATCCTCGCTGTCGGCGATGGCTTCGGCAGCACCTGCCTGGGCGTCGGCATCCAGCCCGAACGTGTGCTCGGGTCGCCAGCGCACCCAGACTTCGCTTCCCACCGAGAAGACCGAGCCGAACACCATGTTCTGCTCGAACACGCCGACGGGTCCGATACCCGGCATCTCGACGGTGTACTGCGTGCTCACACCGGTGAACGAGAGGTCGGTGATGCGTCCAGGCCCGAGGATGTTGTCGTCGGTCGTGGGTGCTTCGGCAGCCAGCATCAGCTTCTCGGGCCGAACGCCAACGGTGATCTGGCCGGATGTCGCGACGGCGCGCTCGATCGGCATCCGCAGTGTGCCCCCTGCCGCAGTGCGCGCGACGAGGGTGCCACCTGCCGCTGATTCGACCGTCGCGGCAATCAGGTTCGACTGCCCGAGGAAGCTCGCGACGAACCCGGTGCGGGGGAGTTCGTACAGTTCCTGCGGCGGGCCCATCTGCTCGATGCGTCCGTGGTTCATGACGGCCACGGTGTCGGCCATCGTCATGGCCTCTTCCTGGTCGTGGGTGACGTGCAGGAAGGTGATCCCGACCTCGTCCTGAATCGTCTTCAGTTCGGACTGCATCTGGCGACGCAGCTTCAGGTCGAGGGCGCCGAGGGGCTCGTCCAGCAGCAGCAGTGCCGGCCGGTTGACGACCGCTCGCGCGAGCGCGACACGCTGCTGCTGACCACCCGACAGCTGCGAAGGCTTACGCCCCGCGACATGATCGAGTTCGACGAGCTTGAGCGCGTCGAGGGCGCGGCTTGAGGCATCCGTCACCTTGCGTCGGCGAAGACCGAACTCGACGTTCTCTTGCACCGTCATGTGCGGGAAGAGCGCGTAGCTCTGGAAGACCGTGTTCACGGGACGCTTGTGCGGCGGCACGGATGTCACGTCCTTGCCGCCGATCGAAATCGATCCCGCGGTGGGTCGCTCGAGGCCCGCGACGATGCGCAGGGTCGTCGTCTTGCCGCAGCCCGATGGGCCGAGCAGGGCGAAGAACGAGCCCGCCGGAATCACCAGGTCCAGATCGTGCAGAGCGGTGAAGCCGGGGAAGGTCTTACGGATGCCGCGGAGCTCGAGGTCGGCACCGGCCTCGGGTGTCGTAGCGCTCATGCGGGATCAGGCGCCGAGTCCGACGGCTTCGAACTCTGCGTTGTACTTCTCCTGCTCCTGGTTGCTGAGCGCCCGGAAGATGTACGCATTCGCGAGCGTCGCCTCGTCGGGGAAGATGAGCTGGTTATCGACCATCTCGGGGTCGATGTCGGCCATCGCTTCCTGTGCTCCGACGACGGGGGTGATGTAGTTCACCCAGGCGGCGACCTCGGCGGCGACCTCGGGCTGGTAGTAGTAGTCGATCAACGTCTCGACGTTGGTCTTCTGCTGCGAGCCGATCGGGATCATGAAGTTGTCGCTCCAGAGCGTCCCGCCCGAGTCGGGGAGGGCGAACCCGAACTTGTCGTAGCCGACCTCCGCGTTGATCGCGGTGATGTCTCCCGACCACACGATCGCGGCGAGTGTGTCTTCGTTGATGAGGTCGTCGGCGTACGAGTTGCCCTTGATGTTGCGGATCTGGCCGTCCGAGACCTGCTTCGCGAAGACGTCGATCGCGTTCTGGAACTCGGTGTCGCCCCACGAGTCGGAGGTGATATCCACGCCCTGGCTGAGCATGATGAGGCCAATCGTGTCGCGCATCTCGCTGAGCACGCCGACGCGACCCTTCAGGTCGGGGTTCCACAGGTCGTCAATGGATGCCAGGCCGTTGGGGAGCTTCTCGGTGTTCCACGCGAGACCCGCAAATCCTGACTGCCACGGCACGGAGTTGGCGCGGCCCGGGTCGAAGCTCGGGTTCATCAGGCTCGGGTTGAGGTTCGCGTAGACGTTGCCCATGTTGGCCTTGTCAAAGGCCTGCGTATAGCCGGAGGCGATCCAGATGTTTGCCATCCAGTCGGTGAGGCACACGGTGTCGGCGCCGATGCCCTGGCCGAGCGCGAGCTGGTCGCGCACCTTCGCGAAGTAGGTGTTGTTGTCGTCGATCGCGACGTCGTAATTGACGGTGATGCCGGTCTGGTCCTCGAACGCCTGCAGCGTCGGGTGGTTGCCCTCGTCATCCTCGTCGAGGTAGAACGACCAGTTCGCCCACGTCAGAGTCTTCACGCTCGACGAGAGGTCTTCGGGGGCAGTCAGCGCTGAGCCGCCCGTGGAGTCCGAACCGCCGACGCGACCGGTGCAAGCCGCGAGGAATCCCATGAGCGATAGAGCGCCGGCGCCGGCGAGCACGCCGCGTCGGGAGATCTGCGCTGCGCGGGCCTGCGAGATCAGCGCTCGGATCATCGGATCGGAGGGGAGTGGACGGTCGGGCATAGTCGGTCACCTCAATCAGCTGAATGCGTGCTGTGCACGGATTGTCAGCGATCGTGCCATGACCTCACCCGAGGCGGCAAGCGTTTTCCGCAGCCCGAAACAAACTTGATACAGGAATCTGTCGTTTCAAGTAATCTGCGCGACGGTTTCACGCACGAAAGCTGCGGATTCCGACGTGGCCGGAATCCGCAGCTTTCGAATCCGCTACAGCAGGCTTGCGGCGCGCGTGAGAACGTCGCGCAGGATCTGCTCGAGCTCGTCGAACTCCGAAGGTCCGATCGTGAGCGGCGGTGCGAGCTGGATGACGGGGTCGCCGCGGTCATCGGCGCGGCAGTACAGGCCCGCGTCATAGAGAGCGCCGGAGAGGAATCCGCGCAGGAGCCGCTCAGACTCGTCGTCGTTGAACGTCTCGCGCGTCGCCTTGTCTTTCACGAGCTCGATCCCGAAGAAGTAGCCGTCACCGCGCACGTCGCCGACGATCGGCAGGTCTAGCAGCTTCTCGAGGGATGCCCGGAACAGCGGCGAGTTCTCGCGGACGCGCTCGTTCAGGCCCTCCTCGTCGAAGATCGCGAGGTTCTCCAGTGCGACCGCTGCCGAGACCGGGTGTCCACCGAAGGTGTAGCCGTGCAGGAACGAGGTGTGACCGTGGCGGAACGGCTCGTAGATCCGGTCCGAGATCACGGTGGCTCCCAGCGGTGAGTAGCCGCTCGTGAGTCCCTTGGCGGAGGTGATGATGTCGGGCACGTAGTCGTATGCGTTGCAGGCGAAGGTGTGGCCAATGCGGCCGTACGCGCAGATGACCTCATCCGAGACCAGCAGCACGTCGTGACGGTCGCAGATCTCGCGGACGCGCTGGAAGTAGCCGGGGGGAGGGGGGAAGCATCCGCCCGAGTTCTGCACCGGCTCGAGGAAGACGGCAGCAACCGTCTCGGGGCCTTCGAACAGGATCATCTCTTCGATGCGGTCCGCAGCCCAGCGCCCGAAAGCCTCCAGGCGATCGCCCTCGCCGTCCCAGACGAATCCCGCCTCTTCGGCGCGGTACGCGTTGGTGTTCGGCACCCGGAAAGCGCCGGGCACGAGAGGCTCGAACGGAGCCTTCATGACCGGGATGCCAGTGATTGCCAGGGCTCCCTGGGGGGTGCCGTGGTAGGCGATCGACCGTGAGATGACCTTGTGCTTGAGGGGCTGGCCCTGCAGCTTCCAGAATTGCTTGGCGAGCTTGAAGGCGGTCTCGACCGCTTCGCCGCCACCGGTGGTGAAGAACACCCGGTTCAGGTCTCCCGGCGCCTCGTCGGCGAGGCGGTCGGCCAGTTCGATCGCCGACGGGTGTGCGTACGACCACAGCGGGAAGAACGCGAGTTCCTCAGCCTGCTTCGCGGCGGCCTGGGCGAGGCGCTTGCGACCGTGGCCGGCGTTGACCACGAACAGACCGGACAGTCCGTCGAAGTAGCGCTTGCCGCGGTCATCCCAGATGTGGTGGCCTTCGCCGCGCACGATGATGGGCACCCCGGAGCTGTCCAGCACCGACTGGCGGGTGAAGTGCATCCACAGGTGGTCTTGGGCCTTCTTCTGCAGATCGGCGGGGGAGTTCATGGAATGTCCTTTCGGGGCGTAGTCACGATGTCTGTGGGTGTGATCACGGTGCTGTGATTCATGACTGGGTGCCCCAGTCGTAAAGCTGTTTCACCAGGCGGAGGTAGACGAAGGACTCGGTGGCGACGACGCCGTCGATCGCGCGGACGCGCTTGTTGAGCAGATCGATGAGTTCGTCATCCGAGGCGCAGACGACCTCGGCGAGCACATCGAAGCTGCCCGCGGTGAGCACCACGTAGGTGACTTCGGGAAGGGCCGAGACCTCGGCGGCGATCCGCGTCGAGTCTCCCGAGGTGCGGATGCCGACCATCGCCTGCCTGGCGAAGCCGAGCTGCAGGGGATCGGTGACCGCGACGATTTGCATGACTCCCGCGTCGACGAGCCGCTGCACGCGGTTGCGCACGGCAGTCTCCGAGAGCCCGACCGCCTTGCCGATGTCGGCGTAGGAGCGCCGACCGTCGGCTTGCAGGTGCTCGACGATCGCGCGCGAGATGTCATCGAGCTGAGGAACCCGGGGAGTGCGATCTGCCACGCGACGATCATCGCAGAGGAACCGACGGAAGACAACTGAAAGCGTCGAGCATCGCGGTCATATGTGCGGAATCCGCAGATGCGACGGGCCTTCGGGGAGGAAATCAGAACCGTGGGGCCCGCAGTCGGGCATCCTGCTGGCGAGAGAGCGACGTGCGACCATGGGGGAATGAGCCTGCCCGAACACGCGCCAGCCTCGAAGCGGGCGATCTGGGAGGCTGCGCGGCGTCTCTTCGCCGAGAACGGCTACGCGCGAACGTCCGTACGTGAGATCGCTAGCGAGGCTGCGGTCGACCCGGCTCTGGTCATCCGTCACTTCGGTTCGAAAGAAGAGCTCTTCATGGAGACCATGGAGGTGCAGGTCGCGGCGGCGGCCTTCGAGGGTCCGCTCGAGACGCTCGGTGAGCGGTTCATCGCGTTCATCCTCGACGACGACGCCGACATCCGCGGCATCTACCTGGCGCTCATGCGCGCCAGCGACTCCGGGGGTATCTGGACGCACCTGCGCGCCGCGCACGAAGAGGGCTTCGTGCGGCCGTTTCGCACGCGAATCGCGGCATCGCCGGCGCACGCGGCCGATGCCGACACCCGCGCGCGGATGGCTGCCTCCGTGGTCGGCGGCCTGCTCTACAGCCTCTGGATCGTGCGCGATGAGGGTCTCGCGCATGTGGAGCGCGAGACCCTCATCCGTCGCTACGGCGCGCTGCTACAGGCAGCGATCACTGGCTGATTCAGATCGCAGACCAACCGCCGTCGGAGGGCAAGATGACGCCCGTCACGTTGGTCGCATCATCGCTCAGTAGCCAGGTGATGGATGCCGCGAGCTGCGCGGCCTCGGCGATCGGCGGCAGGATCGTCATCGCGAGCCCGACCCGCTCCTGGCCGAGTTCGGAGGCGAACGAGGCCTCGATTCCGGTGGCAACGGGCCCGGGAGCGACAGCGTTCACGCGAATATTCTTCCCCGCGTACATAAACGATGTGCTCTTCGTGAGGCCCACGACGGCGTGCTTCGACGTCGTGTAGGCGAGGCCCGCAGCCGAGCCCCGAAGCCCTGCCTCGGAGGCGACATTCACGATCGATCCGCCACCGGCCTCGAGCATGAGGGGGAGAACTGCCCGAGTGAGTCGGAACGTTCCTTCCACGTTCACCGCCATGACCCGCGACCAGACCGCGTCGCTCACTTCATGCAGTGGCGTCATGTCGTCCATGATCCCGGCGACGTTCGCGAGCCCGTCGACGCGTCCGCCGGCTGCCGCGACGACCTTCGCGATCGCGTCTTCCGACGTGATGTCGCCGGCAACCGCGACAGCGCCGGGCATCTCGGCAACAGCCGCATCGAGCCGCTCCTGCGAGATGTCGACAGCGACGACCTTCCCACCCTCGGCGGCGACGCGCGCAGCCACGGCGCGTCCGATTCCCGAACCGGCGCCGGTCACGATGACCGTCTTGCCATCGAATCTGCCGGGCGTGATGCGCTCCACCCAGGGGGCAGCCATCGGGGGAGCGGGGAGCTCGTCCTCGTCATCCTCGTCATCGTCGTCCGTCACGGGCGCAGCGGCGAGGGCGTTCGGATCGTTGGCGCGACGAACCATGTCGTCGATCATTTCCTGCGGCATCCGTCCGCCGCTCATTGAGGCAACGCGTTCGAGCGAGAAGAGTTTGACGGGGGCCAGTGCCGATTCGGTCTGACCTCCCTGCGCGAGCAGATCGCGCAGGATTGGGCCGCCGACGGGATGCTTCAACCACGCGCCGATCGATGATTTTGCGCTGAGCGCCTTGTCTTTGGCCATGTCTCCTCCTTGAGTCGATCGCGGTTTCGGGACCGCGTGATCCCAGTCTAGAGAAGGAGTCAACAAAGTTGACAGGGTGTGCTGAAAGAACCTTCAGATTGAGGGATGGTTCGGCCGCAAGGTAGGTTAGGCAAGGCTTACCAATTCGAAAGTGAGCCTCCCACAGCAACCCACGAAAGGAGCGCTCGTGCGCGCCTCCCGTCTCATCGCCGTCGGCATCGCCGTGGCCCTGACCGGTTCCCTTGCCGCCTGTTCGTCATCGACGGATGCCGTCACGACCGAATCCGAGTCCGACAGTGGCTTTCCCGTCACGATCGAGCACGCGTACGGCGAGACCGTCATCGAAGCGAAGCCCGAGCGGGTCGCGACCGTCGCCTGGTCGAACCACGAGGTGCCGCTTGCCCTGGGCGTCGTGCCTGTGGGCATGAGCAAGGCCACCTGGGGTGACGACGATGGCGACGGTGTGCTGCCGTGGGTCGAAGACAAGCTCGAGGAGCTCGGCGCCGAGACGCCCGTCCTGTTCTATGAGACCGACGGCATCGACTTCGAGGCCGTGGCAGACACGCAGCCCGACGTCATCCTTGCCGCCTACTCGGGGCTCACGCAGGAGGACTACGACACCCTGTCGAAGATCGCCCCGGTCGTCGCGTACCCCGAGGTCGCGTGGGGCACCTCTTATGAGGACATGATCCGCATGAACTCCGCCGCATTGGGTCTCTCGGCCGAGGGCGATGAGCTCATCGACGAACTGCACGAGACGGTCTCGGCTTCGCTCGAGAACTACCCCGAGCTCGACGGCGCACGCATCCTCTTCAGCTACATCGACCCCGCCGATTTCAGCCAGATCGGTTTCTACACCAGCCACGACACGCGCCCCGGCTTCCTCGAGAGCATCGGCTTCCCCGTTCCCGAGATCGTCGCCGACGAGTCGGCTGCCACCGAGGAGTTCTACACCTCGGTCAGCGCCGAAGAGGCGGATCGCTTCGCGGACGTCGACGTCTTCGTCACCTACGGTGACCCCGGCAGCGACATCGTGGAGCAGCTGCGGGCAGACCCGCTGCTCTCGCAGATCCCGGCGATTGCCAACGGCTCGATCGTCGTGCTCGAGAACAACACGCCGCTGGCGGCATCCGCGAACCCGTCGCCGCTGTCGATCGGGTGGGGCATCGACGACTACTTCGCCCTGCTCGCGTCCGGAGTTTCTGCACAGCAGTGACCACCCTCCACGCGCCCGCACCGGTACCGGCCGTCGCCTCGTTGCGACGATCGGTATCGGTGCGCGTCGCGTGGCTGATCGCGGGGATCGCTCTCCTCGTGGTGCTCGCCGTGGCATCCGTCGCCTTCGGGGTCGCTGACGTCGGCCCCGCCGATCTCGTCGCCGGTCTTTCGGGTAACGCCACGTCGATCGAGTCTGCGGCGGTCATCAAACGGATGCCGCGCACCGTACTCGCGATTCTCGTCGGCGCCTCTCTCGCCCTGGCGGGGGCGAGCATGCAGGCCGTCACCCGCAATCCGCTGGCCGACCCCGGCATCTTCGGCGTCATGAGCGGCGCTGCGCTGGCCGTCGTCGCCGGGATCGCGTTCTTGGGCATCATGGACCCCTACGGGCAGATGGGCCTCGCGATCCTGGGAGCTGCCGCGGCGGCGATCTTCGTCTACGCCGTCGGCTCGCTCGGACGCGGGGGAGCGACACCGCTCAAGCTCGCACTTGCCGGGGCCGCGACCTCGGCCGCCCTCGCATCGCTCGTCAGCGCCATCCTGCTGCCGCGCATCGACGTCATGGCGACGTTCCGGTTCTGGCAGATCGGCGGCGTCGGCGGGGCCGAATGGGATCGCATCGCCGTCGTCGCCCCCGTGCTCCTGATCGGTGCACTCATCGTGCTTGCCACGGCGCGCGGCCTGAACTCCCTCGCCCTCGGCGATGACCTCGCTGCGGGGCTCGGTGAGCACGTGTCACGCACTCGGCTGATCTCGTCGGCCGGCGCCGTCATCCTCTGCGGTGCAGCAACCGCGATCGCCGGCCCGATCGCGTTCGTCGGCCTCGTCATCCCGCACCTCGTGCGGCTGCTCGTCGGGCCCGACCACCGCTGGCTGCTGCCGCTGTCGGCAATCGGCGGGGCCGTGCTGCTGCTTGCCGCCGACATCGTCGGGCGCCTGGTCGCCAAACCCGAAGAGATCGAAGTCGGCATCGTGACCGCGCTTATCGGAGCGCCGGTGTTCATCTGGATCGTTCGTCGCCAGAAGGTGCGCGAGCTATGACCGCCGTCCTCGTCCCTACGACCACCCCGGCTGCGGTCTCGACGACTGCCGCCGCGATCGCTCGTGGGCGCCGCATCCGTCGCCGCCGCTGGACCGTGACCACCGCCATCCTCGCCGTGATCGTCTTGGCCGTCGTCGCCATCAGCACGATGGTCGGCCACACCTTCTATACGCCGGTCGAGGTTCTGCGCGTCATCTTCGGCGAGAGCGTGCCCGGGGCATCCTTCACCGTCGGCGAGCTGCGCCTGCCGCGTGCCGTGCTCGCCCTGTTCTCGGGCTTCGCGTTCGGGATGGCGGGTGTGACGTTCCAGACGATGCTGCGGAATCCGCTCGCATCCCCCGATGTCATCGGCATCAGCGCCGGCGCGAGCCTTGCCGCCGTCACTGGCATCATCGTCTTCTCGCTGAGCGACGTCGCCGTGTCGGCCGTCGCCCTCGTCGGCGCCATCGTCACAGCCGGTGCGATCTACCTGCTTTCCAGCCGCAGCGGGTTCGCCGGCGCCCGCCTCATCCTCATCGGCATCGGCGTCGCCGCGATGATCCAGAGCCTCATCGCATACCTGCTGTCGGGGGCCGCCGAATGGGACCTGCAGGCGGCGATGCAGTGGCTCTCGGGGAGCCTGAACAACGCATCCTGGGAACGGCTCGTGCCGCTCGCGATCGTGATGCTGCTCGTCGTGCCGGTGATGCTCGCGCGCAGCGGCGATCTCGACATCCTGCGCCTGGGTGATGACTCGGCCGCAGCGCTCGGCGTGCGCGTCTCGCCCACTCGCGTGCTGTTCATCCTCGGCGCCGTCATCTTGCTGGCCTTTGCCACCGCGGCAACTGGCCCCATCGCGTTCGTCGCCTTCATGGCGGGGCCGATCGCCGCGCGGCTGCTCGGCCCCGGACCCTCGCTCCTGCTGCCGGCGGGCCTTGTCGGGGCACTACTGGTGCTGGTTGCTGATCTTGTCGGCCAGTGGGCTTTCGAGTCGCGCTATCCCGTCGGGGTCATCACCGGCATCCTCGGCGCGCCCTACCTCGTTTATCTGTTGGTGCGTACGCACCGGTCGGGAGGATCCCTGTGAACCCGCCTCTTACAGCGACGCTTCGCGAGCCGGATGCCGCGCCCGCCGCCCCGGCCGCCGTGGCGGCATCGCGCGATCCGGCACCGGTGCCGGGTTCGGTCGGTCACCGGCTCGCCGCCGAGGGCCTCGCGCTCGCGTACGGCGACCGCGTCGTCGTCAGCGACCTCGACCTGCAGATCCGCACCGGCGCCATCACAACGATCGTCGGGGCCAACGGATGCGGTAAGTCGACGCTGCTGCGAGCGTTCGCGCGTCTGCTCCCGCCGCAGGCCGGGCGGGTCGTGCTCGATGGGCGCGAGATCCACCGAACGCCGACGAAGCAGATCGCGTGCGAGATCGGCCTGTTGCCGCAGAACCCCATCGCGCCCGAGGGCATCGCCGTTGCCGATCTCGTGGGTCGGGGGCGGCATCCGCACCAGCGCATGCTCGCCCGCTGGAGTGCCAAGGACTATCAGGTCGTGGCGGAGTCGCTCGAGGCCACTGACATCGCAGACCTTGCCGACCGCTCGGTCGACGAGCTTTCAGGCGGGCAGCGTCAGCGCGTGTGGATCGCGATGGCGCTCGCGCAAGAGACCGGCATCCTGCTGCTGGATGAGCCGACGACCTTCCTCGACGTCGCGCACCAGATCGAGGTGCTCGACCTGCTCACCGACCTGAACCGCAGCCGCGGCACAACGATCGTCATGGTGCTGCACGATCTGAACCTCGCGGCGCGCTATGCCGATGAGCTCGTCGCCATGAAGGACGGCCAGGTTCACGCGTGTGGGGCGCCCGACGCGGTCGTCACCGAAGACCTTGTTCGCGACGTGTTCGGGATGGACAGCAGAGTCATTCCCGATCCCGTCTCGGGTTCGCCCGTCGTTCTGCCCATGGGGAGGCACCATGTCCGCCGCTGAATCCACCGTTCTCGAGGCGTCGCCGTTCGTTGTGGCGCGGGCTGTCGTGCGCTCTGTCGAACTGCTCTCGCCGAGCTTCGCGCGCATCACCTTCGGCGGTGCGGACCTCGACAACTTCGGTGACCCCGACCGCATTCTCGACCAGCGCATCAAGCTGATCTTCCCGCCGAGCTCGGGCCGGCTTCCCGACCTTGAGCACCCGGATGGTGACTGGTGGGCGGCGTTCCTCGCCGTTCCCGAGCAGGAGCGCGGCTCGATGCGCACCTACTCGATTCGGGAGCTGCGCGTCGAGGACGGCGGAACCTCTGTCGTCATCGACTTCGTGCTGCACCTCGAGCCCGGATTCACCGGTCCCGCGTCGGCGTGGGCGAGTGAGGCATCCGTGGGCGATGAACTGCTGATCATCGGTCCGCGCCGGGGTCGCCCGAACGGTGGCGGCATCGAGTATGCGCCCGGCGAGGCGCGGGAGATTCTGCTCGCGGGCGATGAGACCGCAGCGCCGGCGATTGCCCGCATCCTCGAAGACATCGATCGCGACGCTGTCGGTCTCGCGGTCATCGAGGTGCCGCACGCCGAGGATGCGCTCGCGATCGATGCGCCCGCGGGCGTCGAGGTGCGCTGGGTCGCGCGGGAGGGCGCGGCGAACGGGTCGCAGCTCATCCCGACCGTGCTCGGTCATCTGGGTGCGACGGCGACCGTGACGGTCACGGATGACGGCACCGAAGAACTCCTGTGGGAGACCCCGGTCTTCTCAGGCTCGGGTGAGGAACTGGATGACGCGGTCGAGGCGATCGATCGCTACTTCTGGATCGCGGGGGAGAGCTCGGTCGTCACGACCCTGCGCCGCCACCTCGTGAAGGACCTCGGCATCCATCGCGCGCAGGTCGCGTTCATGGGCTATTGGCGCCGCGGCGTTGCCATGCGCGGCTGAGGTCCGCCGCGGGTAGGGAGTCTATATACTGCTCTATACAAATCGGGGGAGGGGTCCATGGCCGTCACGTCAATCGATATCGACCCGGATGAGCTGCGCCAGGCGAAGGAGCTCGCTGGCACGACCTCCAATCGCGAAACGGTAGATCTCGCGCTGCGCACTCTTATCGCCGTTCGTCGCCAGCCTGCCGCTGTCGAGCGAATCATTGCCCGCACCTTCGAACCCGACCAAATCGATGCTCCGACGATCCCGCCGGCGGCGATTGCTGGCCAGTGACGACGTACCTCGTCGACAACAGCATCTGGCAGAGAGCCTCAACGAGTGAGGCGATCGCGACCAGACTCCGAGAGCTGTCGCCCGCGCACCTGCTCATCACCTGCCCGCCTCAGGTTCTCGAGTACTGCCATTCGGCACGGAATCCGCAGGAGTACCAGGAACTCCGCGCAGACATGGCGCAACTTCTGCCTGCCTGGGAGCATCCCGACGAGCGCCAGGCGCTCGACATCCAGCAGGCGCTCTGGGATTCCGGGCTCGTGCGCGCGGCGGCGGCGTTCGATTGCCTCATCGCGGCCTACGCGGTCGTCAATGACGCTGTCATCCTGAACTCTGACCACGACTTCGGGTACATCGAGGTCGCGACCCGGGGCGTGGTCAGGCAGGAGTACGTGGAGGCTTGAAGGACGTCCGTCCAACCACCGGGTGGGGGCAGATCCGGTCGTGATCAGGCGGGGAGTGCCGCTTCGATCGCCTCGATGACCTCGGGAGCGTCGGGCAGGGTGCGGGGGCTGAACCGCCACACGCGTCCGTCGGGGCTGATGACGAACTTCTCGAAGTTCCAGCTGATCTTGCCCGCCTTGCCGTCAGCGCCGGCGACGGTGGTCAGCTCCTGGTACAGCGGGTGAGCGTTCTTGCCGTTGACCTTGACCTTCTCAGACATCGGGAAGGTGACCCCCCAGGTGGCGGAGCAGTACTCGGCGATCTTCTCTTCCGTGCTCAGCTCCTGCAGGAACTGGTTGCTCGGGAACCCGATCACCGTGAACCCACGCTCGCCGTAGGTCTTCTGCAACTGCTCGAGCTGCTCGTACTGGGGCGCCAGCCCGCAGCGGGAGGCGACGTTGACCACGAGAGCCGCCTTGCCCTCGGTGAGCGCGCCGAACGTGGTCTGCTCACCGCGGATCGTGGTGACGGGGATGGTGCTGAGGTCCATGGGCGGGGTCCTTTCGGGAGGGGTTAGGCGGAGCGAAGCGAGGGGCGATCGGCGCTGGTGAGGTTCTCGCGCAGATCGTGAAGCGAGCTGATGAGGCTGTGCGCAGCATCCGGGTCCATCTTCATCGCGTCGGCGACGCACCCCGCGACGCGGTGCAGGGACGCTTGCAGATTCGCGGATGCCTCGGTCGCAGTCACCATCACGGTGCGCCGATCGCCGGCCGGGCGGGAACGGATGACGAGCCCCGCGGCTTCGAGGCGATTGACGAGTCCCGTGATCGTGCTGGCGTCGAGGTGCAGTTCTGCAGCGATGCGCCCCGGAGTGGCCGATTCGTCACGCCACAGGATGCCGAGCACGAGCAGTTGCTGATAGGTCACGCCCCACGGCGCGAGCAGATCGCGGTAGAGCTGCACGGTGGCCTGCGCGGCGGAGTACACCGCGAAGCACACGGAATCCTCGAGGGTCACGGAGCCTTGGGTCACACGAGAAGCTTTGCATGCAAGTTATTGGGGTGCAAGGTTGTTGACTGCGAAATGAGACGTTGCGCTTCTTGGATACGACAGCTCGAACCTCAGTGACTCGCCCGCTCCTGGCTCGGTGGCGTCGTATTCGTTATCCAGTTCTGG
>NZ_MKTR01000006.1:13609-192467 GCF_001898325.1 Microbacterium sp. 67-17
GAGTGAACTAATCGGGGAGCGCGTTTACAAGCCCGCGGAGTAGCTCTACAAGCTGCCTATCTGGTGGGAGGAGGATTTCCCTCCCGTTTCGTTTCGCGTAGCGCTCACGCAATAGTGCTTGTTCGAACTCCACGAGTAGCATGCGAGGCGTCTTCGCGTCGGTCATGTTCACAACGCTATCTAGCGTCCATCCGAGGCCTCATCGTTGCCGCCCGCACCTCGATGGAAGGCGTGTATCACAACTGCAACGGCACCAACGGTGGTCGACCACCTGGCAGAGACTCGAGCGAGTCCTTGTGTTGCGCTATGTCGAGGGGGACTGCTGTGCCGTAGCTTGATGCCGTGCTTGCCGTAGATCGTTTTGTTTCGCCTCGTGGATACGCATACCCGGAGGACTTCGCTCCGGAGAACGACGCCGGATATGCGATCCCACTCGCCGACCTTGCAGGACGTCGCGCAAGCCTTGTGCTCGGCGAACCAGGGGCAGGAAAGACCACGGCCCTTCGGAATCTTGCCGACGTGCTCACACGGGGCACGGACGCTGTGCGCCTCCTGGACCTGCGAGACTGCTACTCGGAAGCGTCCCTCGAGTCCGCGTTCGACCGCGTCGAGGAGACGAACACCGAGGAGGGCCGGTCGCGCATTCTCTTGCTCGATAGCGTCGACGAGACTCGGGTTCTGATCAGAACCTTTGTAAGGTTTCTTGAGCGCCGGCTCGGCGCGCTCATGCAAAACGGTTGGCGCATCATCGCTGCCTGTCGAACCGCCGAGTCGGTCCGAGCGCTAGACGAACTCTTTGAGGAGCTAGACCCGGGAGCGGTCCATGTGCTCCTCCCGCTGCAGCGTGCCAACGTTGTCTCGATCGCCGATTCGCTCGGGGTGGACAGCGAAGAATTCCTGCGCGAGGTCGGCCGGCATCGCCTCCAGTCTCTGGCGGCAACGCCCTTGACGCTCAGTCTGCTGTTCACGATCTTCCGAGCGGACGGTCGGTTTCCCGACTCAAGGGGACGCGTGTTCGAGAGAGCGATTTCCCTGATGTCCGGCGAGGACGCGGTTGACCGGTATACGCCAATCCCGCACGAAGAAGCCTTCCCCATCCGGCAACGCGCCGCCGTTGAGCGACTCGCCGCCTTTTCAACGTTCAGCGAGGTCGGATCCTTCGCCTTATTCAATGTTGGGGAGCCATCGGTCGGATTACAAACGGAACGCCTGCTTGGCACAGAGCGTGTCGAGGGAACCCGGCTTGAACTCACGAACCATGATCTGCAGAGTGCGCTGCGCACTTCCCTCTTTGCAACAACGGGCTTCAACGAGAGACAGTTCTCCCATCGTCAGCTGAAGGACTTTCTCGCGGCAAACCATATCCATCGAGCGGGACTGTCTCATTCGGCGCTGAGATCAGTCCTTACTGTCGCGGAAACCATGGCCATTCCACCGCAGATGGCAGATGTTGCGACTTGGCTGGTGGCGCAGCAGCCTGATGACTTCAAGTGGCTGCTGGATGCGGATCCGCTGACTCTGGTTAGGAACCGCATCACGGATGACTTACCTCACCTCGCGCGTGACATGGTGGGCCGTCTCCTGGAGCGTGCCGAAGAGGTCGACCGAGCACTCGCTTGGAGGGACGAGCTGTCCGGTCTTCGTTACCCAGAGATGGCAGCGGACTTCGAGCAGTACCTGGCAGGCCCAGAAACGACGCAGGTTGTCGCGCTACGCATACTGCGAGACTCGTATGTGCCTGGACTCGAGAAGACCCTTCTGGCGCTTCTAGAAGATTGCAGCACCGCACTTCGAGTGCGGGAGCGAGTCGCTGAGGTAGTGCGAACGCACCGGGTCGCTGTTGTCCTCAGTCGCGTCAATTTGCGGGACCCGGAGCTCTTCGCTGGAGACGACCACCAGGAACTGCGAGGTTCGCTTCTGGCTGCACTTTGGCCAGACTTCATCACCCCAAAAGAGTTGGTCGGCGCACTGGTCGAACCGCGCGAGCACTTTGTGGGGTCCTACTACCTGTTTCTCTCGCAACTCTCACAGAACGTGAGCCTAGATCTGGCAAGCGTCTTGCTTGATTGGTGGGCCTCATCCTTAGACCGCAGGTCGGAGACCGACGATGGATTCGACGACGAATTCAACGCGCTTGGGGGGACGATCGATGCGGCAGTCACGTGCGCGCTGTCTGCAGAGGATCTTCCGGCAGACGCTATGGTCGCCGTGGCGCGGGTCGTCGCGTACCGGCTCGGCCGCGGTCGCGACAGGCTTCCATTCTCGAGGTCGGAAGTCGTCCCGACCGCGCTGCGGGATCTGGTAACGAGACTCGTCGCGCTTGAAGAAGGGGATCTTCCCCTCTGGTTCGTTGTTCTGAGTGCGCGCGACGCTGATAACGAGCCACTCGTATCCAGCTCTGATCTGCCATGGCTGAAGGAGCGCGCAATGGAAGCCCCAGCTCAGGAACTGGATGCATGGATGAACCTCCTCGACCGGCTGCTGGACCCAACGAACGATCTAGACATGGCATGGGCGTGGGGCCAGCAGGAGACTCCGTTATGGGCGCGGCTGCGCCGCTACTTCGACCCCATTGACCTCGGTTCGGACGTAGCCACACACGCTCGAGCGATCTGGGAGATGAATCACAGGAGCGCACCGGATGTACACTCGCGAGCGATGTCGCCCGAAGAGTACGTCTCGACGGTCCGACGAATAATGCTCGACGTCCAAAATGAACCGACCAGGTTCTGGCTATTGGCGCGTTGGCTCGATGTAGACCTCGAATTGAGCCGGTACGTGCACGACCCGGGTCCCGACCTGCTGTCAACCGAGAACATCGCACTGTTCAGCGACCGAGAGCGGACTCTTATCCTCGACCTCGCCCGAGACTACATTGGCGCGCTCACTACTCCCGAACGACCGTTCCCAATGCGGCTGAAACGCAACACAATCTACTTCGGTATCCAAGCTGCGTATCGGGCGCTACATACGCTTTACCTTCATCGCTCGACAGATCTGAAATCTGTCTCCGAGGTCCAATGGGACATTGCGAATATTGCCTTGCTCGAAGCACAGCTGGGCCCCGGTGAAGCCGACGCGAGACGGGTCCGTCGAGGACTGCTCACTTTGTCTGATTCAACCTCGCCAGGCAATCTTGCGCGCGCCATCGATGCGTTCCTTGCTCGGATCGCACGTGGGACATCTCACGCTGGAACGATAGCCGACCTCGACGGGTTCGTCCGCCCAGCTCAATTCATGGCGCTTCGTAGAGCGATCCGAGCTGGAGGCAGCGATCGATCTTCGCTGATCGACCTCTACCTACACGTCGATACCGACGGTGCCACAGCGTGGGTTCGCAAGATTGTCCTTGATAGCCCGGACGAACAAGAAATCGCAGCAACTCTGAGTGCACTGACAGCATTCGATGCTGAGTTGGGTTACGACCTGCTCGAAGCTTTCTGTACGAATCGACCGGAACTTGCGAGCCCGATCTTGCTCAAGATTGCGCAGCACGAGCGGTTTGCCAGCGAGCGCATTCGCCAGGTCGACCCGGCAAAGAGAGTTGCCATCTACGTTCGGTTGGCCACGCTCTTCCCGCCCGAGACAGAGTCGTTTGAGCCCGGAGTGCACGCCGTGACGCCACGGGAGGATCTCGCCCGATGGAGATCTGAGCTCCTTCGCAGCGTCGCCGCGGGCGGAACACGAGAGGGGCTCCTCGCACTTCTTGCTGCCAATGAACGTATCTCGACCGTTGAGCTCGATTATGCGCTCGTTGCGGCACGGGAAGCGTTTCGAGTGAACGGCTGGAGCCCGCTGTCCATCGAGGAGTACTCGACTCTCATCGGAAAAGGACCCGCGAGGCTTGCTCGAACCAGCGATGACGTACTGCAGATTGTCTTGGATGCTCTCGATGAAGTGCAAGGCTGGTTGCGTGGGGAAACTCCTCAAGCATTCGCACTCTGGAACACGGGGGTGGGCTTCAGTAACCCGAAGGACGAGAACCAGATCAGCGACTGGTATTGCCACTCTCTCCGTTTGCTGCTGGGCAGTGGTCTGATCATCAATCGTGAGGTCGAGGTGTCCAACGCCGCAGGCAGGGGGGTGGGAAGCCGCCAGGATCTGCGAGTTGAGGTACGCGATTTGAACACTGGCGAACATTTGGTCGTGGTTGTCGAGGTGAAGGGTATTTGGAACCGGGGCGTTCGCAGCAACCTCGTGACACAGCTCGCTGGTGAATACCTGACCTCCGGCGCGCAGACACACGGCATCTACCTAGTCGTCGACTTTGACTCGAACCAGATGACGAACGAGAAGAACATCAGCCAGTCCGATCGAAACCGGCGCGGGCTCAGAGCCCACCTCGAATCACAAGCCGCGGCCCTGCCCGACGGTCTCAGAGTCCGAGCGGTCGTCCACGACGCCAGCCTCCCCGTACGCCGGTAGACGGCGCAACCGTTGAGCCCAGCTACCGTGAGCGTGTCGCTTTCTGGGACCGTCGCGAGCGTCTCACTCCGTTGTTTCCGCACCGGTTGCTGATGGCGGGCACGCGATCGATGTAGAGGATTGAGTCGACGAGCCCCGGTCGGGGTGGGGCATCTCGTCGCAATCGGACGCCCTCGCCAGCGATGGGCACTATCGTCGAGCCAATCTGCAGTCCATTCATGGTGCCGACGGGTCCGCGTCCGCAAATGGATCCGGGGTATGCTGAACCGCATAGCGGTGCATCGTCACGCCGCCTGTGTAGCTCGCCTGCTCAAGCAGCTTCAGCCGCACCGGCGCACTCACCTCATCGAACAGCGGGCGTCCCGACCCGAGGATGACCGGATGCGTGAAGAGCAGCACCTCATCGAGCAGCCCGGCCGCGAGTAGCTGCGTCGCGACATCCGCCCCGCCCACACCAATGTCACCGCTCGAGCTGGCGCGCATCTCACCGAGGCGCTCGATGGCGTCGTCCCCGCCGAACACCGTCGTGTTGTACGGCGCCTCGGTGCGTGAGCGCGAGACGAGGATCTTCGGCTTGTCGGTCCAGATGTGGCCGTAGTCGCGGTACACCTGCGGGAACTCGGTGTTCTCGCGCGCGGCGGGCCAGAAGTTCTCCATCGTCTCGAAGACCTTGCGGCCCTGCACCATCATCGTGAGCGCCTTGGCGCGCGCGTTGAACTCCTCGTGCAGTTCGTCGCCGATGCTCATCCAGTCGCCGCCGCCCTGCTCGTCGTGCGCGTGCTCGATGAACAGATCGAGCGAGACGTTCATCCAATACACAAAGCGTGCGGGCATGCATCCTCCTCGTCGCGGCGGTGCGCACAGTCCATCACGCGGGGCGGTGTCGGTGCGAGGGGGTAGTTTTCGAGGATGGTCGCCCACAACGACAAGCCCGTGCTGCACGTCGACTCCGTCGAGGAGTGGGAGCGGTGGCTGGATGCCGACCCCAGCCCGTCTCTTCGCTGTCCAAACCGCGTGGCACGCCGGCCATAAGCTCGGCTCCATGACCCCACTGGAGCATGAGGACATTCTGGCTTCGCTACAACAGACCCTGGGAACGGAGTCTCTGTTTCGGACTCTCAGCAACTTCGACGCCGTGGCATCGTTGGGAACTGGCACGATCATTTTCGATTCGGACAGGAACGCGGATGACGAGCTATCCCGAGACTTGCAGGCGGTAGCGCTCGCCAGGACGCTCGGTTTGCAGAGCATTGATCGGGCTCGCAAGCGGTTCCCGGAGGTCGAGGGCGTGGGGGATCCTGGCCGAACCGCCTACGTCCGCGCCTACTTGGACGCGATGGCGCACATCAATCAATGCAGGGCCGCGCTCAAGACAAACCCAGACGCGGAGCTCACGCTCGGAATGTACGCTGGCTCGGTCGCAATGGAGCGTCTGGTGCACACCATGTTCTCAGCACACCTGCTATATCAGTTGCGGCTACGAATCGAGGCCGATGCGGTTGCAAGGTTGGCGCTTGAGCAAATCGCCTGGTCGGTTGCCGTTGCTGGATGCAACTCGCGCGACGAGATTGATCTGAAGCAGCCTCAGAGATCTATCTCTGCGCTCAAGCGGCTTGTGGAGAATCCCCACCCTGGTCGGCTCTACAGCTATCTCAGCGGTGCCGCCCATGCCGGCATAGCGCGCCATCATACGATTTTCGATGTCGACGACAAGGGCCGCGGAGTGATTCGGCATGGCGTGACGGACTGGGCTGGCTCCGCTCAGATCATGATGATGCTCGCCGATTTGTGGGTCATAGCCTACGAGTCGGTGCAACGAAGCCATCTGTCGCGCACCGTCTCAACCGTGAGTGAGGCACCCTTTGGGGCCGACCCGCAGCGTCCTTTCCTAGCGGAGATAGAACGCGTCACCGATATGGTCAGAAATTTGGAGGCGGGCGGAGACTGACCCCGGTCAAAGCGGTCGCCGTCTTGAGTCAGCAGCGATCGGCCGAGTAGTCGACAACACCCGCGCCCGAGGCCGAGGTGCTCAGCTTGCCCGGCCTTCCAGCCGCTACGCCAAGCCGATCACTAGTCCAAAGCCCGGGGTGTGGTTGCAGTGTGACGGTCGGGGCTTGAGATGGCCCTCAAAGCCAGGAGGGCCTTGGCCATGTATCCTCCTCGTCGCGGCGGTGCGCCCAGTCCACCACGCCGGACGGTGTCAGTGCGAGGGGGTAGCTTTCGAGCATGGTCGCCCACAACGACAAGCCCGCGCTGCAGGTCGACACCGTCGAAGAGTGGGAGCAGTGGCTGGATGCCGATCCCAGCCCCGACGGCGTGCGACTGCGCCTGCGCAAGACGGCCACGCGCAAGCCGGGCATCACCTACGCCGAGGCGCTCGATGTCGCGCTGTGCTTCGGCTGGATCGACGGGCAGAAGCAGTCATTGGATGCCGACTACTTTCTCCAGGCCTTCACTCCGCGCCGGCCGCGCAGCCTCTGGTCGAAGGTCAACATCGCGCATGTCACGCGCCTGATCGACGAAGGACGGATGCGGCCCGCGGGCCAGCTCGAGATCGACCGCGCGAAAGCCGACGGTCGGTGGGATGCGGCCTACCGGCAGAGTGATGGCGATATCCCGGCCGAGTTGCAGGCGGTGCTGGATGCCGACCCGAAGCTCGCCGCCGCCTTTGCCGCTCAGTCAGCGCAGATCCGCTTCGCGATGTCGTTCCGCGTCGGCAACCTCAAGCGTCCCGAGTCTCGCGCCGCCCGCGTCGCCGAGTACGTCCGGATGCTCGAACAGGGGGAGACGCTCCACTGACTCAGAAAATCCGGACTCACACCGGGATTTCCGTCACCAAGCTGGGTTTTTCGTATTACGATACGTCCATGAGTAGCGGTGAGACCATCAACGGCGCACCCGTCACTGAGGAGCAGATCGCAGCTTGGGCGGCGGAGGCCGACGCGGGTTACGACGTGGACGCGCTCAAGCGCCGGGGCCGCGGACGTCCCGGTCGCGGATCGGAACCCGCGCAGGTGGTCGCTCTCCGGCTCACTACCGATGAGCTCGCCGCGCTCGACGCTCGCGCCGCCCGCGAGAACAAGTCGCGATCGGAACTGATCCGCGAAGCGATCGCCGCATACGCCGCGTGAAGATTCACGGTGCTGCGCTCAGGCACGGGATCGAACCCGACGATATCCGCCAAGCGGCTTCCTGGCCGCTGTGGGTCGAGGACCTCGACGACGACTCTCCTGCTCGCCAATTGCGGCTCGGCTTCGATACGCAGGGGAGACTGCTCGAGACCGTGGTTCTCGTCTTCGACAGCGGCAATGAACTCGTCATCCATGCGATGAAGGCTCGGCCGCAGATGCTCGACCTGCTGCCCTGAGCTCAGTGCTCGCCGTCGTGGGCGTCGTTGAAGGCATCCCGAATCGGGAAGGTGTCGTAGACGATGTGCAGTCGCTCGATCATGCCGTGCTGGTCGAGTTCGGCGACGTCGACGACCGTGAAGGGCGCGGGTTGCCCGGTCGAGAGGATCCAGCCGAAGTCGAACCAGAAGCTCACCACCGTGCGGCCCTCGGTCGATCCGGTCGTGGTGGTCCGCAGCGTCAGCCGTGAACTGGCGGTGTCGGCGAACAGCACGGGGTAGAACTCCGCCGCGGGCATCGTGCCATACAGGGGAGACTCGACCATCCCGCCGGGCGCAAAGAGGGCAACCACGCGATCGGCATCGGCGGCTTCGAGACTGGCGAGATACTCGTGGACCAGTCGGTCGACATCCGTCTGTGACGTCGATTCGGACGTGGATGCCTCGCGCCGCGTGCCCGCGATAGACCAGCCCGCAAGAAAGGCGACGGCGATGAGCCCGATCCCCAGGATGACCCATCCGATGATGCTGGTGCGCGAGACGAATGCGCTGCCGTCAAAGGGGACGAATGCGTCGCCGCTGAGCGGTTGATACGCGAACCAGCCGAACGTGGCGGGCTGAAGCTGCCCCACGGCCAACACGATGGCGCCGACCGCGATCACGACGGCAGCGATCACCCATGTCACGAGCCATTTGGTCTTTGACTGCATGGCTCGACACTACCGACCGGGGGATGCCCGAAGCTTGCGCCCGCAAGACGGGGACCATAGTCCCTGTATGTGGTCTGACCACAGTGTCAGGATGTGCGTAGGGCAAAGGTGCGGACACCGGGTCCGCGCAGCTGAGGAGGATCCCATGTCCACCACCATTGACGCACTCGTCGGGCGGGCCCAAGAAGCCCTCGCCGAGTACGCGTCGTTCACGCAAGAGCAGATCGACCACATCGTGCGCAAAGCGTCGGTGGCGGCCCTCCACCACCACGGAGAACTCGCCGTGCTCGCCGTCGAAGAGACCGGTCGTGGCCTGTTCGAAGACAAGGCCGTGAAGAACATGTTCGCGTGTGAGCACGTCACGCACTCGATCATCAAGCAGCGCACCGTCGGCGTCATCTCTCACGACGAGATCACCGGCATCACCGAGATCGCCGACCCGGTCGGTGTCGTCGCGGGCATCACGCCGGTGACCAACCCGACCTCCACCGCGATCTTCAAGTCCCTCATCGCGCTGAAGACCCGCAACCCCATCGTCTTCGCCTTCCACCCGTCAGCTCAGAACTGTTCGGTCGCGGCGGCCAAGATCGTTCGGGATGCCGCAGTCGCGGCCGGTGCTCCGAAGAACTGCATCCAGTGGATCGCCGAGCCCTCACTCGAGGCGTCCGGCGAGCTCATGAACCACCCCGGTGTCGCGCTGATCCTCGCGACCGGTGGCAACGCGATGGTTCGTGCCGCCTACTCCTGCGGCAAGCCCGCCCTGGGTGTCGGCGCCGGAAACGTCCCCGCCTTCATTGAACGCTCCGCCAAGGTCGGCCGCGCCGTCAACGACGTCGTGCTGTCCAAGGCATTCGACAACGGCATGGTGTGTGCGTCCGAGCAGGCCGTCATCCTCGACGAGCCGATCGCGACCGAGGCGCTTGCGGAGTTCACCCGCCTGCACGCCTACATGGTCAACGCCGACGAGAAGCGCAAGCTCGAAGAGTTCATCTTCGGCGTCCACGCCAACGCCAAGAACTGCGGCGAGGCCAAGCTCAACGCCAAGGTCGTCGGCCAGTCTCCGGTGTGGATCGCCGAACAGGCCGGCTTCACGGTGCCCGAAGACACCTCGGTGATCCTTGCCGAGTGCGCCGTCGTCGGACCCGAGGAGCCGCTGACCCGCGAAAAGCTGGCCCCCGTGCTGGCGGTGCTCCGCGCCAAGAACGCCGAAGAAGGCATCTCTCTTTCTGAGCAGATGGTCAACTTCGACGGCCTCGGCCACTCCGGCGCGATCCACAGCAACGACCAGAGCGTCATCGACGAGTTCGCCAAGCGCGTCCGTGCCGTCCGCATCATCGAGAACGCCCCCTCGGCCCTCGGTGGCATCGGCGACATCTACAACTCGTTCATGCCGTCCCTGACCCTCGGTTGCGGTTCCTACGGACGCAACTCCGTCTCCAACAACGTCTCGGCGGTGAACCTCGTGAACGTCAAGCGTGTCGGTCGTCGCAACAACAACCTGCAGTGGTTCAAGGTTCCGGCCAAGACCTACTTCGAGCCGAACGCGATCCGCTACCTCATCGACATGAAGAACGTCGAGCGGGTCACGATCGTCACCGACCCGACGATGACCAACCTCGGTTTCGTCGACAAGGTCATCGATGTGCTGAACCGTCGCCGCAACCGCGTGCACCTGCAGATCATCGACCGCGTCCAGCCCGAGCCGAAGCTCTCGAGCGTCGTCGCGGGAGCCGCCGAGATGCGGGAGTTCAACCCCGACACGATCATCGCGCTCGGTGGCGGTTCCCCGATGGATGCCGCCAAGGTCATGTGGCTGCTCTACGAGAACCCCGACGTGCAGTTCTCTGACATGCGCGAGAAGTTCTTCGACGTTCGCAAGCGCGCGTTCAAGTTCCCCGACCTCGGCAAGAAGGCCCAGCTCGTCTGCGTCCCGACCACCTCGGGCACCGGTTCCGAGATGACGCCGTTCGCCGTGATCACGGATGACGAGACGGGCATGAAGTACCCGCTCGCCGACTACGCGCTGACCCCGTCGGTTGCGATCATCGACCCGGTCCTGACGTCGGCTCTGCCGGCCAAGGTCGTGGCGGATGCCGGATTCGACGCCCTCACCCACGCCACCGAGGCGTACGTGTCGGTCTACGCGAACGACTACACCGACGGCCTGGCGCTGCACGCCATCAAGCTGATCTTCGAGAACATCGAACGCAGCGCGAAGGCACGTCCCGGCAGCACGGACCCCGCCGACATCCAGGCGCGCGAGAAGATGCACAACGCGGCATCCATCGCCGGTATGGCTTTCGGTAACGCGTTCCTCGGGATCGTGCACGCGATGGCTCACGTCACCGGATCGAAGTTCCACCTGATCCACGGACGCACCAACGCGATCTACCTGCCCCACGTCATCCGTTACAACGGACGCATCCCCACGAAGCTGACCAGCTGGCCCAAGTACGAGCGCTACATCGCTCCCGAACGGTTCCAGCAGATCGCTCAGCACCTGGGCCTGAAGGCCGCGACCCCCGAAGAGGGCGTCGAGTCCTACGCCCGGGCCGTGGAGAAGCTGCGTGACCTCGTCGGCATCGAGCGCTCCTTCCAGGCGCAGGGTGTCGCAGAAGAGGCCTTCATCGGCCGCCTCGACGAGCTCGCGATGGCCGCCTACGAAGACCAGTGCGCACCGGCCAACCCCCGGATGCCCATGCTTGCCGACATGAAAACACTCATGGAGGCGGCGTACTACGGAACCTCGTTCGACGAGGTCCGTGCCCACCGCGGAGAGGTTGCGGTTGCGGGAGAAACTCCGGCAGAGGCCCCCGCAGCCCCGCTCGCCAAGCGCGGCGCGTAGTACGCAACACACCGAAGCCCCGCCGGGTCGCGTTTCCCGGCGGGGCTTCGGCGTGCCCTGGGCCAAACGCCAGTGGTGGCGGCCTCAGCCCATCGGCTCGGGCGCGGCGATCTGGGCGGCGCCGCCGCCGATGACGTCGCCCGCGGCATCCATCGCACGTACCCCGACGTAGGCGCCGAGCGTCGTACCCCCGGGAATCGGGAGCTCTGTTTCGAACCCGTCTCGCGCCGCGCGGGTGATCTCGACAGCGGATGCCTCGTCCGGCCCTGTCACGAGTTGCCACGACGCGACCCCCGTTGCGCCATTCCACGAGGCGAACACGCTCGCCGACGGACCGTCTTCGACCTGCTGCGCATCCGGGGGAGTGGCGGGCGTCGCCGACCAGGGCATCACGTAGGCCCGGTAGCTCGTCCCGGCGGTGAAGGTTGCCTCGTACAGCAGGGTGCCGTCGCGATCGAACTCCGAGTAGAACGGCCGCGACCCCCACCCGACCACGAGGTTGCCACCGGCAAGCTCCTGCAGGTTTCCCTGGGTTGCCGCCAACCGCTCCTGCTCGGGCGCGTACTGCGTCACCAGCGATGCCGTCATCGCTTCCTCATCGACGTCCAGCCGCAGCCCGCGAGACCACCCGGCGTCATCCTCGGACTGATTGTCGAACAGCGTGATCGTGCCATCGGCGCGGCGCTGCGCGTCATGCTGCCACGCGAAGCGGGCATCCTCATCGACCGTGAAGTCGCTGCCCTGCCCACCCAGGCGCCAGTCGACGGATGCCGTCGAGCGGTCCAGCCGGTAGACCGTGCTCGTGTTCCGCGCCGACACGAGGAAACCGTCGTCACCGTCCTGCGACACGGCGTTCAGGTGGATGTAGTCGTACGGCTCGGCGCGGGTGCCCTGCCCCTCGTCAAGCGCCTGCCTGGACTCCGTGACCGGAACCTCATCGAGCGATGACCACCCGAACACGACCTCGCCGGTCGCGATATCGACTTCCTGCACGTGACCTTCGAGCACATAGCCATCAGAGGGGCCGCCGATCTCGGTCAGATCCGCGGGGGCTGTCACGTACGCGAGAAGCAGCATCGTGCCCTGGTCGGTGATCGTCGTCTCGTGCATGTCGGCGTCGCCTGCTCCGATCGGCTCCCCGGTCGAGACGCGCGTGATCTCCGTGTACGTGTCATCGAGGATGACGACCTCGCCGCGCCCATGGAACCCCGACTGGCCCACCCAGTACGTCAGCACCGGCTCGCCCTGGTACTCCTGCACACGCAGGTCGAACGCCGCGTCGTCACCGGTGTTGGCAACCCACACGGGCTCGCCCTCGCCATCCACGATCAGCGCGCCCTGCATCGCCGAACCGCGATCACGGTCTTTGGGACCGAGGAACGCATACATGCCGTCGCGGCCGAGCGTCGCGCCGGTCTCGGATGTCGTGACCGCAACGACCGGAGGGGTGAGATCGGGCCGGCTCACGAATGTCCAGGGCTCGGCTGCCGCGACCTCGTCCTCGCCGGTCTCGTCGGCGCTCGTCTGTGCAGCACAGCCGCCGAGGGCGAGCATGGTCGCGAGGCCTGCAACGACGAACGATCTGCGACGCACCATGCGGGGAGTGTGTCACGGAATCAAGCCGTGGCGTCCCCGGCTGAGAAGGTTCTCACGCAGCCGAGGGAACCCGCCTCAGAGCAGATTGGCGATGCCGATAATCACCAGGAGCGCACCGATCAGCGCCACCGAAAGGTTGAGAACGAGGGATGAGTTTGCCACCAGCCAGTCGCTGAAGCGCTCAAGCCGTGGCCGCACCGAGTGGCTGCCGATGACGTAGGCCAAGACCAGAGCAGCGACAGTCGAGATGGCAACGGCCGTGAAGATCAGCACCGTGAGGCTGCTGCCGGCAATGCTCAGCGATGCGGAGCCGATGGCAAGGCCCGCGGCCAGCGCGATGGCAAGGTTCTTGGGCCTGACGTTCATCGCGAGTCCGAACGCGAACGCCCGGCGCGGCCCGATATGGTCCATCGCCTTCGTCCACGAGGGCGGGCTGGTCGGCGCAGGGCGCCGCCGGGCGGCTATCGTGCGCCAGATGCCCACGACAACCAGAAGCACTCCGAGCGTCAGCTCGACGATGTGCGCCCAGGGGGGCATCCGATCGGTCGTCGACGGGGGAATGAGGCGCGCCCCGAGCGAGAACAGCGTGACAAGCACGAGCACTCCCGCCGACCACCCTGCGAGATAGCCGACACCGGCAGGGATGGGGTTGGGAGAGAGCAGAAGCAGCACGACCGCGAGGATCGGGAAGACACTCAACGCCGCCGCAATGCCCAGGGGCACGATGTACCACAGCACCGAATCCACGCTTCGACTCTAGAGCCGCGCGAGGCGTGCTCGTGTCGTCAGGGAACGATGAGCACCGGCGCGTTGAGGTTCATGAGCACGTCGTGCACCACGGTCGAGATGTTCGGGGGCTCTTCGCTCTGCCCGCGCCCGATCACGAGCATGGCGGCGTCGGTGGATGCCGTCAGCAGCGCCGGCGCGATGTTGTCGGCGACGACCCGGGAACTCAGGTCCAGGTGCGGGATGTCGATGAGGGCGTGCGCGCTGGCGCGAGCGACCACATCCCGAGCAGCCGACGCACGGTACTCCCCGTTACTCGACGACTCCTCGTGAGGAACCGGAGGCCGCGCGTGGATGAGGACCAACTGCTGATCGGTGCGCGCAGCTTCGCGAGCCGCCTGCATCAGTGCGGCATCCGAGGCCGGCGACCCGCTGACCCCGACCACGACACCGTGCCGACCCTCGAACGGCAGATTCGGGACGACGAGAACCGCCGAGCGCGCGGCAGCGACGACATAGACGGATGCCGCGCCGAACGCGCGCCCCCGCAGAAACCCCGTGCGGTGCGAGCCGACGACGAGAAGGTCGTGCGGGCGAGCAGCGCCCGACAGCACGCTGGGCGCGCGGCCGTGCACGAGTTCGGTTTGCACGTGGGCGACACCCGCGTCCACCGCGCGGCGACGCGACGCATCCAGCACATGGATGCCGCGGCGCTGCGCATCAGCCATATAGTCGGCGCCCGCGACGCCCCATGTGTCGTCGACGACATGGACGAGCAGCAGCTCGGTGCCGTGATCGGCCGCGTAGGCAATCGCCCACGCCAGCGCGCCGGTGCTCGGACCAGACCCGTCGACCCCGACGACCAGCCGATCGTAGGGCGATACCCGCCAGATCGCGTCGTCAGCCGGAGCGCTCAACGAGCTTCCATCCGACAGGCCCACGCGCGAGTCGTGGAGTGTGTTTCGCATCCGTCTGCCCCTCCTGTCTCTCCCAGCATCCGGCGCCCGGAGATTCCCGCACAGGGTCGAAGGTCCCGCGATAGGATCCTCGCGAGAGAGCCGAGGGACGAGAACGGGGCACCGGGTGGCTGATATCGAGGCACGGCTTCGCAGTCTTCTGACGGCGAACGCTGCTGTCGTGAGCCAGCTGGAGCTGTCGGGGGTGTTGCGTCGCATCGTCGAATCGGCCGTCGAACTGGTCGGCGCGAAGTACGGCGCACTCGGCGTGATCGGCCCCGACGGGATGCTCGAGGAGTTCATCCATGTGGGGTTGACTGCCGAGACCGCTGAGGCGATCGGCCCCCCGCCGCGCGGCCGTGGCGTACTCGGAGCCCTCATTCACGATCCTCACGCGATCCGACTGGAGCACATCGGTCACGACCCCCGCTCGGTCGGCTTCCCGCGAAACCACCCGAGAATGGACAGCTTTGTCGGGGTGCCCATCCGCATCCGTGGGGAGGTGTTCGGAAACCTCTATCTCACCGAGCACCCCGACGGCGCGTTCACCGAAGAAGACACCGAACTGCTCGAGGCGCTCGCCGCCACCGCGGGTATCGCGATCGACAACGCGCGCCTGTACGAAGACTCGGTGCGTCGCGAACGGTGGGCCGCCGCTGCAGCCGAGATGAGCGCCGCCATGTTCTCGGACGAGACCGGCAGACCGCTGCAGCTTCTGGCAGACAAGGTCCTGCAACTCACGGATGCCGCAACCGTCGTGGTGATCTCGTCGATCAGCGACACCATGATGTGCGTCGAGGTCGCTCGCGGCGAGCACGCCGATGAACTCACCGGATCCGTTCATGCGCAAGCGGGCACCCTCTCGGGACGCGTCTTCGACAGCTGGCAGCCGCTGCAGGCCAGCGGTGACACCGTCGAGCTCGGCGACGAACTCGTGGCGTGGGGTCCGACGGTGGTCGTGCCGATGCTCGGCGCAGACGGCGTTCCCATGGTGCTCACCGTCGGGCGGCCCGTCGGCGCTCCCCGGTTCACAGACAAGGATGTCGACCTTGCCGCAGACCTCGCGGCCCAAGCCACGATCGCGCTCGAGCTCGCGCGCGGCAGGTCCGACCGGCAGGCGCTTGCCCTCATGGACGAGCGCGGCCGTATCGCCCGCGACCTGCACGATCACGTCATCCAGCGCTTGTTCGGCGCAGGGCTCTCGCTGCAGGCCGTCGCCGGCAGGGTCGGCGACGCGGCGGCGCGCACCGAGCTGCTCGAGCAGGTCGACGCCCTGGATGCCGCGATCACCGAGATCCGCACCGTCATCTTCGCCCTGCGCCAACCCCGCGCGTCATCCGGATCGGTCAGGCACCGCATTGTGGACGTCATCAGCGAAGTCGCGCCGTCGTTCTCGGAGTCTCCGCGGCTCGTCTTCCAGGGACCGCTGGATCTGCGCACACCGCCGGATGTCGCCGAGGATGTCGTCGCGGTCGTTCGCGAAGGGGTCAGCAACGTCGCCCGTCACGCTCAGGCGACGGAGACGTCGGTGCGCGTCGGGATCGCCGATGAGATGTTGGTCGTCGAAATCCTCGATGACGGCGTCGGCGTGCCGGAATCGCCGACACGCCGCAGCGGGGTCGGTAACCTTGAGGATCGCGCCGCGCGCTGGAACGGAGAGTTCGCTCTCACCGGACGCGATGGCGGCGGCACCCGCCTGCGGTGGGCGGTGCCTTTGGCCCAGGGAGAGACCACATGATCCGTGTCTTCGTGCTCGATGACCACGAAATCGTCCGTCGAGGGGTCGTTGACCTCATCGACGCCGAGCGCGACATGGAAGTGATCGGCGAGGCATCCACCGCCCGCCAGGCTCTCGGGCGCATCGCGGCCACCATGCCCGATGTCGCAGTCCTCGACATGCGGCTTCCCGATGGCAGCGGTATCGACGTGTGCCGCGAGATCCGCTCCCAGCATCCGAGCGTCACGTGCCTCATCCTTACCGCCTACGACGATGACGAAGCCGCCTACTCGGCGGTGCTGGCCGGCGCTGCCGGCTACGTCCTGAAAGACATCAAGGCCAACGGTCTTCTTGACGGCATCCGTGCTGTCGCCGCGGGCAAGAACCTGCTCTCATCGGCTGCCGCCACGCGCGTGCGTGAACAGGCACGCGAGACCCGGTCGAGCACACCCGGCGTCGACCTGACCGACCGCGAACGTCAGGTGCTCGAGCTGATCGCCGAGGGTCTCACCAACCGTCAGATCGGGGAGCGCCTCGACCTCATGGAAAAGACGGTCAAAAACTACGTGACCGGTCTACTGCGCAAGCTCGGCATGGAGCGGCGTACTCAGGCCGCCGTCTACGCCACCTCGCTGCGGACCCAGTAACCGCAGTTCGTGCGCTGAAACAATGAGGCCGTCGCGGCGCCCGGTGACGAGTCGGGCGCCGCGACGGCATACGTGAGGGAGGCTCGCAGATCGACGGCGGGCCCGCTGCACCAGGTTTGGGTTATCCGCCGGATACCTTTCCTCACGTGCGTCGCCGAACATCGTCCAGCGACGAAACCTGTCATCCTCGGCGGGGCTTCGGACGACTTTTGTGGTCTGACATCAGAGTGCCGTACCGAACACCTCCGTCCATAGGGTCTTTGGTCCCGCTCCCACGAGGGACCCATCACAATCCCGCGACGGGATGCCGAGCCCTCTCAGGCCCGACAGACCTCAGGCGCGAGCAGCGATGGCTGCCGCGTCAGTGCCGGGCGGCAGGATGCCGTACAGGTGCCCATCGCCGCCGAGTCGGGAACCGATGAACGCGTCGGTGACCGGCGCGGGCGCTGTGCGCACGAGCAACGATCCCTGGAGCGCCAGGGCGAGTGCCGTCACCAGTTCCCGAGCGCGCGCCTCGCGAGCGTCGTCGCGGACGAGGTCACTGATGAGCTCGCGCGTCTTTCGTACGTGCGCGTCCAGGCGCCTGTCCGCACCGCCTGACCGCGCGAGCTCGGCGTCGAGGGCCTCGAAGCTCTGCGGATCGCGCGAGAGCGCGCGCAGCACATCGAGCGCGATGACGTTGCCCGAGCCTTCCCAGATCGCCATGACGGGCTGTTCGCGGTACCGCATCCCGAGCGGGAATGCCTCGGTGTACCCGTTGCCGCCGAGGCATTCCATGGCCTCGTACGCGTGACCGGGGCCACGCTTGCAGATCCAGTACTTCGCCACGGCGGTGGCCAGGCGACGGAACGCTACCTCCTCGGCGCCGGCGTCGTCGTCGTACGCGCGGGCCAGCCGCAGCGAGGTCGCGGTTGCAGCCTCGGTTTCGAGCTGCAGATCCGCGATCACCTGCGTCATCAGGGGCTGATCGATCAGGCGCGCTCCGAAGGCGGCACGATGCCGCACATGCCAGGCAGCTTCGGCGGTCGCCTGCCGCATGCCTGCGGTCGACCCCAGCACGCTGTCGAGCCGCGTGCGCGTCACCATCTCGATGATCGTGCGCACCCCGCGACCTTCGTCGCCGACCAGGTGCGCCCATGCGCCCTCGTACTCGACTTCGCTCGAGGCGTTCGCGTGGTTTCCCACCTTCTCTTTCAAACGACGGATGCGGATCTCATTGCGCGACCCGTCGGGCAGCAGCCGGGGCAGAAGGAAGCACGACAGGCCGCCCGGAGCTTGCGCGAGCACGAGGAAGGCATCCGACATCGGAGCTGAGCAGAACCACTTGTGTCCGGTGAGGTCGTACTCGTCGCCGCCGATCGGCCTCGCGACCGTCGTGCCCGCGCGCACGTCCGAACCGCCCTGCTTCTCGGTCATCGCCATCCCGAACAGCGCGCTGCGCTTGCCCGGCACGAGGTCGGGTTCATAGTCGGTGCTCAGCAGCCGCGGCATCCACTCGCGCGCGAGTTCGTCGTGCTGTGCGATCACCGGCACCGCCGCATGGGTCATCGAGATGGGGCATGCGTGGCCCGGCTCCACCTGCGCGTAGAGAATGAAGGCGGCGGCCCGCGCGACGGATGCCCCGGGTCCCGGCCGTCGGAACGCGCCAGTGTGGGCGCCGTCGGCCACCGCTGCGCCGATGATGCGGTGATAGGCCGGGTCGTACTCGACCTCGTCGAGCTGGCGGCCGTAGCGATCGTGGGTGTGTAGCACCGGCTCGAAACGGTTGGCGCGCACCGCGTCGCGCTGGAAGGCGGCGGAACCGACCCGGCGTCCGATCGCGTGTAGACGGTCCGCGGCACCCGCACCGCCGTAGGCCTCGACGCCGTCACGCAGGGCGATGTTCGCTTCGTAATCGTCGAGCCCGGTGCGCTCGGGCGCCTGGTTCGTGACCTCGTGCGTTTTCATCCGACTCCCTCGTCCGTAGCTCCACGGTAAGCCCGCGGGCGCGCGAGTGGTTCCCGGATGCGGCGCTCCCGGCATCCGGGAACCCCGCCGATAGGGTGAGGGGGTGACATCGGCTCTGCGCATCTCGGTCGTGATCCCGTGTCGCAATGATGCCGCCTTCCTGCGCGAATGCCTGCTTGCGCTGCAGAACCAGGAGCGCCCGGCTGACCGCATCATCGTGGTCGACAACGGCAGCACCGACGAGTCAGCCGCCGTCGCCCGGGATGCCGGGGTCGAGCTGATCGACGAGCCGCTCGTGGGAATCTGGCCCGCCGCAGCTCGCGGGTACGACGCGGCGCTTCATGGGAGCGATATCATCGCGCGCCTGGATGCCGATTCGCGGCCGCATCCGGATTGGCTGGCCCGCATCGAATCGGCGTTCACGAGCGACGAAGCGCTGGGCGTCCTCACCGGCGGCGCCGAGTTCTACGGCGCAGGCAGGATCATCAGCTATCTCGGCGAGCACTGGTACATCGGCGGCGGCAGGGTCTGGGTGAACCTGTGGCTCGGGATCCCGCTGGTGTTCGGCTCGAACTTCGCGATGCGCGCCGCGATCTGGAAACGGGCCCGCACGGTGGTCCACCGCGAGAACTCGCGTATCCACGACGACCTTGATCTCACGATCCACCTGCGCGAGAGCGACGGGGTGCGCTGGGACCGATCGCTGACGATGCCCGTCTCTGCCCGGCCCTTGACCTCGGTACGTGGCCTCGCACGCCGTGTCGGGCGCGTCGTCCCGACATTCGCCGCCAGCTGGCCGGCGGGCGCTCCCTGGCGCCGCCGCGAAGCCGGCTATCCACAGGAAGACGAGGACGGCGAAAACCGAGGGGTCGCGGTCACCTAGGCTCAGGCCCCATGTCGCCGATCTCGACCACGCTCACGGTCGCAGCCTTCGCGGCGTTCGCGGTGATCGGAGCGGCCCTCGCGATCATCGACATCCGCAGCCACCGTCTCCCGAATCGTCTCGTCGCGCTCGCCGGCGCCTCGGGTCTGGTGCTGCTGGCCGGTGCTGCGGTGACCGGCGGCGGCATCGACGCGCTCCTGCGGTCGCTGCTTGCGGCGCTGGCTCTCTTCGCCGCGTACCTCGCGCTCCGAATGTTCTCGGCCGGGGGCGTCGGCGGCGGTGATATCAAGCTCGCGGCCGTGATCGGGCTGTACCTGGGATGGCTGGGGTGGGGGAGTGTGCTGGTAGGGACACTGGCCGGGTTCGTGCTCGGTGGTCTGTGCGCGGCCGCGATGCTCCTCATTCGGCGTGCGAAGCGCCGCACCGCCATCCCGTTCGGACCGTGGATGATCGCTGGCGCCTGGGTGGCCATCACGCTGACCGTGTCAAGCCCCTGACCCGTCACGGCTCGACGGCGAGCTTCGCGGCTAGCCTGGATTCATGCCGGCCGCCCTGAAAACGTTCGTCGCCGCGGTTACGAGATGGGCGCTGTCGTTGCGCATCGTCCGCACCATGTTGCTCTACGGAGAGCGGCGGGGACCCGTCCTGGCTGACAGCGTCACCTACCGGGCGCTGTTCTCGATCTTCGCGGCCGCGCTCATCGGTTTCTGGTTCGCGGGCAGGTGGCTTGCCGACAATCCGGAGGCGTGGGATGCGCTTGTCGAGGCTGTCGACACCGTGATCCCTGGCCTCATCGGCGAAGGCGGGGTGATCAGCCTTGACACGCTCGAGTCCGGACTCACGATCGCCGGCGTCGTTGGATTTGTCGGACTCGTGCTCGCATCCCTGGGCGCTATCGGGACGTTGCGTGCGGCGCTGCACGTCCTCGGTGGGACGGTCTTCGACGACGGCTTCTTCCTGTGGGTTCAGCTCAGGAACCTCGCGATGGCCCTCGGGGTCGGACTTGCTCTGGTCGTGACCGCGGCAGTGACCTACTTCGGTACCGCCGGGGTGTCGATCGTCGCCGGGTGGCTGGGATTTTCCCCGGGAGCCGTGCTGGTGGGCGTGCTGACGCGCGCCGTCGTCATCGTCGCTGTCTTCATCCTGGATGCGGCATTGATCGCCGCGATCTTCCTCGTGCTCGGCGGCATCCGTCCGCCGGCGCGCGCGCTCTGGGCGGGCTCGCTCCTCGGCGCTCTGGGGCTCACCGTGCTGCAACAGCTTTCGGGCCTGTTCGTGCAGGGGGCCTCGAGCAATCCACTGCTCAGCGCGTCGGTGTCCCTGATCGCGCTGCTGCTGTGGCTGAACTTCTCGGCACAGGTCATCCTCATCGCCTGTACGTACATTGTCGTGGCGGCCGAGGAGTCGCAGGGAGTGGTGCCGACGGCGCCTCCGGTTACCTTCGCGCAACGCCGCCTCCGCCGCGCGCAAGCCGGATCTCGGGCTGCGACCGCCGAGCTTCTGGAGGCACGCGCCGCCGCCATCGCCGAGGCAGAGGACCTCGGGGATTATGCTCGGGGCATGGCCATTGCACGACTTCACGGAGGCCCGCTCGACGGGCAGGTCCTGCCCCTGGAATCCCCGGATGCAGACACGATGATTGTTCCTTACGGCGAGGGTCAGGTCGTGTACGAGCGACGCGGTGCTCTTGAGCACACGGGCGATCACGACGGACCGACGGAGGGTGAGTTCTTCTTCGTCGAGTCCACCGAAGACATCGCGCCCTCCGACGACTGAACCAGCACTCGCATCGATGGAGCCATCGCAGTCCCTCGAGGTTGAGATCACGTTCGATGTGGACGCCGACATCGACGTCCCCGACTGGACTCAGGTTCCGCTGGTCGTCAGTGTCGCCGAGCCGGAAGTCCGAGAACTTGATGCCGTCTACTACGACACCGCGGACTATATCCTCGGCAGAGCTGGCTACGCGCTCCGGCGCCGAGAAGGTGGGCCGGATGCGGGCTGGCACCTGAAAGGGCCTCGCCAGGGCCCCGGCCGGATGGAGACGGGCTGGCCGCTCGACATCGGTGGTGACGCGGCATCCGTGCCCGGCGTGCCCCCGCAGGTCGCCGCGCACATCGCCGATCTGACCACGCATGCACTGGTCGTGATCGCCCGCATTCGCAACACGCGCACCGCGTATGCGTTGCTGGATGCCGACGGTGGCATCCTCGCCGAGATGGTCGACGACCGGGTGCGCACGCGGGATGAGCAGCGGGGGATCGAACAGGCGTGGCGCGAGTGGGAGATCGAACTCGGACCAGCAGCTCCCGGCGATGCCGACGCACGCACCTCGTTCTTCGACGCGGTCACTGTCGCTGCATACGCCGCGGGCGCGCGCGAGGCCTCGAGTGACTCGAAGCTCGCACGCGCCCTGGGCGTGTGAGGCCTGACCCGCGGGTCAGATGTTGATCATGTGGCCGGCCAGGCCGTGGAAGGCCTCCTGCACGGCCTCCGACAGCGTCGGGTGCGTGTGGACGTTCCGCGCCGCCTCGAGAGCGGTGAGATCCCACTTCTGAGCCAAGGTGAGCTCGGGCAGAAGCTCCGAGACATCCGGGCCGATCATGTGGGCGCCGAGCAGTTCGAGGTGCTCGCCGTCGGCGATGACCTTCACGAAGCCGACAGCTTCGCCCAGGCCGTTCGCCTTGCCGTTGGCGCTGAAGGGGAACTTCGCGACCTTCACGTCGTAGCCGGCATCCCGCGCCTGCGCTTCGGTGAGGCCGAAGCTCGCGACCTGCGGCGAGCAGAAGGTGGCGCGCGGCATCATCCGGTAGTCACCGAGCGGCATGGTCTCGGCCTTGCCGATCGTCTCGGCGGCGACAACGCCCTGGGCCTCAGCGACGTGGGCCAGCTGCAGCTTGGCCGTGACGTCCCCGATCGCGTAGATGTGCGGCACGCTGGTGCGCATGTAGTCGTCGATGTCGATCGCGCCGCGCTCGGTGAGCTTCACACCGGTCTTCTCGAGCCCGAAGCCCTCGACCCGCGGTGCGAATCCGATCGACATGAGTACCTTGTCGGCGTCGATAGACCCCTGAGCGCCGTCGTTGTTGCCGGTGTAGGCAACCGTGACCCGGTCACCGTGGTCGGTGACGCTCTCGACCTTGGTCGAGGTCAGGATCTCGATGCCGTACTTCTTGTACTGACGTGCGATCTCCTTCGAGACCTCGACATCCTCGTTGGGAAGTGCGCGGTCGAGGAACTCGATGATCGTGACCTTGACGCCGTAGTTCGACAGCACGTACGCGAACTCCATGCCGATGGCGCCGGCCCCGACGATCACGATTGAGGTCGGTAGCTCACGCGTCAGGATCTGCTCTTCGTACGTCACGACGTTCTCGCTCAGGCTCACGCCCGGGAGCAGGCGTACCGTGGAACCGGTAGCGATGATCGCGTTGTCGAAGGTGACGGTCTCGGTGCCGCCCTCGGAGGTCTTGACCTCGATCGTGTGGTCGTCAATGAACGAGCCACGGCCGTCGTACTCCGTGATCTTGTTCTTCTTCATCAGGTAGTGGATGCCCTTGACGTGGCCTGACGCCACCTCACGGCTGCGGTCCCAGGCGACACCGAAGTCGAAGTGTACGTCGCCGGAAATGCCGAACAGATCGGCCTTCGCGTGGAACGTGTGGGCGAGATCGGCGTTGCGCAGCAGCGCCTTCGAGGGGATGCATCCCACGTTCAGACACACCCCACCCCAGTACTTCTCTTCGATAACCGCTGTGGACAGGCCCAGCTGAGCGCTGCGAACGGCCGCGACATAGCCGCCGGGGCCGGCACCAAGGATGACGACGTCGTAGTGAGGCATGATCCCAGCCTATCCCTCGGAACCACCCCGATGGCGCCGCCGTCCGCGGGTGAGAGTGAGGGCGATCCACTCGACATCCGCCCACCAAATCCGACTATCCTGGGGAGCCTGAGGAGGCACCCGTGGAACACAATGCGCCCGCTGAACCCGACGAGATCCGTCGTGCCTCCGGCGACCCCGGAGCTGCGGTTCCGGGTGGTCGAGGGACGGATACGACGGCTTCGTTCGGACACGATTCCGACCTGTCTTTCGTGCCGTTCGGCAGTGAACTGACCGAGATCGAGCTCGAGGCTATCGACGCGCTGCCCTCGGGATCGGCGCTCATGATCGTCCGATCGGGCCCCACCGCCGGTGCCCGCTACCTGCTGGATGCCGACGTGACGACCATCGGCCGCCACCCCGAGGCGGATATTTTCTTCGATGACGTAACGGTCTCGCGACGTCACGCCGAGATCACCCGCTCCGGTACGACCTTCGAGCTGGTCGATCAGCGCTCGCTTAACGGCACATACGTCAACGGCGAGCGCGTGGATCGTGCTGTCTTGACGAACGGCTCGGAAGCGCGCGTGGGCAAGTTCCGGTTGAACTTCTTCGTCTCGCCGGCCGACCTCGAGCCCCCGGCGGATCAGTGATGGCGGGCGTTCCCGCCCGTGATCGCGCCTCGTCCCCGGGGCTTTTGAGCATCGGTCAAGTTCTCGCGCGCCTTTCTCCCGAGTTTCCCGGGCTGAGTTCGAGCAAGCTGCGTTTCCTCGAGGTGCAGGGAATCGTCACTCCGACCCGCACCGAGTCGGGATACCGCAAGTTCGCTCCCGCGGATGTCGAGCGGCTGCGGCTTGCTCTCACGCTGCAGCGCGATCACTATCTGCCGCTGCACGTCATCCGGGCGTACCTCGATGATGTGGATGCCGGTCGTGACCCCATCACCCCGATCCCCGCGCCGCCGACCTCCATCGTTGCTGCCCCGCGGCGTTACCGGCGCGACGAGTTGCTCTCTGCCGCCGGAGCAGCGCCGCAACTCCTCAATGACGCGATCAGCACCGGCATCATCACCGCCGCGGAGCACTACGCCGAGCAGACAGTGGCTCTGCTTCGGTGCCTCGTGGCCCTCGATCGTCACGGCATCGAGCCGCGTCACATCCGTACTCTCCGCCAGAGCGCCGAGCGTGACGCAGCCCTCGTCGAATCTGCGGTTGCGCCCCTTGCACGCCGAACCGACGCGACCTCGCGAGGCAGAGCCGAGGAACTCGCGCCCGAACTCGCGCGTCGCCTGGAAGAAGTACGCTCGATTTTCCTGCGCTCAGCCCTCGAGCGATTCCTCTCGTAGTGCGACACGCCGAGACGCGACGGCCGGATGTCGTTGCCCGAGCCTCTCGGCTGATCTAGCGTTGACATGTCCGATCGAACTGGGGAGGTTGCCATGACGGCACGCGAGGCGGAATCGACGCCCAGCCTGACGGCAGACCTCTTGTTCACCGACGGCCTTCCGGCCCTCGATGACGAGGTGGGCTACCGCGGAGCCGTCGCTGCGCGAGCTGCGGGAATCACGTATCGGCAGCTGGACTACTGGGCTCGCACGGAACTCGTCGAGCCGACAGTGCGGGGAGCATCCGGTTCCGGGTCGCAGCGTCTCTACGGCTTCCGCGACATCCTCGTGCTCAAGCTCGTCAAGCGCCTGCTCGACACCGGCATATCGCTGCAGCAGATCCGCACCGCCGTCGAGCAGCTGCGCGCGGCCGGCATCCGTGATCTTGCCGGCACCACGCTTATGAGCGATGGCGCCTCGGTCTACCTGTGCACGTCGAACGATGAGGTCATCGACCTTGTCAGCCGCGGCCAGGGCGTGTTCGGCATCGCCGTCGGCAAGGTGTGGCGTGAGGTCGAGTCGACGCTCGTCGAGTTCGACCCGCAGGCACCGGATGTCGTCGACGAGCTTTCTGCCCGGCGCGCCGCACGCTCAGCCTGAGCGACCGTTCGCCGACGTCCCGGCCTTTGCCGCTGCATCCGCTCTGCCATTCGCGAGACTGCAACGTGCCCGCGAGACTGCGCGCTTCGGACGCACTCTGGCGGGAACGTTGCAGTTTCGTTGAGAGCGGTCTCCGCCGGAGCAGTGCTTCGGTGTGATCAGGAAGCGGCGGCGTCGGGGGAGGGAATCCGACCCGTGCGCATGACGCGGTCCAGGATGGCGTCGAAATCCGCTGCAAGCTCTTGCGCCGAGTCGCCGGGCCAGATGTGGAGCGGCTTTGCCGCACCCTGAGCCTGCTGCAGCGACGTGCGCTCGGGAAGCTGGGGCGAGAGCACAAGCGGGCCGAACATCTCACGCAGTTCCTTGATGCGGAACTGGTGCTCGATCGATTGCGGGCGTACCCGGTTCACGACGATGCCGAGCGGCTGAAGACGGGGGGAGAGGCCGCGGCGGATCTCCTCGATCGCGCGCAGTGCCCGGTCGGCTGCCGCAACCGAGAACAGACCCGGTTCGGTGATGACGATCACGCGGTCGCTCGCCGCCCACGCCGTGCGCGTGAGCGCATTCAGCGAGGGTGCGCAGTCGATGAGGACGAGGTCGTAATCGGCCTCGATCGTCGCGAGCGCCTCCTCGAGCTTCCACACGTCGCGCACACTCGGGTGCGGGCCGTCGAAGTTGATCGCCGAGGGCGACCCGATCATGACGTCGATCGTGCCGGGGTGGACCTTCGCCCAGCCGCTGGCGGTGATCGCCTGACGGACGACCTTCTCTTTCGGGTTGGCGAGAACGTCGGCGACGTTGAGCTTGCCGGCTACCTGGATGTCCATGCCCGTGGAGACATCCGACTGCGGGTCGAGATCCACCACGAGGGTGCGGACACCGCGGGCGAAGGCGGCGGAGGCAAGCCCCAGCGTGACAGTGGTCTTGCCGACACCACCCTTGAGCGAGCTCACCGACAGTACGTGCACGAGGCTCTACGTTACCGTCCCCTAGGCTGGGTGCACACTCAGGCAAGCCCCGTCACAAACAGCGAGGTGTGATGTTTCGCAAGATCCTGGTAGCAAACCGCGGCGAGATTGCGATCCGAGCATTCCGAGCAGCGTTCGAACTCGGAGCCCGCACCGTGGCGGTCTATCCGTACGAGGATCGCTATTCGCTGCACCGGCTCAAGGCCGATGAGGCTTACCAGATCGGTGAGCCGGGGCATCCGGTGCGCGCCTACCTGGATGTCGACGAGATCATCCGTGTCGCCCGAGAGAGCGGCGCCGACGCGATCTATCCCGGCTACGGTTTTCTCTCCGAAAACCCGGAGCTCGCCGAGAAAGCAGCGGCCGCCGGCATCACCTTCATCGGGCCTACCGCCGCCGTCCTCGAGATGGCCGGCAACAAGGTCACCGCGAAGCAGCATGCTGTGAGCGCCGGGGTGCCGGTGCTGCGGTCGACGGATGCCTCAGACGACGTCGATGCGCTCGTGGCGCAGTCGGCCGAGATCGGCTTCCCGATCTTCGTGAAGGCCGTCGCCGGCGGGGGTGGGCGCGGGATGCGTCGCGTCGAGACACCGGAGGAGCTGCCGCCAGCTCTTGCCGAGGCAATGCGTGAGGCTGGCAGCGCGTTCGGTGACTCGCGGGTGTTCCTCGAGCAGGCAGTGCAGCGCCCGCGGCACGTCGAGGTGCAGATCCTCGCCGACAGTGCGGGTCACACGGTCCATCTGTTCGAGCGCGACTGCTCGGTGCAGCGGCGCCACCAGAAGGTGATCGAGATCGCGCCGGCGCCGAACCTCGACCCGACGATCCGCGACGACCTGCACCGTTACGCCGTCGCCTTTGCCGAATCGATCGGTTACGAGAACGCGGGCACCGTCGAGTTCCTCCTCGAAACCGCGGGCCCCCGCACCGGCGAGGTCGTCTTCATCGAGATGAACCCCCGCATCCAGGTGGAGCACACCGTCACCGAAGAGGTGACGGATGTCGATCTCGTGCAGTCGCAGATGCTCATCGCCTCGGGGGTGAGCCTGGAGGAACTGGGACTGCGCCAGGAGAACATCCGGCTTCGGGGCGCCGCACTGCAGTGCCGCATCACGACCGAGGATCCGACGCAGGGCTTCCGCCCGGACACCGGCAAGATCACGACCTACCGGTCGCCGGGCGGTGCCGGCATCCGTCTTGACGGTGGCACGACCGCGGCAGGGTCCCAGATCAGCCCGCACTTCGACTCGATGCTCGCCAAGCTCACCTGCCGCGGACGTGACTTCGGCGCGGCGGTGCTGCGGGCCCGGCGTGCCCTCGCCGAGTTCCGCATCCGGGGCGTCTCGACCAACATCCCGTTCCTGCAGGCTGTGCTCGAAGACCCGGCGTTTCTGGTCGGAGACCTCTCGACGGCGTTCATCGATGAGCGGCCCGAGCTGCTACGCGGGCGCGAGTCCAAGGACCGCGGCTCGAAGATGCTGAACTGGCTCGTTGACGTCACCGTCAACAGTCCCAACGGCGAAAACCCGGTGACCGTCACCCCCGCGCTCAAGCTCCCCGCGGTCGACCTGACCCAGGAGCCGCCCGCCGGCTCGCGCCAGCGACTGCTCGAGCTGGGCCCCGAGCGGTTTGCCCGCGCGCTGCGCGAACAAACGCCGCTCGCCGTCACCGAGACGACCTTCCGCGATGCCCACCAGTCGCTGCTTGCCACGCGGGTGCGCACGAAGGACCTCGTCGCCGTAGCGCCCTACGTCGCCCGCCTCACGCCCGGGCTGTTCTCGGTCGAAGCGTGGGGCGGCGCCACCTACGACGTGGCGCTGCGCTTTCTCGGCGAGGACCCGTGGGAACGCCTGGATCGCCTTCGCGAGGCCCTGCCGAACGTCGCGATCCAGATGCTGCTGCGCGGGCGCAACACGGTGGGCTACACGCCGTACCCGACCGAGGTCACCGACGCCTTCGTCGCCGAGGCAGCCGCCAGCGGTGTCGACATCTTCCGTATCTTCGACGCGCTCAACGACGTCTCGCAGATGCGTCCCGCGATCGACAGTGTGCTGGCCACCGGCACGGCTGTCGCTGAAGTCGCCATGTGTTACACCGGCGATCTGCTGAGCCCCACCGAGGACCTCTACACCCTCGACTACTACCTGCGGCTCGCCGATCAGATCGTCGCCTCCGGTGCTCATATCCTCGCGATCAAAGACATGGCCGGGCTGTTGCGGCCTGCTGCGGCATCCCGGCTCGTCACGGCGCTGCGCGACCGCTTCGACCTGCCCGTCCATGTCCACACGCACGACACCGCCGGTGGGCAGCTCGCGACGCTGCTGGCGGCATCGGCTGCAGGTGCGGATGCCGTCGATGCCGCAGCCGCACCGATGGCGGGAACCACGAGCCAGCCGTCCCTGTCGGCGCTCGTGGCTGCCCTTGCCAACACCGACCGGGACACCGGAATCGACCTGGCGGCGGCATCCGATCTGGAACCGTACTGGGAGGCCGTGCGGCACCTGTACCGCCCGTTCGAGTCCGGTCTTCCGGGCCCGACCGGCCGGGTCTATCGGCACGAGATCCCTGGCGGGCAGCTCTCGAACCTGCGCCAGCAGGCGATCGCGCTGGGACTTGCCGAGGACTTCGAACTCATCGAAGACCTGTACGCAGCAGCCAACGACATCCTGGGGCGCGTTCCCAAGGTGACCCCGTCGTCGAAGGTGGTCGGCGATCTGGCGCTTCACCTCGCCGCCGTCAAGGCCGACCCCGCCGACTTCGCGGCGAACCCCGAACGCTACGACATCCCGGACTCGGTCGTCGGCTTCATGGCCGGTGAACTTGGGGATCTTCCGGGTGGCTGGCCCGAGCCGTTCCGCTCGAAGGTGCTGCAGGGGCGTGAGCACCACGTCGGATCGGCGTCGCTGGGCGCCGAGGATGCCGAGAAGCTCGCCGGGTCATCCACCGAGCGCCGCACGACACTCAATCGGCTGCTGTTCCCGGCGCCGACCAAGGAGTTCGAGCGCATTCGCGACACGTTCGGCGATCTCAGCGTGCTCGACACCGTCGACTATCTCTACGGGCTCGAGCACGGGGCAGAACACGTCGTCGAGATCGAGCGCGGCGTGCAGCTGTTCGTGGGGCTGGAAGCGATCGGTGAGGCCGACGAGAAGGGCATGCGAACGGTCATGACCACGCTCAACGGCCAGCTTCGCCCCGTCTTCGTGCGCGACCGCAGCATCGCGGTCGAGGCCCGTCAGGCCGAGAAAGCCGACACCTCGAAGCCCGGCCAGGTTGCTGCACCGTTCGCGGGTGTCGTGACCCTGAAGATCGCCGAGGGCGACCGGGTTTCCGCGGGTCAGCCGGTGGCGTCGATCGAGGCGATGAAGATGGAGGCAGCCATCACTTCGCCGGTCGACGGCGTCGTCGAACGCGTCGTGATCGGGTCGCCGCAGCAGGTCGACGCTGGGGATCTTTTGCTCGTCGTGCGACCCGCCGGATAGCCTGAGGGGTGGCGCATCGCCGCCACAACGACGGCAGGGAGAGCACGTGGCAGATCGATCGGACCCGGAACGGGCGGAGACCGAAGAGCACGGCATCCTCGACGAGGAGCGCGTCGACACCTCCGGAATCTTCCTCGGCGGGTCGACCGCGCAGGTCGATGTGACCCTTCCGGTGCCCGCAGATGACGACGACGCCATCGACGAGGACTTCGACGAGACGGCGGGGCAGGGGCGCATCGCGGCAGCCCTCGGCACCGCCGTCCACACCGACACAGCGGAAGCCGAGATCATCGACGACGTCGAGGAAACCGCGGCGGAGCAGACCGATACCGACACCCACGACGCAGGTATCGAGGATGCCGTGGAGGACGCACTGGAGGACGCCGTGGCAGCCCACGAATCCGAGCCCGCAGCCCCCACCAACCGGATCGCCGTTCCCGTGGCTCAGCCCGTTCGCGCGGTGGAGCAGTCGCCGGTGGCCTTCGATGTGACGCTCGCCTCGAAGCGGCTGGGCGAACTGGAGGTCAGTCGGGAGGGGGCAGATGTGCTCACCGCCGACCGGCTTCTGGATCCGCACCACGTCGCGAAGGTCGAACCCGAAGGATTCTGGCAGAGCGTGTTGTACCGGGCATCGGGCTCTTTGATCAACGTCGGCGACAGCAAGAAGGCCCGTGAGCGCAAGGAACTGACTCGGCGCATCGCTGCGCCGCTGCCGGGCGGCGCACGCTTCGTGCCCGTCCTCAGCCGCAAGGGCGGAGTCGGCAAGACCACCGTGACGACGCTTCTCGGGATGGCGCTCGCTGATGCACGCGACGACCGCGTCGTGGCTGTGGATGCGAACCCCGACCGCGGCACGCTCGCTGAGCGCATCGCCCGCACCAGCGGCAAGACGATCCGCGATCTGGTGCGCATCAAGGACGAGGTCGTCGGTTACAACGACCTTTCGACGATCGTCGCGCGCGACGAGACGCGCCTTGACGTCCTCGCCTCGGATGCCGACCCGCGCGTCTCGGAGGCTTTCGGTGACGACGACTACCGCGCCGCTGCCGAGGTGGCCGCGCACTACTACTCGGTCGTGCTCACCGACACCGGAACCGGCATCGTCCACTCCGTGATGTCAGCAACCCTCGAACGTGCCGACTCGCTGGTGGTGGTTGCAGGTCTCAGCATCGACGAGGCGCGCCTGGCGTCCGAGACTCTGACATGGCTCGAGACCAACGGTTACGGCGATCGCGTGCGTAACGCCGTCGTCGTGCTCAACACGACGCGACCCGGTTCGCCGCTCGTGCGGGCCGACGAGGTCGAGGCCCACTTCCGCACGCGCGTTCGCTCCGTCATCCGCATGCCGTACGACTCCCACATCGCGTCGGGAGCCGCGATCGGCTTCCACGAGATCCACCCGGCGACCCGGGAAGCTGCCCGTCAGCTGGCCGCAGCGGTCGTTGAGTCGCTGCGCGTTCCGGCGACGGTCTGAGGCTCGTATGGCAGTTCGTCCCATCCGGGTGTTCGGTGACCCCGTTCTGAAGTCCCCGAGCGCCCCGATCGAGCAGATCGACGAGGGCACCAAGGCTCTGGTCGTCGACCTGCTCGACACTGTCGCCCTGCCGGGGCGCGCGGGTGTGGCCGCCCCCCAGATCGGCGTGGGCGTGCGGGCGTTCAGCTACAACGTGGACGGCGAGATCGGGTATGTCCTGAATCCCGTGCTCGTCTCGGTGTCGGGGGAGCCCGAGTTCGTGGGTGAGGGATGCCTTTCGGTGCCGGGCCTGTGGCACGACACGCTGCGCTATCCGCACGCTGTCGTTCACGGCATCGATCTCGATGGCAATCCCGTGGTGCTCAAGGGTGAGGGACTCATGGCTCAGGCGCTGCAGCACGAGACCGATCACCTCGACGGGACGCTCTACCTCGACCGGCTGGACCCCGCGCGTCGCAAGCAAGCGATGCGCGAGGTCCGCGAGTCGGACTGGTTCTAGTCCCGCCAGAGGGTGGTGTCGGTCAGGACAGCGACAGGTTCGAGGTCGAGACCGGCACCGAGTACAGCTCCTCGATGTGGTCGCCGAAGTCGGCCATGATCACATTGCGCTTGATGCTCATCTTCGGAGTAAGGTGACCGCTTGCCTCGGTCCACTCCGTGGGCAGGATGACGAACTTGCGGATCGACTCGGCGCGGGAGACGAACGCGTTGGCGCGGTCGATGGCCTTCTGCACCTCGGCGCGGACCGCGTCGTTGGTTGCCGCTTCCTCGAGAGAGATGTCGCCCGGGAGTCCGTTGTTGGACAGCCACGTCGGCAGCATCTCGGGGTCGAGGGTCACCAGGGCCGAGATGAACGGCTTCTGGTCGCCGACCACGACCACCTGCCCGACGATCGGGTTCGCCCGAATCGGATCTTCCAGCGCTGCCGGAGCCACATTCTTGCCGCCTGCCGTGACGATGATCTCCTTCTTGCGGCCGGTGATTCGCAGGAAGCCGTCCTTGTCGAAGGCCCCGATGTCACCGGTCTTGAACCACTCGCCGTCGAATGCAGCAGCTGTCGCCTCGGGGTTGCGCCAGTACTCCTGGAAGACGTTGATGCCCCGCACCTCGATCTCGCCGTCGTCAGCGGTTCGCACGCCCACACCGGGGAGCACCGGACCGACAGTTCCGATCCGGGACTTTCCGGGTAGGTTCACCGTCGCGGGGGCCGTGGTCTCGGTCAAGCCGTAGCCCTCGAGGATGTCGACGCCGAGGCTGTGGAAGAAGTGGCCGAGGCGCTCACCCAGCGGCGCGGAACCCGACACCGCGTACTCGACGCGGCCGCCCATCGCTTCACGGAGCTTGGAGTAGACGAGCTTGTCGAAGAGGCGGAACTTCAGGCCCATCATGAACGGGACCTTGCGTCCTTCCTGCACGTACTTGGAGTGCTCGATCGCGGTGTGCGCTGCGGAGCGGAAGATCTTTCCCTTACCGCCTGCCTCGGCCTTCTGCTCCGCGGAGTTGTAGACCTTCTCGAACACGCGAGGCACCGCCAGCAGGTAGCTGGGCTTGAACGATCCGAGCGCCGGAAGCAGCTGCTTCGTGTCGGGCTGGTGGCCGGTCTTGACGCCCGCGTGGACATTCAGCATGGAGATGAACCGCGCGAAAATGTGCGCCGTCGTGATGAACAGGAGTGTGGACGCGCCAGGCTTGGCGACGACCTCCTTCAGCGCCTCAGCCGAGTTGCGAGAAAGCTCGACGAAGTTGCTGTGGGTCAGCACACAGCCCTTGGGGCGTCCGGTCGAGCCCGACGTGTAGATCAGCGTCGCGATGTCGGCGCCCACGGCAAGCGACCGGCGTCGCTCGATCTCGTCATCCGTGACGGTCTTGCCCTGCTCGACGAGAGCGTCGAGGTCGCCCTTGTGCATCGCCCACGTCGATCGCACGGTGGGCAGCTCAGCGAGCGCCTCCTGCAGACGGGCCTCGTGGTCGGCGGACTCGCAGATGCAGGCAACGGCGCCCGAATCCGAGAGGTTCCACGCGATCTGCGTCGGGGAGCTGGTCTCGTAGATCGGGACCATGACGGCGCCCGCGAAGAAGATCGCGAAGTCCACCAGGGTCCACTCGTACGTCGTGCGGGCGATGAAGCCCACCTTGTCGCCGGGCTCGATGCCACCGGCAACCAGACCTTTCGCGAGTGCGACCACCTGGTTCAGGAAGTCGGATGCGGTGATGTCTCGCCATCCGCTGCCGTCGGGAACGGCGAACAGCGCCAATTGCGGCGTCTTCTTCACCCGCTCCACGAGCAGATCGGTGACGTTGGCCTGCGGATCGGGGGCCACGACCGCGGGGGTATCGAACTGAACCACGGCAACTCCTTCGGTACCGGTGAAAAGCGGATCGGTTGACCGCCAATGCTACCGGATGAGACTCGATCTCAGGTCGGATGACACCACGTTCCACCCCGGATCCTGCCGGTTCATTCCCGGGTCACCATGGTCTCGGGACGAGAGTAGGGCGTGACTAGACTTCAGTGGCGTCGGCGACGGGGAAAGGAGCGTGCGAGCGGTGTTCTACTGGCTCATGAAGTACGTGGTCATCGGCCCCATCGTCAAGGCGATCTTCCGCCCCTGGATCGTGGGTCGTCGCAACATCCCCAAGACAGGGGCCGCGATCCTCGCGAGCAACCACCTCTCATTCGCGGACTCGATCTTCCTTCCGCTGATGATCGACCGGCCCGTCACCTTTCTCGCCAAGAGTGACTACTTCACCGGCAAGGGCATCAAAGGCTGGGCGACCCGGGTCTTCTTCAAAGCAACCGGACAGTTGCCGATCGACCGCTCCGGCGGGAAGGCATCCGAGGCATCCCTCAATACGGGACTTCAGGTCCTCGGCAGGGGAGACCTTCTCGGAATCTATCCGGAGGGCACCCGCAGCCCCGACGGGCAGCTCTATAGGGGACGGACCGGAATCGCCCGGATGGCGCTCGAAGCGCGCGTACCGGTCGTACCGTGCGTCATGGTCGACACTGACACGATGATGCCGATCGGCCAGCGGGTCCCGAACGTCGTCCGCGTCGGCGTCGTCATCGGTGAGCCCCTCGATTTCTCCCGCTTCCACGGGATGGAGGGGGATCGCTACATCCTCCGTTCCATCACCGACGAGATCATGGTTGCGTTGCAGCGTCTGGGGGAGCAGAAGTACGACGATGTGTACGCATCGACGGTCAAGGACCGTGCTTTGCCGACGCGGTCTGAGCAGGTTCTCGCCCCGATAGACTGAGCGGATGCTCCTCAAGACCGACCCGCTCGACCACTGGCGCACGCTCCCCATCAAGCAGCAGCCGTCGTGGTATGCGCCGGAGGCCGCTGCCGAGGTGTCGGCTGAACTCGCGACGCTTCCGCCGCTGGTCTTCGCCGGCGAGGTCGACATCCTTCGCGAGAAGCTCGGCCGTGCCGCCGCGGGTCAGGCATTCCTGCTGCAAGGCGGTGACTGCGCCGAGACCTTCGCCGGTGCGACCGCCGAACAGATCCGCAATCGCATCAAGACCGTGCTGCAGATGGCAGTCGTCCTGACCTATGGCGCATCGATGCCGGTCGTCAAGATGGGACGCATGGCCGGGCAGTTCGCAAAGCCCCGCTCGTCCGACACCGAGACTCGCGGTGAGGTGACACTTCCCGCGTACCGCGGTGACATCGTCAACGGCTACGACTTCACCGAGGCGTCGCGGCGAGCAGACCCCGCACGGATGCTGAAGGCGTACCACACGTCGGCATCGACGCTGAACCTCATTCGCGCGTTCACGCAGGGTGGGTTCGCCGACCTTCGCGAGGTGCACAGCTGGAACAAGGGCTTCGCGCAGAACCCCGCGAACCAGCGCTACGAACGCCTGGCAACCGAGATCGACCGCGCCATCAAGTTCATGGAAGCTGCCGGCGCCGACTTCGACGAGCTGCGACGCGTCGAGTTCTACACCGGCCACGAGGGCCTGCTCATGGACTACGAGCGCCCCATGACCCGGATCGACTCCCGCACCGGAACGCCGTACAACACATCGAGCCACTTCCTGTGGATCGGGGAGCGTACCCGCGAGCTCGACGGCGCGCACGTCGATTACTTCTCGCGCATCCGCAACCCCATCGGGGTCAAGCTCGGCCCCACCACGACGCCCGAGACCGCGCTGGCACTGATCGACAAGCTCGATCCGGAGCGCGAGCCCGGTCGCTTGACCTTCATCACTCGCATGGGTGCCGGCAAGATCCGCGATGCTCTTCCGCCGCTGCTGGAGGCCATCAAGGCATCCGGTGCGACACCCCTGTGGGTCACCGATCCCATGCACGGCAACGGCATCACGTCGCAGACGGGCTACAAGACCCGCCGCTTCGATGACGTGGTCGACGAGGTGCGCGGCTTCTTCGAGGCTCACCGTGCCGTCGGGACGCACCCGGGAGGCATCCATGTCGAACTGACCGGGGATGATGTCACCGAGTGCCTCGGTGGCTCCGAGATGATCGACGAAGCGGGCCTTGCCACGCGCTACGAGTCACTGTGCGACCCGCGACTGAACCACATGCAGTCGCTCGAGTTGGCCTTCCTCGTGGCCGAGGAACTCGAGAAGCGCTAAGGAACGCGAGAAGCGCCAAAGCGCGCTCGGACGTCCCTGCGGCGTCAGTAGCTCCTAGGGAGGTCAGGGGAGCGTGACCCTAGAGCGACGCCGCGATCCGGATCGACACCTCAGTGCCCTTCGGGGCCTGTTTGTCGGACTTCGGTGACTGTGACTCGACCTTTGTGAACGCGTCGGGGAACTCATCCCACCGCTCGTCGTACGACACCGTGAATCCCGCGGCCTCGATCGCCCGCTTGGCGGCATCCCGCGTCATGCCGACCACGTCGGGGATGGGGAAGACCGGTCGACCCTTCGAGACGATGAGTGTGACGGTGTCGCTGGGTCGCCATGATCCACCGTCGGGGTGGGGCGCAATGCCGATGACGCGTCCCTCCTGGATCGTCTCGCTGTACTCTTCCTGCGAGTCGGCGGCCACCGACAGGCCGACGTCTGAGAGCGCCGCCGTTGCCTCGGTGATGCTCATGCCGCTCACGTCGGGAACGGGGCCCAGCGAGATGGTCAGCGTGACGGTATCGCCCTCGAAGACGGTGCATCCGTTCGTGCAGTCCTGCGGGTCTCCGCCCAGGCGTGGGGTGACAGAAAGCGCGACAACCGTCCCAGCCGTGGCGTCGGTGAACACCTCGGCGTCTGGTTCGGTGATGATCAGCTGATAGCCGGACAGCATGGTGCGGGCATCCGAGGCGGGCTGGCCCACGACCGAGGGAAGGTCATGCCGAGCTGGTCCGAGCGACACGATCACTCGCACTGTCGACTCCTTGTCGACGCGGTCGCCGGCCGGGGGATCGGTACGGATGACCATACCCTCGTCGACCTCGAGACTGTTCTCGCCTGCCTGCTCGGGAACGAGGTTCTGGGCTTGTATCGCCGCAGCCGCGGCCTCGTAGTCCAGTCCCGCGACGGCGGGCACGGAAACCTGGGATCCGGGCCCCGACCCGAACCACCACCCGATTCCCGCGGCGAGGGCAGCCACAAGGATGACGACGGTGACGATCCAGGCTGTGCGCGCACCCTGACGGTTCGCGGATCGCCGCAGGCGTGCCGCGTTGTCGACCTCGGCATGCACAGTCGTCGCACCGGTGGTAGCGGGAAGGACCTTGGTCAGCTCGCTGGGATCGTCGCGATCGATCATCCCGGAGGTTGCTGCCGTGACGACCTGCGGTGAGATGCCGAGGCTGCGCTCGATCTCCCGTAGCCGCTGCAGCATCTCCATCGCGTCGGCGGGGCGATCGTCGGGCTTCTTCTCGGTCGACCACAGCACCAACTCGTCGAGTTGCTCGGGAACTCCCGGGTTCTTCACGCTCGGCCGAGGAACCGAATCGGTCGCATGCTGGAACGCGATCTGCATCGGTTGTTCACCGCGATACGGCTGCTCGCCCGTGAGCATCTCGTAGAGCATGATCCCGAGGCTGTAGATGTCGCTGCGGGCATCCGCGGTTCCCCGGGTCACCAGCTCAGGGGCAAGGTAGGCGATCGTGCCCATCAACTGCGCGCCGGTCGCGGTGTTCGCGCTCGTCGCGCGCGCCAGACCGAAGTCCCCGATCTTGATGCGGCCGTCTTCTGCCAGCAGGACGTTCTCGGGCTTGACGTCGCGATGGATGATGGCGGCACGGTGCGCCGCGGCAAGACCGGAGAGCACGGCATCCATGATCGAAATCGTCTGCGGCACTGTCAGCCGCTTCTCCTCCCGCAGCAGCTCGCGCAGCGTGATGCCCGGCAGGTACTCCATCACGAGATACGCGATCTCACCATCGCTGCCCTGATCGAACACGTTCACGACGTGCGGGTCTGCGAGCCGCGCGGCGGCCCGGGCTTCTTGGATGAACCGGCTCTGGAAGACGGTGTCATCGCTCAAGTGCCCGTGCATGACCTTGAGCGCGACGCGGCGCTCAAGGCGCAGGTCGGTCGCGACGTAGACAGTAGCCATGCCGCCACGAGCGATCCGGGCGCGCACCCGGTATCGGCCGTCGACGAGACGGCCGATCAGCGGATCGGTTTGCGCGCTGGTGCTCACGCACCGAGTCTACGGAGCCCGAGCCGCCCGGCCTGGGAGCGGCTCACAGAAGCGGATGAGCAGTATCGGGCGCCGATCGGTCGGCGCAGCGGTCGGGACGCGGCTCGTGGTGAGATCATGGCTGTCGTGACCACCCCATCTCCTGCAATCGAAACCGCCTGGCTCACGATGCCCGACCTCGTCGAGGTTCTCGGCGAACCGCTCGGCCGCGTGCGTCGGCTTCTGGACGAGTCGCAACTGATCGGATCCAAGCGCCATGGCGCCTTCGCGGTGCCCGCCGTGTTCATCATGGACGGCCATCCGCTGCCGTCGCTGCGCGGCACGATCATCGTGCTCCACGACGCCGGGTTCAGCGACGACGAAGCGATCGACTGGATGCTCGCGCCCGAGGAATCGATCGGCGTGGCACCCATCGAGGCGCTGCGGGCAGGACGCAAGAGCGAGGTGCGGCGGGTAGCCCAGACGCTCGCCTAGGCGTCAGGCCGAGGCTCCGCGCTCAGGTCGTGCGCACCGTCGCTGCGCGGGCAAGCTCCCGTAGCTCGCTCACGGAGCGGTTACCCAGCGGTGCGCCCGACAATGCGCGTTCGGCCGTACGGGTGTAGTCGAGGATGAGGTCTTCGACCCGCTCCAGCGCTCCGGTTTCTCGGATCGTCTGCTGCATCGCCGCGATCTGGTCGGGTTCGAGAGCCGGATCGCCGAGCATCTCATCGAACAGACGCCGCGATCCGGGTGCGAGCCCTTCGCGCGTGTAGGCGACCAGGACGGTCCGCTTGCCCTCGCGCAGGTCATCACCGGATGGTTTGCCTGTCGATTCGGCGTCGCCGAAGACACCCAGGACGTCATCGCGCAGTTGGAAGGCCATCCCGACCGGGTGCCCGAACGCGACGAGGGCGGCCTGCTGTGCTGCGTCAGCTCCGGCTATCGCCGCGCCGATCACCAGGGGCTGCTGGATGCTGTACCTCGCTGACTTCAGCGATGCGACTCGCAGCGCGCGTTCGGCGTGGCGATCGTCGGCATCCGTCACGTACGCCGACTCCTCTGCGACGTCCAGGAACTGCCCGATCGTCACCTCGCGTCGCATCAGCGCGAACTCCCGGCGACCGGCAGCTGCGGCTGTCGGAGTTGCCAGGGCAAGGCCCTCCTCGAGGAGGTCGTCGCTCCACGCGACCAGAAGGTCGCCGAGCAAGATCGCGCCCGAACGGCCGAATCGAACAGGATCGCCGACCCAGCCGCGCTCGCGGTGGGCGGCTTCGAGCGCGCGGTGGGATGCCGGGCGGCCACGTCGCGTGTCGGAGTTGTCGACGATGTCGTCGTGCACGAGAGCCGCTGCGTGGAAAACCTCCAGCGCCGCCGCGACGGCCAGCACGTCTTCGGTCGGTTCCAGGTCGGAGCCAGAGTGCTCCCGAACCGCACGCCATCCGGCAAAGCAGAACCGCGCGCGCAGCCGCTTTCCGCCGCGAAGGGACTCGGCGGCAGCGCCGTAGAGGAGGACCGCCTCATCACCGAAGAGCTCAGCCTCGGCCTCCCGTGCTGCCAAGAAGTCCTCGACTCGCTGAGAAACTGCCGCGACGGGATCACTACCTACTGACACGGGCCTAGCCTAGTAATCGACGGCGCGCGTAGAATCGTGCCACCGATCCAGCCCGAGGGGGATCTCATGCCACTCTCCGAACAGGAGCAGCGTCTGCTCGACGAGATGGAGCGCCATCTCATGCGCAACGACGCCGATGTCGTTTCGGCGTCCAGCGGCGGTGGTCTCTCGTATCGCAATGTCGTGTACGGCACGATCCTCGTCCTCGCGGGCATCGGTGCCCTCATCGTCGGTGTCGCAATGCAGCTGATTGTCGTCGGTGTTCTCGGATTCCTTGCGATGATCGCCGGCGTCATCGTCGCCGTCACGCCCGCCAAGCGCGTGGGCCCAGAGCCCGAGCGCGCTGACCAGCGTCCCGCCACGACCCGCACGAGCGCCAGCTTCATGGACCGCATGAACGAGCGATGGGACCGCCGCCAGGAAGGCCGTTGATCGGCTGGCGCTGAGCCCTCCACTGCGCTCCACCGCCTGACTCCACACCGCTCCACCGCCCTCTGACGGGCCATCGAACGCCGACCTGCGGGTCGGCGTTTCGTCGTTAACCGCGCAGTTTCGGCATCCGCGCGGCCCCGCCGTCCGAGGCCCGACTCAGCCTCCTTTCGCGCGCCCGGACGCGCTCGGGGAGCGTCATGGCGTGAATGTGGTGACAAAGTGGAGGGAAGTGGAGTAAAGTGGCGTGCAACCTGGAGGGGCCGGACGAAGGGGGGTGACGCGGGATGTTGCTGGGGACTCACACTCCGAAGCTCGACGACAAAGGACGCGTCATCTTGCCGTCCAAGTTCCGCGACGATCTCGGCGCCGGCATCGTCGTGACACGCGGCCAGGAACGCTGCCTCTACGTCTTCTCGGCCGAAGAGTTCGAGCGCGTGCACGAGCGCATCCGCGAAGCACCCTTGACGAACAAGCAAGCGCGCGACTTTCTGCGCATGTTCCTCTCGGGCGCGAGCGCTGAGACCCCCGACAGCCAGAACCGCATCACCATCCCGCCTCCGCTGCGCGCCTACGCCGGTCTCGAGCGCGAGCTCGTCGTCACGGGTGTGGGAGCTCACGCCGAGATCTGGGATGCCCAGGCTTGGAACGACTACCTCGAAGGAAACGAAGCCGCCTACTCGGAAATGGAGCAGGAGGTGATCCCTGGCCTGTTCTGACCCTCGGTTGTGATGCCCATCTGCGGGGCCCTGACGCACTTCCCCGGCGCCAGGTCTTCAGCGGATGGGGATCAGAGCCCAGTGGTCCGGCCCGACATCATGGACCTGCGCGACATCCACACCCCCGTCCTGCTCGAGCGCTGCATCGAGTTGCTCGCTCCCGCGCTCGGCGGCCAGAGCCCGGTCGTGGTCGATGCCACCCTCGGCATGGGCGGCCACACCGAGGCGCTCCTGGAGCGCTTCCCCGCGCTCACGGTGATCGGGCTCGACCGCGACACCGACGCCCTGCGCATTGCCTCGGAGCGGCTCGCGCGGTTCGGTGACCGGCTGCGTCCGGTGCACACCGTGTACGACGGAATCGCCGGCGCGATCGAACGCTCCGGCTTCACCCGCGTGGACGGCATCCTGTTCGACCTCGGTGTCTCGTCGCTGCAGCTGGATGTCGCGGACCGCGGATTCGCCTACGCCCAGGACGCGCCGCTGGACATGCGGATGGACCAGTCCGGGGGAGTGACAGCCGCAACCGTGCTCGCGACTTACGGCGAAGGCGACCTGCGCCGGATCTTCGAGCGGTACGGCGAAGAGAAACTCGCTGGGCGTTACGCCCGCGCCATCATCCACGCGCGCGGCGAGCAGCCCATCGAGCGGTCGGGTCAGCTCGTCGACATCCTGCAGAACGCGACTCCCGCGGCGCTGAAGAACGCCGGTCACCCCGCCAAGCGTGTGTTCCAGGCGCTGCGCATCGAGGTGAATGCGGAGCTAGCGGCGCTCGAGACCGCGCTGCCCGCCGCACTGGACGCGCTGGCGGTCGGTGGGCGCCTCGTTGTCATGTCGTATCAGTCCCTCGAGGATCGCCTGGTCAAGCGCGTGCTCGCCCAGGCGGTGCGCTCGACCGCGCCCGCGGGACTGCCCGTGGAGCTCCCCGAACATGCCCCGCAGTTCCGGCTCATCGTCAAGGGCGCCGAGATGGCCTCGGACGACGAGAAGCTTCGTAACCCCCGTGCCACCCCAGTGCGCCTGCGCGCGGCCGAACGAGTGAAGGATGCCGCATGAGCGCGGATCTGCTGGCAGCCCTCGATGAGTTCGCCCCCAGTACGCGGCCGACCGATACCCGTGCGCCGCGCCTTCGCCCGGTCGAGCAGGCCACAGCGCGACGCCGTCCGCGTCTTGCTTACGGCATCGTCGCGGTCCTCGGAGCTGCGGCGATCGTCGCCGCGCAAATGGTCGTGTCGATTCTGACCACGCAGGATACCTACGCGATCTCGACCCTGACGGCGCAGCAGCGACAGCTCACCTGGGACCGGCAGATCCTTTACGACGAAGTGGCAGGTCTCAGCTCGCCGCAGTACCTCGCGGCAAACGCGTCGGCCCTCGGTATGGTCATCAGCGAAGCGCCCACCTTCCTCCGTCTGTCAGACGGAGCCCTGGTCGGAGCCTCGCAAGCCGCGGGCTGGCAGTCATCCATCGACGCTGTTGGAAGGGGAGCAGTGGCAAACGCCCTCATCACCCAGACGCCGCTGGTGACCGACCCCGCCGCGACCATCGAGGGGACTCCTGTCGAGGTCACGGATGAGACCGGGCAGTCGGTCATTCCGCCAGCACTCACCGACGGCCTACCGACCCCCACGACGCGATGACCGGACGCAGCACCCGCAGCCCTCGGCGTCGCACCGTCGTCGCCATGTTCGTCGTTCTGGCAGTCATCGGCGCGTTCGTCATCCGTCTTGTCGACATCCAGGTCGTCAACGCCAACGATCACATCGAGCAGTCTCTCGAGCTCGGGCTGTCGGGTTCGCAGAAGACCTACGGAACCCGCGGCACCATCGTCGACGAGAACGGTGCGACCCTGGCCGGCAGCATCGTGCTCTACGACGCACAGCTGGACCCGAAGCTCGTGGGGGCCATTGACCGCGAGATCGACGGTGAGCAGGTGAAGGTTCCGTGGGAGACGATCTCGGCTGAGATCGGCGCCGTGACGGGCCAGACTGCGGAAGAGATCCAGGCAATCGTCGCCGCGGCACTCGCTGAGAATCCGGAGAGCCGGTACGCGATGCTCACGCGCGGTCTCACGACAGCGCAGTACCGGGAACTCGCGGACATGAAGATCCCGTACCTCGCGTTTGTGGCGCATCCTGCTCGCACGTACCCCGATGGCGCGGTCGCGGGTAACCTGGTCGGCTTCGTCGGGTCGGACGGCACACCGCTGGCGGGACTCGAGGTCTCCCAGGACGGATGTCTCGCCTCGACCGACGGCGAGGTCAGCTATCAGCGCGGCGGCGACGGTGTCATCATCCCGGGGACGATGACCGAGAAGCCCGCCGTCGACGGCGGGACGCTGCAGCTGACGATCAACCGTGATCTCAACTGGTACCTGCAGCAGCTGATCGCCGAGCAGACGCAGAACACGGGGGCCAAGGCTGGTTCGATCTTCGTCGTCGAGGTCAAGACGGGGGCGATCCGTGCAGCAGCCGAGTACCCGACCGTCGATCCGAACGCTCCGACTGCCGTTGACGAATCCGATCGAGCGAGCCGCATCTTCCGCAACACCTTCGAACCCGGCTCCACGTTCAAGGCGCTCTCGGCGGCGATGCTCGTCGATTCCGGTACCGCCAACCCGTTCTCGGTCGTTCACGTGCCCTTCCGGCAGACCTTCGACAACGGTGCGAGCGTGAGAGACGATCTGCAGCACCCCGACTACGACTACACCCTCAATGGTGTGCTCGTGAACTCCTCGAACGTCGGTATCTCCACGTTCGCCGGAATGATGAGCGACCAGGCTCGCTACGACTACCTCACGAAGTTCGGAATCGGTCAGGGGACGGACGTCGACTTCCTCGGCGAGGCGAACGGCCTCGTTCGTGACCCGAGTCAGTGGGACAACCAGACGAAGTACAACACCTCCTACGGTCAGGGCCTGACGACGACCGTGCCCGAGCTCGCGAACGCGTATCAGGCGATCGCGAACGGTGGGCTGAAGCTGCCGTTGCGACTGGTCGAGTCCTGCACGGCTGCCGACGGCACGGTCACGGCCCCCGACAATGGCGAGCCGACGCAGGTGATCAGTCCTGAGGCGGCCCGCCAGGTCACCGACATGCTCGAGAACGTCGCCACGAAAGGCTCGGTCTCCGAGAAGGTCGGCATCGCCGGATACCGGCTCGCGCTCAAGACCGGAACGGCAGAGAAGGTCGATCCCGGCGCCGGGACCTACAAGGTCGGTTCCTACTTCACGACGATTGCGGGTTTTGCGCCGGCCGACGATCCCCAGTACGTCGTCGTGGTGACGCTCGACGAGCCGACCACGGTAAAGTCGTCTAGTGCCAACGCTCCGGCGTTCCGTGAGGCGATGACCCAGGTGCTCAAGACCTACCGGATCATGCCTTCGAACTCCGCCTCACCCGATCTTCCGACCTTCGGCTGATCCCGACGGCACGCATCCCGCGCATGATCAGTCTGACTCTGTCCCGAATCGCCGATGTCCTCGGCGGAAACCTCGTCCTTCGCGGCGCCGACTCCGCTGACACGGTGGTTTCGGGCACCGTCGACACCGACTCTCGGCTCATCGGACCCGGCGACATCTTCGTCGCCAAACCCGGCGAGCACGCTGACGGTCACGACTTCGTTCCCGCCGCGATCGAGCGGGGAGCGGTGCTCGCTATCGTCGAGCGTCCGCTGGATGCCGCGATCACGCAGATTGTCGTGCCCGGCGCGGTCCACGCTCTGGCAGATCTCGCCCGGTTCGTCGTCGGCGAGGTACGCGATCGCGGCGCTCTGCAGATTGTCGGAATCACCGGATCGAACGGCAAGACGACGACGAAGAACATGGTGGCGCGCATCCTCGAGGCCGAGGACGAAACCGTCGCGCCACAGGCATCCTTCAACAACGAGGTCGGCGCTCCCCTGACGATGCTGCGCATCACTGAGCGCACCCGCTACCTCGTCAGCGAGTTCGGGGCGAGCGCCCCGGGAGAGATCGCGCGTCTTGCCGGCCTCGTGCACCCCGACATCGGGGTCGTCCTCATGGTCGGTATGGCGCACGCCGGCGGGTTCGGCGGTATCGAGTCGACCTTCGTCGAGAAGTCGCAGTTGATCCACGCCGTCCGGCCCGGGGGCGTCGCGATTCTGAACGCCGATGATCCGCGCGTTGCCGCAATGGCTGGGATCGCCGCCGAGCGCGGCGCGAGCGTGCGCTGGTTCGGGCGCTCCTCGGCAGCGGAGGTCCGTGCCGAGGACGTGGAGGTCACGCCCGAAGGGACGCGATTGCGTGCTGTCGTCGACGGTGAGGAGTTCCCCGTCGTGCTCCGCGTGCTCGGCGAGCACCACGTCATGAACGCGCTGGCCGCGATCGCTACCGCGACAAGCCTCGGCATCAGTGCCGAAGCCTGCATCGAGCGGCTCGAAGCGATGGAGTTGGCAGAGCGGTGGCGGATGCAGCCGATGGGCTCGGACCGCGTACGCATCATCAACGACGCCTACAACGCAAGCCCCGACTCGATGGCCGCAGCGCTTCGCACTCTCGCGCAGATCACAGGACCGGACCAGCGCACCGTCGCGGTGCTCGGCGCCATGAGTGAACTCGGTGAGTACGCGGGGGAGGAGCACGACCGGGTCGGCCTGCTCGCGGTGCGGCTACGCATCCAACGGATCGTCGTCATCGGCTCCGCCGCACGACGGCTCTACCTCTCAGCCATCAGCGAGGGGTCGTGGGATGGTGAGGCGGTCTTCTTCGAGACAGCCGACGAAGCGTACGACTACCTGATGACCGAGCTGCGTGACGGCGACCGGGTGCTGGTGAAATCCTCCAATTCCGCGGGCCTGCGGCACCTCGGCGACCGTCTGGGAGAATCCTTCTCGTGAGATCCCTGTTGATGGCGTCGGCGATCGCCCTGTCGTTCTCGCTCTTTCTCACACCGGTGTTCCTGCGCCTGTTCCGCCGGTGGGGCTGGGGTCAGGTCATCCGCACCCCCGAGGCCGGCAACAACCCTCAGCACGGTTTCAAGCGGGGCACCCCCACGATGGGTGGCGTCATCTTCGTGGGCGGGACCACGATTGCGTACCTGATCGGCACGTACGCGGGCGGAAACCCGCCGACGATCTCGGGCTTCCTCGTGCTCTGGATGATGGTCGGCTTCGCCCTGGTCGGCTTCATCGACGACTACATGAAGTTGCGTAGCCAGCGAAGCCTCGGCCTCTCGGGGTGGCGCAAGATCGTCGGTCAGGTCGTCGTCATCGTGCCGTGGGCGATCGTGGCTCTGCAGTTTCCGGATGCCCAGGGTCAGACTCCCGCCACGGCGTACGTTTCGGTCTTCCGTGACATCTCCGTGCTGAACTTCCTGGCGTTGCCGGTTGCGATCGGCATCCTGCTCTACATCGGCTGGATCAGCTTCATCGGCGTCGCCTGGTCCAACAGCACGAACGTCACCGACGGCCTCGACGGACTTGCCACCGGTGTCGGTGTGTTCACGGTCGGCGCCATGAGCCTTACGACGTTCTGGCAGTTCCAGCAGCGTTGCGTCGGCGAGGACCTCGTCGCCGCCTACCAGCAGGCGTGCTACCAGACGAGGGATCCGCTCGACCTCACGATCATCGCGGCGACCTTCGCTGCGTCGCTCGTCGGATTCCTGTGGTGGAACGCGCCCAAGGCCCAGGTCTTCATGGGCGATGTCGGATCCATGGCGATCGGTGGCGTCATCGCTGCGGTCTCGATCCTCTCTCACACCGAGATCCTCACCGTCCTCACCGCCGGGGCGTTCATCATCGGACCGGGGTCGGTCATCTTGCAGCGGGTGTACTTCAAACTCACCCGCGGCAAGCGCCTCTTCCTCATGAGCCCCTTCCACCACCATCTCGAGATGCGCGGGTGGTCGGAGACCAACATCGTCATCCGGATGTGGATCATCGCCGCGGGCCTGGCCGTCACCGGTGTGGGCTTCTTCTATGTCGAATGGCTCGCGCGCACATGACCGGAGAATCCTCCCGCCTCGATGGGCTGACCAGCTGGCACGCCGACTGGCGCGGTCTGCGGGTTGCCGTCCTCGGTTTGTCTGTCACCGGCTTCTCGGTAGCCGATACCCTTGCGGAGCTCGGCGCTGACGTCCTCGTTCTCACCGAATCGGCTGACCCCGCGTACGAGCGCCTGCTGCCTGTGATCGGGGTCCGGTCATGGATCGGGTCGCTCAGCACGCCTCCCGCCGAGCTCGTGGACTTTGTTCCCGAGGTCGTCATCGCCTCGCCCGGCTTCAGCCCGACGCATCCGCTCGTGCCCTGGACGCTCGAGAGCGGCATCCCGCTGTGGGGCGACATCGAGCTCGCGTGGCGTGTGCGTGACAAGGTCGTCCGCCCCGGCGGCGCTCCCGCCGACTGGGTGCTGATCACCGGTACCAACGGAAAGACCACAACCACCGGCCTTGCCGCCACGATGATGGTGGCCGGGGGACTCCGGGCAGTTCCGTGCGGGAACATCGGCACGCCGATCCTGGATGCCGTCCGCGATCCGTCGGGCTTCGATGTGCTGGTCGTGGAGCTCTCCAGCCACCAGCTCTGGTATCTCAGCCTGCAGTCCTCGCCGGACCCGGTGTCGCCCCACGCGGCAGTGTGCCTGAACCTCGCCGATGATCACCTCGAGTGGCACGGGTCCTTCGAGGCGTACCGCGACGCAAAGGCGCAGGTGTACGACCACACCCGCGTCGCCTGCATCTACAACAAGGCCGATCTCGCGACACGCGAGATGGTCGAACAAGCCGACGTCATCGAGGGAGCGCGCGCCATCGGTTTCGACCTGGGCGTTCCTGGCCCGAGCGACCTCGGCGTCGTCGACGGGATCGTCGTCGACCGCGCGTTCCTGGCCGAGCGGCGCACCAGCGCCCTCGAACTCACGACGATCGACGAGCTGCGGGAACTCGGCCTCGCTGCGCCCCACGTCGTTGCCAACATCCTCGCCGCAAGCGCGCTTGCCCGCTCGCTCGACGTACCGCCGGAGGCGATCGCCAACGCCCTTCGTGAGTTCCGCCTCGACCCCCATCGGATGGAGATCGTCGCGACCGCCGCCGGTGTCACGTGGGTGGATGACTCGAAGGCGACGAACCCGCACGCCGCGGCATCCTCGCTTGCCGCCTACCCCGGTGCCGTGTGGATCGTCGGGGGCCTTCTGAAGGGTGTCGACATCACCACGCTCGTCTCGACCCGGGGTCGCCTGGCAAAGGCGGCGATCGTGATCGGTGACCAGCGTGATGCCGTTCGGACGGCGTTCGAGCGACACGCGCCCGACGTTCCGCTGCACGAGGTCATTGCCGATGAGACTGGGGACGTCATGGCGCAGGTCGTGGACCTGGCGATCGGACTCGTGGCCGAGGGGGATGTCGTCCTCCTCGCACCGGCTGCGGCATCCTTCGACCAGTTCGCCTCCTACGCAGACCGCGGTGAGAAGTTCGCTGCGGCGGTAAGGCACCGAGTGGGAAGGGGCGAGCATGGCGACACCGACGCCGATCCGTCCGCTTCCGCCGGAGCCTGACGAGCCGACACCTAAGCGCGGGCTCGCCGCCCGCGTCTCCCTCGGGTCGCTCTTTCGCCCGGTCGCCGGTGAGTTCCTGCTCATCTCGTCCAGCGCCGTTCTGCTGACGATCTTCGGCCTCGTGATGGTGCTCTCGGCCACCAGCGCGACGGCGACTGCCGCAGGTCAGGCACCGTACGACGCCGTCATCAAGCAGGCGGTGTTCGCCGCGATCGGCCTGCCGCTCATGTTCATCGCGAGTCGGCTGCCGGTGAGCTTCTGGAAGCGGATCGCGTGGCCGGCCCTCATCGTCACGACCGCCTTCCAACTCCTCGTGTTCACGCCCCTTGGCGTTGAGGACGGCGGAAACCGCAACTGGATCCTTATCGCTGGGATTCAGGCGCAACCCTCGGAGTTCCTGAAGCTCGCGCTGGCGCTGTGGCTCGGGTTCATCCTGTTCCGGAAGCGCACGCTGCTGGGGGACTGGCGGCACGTGTTCATTCCGGTGGTCCCGGTAGCCGCCGCCGTGATCGCGACGGTCCTGGCGGGCCACGATCTCGGGACAGCGATGGTGCTGTTCCTCCTCTCGCTCGGCGCACTGTTCTTCTCGGGCGTGAAGCTGCGGGTTTTCGTCATCCCGCTGCTGCTGGCAGTCGTCGCAGTCGCGGCGCTGGCTGTGACGAGCCCGAACCGCATGGAGCGCATCCTCAGCGTCTTCAACACCGACTGCACAGCCGATTACCTCAGCACCTGCTACCAGCCGCTGCACGGTATCTGGGGGCTCGCGGGCGGGGGCATCTTCGGCCTGGGCCTTGGGAACTCGAAAGAGAAGTACGAGTGGCTGCCGGCGGCATCCAGCGACTACATCTTCGCCATCGTCGGTGAAGAACTCGGCCTCATCGGCGCGATCGTCGTGCTCGGGCTGTTCGCGATCTACGCGATCGGCGCCTTCCACATCGTCCGCAAGACCGACGACACCTTCGTGCGGATCGTTGCCGGCGCCATCACGGTGTGGATCGTCGGTCAGGCGCTGATCAACATCGGCGTCGTGCTGCGGCTGTTCCCGCCGCTCGGCGTTCCCTTACCGTTCATGTCGCAGGGCGGCACGTCGTTGGTGTCGGTGCTCATTGCCACGGGTGTGCTGCTTGCCTTCGCCCGGACGATTCCGGTGACGGCGCGCCCGGCGCCCCGGGCCGCAGCTCGCCGCTGAGGTCCGCTGCCCGCGGCCCTGCGTTGAGGCGAGATAGGGTCGGACGGTGACGACCTACCTGCTGGCCGGTGGCGGGACCGCCGGGCACGTGAACCCTTTGCTGGCCGTTGCCGACGGTCTCCGCGCGCGCGATGCTGATGCCGACGTGCGTGTCCTCGGAACCGCAGAGGGGCTGGAATCTCGGCTGGTGCCGCAGCGGGGCTACGAGCTGCTGATCGTCGACAAGGTCCCGTTCCCGCGGCGTCCCGATCGTGCCGCAGCCGCGTTTCCGGGCCGGTTCCGGCGTGCGGTCGCTCAGGTGCGGCAGCACATTGCGGAGCACGCGGTAGACGTCATCGTCGGGTTCGGCGGTTACGCATCGGCCCCCGCGTACGTCGCTGCCCGGGGCGCCGGCATCCCGTTCGTCGTCCATGAGGCCAATGCGCGGCCCGGTTTGGCGAACAGACTCGGCGCGCGGCGGGCCGCCGGTGTCGGCGTGGCCTTCGAAGGAACGCCCCTCCCGCGCGCACGCCTGGTCGGGATGCCCCTGCGCCGCGAGATCGAGGATCTCGATCGGTCTGCCCTGCGCGCAGAGGGTGCCGCGCACTTCGGACTCGACCCCGGCCGTCCGACGCTCCTGGTCTTCGGCGGCTCCCTCGGAGCGCTGCGGCTGAACACGGCCTTCGCGGGTGCGTGGCGTGAGGTGCTGGATGCCGGCTGGCAGTTGCTCCACGTCACCGGTGAACGCTCTGACCTCGAGGATCCGGGGGAGCCCGGCTACGCCCTGCGCCGCTACGTCGACCGGATGGACCTTGCCTTCGCTGCGTGCGACTTCATCGTGTCGCGCTCGGGCGCTGCCACGGTGAGTGAAATCAGCGCTCTGGGTATCCCTGCCGTCTACGTGCCGTACGCCGTCGGTAACGGTGAGCAGGCGCTGAACGCCGCCTCGGCGGTCGCGCACGGGGCTGCAATCCTGATCCCGGATGCCGAATTCACCCCGGATGCCGTCCCGGGCCGCATCCTGCCCCTGCTGACGGATGCCGACGAGCGGTCGCGGATGGCCGAGAACGCGGCGGAGATCGGCATCCGCACCGGCACCGAGAACCTCATCGCGATGATCGACGAGGCCCTCGCCTGACTATCGCCGCGCACGGTTGCTGCCTCAGACGGGGAGCTCGTCGGGTTCGGTAGTCTTCAGCGCCGCGATGACAGCTGCGAGGGCCTGGTCGGTGTCCACGCGCAGGCCGCGAACCTGCTCGGCGAACGCGGCGGCAGCGCGCTGAACCTGGCCGAGCGCGGCGTTCTCATCAACGGACACGAACGTGCCGTGGCGGCCGCGCGTCTCGATGAGGCCAGTGGTCTCGAGCTCCCGATACGCCCGCGCCACGGTGCCCGGTGCAAGGCCCAGGTCACCTGCGAGCCGACGCACCGTCGGGAGCCGCGACCCCGGCGGCAGCTCGCCGCTCGCTATCGCCGCAACGTACTGTGTGCGCAGCTGTTCGAACGGCGGTGTGGGTGAGGTGGGGTCGATGATGATCATGCGCCATCTCCCTGGGCGAGCGCGACGGACAGGCCCGTCGAGCGCTGATCCTGCGGTCGGAGTGCGGCGGGGTAACGCGATGCCGCCATCTTGCCGAGGCCGAAGGAGTAGGTCACCTGAGCCGCGCAGATCAGGAGCGGAGTCCAGGTACTCATGAGCGTCGACAGCTCGGGTGGTCTGACGGCTATCGGCGTCAGGGTGAGCGTTGCCGCAGCCATCCCGAGGGGCAGTGCCGCGGCCATCGTTGCCGCGCTCCGGAGAGTCCACAGCGTATCGGCGCGGAACAGGTCATTCCACGCCAGCTGAAGGTCATCGCTGGCAAGCTGCGGCTTTGCCAGGACGATCCGCTCCATGACTCGCGTCACGACGAACACGCTCACGGCGAAGACGAGAAAACCGCCGCACCACAGCACAGTGTCGGTCGCGATGCGGTCCGGCGCTGCGATCCGCCACGCGAGCACCGCTGCCACTGTCGCCGCTGCAGCAATCAGAGCGACGGGGGCCAGCACGCGGCGCCAGGGCTGCAGATAGTCCCGTGTCGCGAGTTGCCGCGAGTGTGCGACACGGGGGATGTCCGTCCTCGGTTGCCGCAGCTGCTCGCGCACGGTCTCGATCACCGAGGAGACTGTCAGTACCCCGATCATGATCGAGAGCGTGATCAGCCACAGGAACAGTGGTGAACCACCCCACGAGGCGCCCCAGAGCACAAAAGGGCTCCACACCAAGAGCGCGATCAGGACGCCCCACATCGATGCGCGGCCACGGCGGCTGAGCCGCTCGCGCACCCGCGCGTGGTTCTCCTCAGTGCCGAACGGGAGCTTGGAGGACTGGGCGTATCTCGCTGCTTGCCCTGCACTCAGCTCGGGTCGCCGACTGATGATGAGGTAGACGATCGGGATGAGGGTGAGCGCGCACAGGATCGCCACGCTGAACCAGATCATGTCGAACTCGAAAGGCATGTCTCTTTTGTATCAACATTGTCACAATGTGTCGATACATTTTCATGACAGGTTCAGGCGAGCTCGACCTGCATTCGCGGCGGCGTCGGTGCCCTCACGCATGAACACCACCACGATCGCGACGATCGGCGTCAGGATCCCGAGAACAGCGGCAAGGATTTGCCCGATGATCGGTAACGACACCGCAACGATGAGGCTGATGGCTACGGCGAGAGATCGGTTTCGCCACGTCGAGGCCCACACGAGCCAGACGATCGCTGCCGCCGGAAGAAGCCAGACCACGGCGCCGATCGGGCGAGGGTTGCCAGACGGAAGCATTGTTCCCCATCCGGTCACGACGAGCACAAGGGTGAGTGCACCCAGCGTCGCAGCCCCCCACACTGCCCGCTGCTGCCTCGCGGTCCGCCGCGGAGCGCGAAGGGCGAGAGCGAGGACGACGAGGATGCCGCACCCGGCCGCGGCGCGCATGCCGACGATCATCGCCTCGGTGCTGTCAAGGGTCGTGTACAGCGACCCCGACACCGCGAAGGCGATCGCCAGGAGCGACGTGACGCTGGCGGCAACAGCGAGCGCCCGCGCTGCGCGGCGCCGTCCGCCGACGTCCGCGTCGCGCTCGCCCGTCGAGGCCGGCGCACTGGTGGGCTCGCGGTGGTCGGGCCAGGCGAGCGCGACGATCACGACCGCGGCCCCGGAGAGGAGGAGTGTCGTGATCGGTGACATGAGCATGACGGCCACGAGGGGAAGCGACAACGCAGCACCCATCATGCTCGTGACGACGATCAGTACCCGCATCCCACGGCGACGCGGGAGCCGGTCGCTGACCGCGACGACCACCGCACAGGCGGCTGCTGCCGATCCGATCGCAAGGAAGGCGGGAAACAGCGCCGCGAAGAGAGAGCGTGGGTCGCCGGCGTCGGCCTCATCAAACCCGACGCTCCAGGACGCGAAGGCGAGTGCGGCGCCGGTCGCTGCGATCATCGCGATGCCGAGCGCGAACAGCGTGCGTGTCGGATCGAGATGGAGGCGGTGCCGCGCGCAGGCGAGAGCGACTGTCCACCACAAAGCCGGAACCAGGCCGACCTGAACTGCGAGGTTCGCTGTGAGCAGCGAGGGGACCGCGTAGGTGAACCCGAACTGGCTTGCCGTTGCGACGAGCGCCGACAAGACCAGGGCAGCAACGCCGGCAACGCGCGCGGTGGTTGCGTCGAGGCGGGTGCCCAGGCCCGCCAGCGCTGCCGCCACGCGCTCACCGCGCGATGGCGCGCGCAGACCGGCCGCGTCGGCGGCATCCATCGCGGTGCCCACGAACGCTGCCGCGTTCTCGGCGCGCCACCAGCGCGGGTACCAGCGCACGAGGCGCTCGAAGCGGTCTGTGTCGAGTCTCATGCCAGAGCGCTCCGCGGATGAGCGGGGCGCGCTCTCGCGCCTCCGCCCGCTGGAGCGTCGAGCGCCCTGCGTGCGGCGGCGACCCGCTGCTCGAGCTGGGCGGTCTCGCTCTCGAGACGAGCCCGACCCTGGGGTGTGAGGCGAAAGTAGCGGCGAGCCCGGCCATCCACGATCTCTTCCCCCGATTCCGCCACGGCGCCGCTGGCAGTCAGTCGATCGAGGGTCGCATAGAGGGTCGCTGTCTTGAGTGAGGCCGTACCCTGCGAAGCCTCGGACACACCTCGAAGGATGCCGTAGCCGTGCTGCGGACCGCTCGCGAGCGCCGTCAGGATCCAGAAGGCAGTGTCAGGTCGGGAGGTGCTCATGTCAGCGAGCATATTCTCGATGGAGGAATATGCCAAGTACCGCGACCGAGCCGCACAGCGCGCCGAGGGAGATCCACAGCGGGTCCGACCTAGGATTGTCGGGTCATGATCAGACCCGACCTCAGCCTCCCGATTCCCGAGTCCATCGAGGCAGCGCATTTCATCGGTATCGGCGGCTCGGGGATGTCGGGTCTTGCGGGAATGTTCCTGGATCGCGGCATCCGGGTCTCGGGCTCGGACCGCGCCGACAGTGCGGCGCTCCAGGCCCTCGCTGCCCGCGGAGCCCGCGTCCACGTCGGCCACGATGCCGCGCACCTGCAGGATGCCGACACCGTCATCCACACCGGGGCAATCTGGCCTGAGAACCCTGAGTTCGTCACGGCGAAGGAACGCGGGCTGCCCGTCATCCATCGCTCGCAGGCGCTCTACTGGCTGATCGGCCGCCGGCCGCTGGTCTCTGTCGCGGGTGCGCACGGTAAGACCACCTCGACAGGGATGATCGTCACGGCGTTGCGTGCGCTGGGTGCCGATCCGAGCTTCGTCAACGGGGGAGTCATCGCCGATCTCGGCGTCTCCAGCGGCACCGGTGCTGACGATCTGTTCGTCATCGAAGCCGATGAGTCCGACGGCACGTTCCTGCTCTACGACACCGCGATCGCGCTCATCACGAACATCGACCCCGACCACCTGGATCACTGGGGGAGTCGGGAGGCCTTCGATGCCGCGTTCGCGAGCTTTGCGAACAAGGCGCGCGAAGCCGTTGTGCTCTCATCGGATGATGAGGGTGCGCGTCGCATCCTTCCCCACCTCACCCACCCGCGGGTCGTCACCTTCGGTAAGGCCGAGGATGCCGACGTGCGCGTGCACGTTATCCGTACCGACGGACCGGTGTCGTTCGAGCTGACCCATGACGGGCAGACGGTCTCGGGCGCGCTGGCGATTCCCGGAGAGCACAACGCGGTAAACGCGGCGGGAGCCGTGGCTGCGCTCCTGACCCTCGGGCATGACTTCTCCGCCGCCGTGAAGGCCGTCGAGAGCTTCGGCGGAACGGTGCGCCGCTTCGAACTCCACGGGATCGAGCGCGGCGTGAGCGTCTACGACGACTACGCCCATCATCCGACCGAGGTCGCTGCGGCCCTCGCTGCAGCCCGCACTGTCGTCGGTGATGGACGCATCATTGCGCTGCACCAGCCCCACACCTATTCGCGAACGCAACAGATGGCCGCGGAGTTCGCCGAGGTGCTCGAGACCTACGCGGATCACACCGTGGTGCTCGATGTGTACGGCGCGCGAGAGGACCCGATCCCGGGAGTGACCGGCGAACTCGTGTCGAGTCGGTTCACGGATGCCGATCGCGTCCATTTCGAACCGGATTGGGCTACTGCGGCTGCCTACACGGCCTCGGTAGCGCGGGATGGGGACTACATCATCACGCTCGGCTGCGGCAACGTCTACCTCATCATTCCCGATGTGCTCGCCGCGCTCGGCCGGCAGGGCGCACCGGCGGAGTAGCCGTGCGCCGGCCGACCCCGCTCCCGCCCTCCGGGCCCCCATCGGGCGCTGACGACAATGCCTCCTCGCCCCCGCAATCCGGCACGCGGGGGAGGCGCCGCAACTCGCTCGATGCAGATGTACCTGCCGGCGCTGAGCTTGCGGGTGAACCGGTATCCGTTCCTGTCGAGAGCGCTGTGACGGAGCCGATCGACCTCCGGGGAGTCGCCGGTCCCGCACCGATCTGGCCCCCTGCATCGGATGCCGACACCGGCATCCTGGCCTCGGGCGCAGCATCCGTCTCGCCCGGTCTGCCTGCAGGGGGTGCCGGAGATGGAGCGCCCGGAGCTGCCGAGCCGCTCCCCGGAGAGTCGGACGCGACGGAAGCGGCCGGGCCCGAAGCGGTTGGTATGCGCGACGTGTGGCGGGCTGCGCGCGCTCGGCGGCGTGCACTCAAGTCCGAGGTGCGGCGATTCACCGTCCGCGCTCGTCGGCGACGTGCCATCTGGCTGGGCTCCATCGCTGCTGTCGTGCTTGTCGCCCTGGGCAGTGTCGCCGCGGCGTACAGCCCCCTCTTCGCCGTCGAGACGATCACGGTAGCGGGGGCTCAGCAACTGGATGCCGCGGCAGTGTCCGACGCGCTCTCGTCGCAGCTCGGTACCCCCTTGCCGCTCGTGGACGAGAGTGCCATCAAGGCGGCGCTGGTCGCGTTCCCGCTCGTCGAGTCCTACACTGTCGAAGCTCGGCCGCCGCATGATCTGGTCGTGCGGGTCGTTGAACGCACCCCGATCGGGGTGATCGCGTCGCCCGCCGGGTACACCCTCGTGGATGCCGCAGGCGTCGCGCTCTCGACCACACAGACCCCGGCGCCCGGACGGCCTATGCTGCAGGTCACGGGTGGAACGGCATCCGAGGCCTTCGCAGCAGTCGGCCACGTGCTGCGATCGCTGCCCGACACGATCATGTCTCAGGTGACGGAGGCCTCGGCAACGACACCGAACGACGTGACGCTCACCCTCGGCGGAACCGGCACCCAGATCGTCTGGGGCAACACTGACGAATCCTCGAACAAGGCGGTCGCGCTGGCCGCGGCGATGACGTCGCGCCCGCCCGACACGGTGTCGCGCTACGACGTCTCGTCGCCGTCAGCGGTCGTCATCCAGTGATCTGCTGATCTCGCTGGCCCGAGCGGGCGCACGAACGAACGGGATGTGCGACACGCCCCCGCAAGCGCGCGGAATCGGGCGAGTCGACGCTTAGCTTCGTGTCTAGGAAATACATACCCAGCAATACTTTATACCTCCAGTTGAGGTTGAAGGTTGCAGGACACGAGCACAGGAGTCGGCATGAGCCAGAACCAGAACTACCTTGCAGTCATCAAGGTGGTCGGCGTCGGTGGCGGAGGCGTCAACGCCGTGAACCGGATGATCGAGCTCGGCCTGCGCGGGGTCGAGTTCATCGCCGTCAACACTGACGCTCAGGCACTGCTGATGAGCGATGCCGACGTCAAACTCGACGTCGGACGTGAACTCACCCGAGGGCTGGGAGCCGGCGCCGACCCCGAGGTGGGTCGCCGTGCCGCCGAGGACCACACCGAAGAGATCGAGGAGGCGCTCCGCGGCGCCGACATGGTCTTCGTCACCGCCGGTGAAGGTGGCGGAACCGGCACGGGCGGTGCGCCTGTCGTCGCCAAGATCGCGAAGTCGATCGGCGCGCTCACGATCGGTGTCGTCACCAAGCCCTTCTCGTTCGAGGGCCGCCGCCGCCAGAGCCAGGCCGAGTCGGGCGTGTCGCGGCTGAAGGAAGAGGTCGACACCCTCATCGTGGTGCCCAACGACCGTCTGCTCGAGATCAGCGACCGTGGCATCTCGATGATCGAAGCTTTCGCCACCGCTGACCAGGTGCTGCTGGCCGGTGTCCAGGGCATCACCGACCTCATCACGACACCTGGGCTCATCAACCTGGACTTCGCCGACGTCAAATCGGTCATGCAGGGCGCGGGCTCGGCCCTCATGGGAATCGGCTCGGCGCGCGGTGCAGACCGCGCGATCAAGGCCGCAGAGCTTGCCGTCGAGTCGCCGCTGCTCGAGGCATCCATCGAGGGTGCGCACGGCGTGCTGCTGTCGATCCAGGGCGGCTCCAATCTCGGCATCTTCGAGATCAACGACGCCGCCCAGCTCGTCAAAGAAGCTGCCCACCCCGAGGCCAACATCATCTTCGGTACCGTGATCGATGACACACTCGGCGACGAGGTGCGCGTCACGGTGATCGCCGCCGGGTTCGACGGTGGCGAGCCGCTGACGCGGCCGGATGCCACGCCGGTGATCCGTCGGGAGCCCGTCGAGCAGCAGGTCGCCGCAAGCTCCGAAGACGAGCCGCAGCGTCCCGAGCAGCTGGCTCCGGTGCCCTCGATCTCGGATGCAGCCTACGATTCGGCGTTCGGGGACGACGACCTCGACATCCCCGACTTCCTGAAGTGACCGCATCCGCGCCAGCGAGGGTGCGTGACTCGGGGCGACAGTCGTGAGCGGGCCGGAGGTGCCGCTCGCGGATCGTCTGGCGTCGATCGATGACCGTATCGCGACTGCCGCACGAGCTGCGGGACGCTCTGCCGAAGACATCACCCGCATCGTGGTGACGAAGTTCCATCCGGCAGCGCTGGTTGACGACCTCTACGGGCTCGGCGTACGGGACGTCGGTGAGAACCGCGTCCAGGAAGTCCTGGAGAAGGTCGCCGAGGTCGGAGATCTGCCCGACCTGCGATGGCATTTCGTCGGACAACTGCAAACGAACAAGGCACGAGCGGTTCGACGCGCGGTGTCGGTGATCCATTCGCTCGACCGAGCGAAGCTCGCTGACGCGCTGGGTGTCGAGGGTGAGCCGCCCCTCGACGTGCTGATCCAGGTGAACCTCACCGCTGACCCCGGCCGCGGGGGAGTCGCTCCAGAAAATCTCTCGGCGCTCGCGGAGCACGCAGCGGGTTGCGCGGGACTGCGCGTCCGAGGCGTCATGGCGGTTGCTCCGCTGGATGAGGAACCCGCCGCGGCGTTCGAACGGCTTGCCGGCCACGCGCACCTCGTGCGTCGTGTCTTCCCGCACGCCACCTGGATTTCGGCCGGGATGACCGGCGATTTCGAAGCGGCCATCCATGCCGGCGCGACACACCTGCGCATCGGCACGGCAATCACGGGTCCGCGCCCTGTGCGCGGTTAACCTCGGAGCAGACGAGCAAACGGAGGATGCGATGTCGAACCCCTTGAAGAAGACCATGGTCTACCTGGGCCTCGCCGATGAGGAAGAGGTCTACGACGAAACGCCGGCAGCCGCGCCGACGCGCAAGTCTGCTGCGGCATCCGTCGAGAAGGCCGCTCCAGTCACGCCGATCCACCGTCCGGCGGTTGTTCGTCAGCCGGCAGTGGGCGCTCTCAACGAGATCGTCACGGTGCACCCCAAGCAGTATCGCGACGCGCAGGTCATCGCCGAGAGCTTCCGTGAGGGCGTTCCCGTGATCATCAACCTCTCGCAGATGTCAGACGCCGACGCACGCCGTCTCATCGACTTCGCGAGCGGCCTGTCGCTCGGTCTGTATGGCCGCATCGAGCGCGTGACGAGCAAGGTCTTCCTGCTCTCGCCCGAGAACGTTGCGGTGTCAGGTGAGGGTGCCGTCGCGCAGGCGGACCCGGAGGCGGTTCCTTTCCCGCAGACTTGATACGTGAACGTCATCCAGATCGTCGCCGGAATCCTCAACGCGGCAGTCCTGATCTACATTCTCGTGCTGCTGGCTCGACTCATTTTCGAGTGGATCCCCGTCTTCGACCGTGAGTGGCGTCCCCGTGGCGCGATGCTGGTCGTCGCCGAAGGTGTGTACACGGCGACGGATCCTCCGATCCGTTTCCTCCGTCGTTTCATTCCCCCGTTGCGCATCGGAAGCGTCGCCATCGACTTCGCGTTCGCCCTCACGATGCTCTCGTGCTTCATCCTGCTGTCGGTGACACGCGCCTTCGCAGGATGAATCCACCCACGACTATGCTTTGCTGTTATCAACCGTCCACAACCGCGTGCCGGAACGCACGATCGGCCAGTGGTCGGGCGAACGAAAGAGGGAAGAAATGCCACTGACTCCGGATGACGTCGTCACCAAGCAGTTCCAGCACGTCCGGTTCAAGGAAGGGTTCGACCCCGACGAGGTCGATGACTTCCTCGACGAGATCGTGGTCGAGTGGCGCAAGGCCCTGGCCGAGAACGAAGAGCTCAAGGCTCGCATCGCCGAGCTCGAGTCGGGCGCTTCCGCTGCCCCCTCCGCACCGGTAGAGGCCCCGGTCGAAGAGGCCGCTCCCGCGCCCGCCCCCGCAGCTCCTGCGGGCACCCCGCTTCCCACCGTGGCAAGCGCCGGCCTGCTCGAACTTGCCCAGCGTCTGCACGACGAGCACGTCGCCGAAGGCCAGGCGCGCCACGACCAGCTGATCGCCGATGCACAGGCCCAGGCGGCCTCGATCATCTCCGAGGCCGAGACTCGCGGTCGCGACGAGATCGCTCGCCTGGAGACCAAGAAGGCCGAACTGGATGCCCGCATCGGCGAGCTGCGCCAGTTCGAACGCGACTATCGTTCGCAGCTGCGCGGCTTCATCGAGGGCCACCTGAAGGACCTCGACTCCTCCTCGACCGACAGTGCGTCGGTCGCGAACATCACGAACTGAGGACGCTCTTGGCGTCCCGGCCACCCCTGTGTCACGCGGCGGCCGGCATCACGATTGCGCTGCTCGCAATCCTGGTGCTGGCCGTCGACCAGTTCACCAAGTACCTCGCGCTGACCAATCTCCCGCTGCAGCAATCCGTTCCCGTGCTGGGGGAGTTCCTCCAGTTCTATCTCGTCAAAAACCCGGGTGCTGCCTTCTCGCTCGGCGAGGGGTACACCTGGATCTTCACGATTGCCCTCGCGGTGGTCGCCGGAGTGATCGTATGGCTCGCCATCACGCGCGTGCAGTCACGCCTGTGGGCGATCGTGCTGGGACTGCTGCTCGGCGGTGTGCTGGGAAACCTCACCGACCGCCTCTTCCGAGAGCCCGGATTCCCCGTGGGGCACGTCGTAGACTTCATCAACACACCGTGGATGTGGTTCTGGATGAGCCCCGCCATCTACAACGTGGCCGACATCTTCATCGTGTCGATGATGATCGGCGTGGCCCTGCTCGTGATCGTAGGAGTACAGATGGACGGCAAGCGACACCATCACCATGAAACGAATCCCGCCGAGGAGGAAACCATCCTCGGCGCCGCCGGAGACGAATTCCCTCCCGGTGGCGGAGTTGCCGGGGGGTTCGACTCCGAGTTCCCCGTCGCCGACCCGTACGCGGGCGTGCCCCGCGACGAGATCGGGCTCCCGCCGCTCACGGAGGCCGAGCAGGAGGCTGTGGCACGGGAGGCCGACCGGATCGCCGACGAGGAATCCCGCCGCGACTCGTGAGCCGCTTCGCGTGGCGAGCAGTTGCTGTCCCGGACCCTCGGCGCGCTCGAGACGGCGGCTGACGTGCCGGCGCGGATGTTGCCGGTGCCTGACGGCCTCGATGGAGCCCGTGTCGATGCGGGAGTGGCCAAGATGCTGGGATTCTCGCGCTCCTTCGCCGCCGAGGTCGCCGAGGCCGGGGGAGTCAGCGAAAGCGGAAGGATCCTCGGGAAGTCCGACCGCCTGACGGCAGGAACGGTTCTCGAGGTCGAGTGGACCGATCGTCGTGAGCCCGAAGTCATCCCCGTCGTCGTGCCCGGTTTCGGCATCGTGTACGACGATGACGACATCGTGGTCGTCGACAAGCCCGCGGGTGTGGCCGCACACCCGTCGGTGGGCTGGGAAGGCCCCACGGTCCTTGGCGCACTCGCAGCTGCGGGATTCCAGATCGCGACCAGTGGTGCACCCGAGCGGCAAGGGGTCGTTCACCGCCTGGATGTCGGCACCAGCGGGCTCATGGTCGTCGCCAAATCAGAGCACGCCTATGGCGTCTTGAAGGCGGCCTTCAAGGACCGCACTGTCGAGAAGATCTATCATGCGGTGGTTCAGGGGCACCCCGATCCGCTCGCGGGCACGATCGATGCGCCGATCGGGCGTCATCCCTCGCACTCCTGGAAGTTCGCGGTCACCCCCGACGGCAAGCCCTCGATCACCCACTACGAGACCATCGAGGCATTTCCGGGCGCCTCACTGCTGGAGATCCACCTGGAGACCGGGCGTACCCACCAGATCCGTGTGCATATGGCAGCACACCGGCATCCGTGTGTCGGTGATCCCCTCTACGGCGCCGACCCCACGATGTCTGAGCGACTGGGCCTCACGCGCCAGTGGCTGCATGCGCACACGCTCGCCTTCGCCCACCCGTCAACCCGCGAGTGGGTCTCGTTCGATTCGCCGTATGCTCCCGATCTGGCTCATGCGCTGGCAATCCTCCGCGGCGAGGATCTCGCGTGAGCGAACTCAGGTCCTGAGGGCTCAGAAGCTGCCGAGCAGATCGAGCCGAAGCTGGGCCGTGATGGCGATGAGCGCGTAGTCGAGCACGGTGGCAAGCAACGCCCACGAGAAGATCACGCTTCCCACGCGCCGCGCCCCGACCGCTTCACTCCATACGCCGTCGCGCAGCATCCAGCCTGTCGTGAACCAGAAGAGTGGAATCGTGACCAGCCAGATGATCATGCACCAGGGGCAGAGCGAGCCGTAGACGAAGATGCTCTGGAACGCGAAGTAGTGCACGAGAACGAAGGCCCCGGCCACGAAGATGCCGTACGTCCGCCAGTACCAGCGACGAAGACCGGATGGTGATGCCAGGCCGCTGACGCCGGCGTAGACGGGTCCGAGGAACAGCACCATGCCCGCTATCGAGTTGCTGAATCCGAGGAGGTTGCCGCCGGGGGAGAGCAGGTTGGGTCCGCAGGTGACGAGCACGCCCCACTGACACGAGATGATCGCATCCGCGCCGGTGAGCTGGCCGATGTACTCCAGGTACAGGAGGAACGCGACGATGGCGCCGAGGATCCCGCCGACGATCCAGAAGACGGCGAGGGCGACGGTGGGTCGGTGCAGGGCCACCTGCCCATTCTCGGCACGGTCCAGGGCGGCGCGTAAGTGGTCGGGCCGGACTTATTCAGGCGGAGGACGACTGCTCGTCGCTGCCCCCGGATACGAACCGCGCCTCGCCGCGCTCGGGGATCGCCGCATCGATGCGGGCCCGCATGTCGGCATCCACGTCGCCCAGCGCATCGAGCGGGTACCAGTCGACCTCTGTCATCTCGCCATCGACAGGAACCGGGTCGCCCGAGATCCACGTGCACCGGAAGGTCAGGTCGAGGTAGTCGCTCTGGTCACCGTTGGCGTACGTGATTCGCGGGATCTGATGCACCCACGAGAGGCGATCGGCACGGATGACGACACCTGCCTCTTCGGCAGCCTCTCGCACCGCGGCGTCGGCCGGCTCCTCGCCGGGATCGACGATGCCAGTGATCGGGGTGAGGGCGTGGTTGTCGGAGCGTCGACCGAGGAGGACCTCGTCATCGCGGATGATGACAGCGGTAACGCCCACGAGCGGGAGCGGGCGAGTTCCGACGAATTGGCGCAGTTCGAGGATGAAGTCGGGAGTTGGCACACGGTAACCGTAGCCGTCTCGGCGGGCCGGCTGAGCCGGCGTCCGAGCCCGAACGTAGACTCTCGGCATGGCGTCCGACTCCTTCGTCCACCTGCACGTGCACAGCGAGTATTCGATGCTCGACGGAGCCGCCCGCATCGGGGCGATGGTGCAGGAGGCTGCAGCTCAAGGGTCGCCGGCGATCGCCGTCACCGACCATGGAAACACGTTCGCGGCGTTCGAGTTCTATAAGGCGGCGAAGGATGCCGGCATCAAGCCGATCATCGGCATCGAGGCCTATGTGACCCCGGGTACGCACCGGTCCGAGAAGTCACGGGTGCGGTGGGGGTCTCCCGAACAGAGCGACGATGATGTGTCCGGATCGGGCGCATACACGCACATGACGCTGCTGTCGGAGACGACGGCGGGGATGCACAATCTCTTCCGGCTCTCGTCGAAGGCGTCGATGGAGGGGTACTACTTCAAGCCCCGCATGGACCGCGAGCTTCTGGAGACCTACTCGAAGGGTCTGATCGCGACCACCGGATGCCCCTCCGGCGAAGTGCAGACCCGGTTGCGCCTCGGACAGTACGACGCGGCGCGCGCGGCCGCTGCGGAGTTCCAAGACATCTTCGGTAAAGAGAACTACTTTGCCGAGATCATGGATCACGGCCTCGATATCGAGCGCCGGGTCATGACCGATCTGCTGCGGATCGCGAAAGACCTCGACATCCCGCTTCTCGCGACCAACGACTCCCACTACACCCACCAGCACGATTCGAACAGTCACGCGGCCCTGCTCTGCGTTCAGTCCGGGTCGACACTGGATGACCCGAAGCGGTTCAAGTTCGACGGCGACGGCTACTACATCCGTACCCCAGCCGAGATGCGCCAGATCTTCCGTCAGCATCCCGACGCGTGCGACAACACGCTGCTGATCGCCGAGCGCTGCGAGGTCGAGTTCAACACCAGCGCCAACTACATGCCCCGCTTTCCCGTGCCCGACGGCGAGACCGAGGAGAGCTGGTTCGTCAAAGAGGTCGAGGCGGGGCTCGAGGAGCGCTACCCGGCAGGAATCCCCGACGAGGTTCGCAAGCAGGCCGAGTACGAGGTCGGCGTCATCGTGCAGATGGGGTTCCCCGGCTACTTCCTCGTCGTCGCCGACTTCATCAACTGGGCAAAGCGCAACGGCATCCGCGTCGGTCCGGGCCGTGGGTCGGGAGCCGGTTCCATGGCTGCCTACGCCATGCGCATCACCGATCTTGATCCGCTGCAGCACGGCCTGATCTTCGAGCGGTTCCTCAACCCCGACCGCGTTTCGATGCCCGACTTCGACGTCGACTTCGACGACCGTCGCCGCGGCGAGGTGATCCAGTACGTCACCGAGAAGTACGGCGACGACCGGGTGGCACAGATCGTGACGTACGGCACGATCAAGGCCAAGCAGGCGCTGAAGGATGCCGGCCGTGTGCTGGGCTTCCCGTTCAGCATGGGGGAGCGCCTGACCAAGGCGATGCCTCCGGCGGTCATGGGCAAGGACGTCCCCCTGACCGACATGTTCAACAAGGATCACCCCCGCTACAAGGAGGCGGGGGAGTTCCGCACGCTCATCGAGACCGACCCGGAAGCCAAGACGGTCTTCGATACGGCGGTGGGTCTTGAGAATCTGAAGCGCCAATGGGGTGTGCACGCCGCCGGCGTCATCATGTCCAGCGAACCGCTGATCGACATCATTCCGATCATGCGCCGCGAGCAGGACGGCCAGATCGTCACCCAGTTCGACTACCCGTCGTGTGAGTCGCTCGGCCTGATCAAGATGGACTTCCTGGGGCTTCGCAACCTCACGATCATCAACGACGCGCTCGACAACATCGAAGCCAACCGCGGCGAGCCGCTCATCCTCGAGGAGCTCGACCTCGACGACCGAGCATCGTACGAGTTGCTCGCTCGGGGAGACACCCTCGGAGTCTTCCAGCTCGACGGCGGCCCCATGCGATCGCTGCTTCGCCTGATGAAGCCCGACAACTTCGAGGACATCTCGGCGGTCCTCGCGCTCTACCGCCCGGGCCCCATGGGCGTGAACTCGCACATCAATTACGCGCTGCGGAAGAACAAGCAGCAAGAGATCGAGCCGATCCACAAAGAGCTCGAAGAACCCCTCGCCGACATCCTCGACACGACCTACGGCCTCATCGTCTATCAGGAGCAGGTCATGGCCGTCGCCCAGCGCGTCGCCGGCTACACACTCGGTCAGGCTGACCTCCTTCGCCGCGCGATGGGAAAAAAGAAGAAGTCCGAGCTCGACAAGCAGCAGGAGGTCTTCTTCGGCGGCATGACCGAGCGCGGATTCTCGGATGCCGCCCAGCAGACACTGTGGAAGGTTCTCGAGTCGTTCGCCGATTACGCGTTCAACAAGGCTCATACCGCCGCCTACGGGCTCGTGTCGTATTGGACCGCGTACCTCAAGGCCCACTACCCCGCGGAGTACATGGCGGCGCTGCTCACGAGCGTCGGCGACTCGAAAGACAAGATGGCCGTCTACCTCAACGAGTGTCGACGGATGGGTATCCGGGTGCTGCCGCCGGACGTGAACGAGTCGATCCGCTACTTCGCGGCAGTCGGCGACGACATTCGTTTCGGGCTCGGTGCCGTGCGCAATGTCGGTGCGAATGTCGTCGAAGCGATTGTGCAGGCGCGCGCGGATGAGCCTTTCGTGTCGTTCCACGACTTCCTCGCTCGCGTGCCGGTGTCGGTCGCGAACAAGCGAACGGTGGAGTCACTGATCAAGGCCGGCGCGTTCGACACCCTCGGTGCGACCCGCCGCGCACTCCTGGAGATCCACGAGGACGCGACCGAGCAGGCTGTGCTTGACAAGCGCCGCGAGGCCAACGGCGAGGTCGGGTTCGATTTCGATTCGCTGTGGGGGGAGGACGAGCCGCAGCAGGTCAACAAGGTTCCCGAGCGTCCGGAGTGGACCAAGAAAGACAAGCTGGCGTTCGAACGCGAAATGCTGGGGCTCTACGTCTCGGACCATCCACTTGCGGGCCTCGAGGTACCGCTTGCCAAGCATGCGTCGATCAACATCCATGACCTTCTGGCCTCCGAAGACCTGGCGGATGGCGATCAGGTGACCATCGCGGGCTTGGTAACGAGCGTGCAGCACCGCGTCGCCAAATCCAGCGGCAATCCCTACGGCATGATCACGGTCGAGGACTTCGACGGTGAGATCACCGTCATGTTCATGGGAAAGACCTACGCGGAGTTCCAGCCGATGCTGCAGGCTGACTCGATCCTCGTTGTTCGAGGACGCGTGTCGCGGCGCGACGACGGCATGAACCTCCACGCGCAGGCCGCGTTCTCACCCGACCTCGGCTCCGTCGACGCATCCGGACCGCTCGTGCTCATGATCCCGGAGCAGCGTGCAACCGAAGCAGTCATCGGCGATCTTGCCGATTGCCTGCGCCGCCATCGTGGCGAGACAGAGGTCACGATCAAGCTTCACAAGGGCGGCGTGGCGAAGGTTTTCGAGGTGCCGCACCCGGTGACCGTCACCGCGGACCTGTACGGCGAACTCAAGGGCCTGCTCGGGCCGCAGTGCCTCGGGTAGCCTCGGTGCCGCCGCTGCACCGCGCCCCGGCGATCCACACCCCGCGCGGGCGATAGCGTAGATGGATGCTTCGCACCCTCGATCTGCGCGGGCAATCCCTGACGCCCGCAGAGCTGCTCGCCGCCGTTCCCCGCGCGACCGCCGCCCGTTCCGAGGCGCTCGCCACCGCCGCGCGCCTTGTCGATGACGTCGCCGCTCGCGGCGAAACGGCGCTGCGCGAGCAGGCCGAACAGTTCGACGGGGTGACCGGTCACGACATCCGCGTGCCCGCCGCGCACCTCGATGAGGCGCTCGATGCTCTCGATCCTGCGGTTCGGGAGGCCCTCGAGCGCGCTATCGATCGTGTGCGGGCGGCCTCTGCCGTGCAGGTTCCGCCGCCGACCACCACGACGCTTGCCCCGGGAGCCTTCGTGCACCAGCGGTGGCAGCCCGTGCGCCGCGTCGGGGTCTATGTGCCCGGCGGCAAGGCCGTGTACCCCTCGAGCGTCGTGATGAACGTCGTGCCGGCTCAGGCAGCCGGTGTCGAACAGATCGCCCTCGCATCCCCGCCCCAGCGGGCGGAGGGTGGGCGAGTCCACCCCGTGATTCTCGCCGCCGCGAAACTCCTCGGGGTCACCGAGGTCTACGCGATGGGAGGCGCTGGTGCGATCGGCGCTTTCGCATACGGGGCAGCAAGCCTGAGCCTGGATCCGGTGGATGTCGTGACAGGGCCGGGGAATAATTTCGTCGCTGCCGCAAAGCGCGCGGTGGCCGGTCGCGTGGGCACCGACTCGGAGGCAGGTGCCACCGAGATCCTCATCGTCGCCGACGACACGGCGGACCCTCGGCTGGTGGCAGCTGACCTCATCAGTCAGGCCGAGCACGACGAGCAGGCGTCCGCGGTTCTTGTCACGGCGTCGGCGGAGCTTGCCGATGCTGTGCAGACCGCGGTGGCCGCGCTGGCTGCACAGACTCTCCACGCCGCGCGCATCGAGGTGGCGCTCACGGGCCCGCAGTCCGCGATCGTGCTCGTCGACGACCTCGACGCCGCGGTCGACTTCTCCAACGCGTACGCTCCTGAACACCTCGAGCTGCACCTCGCCGATCCCGTGCCGCACCGGTTCGTGCACGCCGGGGCCGTCTTCGTCGGCCCGTATTCGCCGGTGAGCCTGGGCGACTACCTCGCGGGGAGCAATCACGTGCTCCCCACGGGCGGACAGGCGCGGTACGCTGCGGGGCTCTCTGCCTCGACGTTCCTGCGACCGCAGCAGGTCATCGAGTACGACCGGGATGCCCTGGCGGAGGTTTCCGACGCGATCGTGGCGCTTGCGACCGCCGAGGTACTCCCCGCGCACGGCGAAGCCGTCCGCGCGCGCTTCACCGCGTAGTCTGGGGCTGCTATGCACTGCCCCTTCTGCCGTCATTCCGACTCACGCGTGATCGATTCCCGCACCAGCGACGACGGTCTCAGCATCCGTCGTCGCCGCCAGTGTCCAGAATGCGGTGGTCGATTCTCGACCATCGAGACGGCGAGCCTCAACGTCATCAAGCGGTCGGGTGTGATCGAACCGTTCAGCCGGGAAAAGGTCATGTCGGGTGTGCGCAAGGCGTGCCAGGGGCGCCCGGTGACCGAGGGTGATCTTGCCGTCCTGGCGCAGACGGTCGAAGAGGCGGTCCGGCAGACTGGTTCGTCGCAGGTCGACACCAACGAGATCGGCCTGGCAATCCTCGGTCCACTCCGGGAACTCGACCAGATCGCTTATCTCCGGTTCGCGAGCGTATACCAGGCATTCGATACGTTGGAGGATTTTGAATCGGCGATCGCACAGTTGCGCGCGGATCATCATCGCCTGGCATCCGATCTCGAGGAGTAAGCATGTACCCGTGGCTGTTTCGCACGTTCCTCTCGAAGATGGACCCCGAGGCAGCGCACCATTCGGCGATGCTCGTCATCCGGCTGCTCGGTTTCCCGCCGTTCTCGTGGGCGGCCAGAGCCCTCACGAAGCCTGATCCGTCGCTGCGCGTGCAGACGCTCGGATTGACCTTCGACGCACCGTTCGGCGTGGCAGCCGGGTTCGACAAGGATGCCGTGGGCGTCGACGGTCTGCACGCCCTCGGATTCGGCCATGTCGAAGTCGGAACGTTGACCGCGATCCCGCAAACGGGAAACCCGAAGCCGCGCCTGTTCCGCCTCATTCCCGATCGGGCCGTCATCAACCGTATGGGTTTCAACAATCGCGGCTCGTACGCGGCCGCCGCTCGGCTCGAGCGTGCCCGTCGTCGGCGTCACCGCACGGTTCTGGGTGTCAACATCGGCAAGAGTCGCATCGTGGATGTCGAGAACGCCGTCGTCGACTACGTCACGAGCACGCGCCTGCTCGCGCCTGTCGCCGACTACCTCGTCGTCAACGTGTCGTCGCCGAACACCCCGGGGCTGCGGAGCCTGCAGGCCGTGGAGTCGCTGCGACCCCTGCTGAGCGCCGTGAAGGACGCTGCCGAAGAGACCCCGTTGCTCGTGAAGATCGCGCCCGATCTCTCAGACGACGACATCCGCGACATCACGGGCCTCGCTCTCGAGCTGGGCTTGCAGGGGATCGTCGCGACGAACACGACGATCGCGCGCGACGGGCTGGGTTTGGTCACTGACGAGGCGGTCATCGCGGCCGCAGGCGCCGGCGGGCTCTCGGGCAAGCCGCTGGCTCCCCGGGCCCTGGAGGTGCTGCGGCTCGTTCGTTCGCTCGTGCCCGACACGTTCTGCGTCATCTCCGCCGGCGGGGTCGAGACCGCTGCCGATGTGCGCGAGAGACTGGATGCCGGCGCAACCCTGGTGCAGGGATACACCGGCTTTCTGTACCGGGGGCCGCTCTGGGCGCGACAGATCAATCGCGGTCTTGTGCGCGCATGAGGCCAGTCGTCCACCACGCCGAAAAGACTTAGGAAACCCTAACTTGATCCGGGATCCGAGGACCCTCCTCGGATATACTCCCGACAGCACAACACCGGCATTCGCGTCGTCGAGTGCTTCAGCGCGGCAGTCGCGCCATGGGAAGGAACCTCTGTGATCGAACGTCACATCAAGCCCGAAGTCGCCGCCATCTTCATCGATGTAGCCCGTGGCCGTCGGGGAATCTACTCCGATGACGCAGCCTTCGAGGAACTGCTCGCCGATGCCAAGGCGGCTTTCGAGGCAGCCGACCCCGAGACCGTCGAGATCATCCGCCAGTTCGCGCGGGCCGAGGTTCCGGACGGGGGAGTGCTCTTCCACGGACTCACCGTCGATCAGGACGACATGGGTGAGAGCCCGCGCGACCCGGTGGCCTTCGAGGGCAAGGATCGTGACCCTGTGACGGAGGCCGCGCTGTTGGCCTTCGCGTCGGTGGCCGGCGAGGTCTTCTCGTTCGCGCGGCAGCACCGCGGTGCGCTGATTCAGAACGTCACGCCGATCCCCGGCCACGAGTACGACGCCGTGGGCACGGGGAGCCGGAGCTTGCTCGACTGGCACTCCGAGGATGCCTTCGATGACGCGCACCCGCAGTTTGTCGGCCTTTTCTGCGTCCGAGGGGACGAGCGGGTGCAGACGGCGCTGGCGCCGGTTGACCGCATTGACCTGTCGGCCGAAGATGAGGCGGTCCTGCGTCAGCCGCGCTTCATGCACGGCATCGACAAGGCATCCGGCGGAACGGGTCGCCCCGAAGACGGCGTCCAGGGCGCAGCGCTGTACGGCGAGGATGGCAAGCGTTTCGTGCGCATCGACATGGACTGCGCCGCCGCCGTCGCCGGCGATGACGAGGCTGCCGCCGCGCTGAAGGCGTTCCACGACGGCGCTGACAAGGAGGGGATCTACGTGACCCTCGGTGCCGGCGACGTCCTGCTGTTCGACAACCGCCGCGTCATGCACGCTCGCACGCCCTTCGAGCCCCGCTATGACGGCACCGACCGCTGGTTGCAGCGGGTCATCATCACCGATGATCTCGGCCGTTCGGCCGACCGCCGCATCCACCACCACCGTGTGGTCGAAAACGAGCTGGTAAGCGCCTGACATTCGTTGATCGCACGCGGCCGGCGCCCCCGAGGGTGCCGGCCGACGTGTGAGAGCAGCACCCTTCGGAAAGAGAGATCGATGGCATCGCGAGGACTCGGTTCGCGCTTCGGATACATGGTGGCCCGGTTGAAGGTCATCGACCTCCCCTCGGTCATCGAGCGGGCCCGGGAAGTATCAACGCAGTTCCACAAGTGGACCCCGGCGGTGGTCGTTGACATGTTCTGGCAGGCGACCTTCCACCAGGTCGGCTTTCAGGACTACGTGGACTATGACTTTGCGATCTTGAACCGGCGCGAGCGGCGCACGATGATGACGCATCCGCACTCGAACAAGTACTCGTACACGTTCGACGACCCCGAGTACCGCGGGATCTTCTATGACAAGTGGGAGTTCGACCGCGTCTTCTCGGAGTTTCTCGGTCGTGACTGGATGATGGTCACCGACGACAACGTCGACGAACTGCGCGCTTTCGGTGAGGCACACCCGGTGCTCATCACCAAGAAGCAAGCCGGCCGCTCGGGGGCAGCCATCAACCGGTACTACGCCACCGAGATCGATGACTGGGCAGACTTCCACGCGCAGCTGCGCGAGCGCGGTGAACTGCTGATCGAAGAGAACATCGTGCAGCATCCGGACGTCGCCGCCGTCTGTGCAGGTACGGTCAACTCGACCCGTGTTGCCGCCTTCTTCGACGGCCAAAAGACCCACATCCTGGCAATCGCGCAGAAGTTCGGTCGCGGTCAGGTGGCAGACCAGATGGATTTCGGCGGCTTCTACACGATGCTCAATCCCGAGACAGGAGCTTCGCTCGGCGACGGCTACGACTCGCACGGACACGTCCACAAGCTCCACCCCGATTCGGGCTACCCGATCGCCGATTTCCAGCTGCCGATGTTCGATGAGGTCATCGCCTTCGTCGACAAGGTGGCGCGTCACGTCCCGCAGGTGAAGTACGTCGGCTGGGACATCGCCGTGACACCCGACGGGCCCGTGCTCATCGAGGGCAACTGGGCCACGGGCGTCTACGAGAACAAGCCGAGCGTGCTCGGCATCCGCACCGGACACCGCCCGCGGTACCAGAAGGCGATGGGCTTTTGATCAGTCCGACCGGGCCGCGCGTTCGGCTGAGCCGCTCGGCGCTCGTCGCCGGCGTCGGCCAGGCGATCGAGGCCCGGGGAGCGGATGCCGTCGCCGACCTTCGCCGCGACGCCTACGGCCACGGGGTGTTGTTCGTTGCTGAGACTCTCGCGCAGGTCGGCATCCGTGCCGCGGTGCTCGATCCCGAATCCGTCGAGGTAGCGCAGGGCGTCGGGATCGCCGCGGCCCCGGACGCCCCCACGCTGAACCCCGGCGCGATCTTCGGCTTCCCCGAGGCGCACAGTGAGGCCGGAGACACGCCGCGGCCGGTGATGAGCCTCGTCGGCTCTGTGCTCTCGATCAAGGCGCTCCGCGCCGGCGAGGGAGTCTCGTACAACTACACCCACATCGCCTCGCAGGACACGCGCATCGCGTTGGTTTCGGGCGGGTTCGGCCAGGGGGTGGCCCGCTCGCTTGGCAACCATGCCTCCGTCGAGATCCGCGGCGCGCTGTACCCCGTCGTCGGCCGCGTCGCGATGGATGTCTGCGTCGTCGACATCGGTGGGGCCGACCTCGCGCGTGGTGACGAGGTCATCTACTTCGGCGGTGAGGGCCCGGCTGGACCGGCGCTGACCACGTGGGAGGCGGCATCCGGACTGACAGCTGCCGAGCTCGTCTGTGCGTTGGGTCTGCGGCTACCGCGCGAGGTGGTCGCGTGAGCGCGCGCATGGTCATCGACCTCGGTCGGATCCTTGCCGATATCGACGTGCTGCGGGAGCGCATCGCGCCGGCCGATTACATGCTCGTCGTCAAGAACGACGCGTACGGTCACGGCGTCGATCGTGTCGTCGCGGCTGCGGCAGCTCACGGCGTCCGCTGGTTCGGCGCCTTCGATGTGCCGATGGGCGTGAGGGCACGCGCCGCGGCAGGCCCGGAAGCGCGGGTGTTCTCGTGGGTCACGATCACCCCGCCCGAGATCGCTGTCGCGCTGGATGCCGCCATCGAGCTCGGTGTCGGCGATGCGTCCTACCTCGAAGACATCGCGGCAGTTTCTGCGGGGCGAGCCACTCCCGTGCACATCAAGATCGACACCGGGCTTCACCGCAACGGCGTCAGGCCGGAAGACTGGCCCGCATTCGTGGCGCGAGCCGCCGAACTCGAGGCAAGCGGTGACATCCGGGTCGTGGGAATCTGGAGCCACATCGCTGAAACCAGCGACGAAGACGACGACCGGTCCCGTGCCGCCTTCATCGACGCCATCAGAATCGCCGAGGACGCAGGCCTGAGCCCGCAGGTGCGGCATCTGGCCGCCAGTGCTGCGGCTTTCGCGCGGCCGGAGTTCCGGTTCGACCTTGTCCGCTTCGGAGCGTTCAGCTACGGCATCCGTTCGACCGGCGGCCCCGAGCTCGACGGTATCGCGCCAGCGGCTACGCTAATCGCCACCGTGAGCGCCGTCGGAGACTCCGCCCTCGAGGTCTCCTACGGGTACCTCGACGGTCTTCCGTCGACGCTCTCGGGCCGGATGTCGGTGGGTACAGCCGCAGGTCCGCGCCTTGTCCGCGAGATCGGCCCGGTATCGATGCTGATCGACCCATGGCCGGGTGCCGCCATCGGCGACGAGGTCTACCTCTTCGGCCCCGGGACGCGCGGCGAGTCAAGTGTGACGACCCTCGCCGAGGCGATCGGTACCGTCGGCGAAGAGATCATCGTCCGCGTCTCACCGCTCGTCCCGCGCATCTACGTCTAACCAGTGTCGCGCGGTGAGCGCAGCGGAGCGGGGGTGCGGGATGCCGAGCTGGCATCGGGTCTGGCGGGAGGCCGCGCAGCGGCCGGGGGCATGTCTCGGCATCCCGCACCCCCGCGCAGCGGAGCGCAGTAAGGGGGCGCTGTAAGCGCCGCGCAGCTCAGCTCGGGTACTGACCCCGGCGGACCTGGGCCTTGGGCAGGCGCATGAAGCGCATCTGGACGCTGCGCATCGACGCGTACCAGCCGAGCCCCTTTTCGACCTTGCTCTCGCCGAACTTGTCGCGCACGGCGCGCTTCACGCGGATCGACGTGATGATCATGTCGCCGATCACGAAGAAGATGAACACCCACAGAGCGACGAACGCCCAGTACTGGATGAACTGGAGCGGGATGAAGGTCGCGACGATGACGACGACCATCGCCGGCATCACAGCCTCGCCGAGGTGCCAGCCGGCGTCGACGAAGTCGCGCGCGAACTTGCGCTGCGGCCCCTGATCGCGCGCGGGGAGGTACTTCTGCTCGCCGTTGGCCATGCCGATGCGGGCGCGCTCCCGGGCCGACGCGAGCTCAGCCTTGCGCTGCGCCTTCGCTTCCTTCGTGTCGGGAACGAGCGGACGCTTGCGTGCAGCCTCCTGTTCGGCGCGGCTCGGAGTCGCCTTTCCCTTGCCGACGGTCGACGTCGACGCGTCCTTCGGTGCCTCGGGGGCGGGGGTCTTGGCCACGGTGATCCTCGCTGTCGCGTTACGGGTTGTCCTTAAGATTACCCGCATGAGTGATATCGCCTCCCGTTCCGATGCTGTCCGCGACTCCGCCGAGACCGGCATTCCCCGTGCACTGGCGGATCTGGGCGATCTGGTGCGGATTCCCTCGATCGCCTGGCCGTCGATGGATCAGCAGCAGCTCGTGCGCAGCGCAGAGGCCGTTGCAGCCCTGGTCGAAGGCACGGGAGTGTTCGATTCGGTGACCATCAAGCGGGCTGCGATTCCTGGAACCGAAGAGTTCGGACAGCCAGCCGTGCTCGCAACGCGTGCCGCGCGCAACGGTCGCCCGACGGTGCTGCTGTACGCCCACCACGACGTCCAGCCGATCGGCGACGAGGCCCTGTGGGAGACCCCGCCGTTCCAGCCCACAGTTCGGGAGGGGCGGCTCTACGGGCGTGGTGCTGCCGACGACAAGGCCGGCATCATGGCGCACATCGGTGCGATCCGTGCCCTGGTCGAGGCGCTGGGTCCCGACTTCGATCTCGGACTCGCGCTGTTCATCGAGGGCGAAGAAGAGTATGGCTCCCGCTCTTTCGCGCAGTTCCTGAGTGATAACGCGGATGCCCTGCGTGCCGATGTGATCGTGGTCGCGGACTCCGGCAACTGGGACGACCGGACCCCCGGGCTCACGGTCTCGCTGCGCGGCAATGCCCGCTTCTCGATGCGGGTGCGCACGCTCGAGCATGCGTCCCACTCGGGCATGTTCGGGGGAGCAGTGCCCGATGCCATGATGGCGACCATCACGCTGCTCGCGACGCTGTGGGACGCGGATGGATCGGTCGCGGTCGCGGGACTGACCTCGCGAGAGGCCGAGACCCCCGAGTACACCGAAACCACGCTGCGTTCGGAGACGGGCCTGCTCGATGGGGTGAGCCCGATCGGCGACGGCTCGATCATCGGGAGGATCTGGAACAAGCCGTCGGTCACCGTGATCGGTATTGATGCGACGGACGTGGCCTCGGCATCCAACACCCTCGCACCCGAGGTGACAGTCGTCATCAGCGCCCGCGTCGCGCCGGGACAGTCGGCAGCGGATGCGTACGCGGCGATGGCGGCCCACCTGCGTGCCCACTCACCGTTCGGGGCTCGGCTGGAGTTCTTCGATGTCGACCTCGGCAACCCGTTCCTCGTCGACACGACAGGATGGGCGGTCCAGGATGCCCGCGAGGCACTCACCGAGGGGTACGGCGTCGATCCGGTCGATATCGGGGTGGGCGGATCGATCCCGTTCATCGCGGACCTGGTCCGCGAGTTCCCGGGCGCGCAGATCCTGGTCACGGGTGTGGAGGATCCGCACTCCCGGGCGCACAGTCCCAACGAGTCACTCCACCTCGAGACCTTCCGGCATGCGCTGATCTCCGAGGCGCTGCTGCTGGAGAAGCTGGACGCGCGCACGCTCTGACCCGCCCGCATTTCCGCCGTCCTCGCCGAGAGCGGGCGTAGAATTTCAGCATCCGCCCCGACGGCTTCAGCCGATAAGGAGAGTCATGACCGACACCGCACTGACCACGGACCAGACCGCCCGCGAGCACGGCGTCGCGCTCACCGACGCCGCCGCCGCAAAAGTCAAGAACCTGCTCGACCAGGAGGGCCGCGATGACCTCCGTCTCCGCGTGGCTGTCCAGCCCGGCGGATGCAGCGGACTCATCTACCAGCTGTACTTCGACGAGCGGTATCTCGACGGAGACAAGACCGTCGACTTCGAGGGCGTGGAAGTCATCGTCGACGACATGAGCGTCCCGTACCTGGACGGCGCAACCATCGACTTCAAGGACACGATCTCGGAGCAGGGCTTCACGATCGACAACCCGAACGCGCAGGGCAGCTGCGCGTGCGGTGACAGCTTCCACTGACCCAGAAGCTTCAGCCTGCGAGAAGGCCGACCTTCAGTATCCCGAAAGTGCGTGGATGCTGAGTGGTTGGCCTCAAGCAGGTGTGAGCTTGCCCTAGACTGACCACAGTCACACTTCGCAACGTGGAAAGGTGCGCCTGTGCCATCCAAACGCCGACTCCGCTGGGTTCTTCTTCCGGTTGGTGCCGCCGCGGCCCTGGTGCTCGCAGGATGTACGCCGACGGAGCTGAACGGATTCCTTCCCGGCTTCGTCGAAGACGGAACTCCTGCGACCAACCACACCGAGATGATCTCGGGACTGTGGGTCAACTCGTGGATCGTGCTGCTGGCTGTCGGCGTCATCACGTGGGCGCTCATGGGGTGGGCCGCGATCGCCTACCGTCGCCGTAAGGGCCAGACCGGCCTGCCCGTGCAGCTGCGGTACAACATGCCGATCGAGATCTTCTACACGATCGTGCCGTTCATCCTCGTGATCGGTTTCTTCGCCTTCACGGCGCGGGACCAGGCGATCATCGAGACGCAGTACGAAGACCCGGACGTGTCGATCACCGCGATCGGCAAGCAGTGGGCGTGGGACTTCCAGTACAACGGTGACGAGGAAGACAACTCCGACGCCGTCTGGACGATGGGTATTCAGGCCCAGCCCGACAAGGCCGGCAACATCGACCAGGAGGCGCTGCCGACGCTGTACCTGCCGGTCGACCAGACCGTGCAGATCAAACTGCAGTCGCGGGATGTCATCCACTCGTTCTGGGTCGTCGACTTCCTCTACAAGAAGGACATGTACATCGGGAAGGACAACTACTGGTCCTTCACTCCGACCCGTGAGGGCACCTACGCAGGCCGCTGTGCGGAACTGTGCGGTGAGTACCACTCGATGATGCTCTTCACCGTCCAGGTCGTGAGCGCCGACGAGTACGAGGACTACCTCGCAAGTCTCGAGGCAAAGGGTCAGACCGGCGACATCAACGACGCATACGACCGCCTGCAGAACACGCCGAACGATCCCACGGATCCCTCGGTCCAGCAGTCAGATGAGGGGAACGAGTGATGGCCACCACGCTGCCGCTTCAGGACGCGGACTCGTCGCGCCCGCGCACTCTCCCGGCACGGCAGGCGGCGCTGATGTCGTCGTCGCGTGTCGAGCAGAAGGGCAACATCGTCGTCAAGTGGATCACCTCCACTGACCACAAGACGATCGGGTACATGTACCTGATCGCTTCGTTCCTGTTCTTCCTGCTCGGCGGTGTGATGGCGCTCATCATCCGTGCGGAGCTGTTCGAACCCGGCATGCAGGTGCTGCCCACGAAGGAGCAGTACAACCAGTTGTTCACGATGCACGGCACGATCATGCTGCTGATGTTCGCGACTCCGCTGTTCGCCGGGTTTGCGAACGCCATTCTTCCCCTGCAGCTCGGTGCCCCCGACGTCGCGTTCCCCCGCCTGAACGCCTTCGCGTTCTGGCTCTTCCTGTTCGGCTCGATCATCGCGATCTCCGGCTTCCTCACCCCGCAGGGTGCGGCCGCGTTCGGGTGGTTCGCCTACCAACCGCTGGCGAACGCGAGCTTCTCACCGGGGGTCGGCGGCAATCTCTGGATGCTCGGCCTCGGCATGAGCGGTTTCGGCACGATCCTCGGAGCCGTCAACTTCATCACGACCGTGATCACGATGCGCGCCCCCGGCATGACGATGTGGCGGATGCCGATCTTCAGCTGGAACACGCTGGTGACCAGCATCCTGATCCTCATGGCCTTCCCGGTGCTGGCTGCGGCGATCCTCGCCGCGGCGGCAGACCGCGTGCTCGGTGCACAGATCTACAACCCCGAGAACGGTGGCGTGCTGCTGTGGCAGCACCTGTTCTGGTTCTTCGGTCACCCTGAGGTCTACATCATCGCACTGCCGTTCTTCGGCATCGTGACCGAGATCTTCGCGGTGTTCAGCCGCAAGCCGGTCTTCGGCTACAAGACGCTGGTCTACGCGACGATCTCGATCGCCGCACTCTCGGTGGCGGTGTGGGCACACCACATGTACGTCACCGGCGGAGTGCTGCTGCCGTTCTTCGCCCTGATGACCATGCTCATCGCCGTCCCGACGGGCGTGAAGATCTTCAACTGGATCGGAACGATGTGGCGAGGGTCGGTGACCTTCGAGACACCGATGACCTTCGCGCTCGGCTTCCTCGTCTCGTTCGTCTTCGGTGGGCTGACCGGTGTCATCCTCGCGTCGCCGCCGCTGGACTTCGCACTGTCTGACTCGTACTTCGTGGTCGCGCACTTCCACTACGTGATCTTCGGAACCGTCGTGTTCGCGATGTTCGCGGGCTTCTACTTCTGGTGGCCCAAGTGGACCGGTCGGATGCTCAACGAGCGCCTCGGTTACGTTCACTTCTGGTTGCTGTTCATCGGTTTCCACATGACGTTCCTCGTCCAGCACTGGTTGGGCGTCGAGGGCATGGTCCGCCGATACGCCGACTACGCGGAAGCCGACGGATTCACCTGGCAGAACCAGCTCTCTACCGTCGGGTCGATGATTCTCGCTGTCTCGATGATTCCGTTCCTCTTGAACGTGTGGATCACCGCTCGCAAGGCGCCAAAGGTCACGGTCAACGATCCGTGGGGCTATGGTGGTTCGCTCGAGTGGGCTACGTCGTGCCCGCCGCCGCGACACAACTTCACATCGATCCCGCGCATCCGTAGCGAGCGTCCGGCATTCGACCTGAACCACCCCGAGGCTGCGCCGATGACGGTCGGTGTCGGCCCGGCCAAGGATGCTCCACACACACCGGTTGTCGATCTTGCCGATGGGAAGGTGAAGTAGTCCATGCGCACCAATGTGTCGCTGTGGTGGATCCTCACGGGCTTCTTCGCTCTCGTTGCGATCGCGTACACCGTCTGGAGCGTCATCTGGTATGGCAACCTCGAGTGGGTTGGCACCGTCGCCCTGTTCTTCACCGCTCTGATGGGTGCACTCATCGGGTTCTACACCGGCGCCGTTCACCGCGCGCAGGGTGGTGAACTGCCGGAGGACGTTCTCACAGCGGACATCGACGACGGTGACCCCGAGATCGGTGAGTTCAGTCCCTGGTCCTGGTGGCCCCTCGTCCTCGCATCTTCGGCCGCTGTCGCCATCATCGGGCTCGCGGTCGGCGCGTGGATGGTGCCCATCGGCCTCGGTATCTTCGTCGTCGCGATCATCGGCTGGGTCTACGAGTACTACCGCGGCTACTTCGCCCGCTAGGTTCCCGCTTCGCCGGCTAGGCCCTGCGTCCGTCCCCTCGCTGCGCGCTCTCCGTTGAGAGCCCTGATTAGCGGGAGCGTTGGACGAGGAGCACGCCGCCGATCACGATGAACGCGCCGATGAGCTCGTTCAGCGTGAACCGTTCGCCGAGCACGATGATGCCGAGCGCCACTCCGACCACCGGAATCACATACGTGACGGTCGACGCACCGACGGCGCCCCACTCGGTGACAACGCGCGTGTTCCAGACGTAGACGATCCCGGTTCCCAGACATCCGAGGGCGACGAGCGCGAGGACCGGGGCCGGGGCCCAGGCTACCGGCGAGAGACCGATGACGGGGAGCAGAGCCAGGGCGAGCACCCCTGCCACCGCCATCTGTGTCGACGCGATCGTCACGCTGTCGTGGGTGTGGGTCCCCGTGATGAAGCGCCGCATCCAGCCGAGAGCGATGCCGTACGAGGCGGTGGCACCCAGACAAGCGAGCTGCGCGGGAAGAGATGCGGCGAACTCTGCGGAGGAGACGACATCCCACACGCCCATGACGATCGCGACACCGATAGCTCCGATGATCACCCCGACCAGGCGTCGTGCCGTCATCCGTTCGCTGGGGAGCACGACGACGGCCACCAGTGTCGTCCACAGTGGCGTTGTCGCGTTCAGGATGGCCGACAGCCCGGATGGCAGGCTCTGAGCAGCCCAGGCGAAGAGCAGAAACGGCAGAAGGCAGAAGAAGACCGCCACGACGATCATGTGCACCCACAGGCGGCCTTCGCGCGGCCACCGTCGACGCGTGAGTGCCATGATCGTGGCGAGCGTGACAGAGCCCAGGATGATGCGTCCCAGAGCCACCTGAGCAGGGTCGAAGGAGTCAACCGCAACCTTCATGAAGAGGAAACTCGCTCCCCACACCAGCGACAGCGCCGCGAACATGAGGACCACGGTGCTGGAGCGCGCTGGCGCGAGAGTCGGCGACGAGGACACGACGGTCACGCTACTCGCCGGGGCGGCCAGGGCACTGGCGGGAATCGGACCCCTCGTTCACCGGCGCACGACCATCACGAGCGGGTCGAACTCGCGGGGGAGCGGACCGTCATCGTTCTCGGTCGGCTGGCCTTCCCGTGCCCAGTATTCGAACCCCCCGATCATCTCCTTGACCGCGTAGCCGAGCTTTGCGAACTCGAGCGCTCCCTTGACGCCGGCGTTGCAGCCCGGGCTCCAGCAGTACACGACGACAGTGGCGTCCGGGGCAATCTCGCGCGGGGCGCGCTCCGCGATCTCGCGGTAGGGCATATGGATCGCGCCGGTGATGCGTCCCTGGCGCCAGGCGTCGACGCCGCGCACATCGACGAGCACGATGTCTTCTCCGGCCTTCTGAGCGGCGTACACGTCCGACGGATCGGTCTCGTGGGCGAGGCGGGTGGCGAAGAAGTCTGCGCTGCTCATGATGCCGACACTAGAGGCAAGTCATGACATTGAGAGCGCCGCAGGCACCCTCCTGCGGCCACGTTTCGGCCGGATCCTGCCATTGCCCGCTGCAGTGAGATGCGGGCAACGGCGCGGGCCCGACATCCGTGGATGCCGGGCCCGCGCACTGGTTGATTCGGGACTACTTCGTGTCGCCGCTGGGGTGAACGTCGTCGTCAGGATCGACATCCGTGTTCGACGTGCCCTTATCGGCAGCCGTGTTCTCCACGACCTCGTCAGTGACGATCACGTTCGTCGGGCGAACAGCCGTCTCGGACTGCTTGCCGTCGGTGATCGGGTGGTGCGGAGCATCCGGAACCCCGGCGCGCTCGTGCATCGCCTGGATCTCGGCATCCTCCTGCTCGGCGATGTGGTCGAGCTCGTGGTGCTGGTGCGAGAGCGCCTCGTCGACCTCGGCCTGCGTGACAGGAGCGAGGCGGTCTTCGAAGAACCAGCGCGACAGCGAGGCACGGAAGTTCTGGTGCCACGGAATCTGCCCACCCGAGTTCGGACGAACGACCAGCGGCTCGTAGATCTCGAAGTCCACGAGCTTCCAGCGCTCGTACTCGTCGACGGGCTGGTGAACCTCGATGTACTCACCACCGGGGAGGCGGACGATGCGGCCCGACTCGTAGCCGTGAAGGGCGATCTCGCGGTCCTTCTTCTGGAGCGCGATAGCGATGCGCTTCGTGACGAAGTAGGCGATGACCGGACCCACGAACAGCAGAGCCTGCAGCGTGTGGATGACACCCTCCATCGTCACCCAGAAGTGGGTGGCGATGATGTCGGAGGATGCCGCTGCCCACAGCACCGCGTAGAAGGTGACGCCGGCGGCGCCGATGGCGGTGCGGGTCGGGGCGTTGCGCGGACGCTGCGCGATGTGGTGCTCGCGCTTGTCGCCGGTGATCCACGCCTCGATGAAGGGGTAGAACGCGACCAGGGCGATGAAGAGCACCAGCACCGTGATCGGCAGGATGATGTTCCACGACCAGGTGTGATCCCAGAAGACCGTCTCGAGGTGCGGCGGCACGAGACGTAGCGCACCGTCGGCGAATCCGATGTACCAGTCAGGCTGGGTACCCGCAGACACCGGCGAGGGGTCATAGGGACCGTAGTTCCAGACCGGGTTGATCGTGAAGAGGGATGCGATCAGCACGATCACACCGAAGACGATGAAGAAGAATCCACCCATCTTCGAGGCGTACACCGGGAGCATCGGGTAGCCCACGACGTTGTCGTTCGACCGGCCGGGGCCGGCGAACTGCGTGTGCTTGTTGATGATCATGAGGATCAGGTGTGCCGCGAGCAGCGCGACCAGGATCGCCGGCAGCAGCAGGATGTGCAGTGTGTACAGGCGTCCGACGATCTGCATGCCGGGGAACTCGCCGCCGAACAGCAGGAACGAGGTCCAGGTGCCGATCAGCGGGATGCCCTTGATCATGCCGTCGATGATTCGGAGGCCATTGCCCGAGAGCAGGTCGTCGGGGAGCGAGTAGCCGGTGAAGCCCTCACCCATCGCGAGGACGAACAGCACGAAGCCGATCAGCCAGTTCAGTTCACGCGGCTTGCGGAACGCGCCGGTGAAGAACACTCGCAGCATGTGCACACCGATACCGGCGATGAACACGAGCGCTGCCCAGTGGTGGATCTGGCGCACCAGCAGACCGCCGCGGATGTCGAACGAGATCCGCAGGGTCGAGTCCAGCGCCGCCGACATCTCCACGCCACGCATCGGGATGTAGGCGCCCGTGTAGTGGGTGGGAACCATCGAGGCCTGGAAGAAGAACGTCAGGAACGTTCCCGAGAGCAGGACGACGACGAAGCTCCACAGCGCGATCTCACCGAGCATGAACGACCAGTGGTCGGGGAAGATCTTGCGACCGAGCTCTTTGACCAGTCCCGAGAGGCTGGTGCGCTCGTCGAGGTAGTTGGCGGTGGCGCCGACGAATCGGCCGCCGAGCGGCTTTTCTCTGGTGGTACCGACGGCCGTCTCGTCAGTAGCGGTGGCGGTGCTCAATGGCGCTCCCAGAAGCTCGGGCCGACGGGTTCGGTGAAGTCGCTCTGCGCGACGAGGTAACCCTCGTCATCCACCTCAATGGGCAGCTGCGGCAGCGGACGTGCTGCGGGCCCGAAGATGACCTTCGCGCCGTCCGAGACGTCGAACTGCGACTGGTGGCAGGGGCAGAGCAGGTGGTGTGTCTGCTGCTCGTAGAGAGCCACGGGGCAGCCGACGTGGGTGCAGACCTTGGAGTAAGCGACGATGCCGTCGTACGACCAGGTCGCCCGCTCAGGTGTTTCGGTGATCTGCTCGGGCAGCATGCGCACCAGCAGCACGATCGCCTTGGCCTTCTCTTCGAGGTAGCCCTCTTCGTGGCTGAGTTCGGCGAGCGGCTCGGGGATCACGTGCACCGCCGAGCCGAGAGTGACCTCGGATGCCTTGATCGGCGTGCCCTCGGGGTCCTTGGCCAGACGCATGCCGGGCTTCCACATGGTGTGGCTGAGGAGGTACACCGGGTTGCCCGCGTTGGGGCGCTCGGGAGTGTTCTCGGGGGCAAGACCACGGAAGAGGGTGATCGCCGGAAGGATCGAGGCGATCAGGGCCGCGAAGAGGCCGCCGCGGATGACGGTGCGTCGTCCGAATCCTGACTCCTCGTTGGCGGCTTCGAAGACGGCTACGGCGCCGGCACGCGTCGCGTCGGTGCCACGAGTGGGGTGGCGGGCCTCGGTGTGCTCCTTGTCGGACATCACCGCCTTGGACCAGTGGATCGCGGCGACACCAATAGCCAGCAGCGCGAGGGCGATGCCGAGGCCGATGAAGAGGTTGTTGTCGCGGATCGCCGGGATCTCGCCGCTCTCGATCGGGAAGATCATGTAGGCGGCAACTGCCCACAGCGACCCGGCTACCGAGATGTAGAAGAGCGTGTAGATCGTGCGGACGGCGCGCTTCATCGCCGCCGGGTCCTTGTCGGTCATCCGCTCACGGTGCGGCGGAAGCTCGGGGTTACGCACGGGGTCGGTGACGGCGACGGCCGTTCCCGACGAGGGCTGGTACGACGCCCTGTCGAGGCCGTGCGGGTCGTCCTCGTGTGCCATGGTGCTCCTCTAGCGTCTTGCTACGTATTCGGTATGCGGGGTCAGTTGGATTTCGCCGTGATCCACACGGTGATGCCGATCAGGGTGCTGATCCCGAAGATCCAGATGAACAGACCCTCAGCGACCGGTCCGAGCGACCCGAGCTTGAATCCACCGGGGGACTCGGTCTGCTGGATGTACAGCAGCGACGAGATGATGTCTCGCTTGTCCTCGTCGGTCAGGTACATGTCGTTGAACACCGGCATGTTCTGGGGGCCGGTGACCATCGCGGCGTAAATGTGCAGAGCGCTGACCTCGGTCAGGGCGGGAGCGTACTTGCCCTCGGTCAGGGCGCCACCGGCGCCGGCGACGTTGTGACACATTGCGCAGTTGATGCGGAACAGCTCAGCTCCGCGTGCGACGTCGCCTTCACCGTCGAGGATCTCGGGGTCCGGGAAGTCGGGACCGGGAGCGACGGACTGCACGTAGTTGGCCATCGCGAGGATCTGCTCGTCGGTGAACTGCACCGGCTTCTGGGGGGCCTGGGGACCCTGCATCTGCAGCGGCATCCGGCCCGTGCCGACCTGGAAGTCGACGGCGACGGCGCCGACACCATAGAGCGAGGGGCCGTTCTCGGTGCCCTGCAGGTCAAGGCCGTGGCAGGTGGCGCAGTTGGCCTGGAACAGCTTCTTGCCGTCCTCGATCGTCAGGCTGGTCGCCGTGGCGGTGTCGGGTTCGGTGGCTGCCATCGCACCGGAGGCGCCCGCGTAGACGCCGCCGGTGATGAGCAGTCCGATGCCGATCAGTGCGGTCGCTGCCCAGGGGCTCCGGCGGCCGGTCGAGCGGCGCTTGGTCTGTCGTGCCATGAGGGTGATTCAGCTCCGCTCGGGTTACTTGAGGAAGTAGATGACGAAGAACAGGGCGATCCAGACCACGTCGACGAAGTGCCAGTAGTACGACACGACGATCGACGAGGTCATCTCCTTGCGGCCGAAGTTCTTGACCGCAAAGGCGCGTCCGATCACGAGGAGGAAGGCGATGAGGCCACCGGTCACGTGCAGGGCGTGGAAGCCGGTCGTCAGGTAGAACGCCGAGGCGTACGCGTTCGCCTGGATTGGCATCCCTTCGGCGACGAGCTGGGCGTACTCCCACACCTGGCCCGACACGAAGATGGCGCCGAGAGCAAAGGTCAGCCAGAACCACTCGACCATGCCCCAGCGGTCGCGGAACCGGTTGGTCTTGACCGTGTACGGCTGGAAACGCTCAGCGGCGAACACACCCATCTGACAGGTGACGGATGAGAGCACCAGGATCGTGGTGTTGACCGCAGCGAACGGGACGTTCAACAGCTGGGTCTCTTGGGCCCACAGGTCGGGGGAGGTGCTTCGCAGTGTGAAATAGATCGCGAAAAGGCCGGCGAAGAACATGACTTCGCTGCCGAGCCACACGATGGTTCCAACTGCGACCGGGTCGGGTCGCTTGACCGACCGCATGGCCTGGGAGTACGTCGCTGAGCTGGTGGTCACATTCTTCATTATGGCTGAAGATTTGCCTGGGGTTTCGCATGAGCCACCACTGATGTGAGGTGGTTTGCGACTTAGGTGCACCTCAGTTGCCCGCCCCGCTACGCTCGGAGCCATGACCCAGCAGTCGTCATGGTCCTCGATCATCAGCGCCCTCCTCGAGGGTAAGGACCTCAGCGTGTCGGAGTCGACGTGGGCAATGCGCCAGATCATGGCTGGGGAGGCGACTGCCTCGCAGTTGGCCGGATTCCTCATCGCCCTCCGTGCGAAGGGCGAGACCGTCGATGAGATCGTGGGTTTCCGCGACGCAATCCTCGAGGCTGCGCTCCCGCTTCCCGTGGATCCTCACGTCCTGGACATCGTCGGAACCGGTGGAGACCGTCATCGCACCGTCAATGTGTCTACGACAGCATCGATCGTCGCCGCTGCCGCCGGCATCCCGGTCGTCAAGCACGGGAACAAGGCGGCGAGTTCTGCATCCGGGTCTTCCGACGTCCTCTCGGCGCTCGGCATTGATCTTCGCCTCTCGCCGGATGCCGTCGCCGAGGTCCTCGACCGCGCCGGCATCACCTTCGCCTTCGCTGCCGCATTCCACCCCGGATTCCGGCACGCCGGGCCCACGCGCGCCGAGCTCGGGGTTCCGACCGTCTTCAATTTCCTCGGCCCGCTGTGCAACCCCGCCCGTGCCGAGGCGAACGCGGTGGGCGTCGCGCAGCTGGACCGCGTTCCTCTGATCACCGGCGTGTTCCGCACACGCGGCGCAACAGCGCTGGTGTTCCGCGGCGACGACGGGCTCGATGAACTGACCACCACCGGACACAGCCGGATCTGGGAAGTGTCGCGCGGCGACATCCACGAGCACGATCTCGATCCGCGGGATCTCGGCATCCCGCTTGCGATGCTCGACGATCTTCGCGGTGGCGCGCCCGAGCACAACGCCGAGATCGTCCGGCGTGTGCTGGCGGGCGAGACGGGGCCGGTGCGTGACATCGTGCTGCTGAACGCGGCAGCGGGGATCGTGGCGTTCCGGCTGTCGCAGGATGCCGCGCAGGCGCAGGTGCCCATTGTTGAGCGCCTGCGGGAGGCGCAAGTGGACGCCGCTGCGGCTATCGACTCGGGTGCTGCTGCGGCAAAGCTGGACGCGTGGGCCGAGGCGACCGCTGCGCTCGCGCCCTGACCTGGGTCATTCACCGAATTTCTCGTCGGGGGACCTACGTCACTTTCCGTAGGCTGGCCGGCTTCGTACCGTGGATGTCGACGGTGAGAGACACCGTCGAATCCCCCCGACGATGCATGTCCCTGAAGGAGAAATCGCCATGTCCGCCACCGACACAGCCAGCGCCACCGACACCGTTCAGGCGCCCGCCCGCAACCTCGGTCTCGTGAAGGTGGTGGGGATCCTCGGCATCGTCGGCGGCGCCCTGCTCATCATCGTGGGCATCGTCGTGTGGGCTACCGTCTCGAGCCAGCTGCGCGCCGAGAACATCACCATCCCCGAGGACGCGATCGCCTTCCAGGGCCAGACCGTCGCCGGCCCCTTCACCGCCTACGTGCAGGCCGACATCATTCAGCACCACGCCCTCGAGGCATCCGGCGGTGCCACCTACGCCGAGCTCGACCGCGAGGACCCGGTGCGCGCGACAATGATGAACGCATCGTTCCTGCGGGCATCCCTGTTCACCTCGGTGGTCAGCTTTGGTGTCTCCGCTTTCGCGATGGGGATCGGTGTGCTCTCGATCCTGTTCGGCTGGGCTCTCCACCGCCTCGCCAGTGCCCCCGTCGTCGTCAAGCGCGCGGGAGTCACACCCTGACGCGCTGACGTCCCGCCGACCCTCCTCGCGGAGGTAGGACTTCTCCCGGGCGTAGGTCGATCGCAACTGCAATCGACCTACGCCCGGGATTTTGCCTACCTGCAGAAGGCGATGCGCGCGTCGGTGGGGCGTGTCAGGCTGGGCGACATGAGCGAGCCGGAGCTGCAGCCGTACGACGCGCTGATCGAGATCGCGCTGCTGCTGGAGCGCGAGCGGGCGATCCGCTACAAGGCGAGGGCGTTTCGTACTGCCGCGGCAGCGATCGAGGGGCTGGATGCCGCGCAGCTGGCCGATACGGCGGGGTTGCGGCGCCGGAAGGGGATCGGTGAGTCGACCCTGGCGGTGATCGTTCAGGCCCGGGAGGGGCGCGTGCCGGACTACCTCGCGGAACTGCGGGAGCGGGCCGGCATCCGACCGTCTGCGCTTGGCGCGCTGCTGCGCGGCGACCTTCACAGCCATTCGGACTGGTCGGACGGCACGACGCCGATCGCGGCGATGGTGAAGGCTGCGCGCGAACTCGGACGGGAGTATCTCGCGCTCACCGACCACTCGCCGCGGCTGCGCGTGGCAAACGGCCTGTCGGCGCAGCGGCTTCGCGATCAGATCCCGATCGTGGAGAGCTTTCGCGACGACCGGTTCACCCTGCTCACGGGCATCGAGGTCGACATCCTCGAAGACGGCGGGCTCGATCAGCAGGATGAACTGCTGCGCTCGCTGGAGATCGTCGTGGCATCCGTTCACTCGAAGCTGCGGATGGAGCGCGGCCCCATGACGGCGAGGATGCTGCGCGCCGTGCGAAGCGGCAGGATCGATGTGCTCGGTCACGTCACAGGGCGACTCGTCTCCGGTCAGCGGGGGACGAGGCCCCCATCTGATTTCGACGCGGATCGGGTGTTCGAGGCCTGCGCGGAAGCCAGTGTCGCTGTCGAGATCAACTCGCGGCCGGAACGCGAGGACCCGCCCGATGAACTGATCGCGCTCGCCCTCACGAAGGGATGTCTGTTCTCGATCGACTCCGACGCGCACGCGCCGGGTCATCTGTCGCTGCTGGACTACGGTGCCGAGCGGGCAGAGCGTGTCGGGGTTCCGGCTGACCGCATCGTCACGACGTGGCCGCTGGCGCGCCTTCGGGAATGGACCGCGACGCGGCGGTGAGCGAGGGCGACGTCAGTTGCAGGTGCAGAGCTGGTCTTTGGGAACACCGGCGAGGGCCTGCTCAACGTGCATGCCGCAGCCGGTCCAGGTGATCTTGCCGCACGAGGAGCAACGAATCTGAGAGCACATGGGGATATCCTTCCGGGTTCTGGTCGGTGATGTTCGATGACTACGATACCCCTGGGGGTATAAGGAGCGCAACCTGAGCGCGGCAGGCAGGCGGTGACGCAACCCTAGACTCGACGGGTGGCTTCCGACCGACGCATCAATCCTGGTGCCGCCGGAAGCGCCGCCGGGCTGGTCATCGCCGGCATCCTCGTCGCCGCGCTGAGTCTTCGCGGACCCATCGTCTCACCGACACCTGTGCTGCGGCAGATCGAGACCGATCTCGGCATTGGAGCGGCCACCGCGGGTCTGCTCACAACTGCGCCCGTCCTGATGTTCGCGTTGCTCACGCCGGTGGCGGCTCTCGTCATCCGTCGCGCCGGAGCAGAGCTCGCGCTCATGATCACCCTCACGGGCGTTCTGCTGGGCACCTTCCTGCGCGCCGTTCCGGGCTTCGGGTGGATGCTCGCCGGGATGATCGTGATCGGCGCATCCATCACGATCGGAAACGTGGTCATCCCGGTCATCATTCGCCGTGATGTCGCGCCGGAGCGGGTGGCCCTGGTCACCGCCGGCTACGTCGCGATGCTCAACGCCGGATCGCTGCTGACCTCGCTGCTGACGGTGCCGATCGCCTCGGTGATCGGGTGGAACCTCGCCCTGGTCGCGTGGTCGGTGATCACGATCGCCGGGATGCTGCTATGGGGCCTGCATCTGCGCCGGGCCGCCGCGCGCGGGGAGCTGTGGGGCGAGCGGTTCTCGGGTGCGCAGCGCCCGGGGGCGGCATCCGTCGCCGATCGCGAGGCCGACACCCTCACCGGCCCGGTGCCCGTGCCGCTCGGGAGACGGGCGACGCGCGGCGATTCGATGTTTCGGAACCCGGTGCCGTGGATGCTTCTGCTCGCGTTCGCAGGGCAGGCCGCCGTGTACTACGGGTTCGCCACCTGGTTGCCCACACTCATCGCCGACGATCTCGGGGTCACCGCAGCAGCAGCGGGAGGCTTGACGGCGTTCTTCCACGGTGTTGCCGTGGTGGGGGCGTTCATTGTTCCGCTGCTCGCCCGGTTCACACCGCGGATCGTGCCTGCGATTGCCATTGGCGCGTCGTGGATCTTGCTGACGCTCGGCATGATCATCGCGCCCGAGTGGGCAGCGCTTTGGCTGAGCTTCGGGGCCATCGGACACGCTGGCGGGTTCGTGGTGATCTTCAGCACGATCGTCGCGATCGCTCGCTCCGACGCAGAGGCTGCCGGGATGTCGGCGCTCGTGCAGGGCGGCGGCTACGCGGCCGCGGCCCTCGCCGCCCCAGCCATGGGTGCGCTGCACGAGGCGACAGGCGGGTGGGATGCCGTGCTGCTGGCATCCCTTGTCGTCGTGCTCGCCTACTGCGTGCTGCTGGTCGCGGCTGTCATCGTGTCGTGGCGAGCGCCTCGATGACCCGTGAAACCGACGCTCCGAGCGACCACGTTTCAGCGAGGGTGACCGCGGCCACGCGCTGATCGTTCTCGAGCGGACGCAGTTGCGTGTCAGGCTGGGGAAGATCGAGCGTGCGCACCACCTCGACGACGGTGGGAGCCACCTCCAGGTAGTCGAGCCCCGCGGCGATCTTCGCTCGAACACCAGCCGACATTCCCTCGCCTCGCTCGGCGGCGGCGATGATGCCGGCAAGGTCGCCGTGCGCGGCCAGGAGCGTAGCCGCCGTCTTCTCGCCGATGCCGGCAACTCCGGGTAGCCCGTCGGAGCTGTCGCCGCGAAGGGTCGCGAAGTCGGCATATTGGCTTGGCAGTACGCCGTACTTGGTGACGACAGTGCGGTCGGTGACCAGCTCGAGGTTGCTCATGCCGCGGGCGGTGTAGATGACACGGATGCTGCGCTCGTCGTCGACGAGCTGGAAGAGGTCGCGGTCACCCGTGACGATGTCGACGGGCATCGTTGCCACCGTGGCGAGGGTGCCGATGACATCGTCGGCCTCGTGTTCGGCGGCGCCGATGATCGTGATCCCGAGGGCGGCGAGTGCCTCGCGGATCAGCGGCACTTGCACCTCGAGGGGATCCGGGACCTCCTCGACATCCGGGGCTCCCGCGACGACCTCGACGACCCGGTGGGTTTTGTACGACGGGATGAGGTCGACGCGCCATTGCGGACGCCAGTCGTCGTCCCAGCAGGCCACGAGATGCGTCGGCTCGTAGGTGGTGACGAGTTTCGCGATCATGTCGAGGAATCCGCGCACCGCGTTGACCGGCATCCCACTCGGAGCCTTGACGGTGTCCGGTACGCCGTAGAACGCGCGGAAGTACAGCGACGCGGAGTCGAGCAGCATCAAACGTTCGGTCACGCGCCCATCCTGGCATGCGCCCCCGACGATGGCGTGGCGGTGCGGACGGCCCTCAGCAGCCGGGGCCGCTGGGGTTCTCGGCGCAGGTGCGATCGACCAGGGCCGTGCGAACCTCGAGAACCTCGAGCGTGTAGGGCGGTGCCGGGGCGTTGACGTAGCCGGGAACCGGGCGCCATCCGCTGCCGAAGTCGACATCCGCCGAGTACTGCAACGTGAGGGAGACGGTGTACGTGCCGCGCTCGCGGTAGACATGACTCGTTGACGTCGGGCTGAACTGGGGGAGTCCGAGGGAAGCCCAGGTCGCACCGCCAGTCGTCGTGCGCGTGTTCGAACCGTCGCCGTAGTCGAACACGTAGCCGGCCGGTCGGAACCTGACTGTCACGTCCCATCCGAGCAGCGGCCCCGTAAGGGTGTGCGTGGATGCTGCAGCGATGATGTTGGTGGGCGTCCCCACGACCCCGAAACCTGCGGGCTCGCCACCGAGGCTCGGACGCGCCGGGACGAAGCTCGCGAGATCGTCGATCGTCACATCCGGATACGTGACGACGGAGTAGTTGCCTCGGCATCCGACGATGGGGCACTCCTCAGTGGCCGGGGCTGCGTTACCGGTCGAGCCGGTACCGGAGTTGCCGTTGGAGCCGCCGCGGCCCGGGGAGCTGCCCGCGCCGCCGGTTCCGGATCCTCCGCCGGAGCCCGGCTGGTTCGCGGAGCCGCCGACGTCGACCTGGCTCCCGTTGTTGGAGACGCTGCAATTACCCGACCATGCGGAGTTGCTCGCGCATCCGGATCCTCCGACTGTGGTCGGTGCTAGAGAGGCCGCGCTCAACGCGGCGAGCACCACCAGGCTGGCTAGCCGCATTGTTCGCTATTCGATCCATCGACGACTGACAGCAGCGCACCCGTCGGCGAGTCGGCGGACGTTGTCGCCACAATCATTACCGACTGAGTGTCTGGACGATCCGTACTCACGACTGAGTTGCCGTCGCGATCAGTCAGTGCGACATCTGCGACGCGAAGGCACGCAATGCCATCGATCGTGCCAGCACCTGCATCCCAGGAGGTCGGGCTGAAACCTGTGACTTCGCTCATTCCCGACACAGTCCAGCCGTTCGCATGCATTCCGCTGAGCGATTCCCGCTCGGCTGCATTCGCATCGCCGGTGGTCCAGCGGTAGACCTCCTCGAAGGTCGAGGGGTCGCTGAGGTCGACCTGGTTGAGGGCGTCCACATATGCGCGGTACGTGGCCTCTGCGGCAGCGAAGGCTTCCTCCTCGGAGGCGAACCCTGTGGGCGTCGGGGTCGGGGTGGGAGCCGTCGGCCCGCACCCGGAGAGCGCACCGACACCGAGCATCGCGGCGATCACGATCGACGCGGCTCGAAACGGACGGCGGCGGGTCATGTCGACCACGGTAGCCCGCGGCATCCGTCTCGGCTGCACTATCCACAGTTCGAACAACGGACCCGGAGGTGGGGAGGATCCCTGCGCTCCAGCTCGCGGATAGGTCTGCGCGCTAGCGTTGGCCCGGGAGGCATCATGCCGTACGACAGCGGAACGCACGCCGACGTGCTGTACGTCGAAGACGATCAGGACGTCGCCCAGATGACGATCGAGGTCCTCTCGGAGTTCCATGCCGTCGTCCATGCGGCAGACGTTGCATCGGCGAGGGCCCGCGCCCTGCAGCAGCGATTCGATGTGATGGTCATCGACAGGCGGCTTCCCGGCGGCGATGGAATCGACCTGGTGCGCGCGATCCGCACCGCTCGCATCACGACGCCCATCCTGCTGCTGACGGCCCTCGGCGCCGTGGATGACCGCGTCGAGGGACTGGATGCCGGCGCCAATGACTACCTCGTGAAACCGTTCGACTACGGCGAGTTGCTTGCTCGCATCCGGGCTCTCGTGCGCGGCTACCGCGCAGAACAGCACCGACGCACGCTCGGCGAGTGGGTCTTCGTTCCCGAGTCCCAGGCGCTCTACGGGCCCTCTGGAGCACGGGTCGCGCTCACGACGACCGAGACCGCGCTGCTGGATGTGCTCAGCGCCAGCCCCGAGCATGTGTTCAGTCGAGAAGAGATCCTGGGTGCGGTGTTTCACGAGGGCGACACCCCGGGCTCGGTCGATACGTACGTCCACTACATCCGACGTAAATCGGTTCCCGAGATGATCGAGACGGTGCGCGCTCGCGGCTACCGGGTCGGGCAACCGTCATGACGAGTCCGGAAGCTGCCGACCGGCGCCGCGTGCAGCGGGCTGCTTTCTCTGTCGGGGTGTGGGTTGCCGCGGCGTCGGCGATCGTCATCGCGCTCGGGGTGTCGGTCTTGGTCGCCGTCATCCTGCTGCGCGCGCGTGTCGAGAATGACGAGCACGGAACAGGTTTCCCCGGTGACCATCGCGGGTCGGGGGATGATCTCGTGGTCGACGTCGACCGGGTGCTGCCGTGGGTGATCGGGCTCGGCATCCTGGGCGTGGTGGTGCTGTCGCTGATCGCATGGTTCGCCGCTCGCCGTGCGGTACGGCCGCTCGGCGAGGCGCTGCGACTGCAGCGGAACTTCGTCGCTGACGCCAGTCACGAACTGCGCACGCCGCTGACGACCCTGACCAGTCGCATCCAGATCGCCCAGCGTCGCCTGGAACGCGGGGGAGACGTCGCCGAGGCTCTCGACCAGCTGCGCTCCGACGCTGACGCAATGAACGACATGCTCACCGATCTGTTGATGGCTGCCGAAGGCAAAGCGGATACGACGGCTCTTGCGCCGGTCGGTGAGGCGATGGATGCCGCGGTCTCCCGCCTCCAGCCACTCGCCGACGAAAGCGGGGTGACGCTGGAGGTCTTCTCCACCGACCGGGCGGTGCGGATGCCGCTTCCGACGCTCACCCGCATCCTGATGGCCGTCGTCGACAATGCGATCCAGCACAGTCCCGGGGGCGCCGCGGTGACGATCGCGGCGGCAGCGACCCGTGACGATGTGGAGATCCGCGTCAGCGATCAGGGCAGCGGAATCGACCCGGCCGACGCGGAGCGCATCTTCGAAAGGTTCGCCCGCGGATCAGAGACGGGCAGGCGGCGCGGGTCCGGACTCGGGCTCGCGCTGGTGCGAGACGTGCTGACCCGCTACGCGGGCCGGATCGAGGTCGAATCGACCTCATCCGGGGGCACGACGTTCCTTATCGCGCTGCCGAGTCCGCGTGTGTGACGACCGATACCTCGGTCGCGCCCATCCATCGCCGCACGCGTCCGTCATCGGATACCGTCATGCCCGACCGGGAGTCAGCCGCTGACACCCACGAGAGGTCGTCGCCGGCGACAATCGCGACGGTTGCCCACAGGTCGGCTTCGGCCAGGGAGTCGGCGACGACTGTCGCGCTGCGAACGCCGGTCGCCGGCTCGCCGGAGCGCGGGTCCAGGATGTGCGCACCTCGCTCAGCGGTTCCCGAGGTCGCTACCGCGCCGTCGACGACATCCATGATCGCGAGAACCTCACCGGCGCGGTGCGGGTCGGCGATGCCGACGCGCCACACCCAGTCGCTTCCCGGCGCCGTCCCCACCTGCATGTCACCGCCCGCGTTGATGCCGATCGCTGTCGCGCCGGTCGCGGCCAGAAGCGGCAGAAGATGCATCCGTGCCGCGCGTTCGACCGCCCAGCCCTTGACGTAGCCAGTGGGGTCGAACCAGCCACGCCAGGTAGCCGAGAACCGGCCGCCGGAGCGCTGCTCGGCGTCAAGACATGCGGCGGCGACCTCGGCAACGAGCGGATGCGCCTCGTCGAGCGTGATCTTCCCGCGGTGTAGACGGCTGATCTCCGAGTCCTCGCGATAGGTCGAGAAGATTCGGTCGGCTTCGCGGAGCTCGTCGAAGGCGCAAGCCACGGATGCCGCGGTCTCGGCATCCTGAACGAAAGCCGTGGTGCCATAGGCGTGTACCGAGACGACAGTTCCCATGATCGTCTCGACCCAGACGCGAGGCTCGCTCGAGCTCATTGCTGCGCCTGATCCAGCGCGCTCTGAAGTGATTGCGTGTACCCCTGGCTGGTGTAGGTGGCGCCCGACACCATGCGGATCGATGCACTCTGAGCGCTTGTCGTCTCGGAGATCAGGACGGGCAGTGCGCGCGCATTGATCTGCTGATCCTCGCGGTTGCTGCTCGGATACTGCGGCACCTGCACGTCGGTGATCGCACCACCACTGACGGTGATCTGAACCTGGACGTTTCCGTATCGGGTGCGCACCGCATCCCCGGTGTAGGTGCCGTCGGCGAGGCCGCTCGTGGTCTGTGCAGTGGACGTCGATGGAGATGGAGATGGGGATGCCGAGGGCGTGGTAGTCCCGGCTGTATCCGGAGCGCCCGCCGAACTCGACGGCGTCGACGCGGGTGCCGGGGCGGTCGTCGTGCTGCTCGTCGTGCCCGCCGTGTCGTCGGCGGCAACCGGCATGACCGCCTCGAGCGAGGTGCGGTAGCTGAACAGGAGGACGACGCCGCTCAGGGTGGCGAGAAGTCCGTAAACGATGCGCTTCATCGGAGGCTCCGTGGTGTGAAGGGTCAGACGGTGAATGACTCGGAATGGATGCGGCTGCGGTGAACGCCCGCGGCACGCAGGTCGTGCTCGAGGGCCTTCATCCAGGGCGCGGGTCCGCAGAGGAACACGTCGTAGTCCTCGAGGTCGGGCGCGAGATGGCGCAGCGCATCGGAGGCGGTCCAGGCGGCGTGCGAGGCCGGCAGCCACGAGGACGCTGTGCGGGCCCGGGGACCCGGAAGCGGGATGTGTCGCAGACCTCGGTTCGCGACAAGGGCGCCGATGGCATCCTTGCGGAGCGCGGCCTCGGGTGAGTGGTCGCGGGTGACCAGAATGGCCTGGCCCGGTGCGTAACCCTCGGCTTGAAGCAGGGCGACCAACGGTGCTACCCCGGCGCCGGCACCGATCATCAGAAGCTTCGAGCCGGTGCGGGCATCTCCTGTCATCGTGCCGTACGGTCCCTCGATAAGGACAGGGGTGCCGGGAGCGAGCCGTGCCAGGCGGGCGGTGCCGTCACCGACGATGCGGGCAGAGATCGTCAGGCTGCGGCCATCGGGGGCTGCGGCCAACGAGAACGGATTCGCCCGTGAGGCTCCGGGGCCATCCAGGAAACGCCAGATGAAGAACTGGCCTGCGCGGGCTCCCAGGCGATCCAGACGGTGCCCGGTCATGGTGACCGCAACGCCGCCCACGCCGTCGGGACGAACGTCGGCGACGCGCACCCGGTGTCGCAGCGAGCGTGCGAGGGGCACCAGGATGCGAAACACGACGATAGCTGCGGCGCTGATCGCCCACAGTCCCCACCAATAGGCGGTGGCGACGGGCGAGAAGAGGAAGTCGGCGCCGGTCCACAGCTGGTGGGGCAGCGCGAGCCCGACGCCGAGGTACGCGTACAGGTGCAGCAGGTGCCATGACTCGTAGCGCAGCTTCGCTCGTGCGCGGCGCATCGAGGTGACGGCGACGAGGATGATGAGAATCGTGCCGGCGGTGGCCAGCAGCATCCCGGGGTAGTCCCACACGAACTCCCAGAGCTGGACGAACACGTTCACATCCGCGGCAGCGGCGTAGCCCAGAACCAGAAGTGCGATGTGGGCGAGCATCAGTGAGAACGACCAGAACCCGACGAGTCGGTGCATCCGGGTCAGCCCGTCGCGTCCGAACCCCCGCTCGAACAGGGGGATACGCGCAAGAAGGATCACCTGGTAGAGCAGGAGGTTTGAGGCGATCAGGCCCGTCAAGCGGCCCAGGCTGTTCAGCGCGGCGGCATCGAGGCCCCACAGGTCCTGGATGCCGCCGCCGGCCACCCAGAGGGCGAGAACGAACAGGCTTGTCAGCCAGATCACGCTCGTCGCGGCGAGATTCCACGCCCGGCGGGTCGAGCGAGCACGGCTCCTCCCGGGTACGGCGGCGCTCGCCACGGCCGGAGCACGATGCTGCGGACGCCGCGGGACGGGAGGCGGTGCCGTGACGGTGGTGCGAGACGGTGTCGCTGTGGTCATGAGGCAAGCGTGGCGGCGGGTCTCTGAGACTGCTCTAAGGAAAGCCACCGTGCTCGCGGTTCATAGAATCCTCACATGAGTTTCGGATCTGCTGCGCAGCCCGGCATCCGTCGACCGGCCGACCAGGATCCGTGTGTTTGCGGCAGCGGAAACACGTACGGCCGGTGCTGCGGACCGCTCCACCGAGGGGAGGCGGCCCCGAGCCCGGAACGGCTGATGCGCTCGCGGTACTGCGCGTTCGCGCTCGGCAACGCGCGCTACCTCGCCGATACCTGGCACCCGCGCACCAGACCCGAGCGGATTGACCTCGACCCTGACGTGCGCTGGGTGGGGCTGCGCGTCATCGACGCTCCCGCGGCCGGGGGCGAGACCACCGGCATCGTCGAGTTCCGGGCGCGCTGGCGCCACGGCGCAGAGGCCGGGGAGCAGCACGAGCGCAGTCGGTTCCGCCTCGCCGCGGGACGCTGGTGGTACCTGGACGCCGAAACGGCCGGTTCCGACATCCTGTGACGGATGCCGAAACCGGCCGCTCGGGGTGCGATCAGGCGGCGGCGCCTGCTGCGGTCGCTGCCGGCACCTCGACGAGGCGACCGGTTCGGACGTCGTACACGTAGCCGTACACGGGGATGCGGGCCGGGACGAGCGGGTGAGCCTTGATGCGCGCCACATCGTCGACGACGGCCTGCGCCTGGTCGCTGATCGTGAGCCAGTCGATGTAGGCGGCCTCGGCGGAGCCGGGGCCGGTGCCGACATCCACGAAGCCCTCGGCGCGTAGCTCGGCGGTCTCGAGGGAGTTCGCAAGCAGGCCGCGGATCACCTCGTCGGTGAAGAACTCCATGCCGCAGTCGGTGTGGTGGATGACGAACCACTCCTTCGTGCCGAGCAGCTTGTACGAGATCACGAGGGATCGGATGGCGTCGTCGGACGCACGACCGCCGGCGTTACGGATGACGTGGGCATCCCCTTCGCTCAGGCCCGCGTACTTCGCTGGGTCGAGACGCGCGTCCATGCACGTGAGGATGGCGAAGCCGCGGGCGGGCGGCAGAGCGAGACCGCCCTTGTCGAACGCGGATGCGTAGGACTCGTTCGCGTCGAGCACCTCGGACAGAACTGACATGACACTCCTCGGGTGGATGGCCTGGCATCACCACGCTAGGTGTCGCAAAGCGCCGCGTGCGCTGTATGACCGTCTGTGACGGGCGGCCGTGCTGCGGCTGCTCAGCCTTCGTGAGACCAGGCGCGCAGCCGTCGCAGCAGCGGGCGCTTTTTCTCGAGGTGGCCGTGCATCCGCCGCAGGATGTCATCGAGCGCTTCGATCGCCTCCTCGATGTGCGGACCCTTGTTGAGCATGACGCACTCAGCCCTTTCCCCCGCGGCGGCATCCGTCACCTCGGCGCGGGTGGGAACACCGCTACCGGCGAGCGAGTCGAGCACCTGCGTTGCCCAGATCACCGGGACGTGCGCGGCTTCGCACAGCCACAGGATCTCTTCCTGCACTTCTGCGAGCCGTTCCCAGCCGGCCTCGACACCGAGATCGCCTCGGGCAATCATGATGCCCACCCGGGGCCGTTGCATGAGCTCGAGGAGAATTTCGGGCAGCGCTCGGAAAGCGCGCACCGTCTCGACCTTCACGACGACGCCCAGGTGCCCGGCGCCCCGCGCGTCAAGCTCGGTGAACAGGCGCGCGACGTCGCCGGGAGAGCGCGCGAACGACAGCTGCACGATGTCGGTGAATCCGGCGACGGCATCAAGTGCGCGCAGGTCCTCGTCGGCGAGCGCCGAGATGGGCAGGTCGGTGTCGGGGAGGTTGATGCCCTTCTCGGCGCGGAGCTTCGTTCCCCGCGGTGAGGCGAGGGTCACCTCGACCTCCGCGACGCGCTGGCCGTCAGCGACACCCACGGCGCGCACGAAGCCCTCGATCTTGCCGTCATCGAAGAGCACGCGATCACCGACGCGGATCACCTCGAGTGCTTCGGGCACCGTGCAGCCGACACGGTGTCGGCCCTCATGCGTGAATCCCGGTTCCTCATCCGGACGAAGTTCGATGATCTCGCCCCGGCGGACCCGCAGCGCTTGATCGACCGGTGGCAGCGGGCCGACCCGGGTCTCGCGGCCATCGACATCCAGCAGCGTCCCGGTCCCGAGATACGCCGTCCGGTCTCCTTCGATCTGTGCCCCGCCGCCGCGCAGCGCGACGACCGTCATGTAGCGCGATCGGCCACGAGTATCGGTGAACTCGACGGTGTCATCGATCCGCAGGCGAGCAAGCCACATGTCATCCGTGATGGGGATTTCCCCAGCGGGCGCAGCCGACCCGTCAGCGCGTGGTGCGACGAGCCAGACCGACGCGGGCTCGGTCACCCGCCCCAGAGCGTCGCGCGTGGGCGACACCTTCACGACCCGCGGTCCAGGTTCGAGAGGACCGGTGCGCAGCTTCGGCCCTGCGAGGTCGGTGGCGATCCGGATGCTCGCGCCGGCGTCTCGGACGTGCCTGGCCATTCGCTCCCACGCCGCGGAGTCGTCGTGTGCGCAGTTGATGCGGGCGACATCCATGCCTGCTCGCGCGAATCGGGTGACCAGTGCGGGATCGTCAGCGGCTTCGCTCGGCAACGTGACCATGATGCGGGTCTGGCGGTCGTCTGCTGTGCCGCCGAGCAGCGCTGCCGCGTGCACGCTCAGGGGAGTGGCCGGGGCGAACCGGGTGTCCGCGTCCGCGGTGGCGTGCTCGTGCGGTGCTGCGTGGCCCAGCGCTGCATCGATCGTGCCGAGTACCGCATCGAGGTTGCGCAGGACGTCGGCTTCCATCCGTCCGAGTGACGAGAGCCCCTCCGCGGTGAGGCGATCCTGCACGTCCCGCAGGTCTCGCGATCGCAGGGCGACATAGCGAACGAGATTGGCGGCGCCGGCCGCATGGACGGGATGCACGCGGGACAGGGGAGCGGATGCCGCTCGCTCGGCATCCTGAGCTGCAGAGCGGAGGGTCAGCAGTTCGGCGCGAAGAGAGTCGAGTCGTTGAGAGCGAGCAGTATCGAGCATCGTCCGACCTCCACCTCTGACGTTAGCTCTCCGCCGTGCGCGGCGTCAGGGGAAGGGACGTGAATATCCGGCCGGGAGGCTGCTCAGGCGAGAGTCACATCGGAGACGGTCACGGTGCGCCCTCCCGCAATCATCGCGCGGGCGCAGGCGACATCCAGACGCGCGATGGCGAGCCCTGGGTGATCGAAGGTGTCAGCCTCCGTCGGTGGCTGGAGGGCCGCCTCGATGGCAGCGTGATCGATGACGACGCCATACTGCTCGGCCAAATGCGTCGCCACCGGCACGACCAGTCCCCGCACCACGTTCTCGTCCCACGGTTGCAGCTCGACGATGACCAGGCGATCCGAGAGAGCGCCATAAAACTGCGCAATCCGCTTCTCATACGGAGCGGTCACCGTGATCACCAGGCGCGCGAGCGGGAATCGCTCTGACTGCCAGATCTCGCGGAGGATGGACACGTCGGGCTCGGTGGTGCCCAGTCGCGCCAGCTCATCGACGTCTTCGACAACGACGACGGTGCGCCGAGTCAGCGCCGACAGTGTGTCGCGCAGCAGCATCGCCGGCTCGCCGTCCACGGTCGTTCCGGGGTCGAAGAAGAGCGTCGGCAGCGGATCCTCGAGGTCGAGCAGAAGGCGCGCGATCTCGGCTGCGAGGCTCGTCTTGCCGCAGCCGCGTCGGCCCACGAGGGCGGGGATCAGTGGCTGATCGCTGAGGAGGTACGCCGCGACATCCAGGGCTTCGCGTCCTCGAAGAAGACCCGCCAGAGGGTCTGTGCGTGTCGCGGGCGCGGCGCCGTCGGACGCCCCGACCTGTTCGGAGTCATCGACGCGGTGGCGACTCGGAGAGCTTTCCTCGGGCAGCAGGTCGGCGACCGCGAGATCTCCCCGGAGGGCAGCGTGCAGCCGCATTGCCAGGGCCGCGGCATCCGGCGAGGCCGTGATCATGTTTCGCACCTCGGCTTCATTGCCGATCGTCTGGCCGGCAGCGAGAAGACGGTGAAGCAGAGCCTCGCCGTCGGAGCCGAACGCCTCGCGGAACTCAGCGGTCCAGTTCTGCGCGAACGCGGATGCCGCGTGCGTGACGGTCGCGTGGTCGGAGCCCCATCGCTTGGCTTCGGCCTTGGCCAGACCGACCAGTCCGCGAATGGAGAGCGTGTCGGTCGCGCGCATCGATCCCTCCCTGCGGCGACGGCCCCGGGTCGTCGCCGCGACGCTTGATAACAGTTGTAGCGCGGTTCTGGCGTTTCCCACTACTGCTCCAGTGGTGCGCCTGCCAGACTCACAGCTATGAGAACCAGAGCATTGAGTGCAGTTGTCGCCGGGGTCTTCGCTGTGTCTATCGCGCTGAGCGGTTGCTCGCAGAACAACGTCATCGCCCCGGTGACGATGGACGCCGGTGACCTGCAGGGGGAGACCGTCGAGCTGATCGTCGGTCAGGTGCTGAACATCAATACCGGTGATTTGCCGGTCGACAGCTACAGCGGCGAGGTTGCCGATCCTGCTGTCGCCGAGTTCGTCCCCGGTCACACCGACGACACCGCGACGTTCAACCCGGGTGTCACCGCGCTGAGCGTCGGGAGCACTGAAGTGGTGCTGTCCAACAGTGACGGCGGCATTCAGGACGTCACCTTCACTGTCGAGGTCACCGAAAAGAAGTGACGGATGCCCCGCGAATCATTCGCGGGGCATAGTCTCGAACCATGCGTGCAACCGTCATTCATGGTGCCCGAGACGTCCGACTGGAAACCGTTGCCGATCCGGTGCTGTCGACCGGTGGCGATGCGCTAGTTCGTGTCGTCGCGGCGTGCGTGTGCGGATCGGACCTGTGGTCGTACCGCGGGATCGCGCCCACCGAAGAGCCGCACCGAATCGGGCATGAGTTCATCGGTGTCGTCGAATCCGTCGGTAACCAGGTTGAGCTGGTGCGACCCGGCGACTTCGTGATCGCGCCCTTCTACGTGTGCGACAACACCTGCCTGAACTGCCGCAACGGCGTGAGCACGTCGTGCCTTACCGGCGGATGGTGGGGGCAGGACGACCGGCTCGGCGGCTTCGCCGACGGCGGTCAGGGCGAGAGGGTTCGCGTGCCCCTGGCCGACGGGACGCTCGTGGTCGTGCCGGGACCGGTTACCGACGACGAGATCCCGGGGTTGCTGTCGCTGGCCGATGTCATGGGTACCGGGCATCACGCCGCGGTGAGCGCCGGAGTGCGACCTGGAGACACGGTAGTCGTTGTCGGTGACGGCGCGGTGGGTCTGTGCGGCGTGATCGCAGCGAAGCGGCTGGGTGCCACCGAGATCATCGCGATGTCTCGCAATCCGCAGCGCCAGGCGCTTGCCTGGGAGTTCGGCGCAACACACGTCGTCGCCGAGCGCGGTGACGAGGGCGTTGCTGCCGTGCGGCAGCTCACTCAGGGCATCGGCGCCGATCGCGTTCTCGAGTGCGTCGGAACGAAGGAGTCGATGGCACAGGCCCTGGCCTCGGCGCGGCCGGGAGGACGGGTCGGGTTCGTCGGCGTGCCGGCAGGCGGCCCGGAGCTGCCTGTTCGCGACATGTTCAACCGGAACGTCGGTGTCGTGGGCGGCGTCGCGCCGGTGCGGGGATACATAGAAGAGCTGCTACCAGACGTGCGGTCAGGGTCGATCACGCCGGGCAAGGTCTTCGATCTCGAGCTTCCGTTGAGTGAGGTCGCTGAAGCGTACGCGGCAATGGACGAGCGCCGCGCCACGAAAGTGCTGTTGCGGCCGTAATCACCGATCTCGCCATCCGGCTCATGTGGGGGACCTTCGTCGGGCGTCTTGTCGGACGTTGTCTGTAACAATGTTCGGATGCAGCTCGAGGCGGCCGACTACGCGGCGATCCTCGACGTCCTCGAGTCGGTCGCCGGCTCACATGACACACGCGACTATGCCGCGCGGGTGAGCGCCGGGCTCTTCCGACTGTTCCCGTGCCAGGGGGCTTCGTGCACCGAGATCGATGTCACGGGACGTCGCGTGGTCTCCGAACCGGCACCCCCGTTTCCGTCGGGCTGGATCGCGCAGTACGGACCCGCGTTCGAGAAGTTCGCGTGGCAGCATCCGCTGTTCGGAACGTTCATCTCCGGTGAACGGGTCGGGCCGACCTCGTGGAGCATCGATGGAGCAGAGAGTTCGTTTGCGCGCACCGAGCTGTACCGCTCTTTCTACGAGCCCAACGGCGTTCGTCGCCAGATCGTCTTGATCTTCCCCACCTCTCACGGCACATCGATCGTCATCTCGATCGACTGCGCTGCCGCACACCCCTGTGGGGGGAGGGAGGCCGCAATGCTCTCGACGATCGCACCGTTGCTCGAGACGAGCTATCGCCTGGTCAGTCGAGCAGAGGGAAACCTTGTCTGGCCCTTCGCGGATGCCCCGGGAGCGGTGAAAGCAGACCTCACACCGCTTGCTCGCCAGGAGCCATTGGCGCCGCTCGGTGAGAGCCCGGAGAAACTCACGATCGATGACGCGCAGCTACGTGCGCATCAGGCGTTGCGATCGGCAGGCTTGACCGCTCGGCAGGCCGAGATCGCTCTCTTGGTCGCGAGCGGTGCAGCGACGTCGCAGATTGCCACCACGCTGCAGATCTCCACAGGAACCGTGCGCAAACACCTCGAAGCGGTGCACGCGACACTGGGTGTGTCCAGCCGCGCCGCTGTTGCTGCGACGGTCATGCGCCTCGTCCATCCCGAGGCGGCAGGCATCCTCGGTCAGCCGCTGCTCTCGCGCTGACGTCGACGGAGTCCCCTGGGACACTGCACCGGCGGATCATCGCTGGCTTGGGATGCCGATATCGATGGCTGAGCCGCCGGTGCAGTTCCTGAGCCTCGCTGCGAGGGACCCACGACGATCCCGGATGCAGCAAAGCTCCCCTCCGCCTTCGACGCTACGAGGGCGATCCGGATCCGGCCATACGACGTTTCGCGTACCTGAAGGTTTTCCGGCTCGGCGACCGTACGCTGGCACTATGCGTCCACCGAGACCAGAACCCGTCGGCGCCGGCCAGGAGTCGGTGTGGGACTACCCGCGTCCACCGCGTCTGGAGCACATCGATCGACGCATCGTCGTCGAGTTCGCCGGGTCTGTGATCGTCGACACGACGGATGTCGTCCGTGTGCTCGAGACGAGCCATCCCCCCGCCTACTATCTCCCGATTGACGCGTTCGCTCCCGGAGTTCTGCGCCGCGGAGAAGGGACATCGTTCTGCGAGTTCAAGGGACAGGCGGCGTACTTCGATGTTGCTCTGCACGGGCGGATCGCGCCGCGCGTCGGGTGGACTTATCCTGAGCCTTCCCGCGGCTTCGAGGATCTTGCCGGGCGCGTAGCGCTCTATCCCGGCCCGATGGATCGCTGCACGGTAGACGGTGAGATCGTCACGCCGCAGCCCGGCAACTTCTACGGCGGGTGGATCACGAGCGACATCCGCGGTCCCTTCAAGGGTGTGCCCGGTTCGGGAGGGTGGTAGCCCGACGGAGGTTCGGCGTCGCCGACTCGGTTGCCGCTCAGTTAGTAGCCGCTGACGTCGATGTCGCCGACATCGTCGGTCTCGGGGCCGGCGGTCAGGAGCACCTCGGCATCGAGCGTCAGATCGATGATGTCGCGCAACAGGCCACCGAGCGTGGTCGCGTGCAGGAGCCGCAACTGATCCATTTGCCCCAGCGGTGTGATGGCGGCGAGCTGCCACGCCGACTCGACCGGGTCCTCAGACAACTCGACGTTCGGATCCCAGCGCACGTCACTGAACCCGGCAGCTCGGGCCAGCACCCGACGAACGATCTGCTCGGCCTGCGCGTGCAGCGGCGTGAGCTCGTCATTCCACTCGAACTCCGGCAGCGGGGTCACGGATGCCGCGGGGTACGGGTCATCCTCGAGCCATCGGTCTACCGCAACCCGGGTTCCACCCACGGCGATGATGTGCACATCGTCGGCGCGCGGGTCCACCTGCAGGATCCGGGCCATCGTGCCGACGGAGAACCGCTGGTCGCCGCCGCCCGCCTCACTACCCCGTTCGATGAGCACCACGCCGAACGACGGCTCGTCGTCGTCGAGGACACGGCCGAGCATCATGAGGTAGCGCTGCTCGAAGATCCGCAGCGCGAGCGGGGTGTGGGGGAACAGCACCGTGCCGAGCGGGAACATCGCGACATCCGCCATGCCCCCAGTCAACCAGCGATTGCGAGCGCCCGGCCCATCGCCGAAGCATCAGTGTGACGCAGTCGCGCCTTCCGGGGCGGGAGAATAGCGGTCGTGCATCGCCTCGCCCCGGCATCGTCGCTGTCATCGTCGGCTTGGTTCTCTCGGTCGCGCTGTTCGTTCCGTTCCTTGCCGCGAGTTTTCGTGTTCGCGGCCGCGTCACGTTTGCGCGGACTCTGCTGTGGATTGCCCTGCTCATCGCGTTTTTGGCCCTCTGGTCCTACACGATCTTTCCCGCGCCCCTTCCCACCGACTACTACCGGTGCACGACGCCGAATCTCGACATCCTGTACGACCTGAAAGACATCATCCGCATCCAGGAGGCAGGTTCGAGCCTCATCGCCAACGCTGCGCTCCAGGTCGCACTGCTGAACGTCCTGTTCTTCCTCCCGATCGGCTTCTTGCTGCGCGTCATGTTCGGATGGGGTGTCGTGCGTGCGATGCTGGCCGGGTTCGCGCTCTCGCTGGCCGTCGAGGTGACACAGCTCACCGGCCTGTGGGGCATCTATCCGTGCTCTTACCGCCTGTTCTCGGTTGCGGATCTTCTTCACAACACGCTCGGTGCGGTTCTCGGTTCGCTGCTGGCTCTGCTGATCGTCCGCCGTGGGTCGCGAGTTTCGGCATCCGCCGCGCCCGCATCAGATCGAGCGTCGGGTCCCGTGACTGCCGGGCGACGGATGCTGGCAGCCTGCGCCGATCTCGTGCTCTACGTCACCGTCGCCATCGGTGTCGGAGCCGTCGTCGGGGTGCTCGCATTGTCGATGGGGCGGCAGACCGATCCGTGGGAGACGGCGCTCGGGATCGTCGTCTCGTCAGCGCTGTACCTCGCCCCGATTCTCGTGACGGGAGCGACCTGGGGTGAGCGTGCCGTTCTCATCCGGGTAGAAGGCGGATGGCGGCCGATGCTCGTGTCGCGCCTGGTGCGAGCGGTTGGCGGACTCGGCGGCGTGATCATCGCCCTGAACGTGATTCCCGAGTTCGGTGGGTGGGTCGCTCTCGGACTGATCGGGGTGCAGATCATCTTCGTGTGGCTCGCGCCGACGACGCGCAGCCTCGGGGCAGCGCTGGCGGGAATGAGGGTGCGCGTCAGCCCTACTCCGCGTGGTCTGGAGTCACCTCAGGCGGAGCCGAGCGCGACGCGCGACGCCTGATGATCGCCGCGATGGCGCGCCACCCGACGAGGAAGACCGCCAGCACGATCGAGGCCACGATCACGAACGCGGTCTGCACACCCTGGCCGCTGATGGCGCGCAGGAGCATGCCCCCGATCACCGTATAGAGCCAGACGGCGACCCCAGCGTTCAGGACTGCCAGCGGAAAGCGCCAGAGCCGCATCGTGAGCCAGCCGACAAGAAGCGCAACGAGGAAGGGCCAGGTGGTCTGCGCGAGGCCGAGACCGTCGGGGCCGATGACCTCTTCGCCGTGGCTCGCACGCCCGATCGCCGCAAAGATGATCACGAGCACGACGTCGGTCGCGAGGGCGATCGCGACGGTGCGGGGCGCGGGCAGCACGGGGGAGGGGCGGTCGGGTTCCGGGGCTGTGCTCATGCCTCCAGTCTGCCTGGCTGTGCACTGTTGGCGAGCTAACCTTGTGCGGTGGCACTCTCGAAGATTCTTCTCTTCTACCGGTTCACGCCGATCACCGACCCGAACGCGGTGCGGCTGTGGCAGCGGGACCTGTGCGAGTTGCTCGGGCTTCGCGGACGCATCCTGATCTCGAAGGACGGGATCAATGCCACTGTCGGTGGTGAACTCGACGCCATGAAGACGTACTGGCGCAAGACCCGCGAGCACCCCGGCTTCGGCGACATCGACTTCAAATGGTCGGAGGGGAGCGGGCTCGACGCCACTGGGCAGAGCCTGGACTTTCCGCGTCTGTCGGTGAAGGTGCGCGACGAGATCGTGAGCTTCGGTGCCCCCGATGAGTTGCGCGTCGACACGGCGGGCGTCGTCGGTGGTGGCACCCACCTGTCTCCGGGTGCCGTGCACAAGCTCGTCCAGGAACGCGGCGACGACGTCGTCTTCTTCGACGGTCGCAACGCGTTTGAGGCAGAGATCGGGCGCTTCAAGAACGCCGTCGTACCGGATGTCGCCACGACGCGCGACTTCGTCGCGGAACTGGACTCGGGCAGGTACGACCACCTCAAAGACAAGCCCGTCGTGACGTACTGCACGGGTGGCATCCGCTGCGAAGTGCTCTCCAGCCTCATGGTCTCGCGCGGGTTCTCAGAGGTGTACCAGATGGATGGCGGAATCGTGCGCTACGGCGAGAGCTTCGGGAATACGGGGCTCTGGGAGGGTGCGCTCTACGTTTTCGACGGGCGGGAGTCAGTCACGTTCGGGACGGACGCCGCGACGATCGGAGCATGCACGGTCTGCGGTGCGGCGACCTCGCGCATGGTCAACTGTGGCGATGCGGACTGTCGGGTGCGCGTTGTGCAGTGTGAGGGATGCGCGGATGCGGCATCCGCCCGGTGCACCCGCCACGGCGCTGCGTCGCTGGTCTCGGGCTGATTCGCTCGCCCCGGCTATCCGCCCGCGGCGGCGCCTCGCACGACGAGCGAAGGCTCGATGAGCATGTGACGCTCGAACGCGGGAGGCAGTTCCATGACAACGGAGCCGCCGTCGCCCATCAGCAGCTGCAGCGTGGCATCCGCGACGTGCTCGGGGCGCTGTTCGACGCTGCTGATCTCCAGCGCTTCGGCAGCTGGAGTGTTGTCGAAGCCGTAGACCACGAGGTCGGGGCGCCCGGAATCGATGGCCGCAAGGTGGGCGCCGATGGCAAGGGTGTCGCTCGCGCATACCAACGCTGAAAGGTCGGGGTGGCGCTCCAGCGCGTCCGACGCGGCTGTTCGGGCAGCAGTGACCCGATCTTCGGCCACGATCCGGGGCCCGCGAGCGTCGCCCAGCGACTCGAGCCAGCCCCGTTCGCGGTCGTCACCGGTGCCTGAGCCCGATGGCCATCCGAGAAACCCGATCTGCCGGCCTGCGCGGTGCTGCGCGTGCGCGGTTGCCTGACGAGTCCCCGCGGCGCCGTCGACGTCGACCCACCGGTGCGGTGCAGTATCGTCGTCGTCGGCCCAGGGTCGGCCGAACGCCACGAAGGGTACGTCCCTGTCCGAGAGCCACGCGGTTCGCGGGTCGTCGTGGAATGTGCCGCTGAGCACGATTGCGTCGATCTCACCGCCATCGAGCAGCTCGCTCATCCGCGAGATCTCGTCAGGCGCTGAACGCGCGGCATACAGCAGGATGCGCATTCCTCGTTCGTCGGCGCGTTCAGTGAGGGCATGCACGAAGCGGTCGAGCACGACTCCCGAGATGCCCCCGACGTAGGGGTCGAGGTGGATGCCGATTGTCGAGCTTCGGCGTGTTCGCAATGAGCGCGCTGCCGCGTGCGGACGATACCCGAGCTGGGTGATCGCGTCTTCGACGCGCTCGCGCGTCGACTCGCGAACGATCGCGGGCGTGTTGATGACGTTCGACACGGTTTGTCGGGAGACGCCGGCGACACGCGCGACGTCTTCGACGGTCGGGGCTTTCATCGCACCTCCTCGGCGATCTGAATCGTACCCGCGCCGCGCGCGGCCTTGACACGGCGGCGACGGTGTTCCTAACGTAGGGCGTAAGCAGAAGTTTGATCGTTCAAATTTCCCGAGCGAGACGATTCTGCCGAACCCTTTGCGTCACATCCGGCACGGAAGCCGGTTCATCGAAGGAGACACGCACATGGCACGACACCACATCCGAACGGCGGTCGGCGCAGGAGCGCTCGGCGTCGTTGCGGCTCTCACCCTCTCGGCCTGCGGGTCGGGATTCTCCGACGGCGGCGGAACCGCCGACGGTGAACTGACCAGCTCGGAGGACGGGATCACAGTTCTCATCGGTTCCTCTGGAGACGCCGAGACCACCGCTGTCGAAGAGGCTGTCGCAGCGTGGTCGGCGGACTCGGGGATCGAGGCATCCGTGCAGGTGGCCAACGACCTCGCCCAGCAGCTCTCACAGGGTTTTGCGGCGGGCACACCCGCTGACCTCTTTTACCTGTCGACCGACGCGATCGCGGGTTTCGCCGCGAACGGATCCCTCCAGGCCTACGGTGACATGTTGGCCAACAAGGATGACTTCTACCCGTCGCTCGTCGAGAACTTCACCGTGGACGACACGTTCTACTGCGCACCCAAAGACTTCTCGACACTCGCGCTGATCATCAACACGGCGATGTGGGAAGAAGCGGGTCTCACGGATGCCGACATCCCGACTACGTGGGAAGAACTCGACGCGGTCGCAGCGCAGCTGACCACCGCAGATCATGTCGGTCTCGCCTTCGGCGCCGAGTATCAGCGCATCGGCACCTTCATGGCCCAGGCAGGCGGCGGACTCGTCGAAGACGGCCAGGCGGTCGCCGACAGTCCTGAGAACGTCGAAGCCCTCGACTACGTGAAGGGCCACCTGGATGACGGCACGTTCGCGTACGCCGCCGACATCGGCACCGGATGGGGCGGCGAGGCGTTCGGCACCCAGAAGGCCGCCATGGTCATCGAGGGCAACTGGATCACCGGCGCCATGTCGAACGACTACCCGGATGTCGACTATGTCGTCGCTCAGCTTCCCGCCGGCCCGGGCGGTCAGGGCACGTTGCAGTTCACGAACTGCTGGGGAATGGCCGCAGACAGCCCGAACCAGCAAGCAGCACTGAGCCTCGTGGAGTACCTCACCAGCACCGAACAGCAGCTCGCGTTCTCAGCGGCGTTCGGCCCGATGCCCTCGATCCAGTCGGCCGCAGATCAGTGGCGCAGCGACAACCCCGAACTGGTTGCCTTCCTCGATGGGGCTGACTATGCCCAGTTCCCGCCGAACCAGCAGGGAGCCAGTGACGTGATCGCGGACTTCAATGCGCAGCTCGAGGGGCTCTCATCGGGCGACTCGCAGACGATCCTCGATTCGGTGCAGTCCAACCTCGAGGCGACGCTCGGCTGATCCATGAGCGTCACCGCACCCCCGGCTCGCCGCGCCGGATCCTCCGGAAAGGGGATTCGGCGCGGCGAGGCCGCGGCCGGCTGGCTCTTCACCGCTCCGGCCCTCATCATCCTCGGCGTGTTCCTGCTCGTTCCCGTGCTCATGGCCCTGTGGGTGTCGTTCTCGGACTGGAGCGGTCGAGGGAGTCCGCTGTCGTCCGATGTCTCCTTTGTGGGGCTGGACAACTACGCGGCAGTGACCACAGGGGGAGGGCTTGCAGAACGCGACTTCGGCATTTCTCTGCGAAACAATGCCTGGTACGTCCTGCTGGTCGTGCCCCTGCAGACGGCGCTCTCACTCGTGCTTGCTCTACTCGTGAACCGGGCGATTCTGAGGGGCCGTGGATTCTTCCGCACGGCCTTCTACTTCCCCTCCGTCACGAGTTCGGTCGCGATCACGGTCCTCTGGCTCTTCCTGTTCTCGACATCCGGGGTGGTCAACGACGTCCTGTCGTGGATCGGCATCAACGGGCCCAACTGGTTCAACGACCCGAGCGGGGTCATTCATAACGCACTCGCCTCTTTCGGCATCCAGAGCGGCCCGGAGACGTTGACGGCAAATTCGTTCCTCGGACTGTCCTTCTGGGACTGGCTCGCGGGCCCATCTGTCGCGATGAGCGCCTTCATCTTCATGGCGATCTTCACGACGAGCGGCACGTTCATGCTGCTCTTTCTCGCGGGACTGCAAAACGTCAGTCCCGACATCCAGGAGGCCGCCATGATCGACGGCGCCAACGCGTGGCAGCGATTCTGGTACGTCACGCTGCCGCAGCTTCGTCCCGTCGTGTTCACCGTCGTCACGCTCGGTCTCATCGGGTGCTGGCAGGTGTTCGATCAGATCTACACCGGGACGCAGGGCGCCCCCGGCAAGACGACACTCACCCCCGCGTTCCTGAGCTACCAGTCAGCGTTCATCTCCCAGCAGTGGGGCGAGGGCGCGGCGATCGCGTTCATCCTCTTCGTCATCATCGTCGCTTTCACTGTTCTGCAGCGGTGGGTGTTGCGGGAGCGCAAGGTCTCGCGCCGGCGCATCCGCCAGTACCAGGTCAATCCCGCGATCGTGGCTTCGAGCTCGGCGGAGGCGGGACGATGAGCGCTGCAACGCCGGCCCGTGCGGCATCCGTGTCGTCTCCCACGATGGCCGCGACGGTGCGTCCCCCTGGGCGACGACGCCTCCGGGGTCGGGTTCTGACGTGGCAGATCGCGCTGTATGCCGTGCTCGTCGTGCTCGCGATCATCTACATCTATCCGTTCCTGGTGCAGGTCGCCACGTCGTTCAAGACGGATGCGGGTGCCGCCGCAGATCCGGTCGGCCTCATCCCTGCCCCCTTCACGTGGGCCGCTTACCAGCGACTTTTCCTCGAGTCGGCGTTCCCGCTGTGGTTCGCCAACTCGGTGGTCGTCACCATCAGCGTGACCCTCGGGCGCGTGTTCTTCGACTCGCTGGCCGGGTACGCGCTCGCGCGATTGCGGTTCCGGGGGAGAGGCGTCGTGTTCGCCCTCCTCATCGGGGTGATGGCGGTGCCGGCCGTCGTGCTGCTCATCCCCAAGTTCCTCGTGATCAACCAGCTAGGCATCTACGACTCGTACACGGGCATGATCCTGCCGCTGCTGGTTGATGCCGCCGGGGTCTTCATCATGAAGAACTTCTTCGAGTCGATCCCGGTGGCCGTCGAAGAGCAAGCGCGTGTGGACGGTGCCGGGACGTTCCGGATCTTCTGGTCAGTCGTGCTGCCCATGGCTCGCCCCGCGCTGATCACGATCATCATCCTGTCGTTCCAAGGCTCGTGGAATGAGCTGAGCCACTTCATCGTCTCGACGCAGTCGCCCGAACTCACGACCCTCACCAAGGGCGTCGCATCGCTGGCCAGCGGGCAGCTCAGCCAAGGCTCGCAGTACCCGATCAAGCTCGCAGCAGCGGCCATCATGACGGTGCCCGTCGCGGTGATCTTCTTCATCTTCCAACGCCGCATCATGAACACCAGTGAAGGAGCCGTCAAGGAATGACCGACGCCCCCCATCCGCCCCGCCAACCGCTGCTCAGTGACGCCGTCATCGTCCTCCGCGCCCCGACGCAAGTCTGGGGTGGTCGCGATGGCGACATCGGAGACGCTGCGATCGACGGCGTGTTCCACGGTGACGTACGCGTCATTCGCTCGCTGACCCTCACCTGCGACGAATCGACGCTGGAGACGATCTCCACGGTCCCGCACGGCGCCGACCATGTCGTCTTCGGGCTGCTCGCACGCGGGGTCGACGATCCGATGCCAGACCCCAAGGTGCGAATTCTGCGTGATCGTCGAGTCGGCGATGGATCCGTGGCCGAGACGTTCACGGTGCACTCCCATGTCGCCCACGCGATCCGTGTGACTCTTCGGGTCGAGATCCATCCCGAGTTCTCATCGCTTCACGACGTGAAGGCCGGAGCGCCCGTGGCGCAGGCTTTCACGATCGAAGAGGTGTCAGCCGAACGGATGCGGGTCACCGCGGGCTCGGGAACGGTGACGGTGGAGGCGCCTGACGCGGCAGTGGATGCGCTGGACGGAGTCATCCGGGTGACCTGGTCGATCGAGCTCGAGCCGGGTGCGATCGTCGAGCGAGGTATCCGGGTCGAGATCACAGATCCAACCCTCGTCGTGCGCGGCGCGGTATCGGCGGCGCCGTGGGACGCGCCCACCGTTGCGGCCGACGTCGCCGACCCTCGCCTGCAGAGGTGGGTGGCAGCGGCGCTCAGCGATCTCGACGCGCTGCGGATGTCGCTTCCCGCGTCTCCCGATGACGAGTTCTTCGCGGCCGGCGCACCCTGGTTTTTCACCCTGTTCGGTCGGGACTCGCTGTGGGCGGCCAGGTTCGCCCTGCCCGTTGCCCCCCAGATCGCCGCGTCGACGCTGCGCGTGCTGGCAGGGGTGCAAGGAGATAGGCACGATCCTGCGACGGCCCAGGAACCGGGGAAGATCCCGCATGAGCTCCGCTCCGCCGGAATGCAGCTGCCGGCCGAGGGTGTCGCCTTACCCCCGCTCTACTACGGCAGCGTCGATTCGACGCCGCTCTGGGTGTGCCTGCTCGTGGATGCGTGGCGGTCGGGAATGCCCGAGACACAGGTGCGGGACCTGATCCCTGCGCTGCGGGCAGCGCTGCGCTGGATGGTCGAGGAAGGCGACTCGGACGGGGACGGTTTCCTCGACTACATCGACCGTTCCGGCCACGGCCTTGCCAACCAGGGCTGGAAGGACTCCGGTGACTCGATCCAATGGCGCGACGGGCGGCTGGCCGAAGGCCCCATCGCCCTGTGCGAGGTACAGGGTTACGCCTACGAAGCCGCGCTCGGCGGGGCGGATCTGCTCGAGAGCCTCGATGGTGCGCAGTCCGATGACGCGGGAGAGCCGGCAGCGCTGCGGCGGTGGGCGCAGGCGCTTCGGGAGCGTTTCGCCGAAGCGTACTGGGTTGAGACTGTCGAAGGCCGGTACCCGGCGATCGCCCTGGATCGACACAAGAACCCGGTCGACACGCTGACGAGCAACATCGGACATCTGCTGGGCACCGGCATCCTTGATCAGCGCGACGAAATGGTGGTCGCCGACCTGTTGCGGGGCGACACGCTGTCCAGCGGCTACGGCATCCGCACGATGTCCACCGACGCTGCCGGGTACTGGCCGCTGTCGTACCACGGTGGCAGTGTGTGGGCGCACGACACCGCGATAGCGGCCTGGGGGATGGCGCGAGCGGGGTTGAGAGAGGACGCACTCGCGGTCGCGCAGCAGCTCATCGACGCTGCAGAGGGATTCGACTATCGAGTACCGGAGCTCTACGCGGGAGACTCCCGGGCACAGTCTCCGGTTCCGACACCGTACCCCGCGGCCTGCCGGCCACAGGCCTGGTCGGCCGCTGCGGCGATCGTCTGCGCAGGCATCCTTTCGTGGAACAGTTCGTCACGAGATCACAACATCCTTACGGCTTAGGCGTCCCGTGCCGTAGTGTGAGTCCCGCGCCGGCTTCCGGCGTGCGGGTCGCGCACTGTGACCCGGAGGTATAAGAAGGAAAAGACGATATGGCCACCGGCACCGTCAAATGGTTCAACTCCGAGAAGGGCTTTGGCTTCATCGCCCCCGATGATGGCTCTGCCGATGTGTTCGCGCACTTCAGCGCGATCGCCGGCAATGGCTACCGCAGCCTCGAGGAAGCCCAGAAGGTCGAGTTCGACACCGAGCAGGGCCCCAAGGGTCTGCAGGCGGCGAACATCCGCGCACTCTGACACAATCCTCGCGAACGCGCCTCTCCGAAGCCGGAGTCGGCGCGTTCGTTGTTTTCGCGGAGGATCCGTCGCAGCAGCGACGTGCTCCAGCCTGACGATGTGCCGTGAACACGCGAGTATTCGGATGCCGACATATCGCCCTCCGTAGTGTTGGGCATAGCGAACGGCAACTGCCCTTGGCATCCATCCCGCGGCGCGCACGACGTGCGGCGCACGAATGAAGTCAGGTGCCGTTGTGCCGTCATCCTCTGTATCTTCTCGCCCTCCCGTCGTGACCGACTCAGCCCGACTCGGGCCGGTTCGCCAGACCTACGCCGGGACCGCTGAGTTCCCCCCGGTAGCGCGTGCGTACACACAGGTATCGCAGGTCGTTCGTGAACTCGGGCTGTTGCAGCGCACGCCGTGGTTCTATGCCGCGGTCGGCGCGGCGATTGCCCTCGGCTTCGGCGGTGCCATCACGGGATTCATCCTTCTGGGCGACAGCTGGCTGCAACTGCTGATGGCTGCTGCGTTCGGCATCCTGTTCACTCAGGTCGCCTTCCTCGCGCACGAGGCCGCGCACCGCCAGATCCTCGCGAGCGGCCCGGCCAACGACCGGCTGGCCCGCGTCCTCGGCGGGATCGTCGGCATGAGCTACTCGTGGTGGGACTCCAAACACTCGCGCCACCACGCGAACCCGAACCGCGTCGGCAAAGACCCCGACATCGAGGTCGACACGATTTCGTTCCTCGAGACGGATGCCGCAGCATCGCGCGGCATCGTGCGCATGATCACCCGCAAGCAGGGGTGGCTCTTCTTCCCCCTGCTGACCCTCGAGGGCATGAACCTCTACGCACTGAGCTTTCGACACCTGCTCTCGCGAGGGCCCGTCAAGGGCCGATGGACGGAGCTCGGCATCCTGACCCTGCGTTTTGGCATCGTGCTGGTGCCGATCTTCCTGTTGCTGCCGCTGGGCATGGCCTTCGCGTTCTTCGGAGTCATGGTTGCCGTGTTCGGGGTGTACATGGGGGCGTCGTTCGCGCCGAACCACAAAGGGATGCCGATCATCGCGCCCGACGCGAAGCTCGACTTCTTCTCGAAGCAGGTCCGTACCTCGCGGAACGTCGCCGGCGGTTGGTGGGCGACCTGGCTCATGGGGGGCCTGAACTACCAGGTCGAGCACCACCTGTTCCCGAGCATGTCGCGCCTGCACCTGGCGCGGGCCCGTGAGATCGTGCGCGACTACTGCGCCACCCACGACGTTCCCTACACCGAGACCTCGCTCTGGCGCTCGTACGCGATCGTCATCGACTACCTCAACAGGGTCGGGCTGGCCGCCCGCGACCCGTTCGACTGCCCCATGGTTTCGGAGTACCGTCGGGCCTGAGCCTCCCCGACCCTCGGCGCGCGATCACCGTCCGGACGGAGCTCCCAGGTATCACTGGTAGTGTCTTTCACGGCGGACATCGTTCTCGATCTCTGCCGGCGTCGTCGATACGCATCCCGGCCTGACGGTCCGGCTCTCTTCTCGAACGGCGAACCGATGCGCGAACCCGCGCCGTCGCCAATCCTCCGCTCACCACAGCCCTTCGCCGCTTCACGCGGCTTGTGCAGCTGTGCGCGGACAATCACGAAAGCATCCCCATGACTACTTTCCTTGACCTTGGCGTGCCCGCAGTGCTCGCCGAGGTGCTCAGCTCCTCGGGCAAGACCGAGGCATTTCCGATCCAGCGCGACACGCTGCCCGACTCCCTTGCCGGGCGCGACGTGCTCGGCCGCGGCCGCACCGGCAGCGGCAAGACGATCGCGTTCGCGCTGCCGCTGGTCGCGCGTATCGCGGCATCCTCAACCCCGCTGACCTCCGGTCGCCCGCGCGGCCTGGTCTTGGCGCCCACCCGGGAGCTTGCGACGCAGATCGCCGCGACGATCGAGCCGCTCGCAAACGCCGTCGGCCTGCGGGTCACGACGATCTTCGGTGGCGTCAGCCAGCGTCCGCAGGAGCAGGCGTTGCGCGCCGGCGTCGACATTGTCGTGGCCTGCCCCGGTCGCCTCGAAGACCTCATGAAGCAGCAGGTCGTCCGTCTCGACCGCGTCGAGGTGAGCGTGCTCGACGAGGCCGACCACATGGCCGACCTTGGCTTCCTCCCGGGCGTCACACGCATCCTCGCTGCAACGCCGGCCGATGGTCAGCGCCTCCTGTTCAGTGCCACTCTCGACGGCGGCATCGATGTGCTCGCTCGCCGGTTCCTGTCATCGCCCGTCAGCCACGAGGTCGACGAGTCCAGTGTTCCCGCCGGGGAGATGACTCACCGCGTGTTCTTGATCCCGGGCACCGAGGAGAAGACCGCGCTCGTTCGCGAGCTCGCTTCGGGCCAGGGGCGCCGCATCCTCTTCACCCGCACCAAGCACCAGGCCAAGAAGCTTGCCAAGCAGCTCACTGCTGCAGGCATCCCCGCTGTCGACCTGCACGGAAACCTCTCTCAGAACGCCCGGGACCGGAACCTTGCCGCGTTCTCGGCCGCACCCGAGGACGGCGGCGTGCGGGTGCTGGTCGCGACGGATGTCGCAGCCCGTGGCGTACATGTCGACCAGGTCGAGCTCGTCGTGCACGTGGATCCTCCCGTCGAGCACAAGGCTTACCTGCACCGGTCGGGGCGTACCGCACGTGCCGGTGCCGAGGGAACAGTTGTCACGGTGGGCCTCGAGGCGCAGCGCCGCGAGATCGCCCAGCTTCTCAAGAAGGCAGGCATCCAGGTCGAGGCGGAGTCTGTGAAGTCATCGTCGGCAGCCGTCGATGAGCTGGTCGGACCGCGCGCCGCGCACCGGATGCTGCCCGTCACCGCGCCGGCGTCATCGCCCCGCACCGCCCGTTCAAGCGGGTCGGGTAGCGGAGGCCAGCGGTCCGGCAGTGGACAGCGCAGCGGCTCGGGTCGCGGTACCCAGCAGGGACGCGCAGCGAAGCCCGGGCACACGGCCAAGCCCGCCCACGCTCACAACCCGCGTCACGCCGCCGACCAGGGGTCCGCGCCGGAGCGCAACCCGCAGCGCGCCGAGGGTGCGCCCGCCCGACGTCGCCGCGGTTCACGCGGGCGCGGCGCGGGTCAGCGCCCCGCCGCCCAGTAAGGAACCAGGTCTCACACGAGGGGTCGCAACACGCCGCACGCGCACAGCGCGACACGGCGTGTTGCGACCCCTCGTGCTTGGTGCTCAGGCGCAGAGGCGACCTGAGACCGTTGAGAGCTCGGCTCAGATATCGGTGGGGGTCCACTCCGAGACGACGCTGAGCTCGTCGAGCTCGTCGTCGGTGAGCTGCAGCGTCGCGCTGGCGAGGAGGTCGGCTACCTGCTCGACGCGCGAGGCGCTCGCGATCGGGGCGACAACGTGCGGCTGTTCGCGCAGCCACGCCAGCGACACCGCCGCCATCGTGCTCGCGTGGGCCGCGGCGATCCGCTCCAAGACGTGCAGGACCTGCAGCCCCTGTGGCGTCGCGTACTTCGCGGCTCCCTTGGCGCGAGGTGACGCGCCGTCCTCGGCATCCGGTGACCGGTACTTGCCCGTGAGGAAACCGCTGGCGAGGGCGTAGTACGGCAGGATGCCGAGCTCGAACTCGTCGGCGATCGGAGCCAGCTCGCTCTCGACCTCGAAGCGGTGCACGAGGTTGTAGTGAGGCTGCAGAGCGACGGGCCGAGCAACGCCGAGGTCGGCTGCGGTCAGCATCCATTCGCGGATGCGTTCGGGCGTGAAGTTCGACAGCCCGATCGTGCGAACAAGGCCGTCATCGACGAGCTTGCCGAAGGCGGCTACAGCTTCGGCGAGTGGAACCTCGGGATCGTCGTAGTGCGCGTAGTACAGGTCGATGGTGTCGATGCCGAGGCGCTCCAGCGACGCCTCGGCGGCACCGCGGATGTTCTTCAGGCCCGGGAAGTCGGGGTGGCGGCTGACCTTGGTTGCGATGGTCAGCTGTGCGGATGGACGGGCGGCGAGCCAGGCGCCGATGATCCGTTCGCTGTCGCCGCCGGTGTTGCCCGGAACCCACGCGCTGTATCCATCGGCGGTATCGACGAAGTCGCCGCCTCCGTCGGTGAAGGCGTCGAGGATCGCGAAGCTCTCATCGCGGTCCGCTGTCCAGCCGAAAACGTTGCCACCGAGGCAGAGGGGGAAGACGTCGAGGTCGCTGGTTCCGATGCGGGTCATGGGTCCATCCTCGCACCGCTACAACGTGAGGAGATTCTCATCGTGTCGTCGATGTCTACCCCGATGCGCCGTCGATAGCGTGTGGCTCGCGACATTCATCTCTGCATCAGCGTCCGCACCCGAGAGGACCCCATGATCGTTCGATTCGCCCGCCCGGGACTTGCGATTCTCGCCGCCGCGGGGATGGTGCTGGGGGTCTGGCTGGCACTCGTCCCGGCGACACGATCGGATGCCGTCTCCTGCGCTCCCACGTGGTCGTCGAGGGCCACGTACGTCGGGGGTGACACGGCCAGCAAGAACGGCATCCAGTACCGCGCGAACTGGTGGACGCGAGGGGATGACCCGGTCACCCACAACGGCGTCACGGGAACAGGCCAGCCGTGGACCTCCCTGGGCGCGTGCGGTGCCGTGCCACCCGCACCGACGGTAACCCCCACACCGACGGTAACCCCCACACCGACGGTAACCCCCACACCGACGGTAACCCCCGCTCCGACGACCCCATCCCCGAGCCCGACGCCGACAGCTTCCTGCACAGTTGCAACCTGGAGCGCAGGGACGATCTACGTCGCAGGAAACACGGCAACGCGCAGCGGCATCCTTTATCGAGCGAATTGGTGGACGCGCGGTGATGACCCGACTACGCACAACGGCGTCACCGGGACGGGCCAGCCGTGGACGTCGCTCGGTTCGTGCGGTGCGACGCCCACCCCCACTCCGACCGCTACGCCAACGCTGACTCCGACACCCACGCCCACGCCGACGCGCACCGCTACGCCCTCACCAACGCCGACGCCGAGCCCTTCGGGAACCCCGGGACTCCCGCCGGAGTTCGTCTTCAGCCCGTACAAGGACGTCACCGTCGGCATGAACTGGAATACCTACGCGATGGGAACCGCCGTCGGCGGCTCATCCCGGCCGCTCGTGGGTGCCGGCGGGCTGCTCGGCAGCAGCACCACAGATCTGGATGCCGTCACCTTGGCTTTCGCGACCGGAACATGCGGGAGCGAGAACTGGGGTGGTGTCGCTGCCCAGGCTTTCGCCGACGCCAACATTCCCGCGCTTGAGGTGGCAGGCGTCGACTACATCGTTTCCACGGGAGGGGCGGCGGGAGCCTTCCACTGCTCCTCGGCTGCGGGAATGACCACGTTCATCGAGAGGTACGCGTCAGATCACTTGATCGGCATCGACTTCGATATCGAATCCGGGCAGTCTGCGGCCGACATCCGTGATCTTGTTGCGTCTGCTGTCGGCGTCCAGCAGGCCTACCCGGACCTGCGGTTCTCGTTCACCCTCGCAACTCTCGCCGCCAGCGACGGCAGTTACGGCGGCCTCAACGCGACCGGCGACACGACAGTGCGCGCGATTCTGGCATCGGGACTGCGCAACTACACCGTCAACCTCATGGTGATGGATTACGGCGCCGCGGGTTCGGGCGTGTGCGTTGTCCGCGGCGGACTATGTGACATGGGAGCCTCGGCGATCCAGGCGACAAAGAATCTCCAACACACCTATGCGATCCCGGCGAACAGGATCGAGCTGACCCCGATGATCGGGATGAACGACGTGCGCGATGAGATCTTCACCCTCGCGGATGTTCAGACCGTCGCCGCTTACGCGAAGACCTCAGGGCTCGCCGGCATCCACTTCTGGTCCCTCGATCGAGACGTGCCCTGTTCGCCGCCGACCCCGTGGGTCTCGATCACCTGCAACTCGGTGACCAGCGGCACCGCCTCGCTGTCGTACACGAACGGCTTCCTTGACGCGCTCGGGTAATGGATGCGCGGCGCGGGGCTAACTCACGGCTGCCGCTCCTGACGTGGGTGCTGCGGTTCGGTAGCGTGTGACGAGTGAACGCACCCGTCGATCCGACAACCACGCCTGCCTGGTCCGCCCTCACCGACGCCGCATCCGGGTTCGCCCCGGATCTGCGTGCCTGGTTCGCCGCCGACCCCGGCCGGGTCGAGCGGATGAGTCATCCGCTTGCCGACCTGCACGTCGACCTGTCGAAGAACCTCGTCACCGATGAGATCCTCGCCTCGCTCGTGCAGCTGGCTGAGCAGACCGGGGTGCAGGAGCGTTTCGCGCAGATGCTCGCTGGCGTGCACCTGAATACCTCCGAGGACCGCGCGGTGCTGCACACGGCGCTGCGTCGCCCGGCAGGGGAGAGCCCCGCGCTCGTCGTCGACGGCCAGGATGTCGACACCGATGTGCACGCGGTGCTTGATGCGATGGATGCCTTCGCCAACCGGGTGCGGTCGGGGGAGTGGCTCGGCGTGACCGGCAAGAAGGTCACGCACGTCGTCAACATCGGCATCGGCGGGTCGGACCTCGGCCCCGTCATGGTCTACGAGGCCCTGCGGCCCTATGCGAACGCCGGGATCGAGGCGCGGTTCGTCTCGAACATCGACCCGACCGACATGGCGCAGAAGACCGCGGACCTCGACCCCGAGACGACGCTGTTTATCGTCGCCTCGAAGACCTTTACGACGCTCGAGACCCTCACCAATGCCCGGCTTGCGCGAGACTGGCTGTGGGCTGGGCTCACGGCATCCGGTGCCATCGACGGGACGGAAGCCGCCAAGACTGGTGCCGTCGCTCACCACTTTGCGGCTGTCTCGACCGCGCTCGACAAGGTCGCCGCGTTCGGCATCGACACCGACAACGCATTCGGCTTCTGGGACTGGGTGGGCGGCCGCTATTCGGTCGATTCGGCGATCGGGCTCTCGCTCACCATTGCGCTCGGTCCGGATGCCTTCCGTGACCTGCTCGCCGGATTCCACGCCGTCGATGTGCACGTTGCGACGACCCCGCTCGAGCGGAATGTGCCGGTGCTCATGGGCCTGCTCAACGTCTGGTACACGAACTTCCTCGGCGCACAGACCCACGCGGTGCTGCCGTACGCGCAGCAGCTGCACCGGTTCCCGGCATATCTGCAGCAGCTCACGATGGAATCCAATGGCAAGCGCGTCCGCTGGGACGGTTCGCCGGTTGTGACCGACACCGGTGAAGTGTTCTGGGGTGAGCCCGGCACGAACGGGCAGCACGCGTTCTATCAGCTCATCCATCAGGGCACCCGGTTGATCCCTGCCGATTTCATCGCCTTCGTCAACCCCGCCTACCCGCTCGAGGATGGCGGCCGTGACGTGCACGGACTGTTCCTGGCGAACTTCCTCGCCCAGACCAAGGCGCTGGCGTTTGGCAAGACCGCCGAGGAGGTCGAGGCCGAAGGGTCAACCGGGGCGCTCGTGGCCGCGCGCACCTTCCCGGGCAACCGCCCCACCACGTCGATCTTCGCGCCCGCACTCACTCCGTCGGCGCTCGGTCAGCTCATCGCGCTGTACGAGCACATCGTGTTCACGCAGGGGACGATCTGGGGCATCAACTCCTTCGACCAGTGGGGAGTCGAGCTCGGCAAGCAGTTGGCTTTGCAGATCGCTCCGGCTATCGAGGGTGACGCTGCCGCTGTCGCGGCGCAGGATGCTTCCACCCAGGCTCTGCTGGAGTACTACCGCACTCACCGCCGCTAAGACGGTGCGGGGCATCCTTCCGTAGGGGAGGCTGCCCCTCAGTGGTGGGTGGAGTGGTGGGTGGGCGGGGCCTGCTCGGCGGCGAGCACGCCACCCAGCTCGCGGAAGAGGCTGTCGGCCAGGTTCGGGTAGAGACCTTCGGCGTCGAAAGCCTCGGGCAAGAACGTGACGGCCACCGAGATCGAGAGGTCCTCGTCGGCGAGGTACGCGGCCACCGCGGCATACCCGCTGAAGAGCGGGTTTTGCAGGATCCAGTCCCCAGAGGTGACCAGACCGATGCCGTAGGTGTACGGCTCGATCTGGGTGAAGCAGGACGGGCACCCGTCGACCGGTGAGCCAAATCCGCGCAGCTCCGTGGAGGTCATGGCGTCATGGGCTTCGGGGGAGAGGAGCTCACCGGTGCCGATGGCACGGATCGTGGTGTCGAGGTCGTCGATCGTCGAGGTCTGGACGGCGCCGTGGGGGAGCGTCCACGACGGGTTCCAGTAGGTGCTCTCTTCGGTGAAGACCCGACCATCGGTGATGTCGAAGAACGGGCGCCGCTCCGAGGTGAAGGCGTGCAGGGCGGGCTCGGGAATCTCGCCGGTGAGGCTCGCGTGAGTGCCGGTCAGGCCCAGCGGATCAAGGATGCGCTGCTGGATGAGCTGATCCAGGGGCGTGCCGGTCGCAGCTTCCAGCGCCTTGCCGAGGATGACGTACCCGGTGTGGGAGTACCCCCAGTTCGTGCCGGGCTCAAACCACAGGGGCTGATCGGCGCCAAAGGCGATGAGCTCGTCGGCGGTCCACATGCGGTACGGGTCGCTGTAGCTGCCCTCGACGAACGCGGGATTGGGGACGAAGTCCTGGATGCCGGAGGTCATCTGCGCTAGCTGCAGCAGGGTCACCTCGTCGGCATGCGGGATCTCGGGCTCCCACACCGAGAGGCGATCATCAAGATGGAGCACTCCTTCATCGGCAAGCTGGAGAAGCACCATCGCGACGTAGCTGATCGCTACGGCGCCGTTGCGGAAGTGCATCTCGGGTGTTGCGGGTACCCCGGTGATCGACTCCCCGAATGCTTCACGAAAGATCGTCTGTCCGTCGCGGCTGACTTTGACGATCGCGGCCCGGACTGGCTGCGTGGCGATGAAGTTCTGCACCGTCGTCTCGATCAGGGCGGCCTCGGTGCTCGTGGCAGTTGCTGAGGCATCCGGAGTCGCTGAGGCATCCGGAGTCGGCGCGGTGCATCCGGTGAGCGCGGCGACGACGAGCGCGGCACTGACAGCGGCGACGAGGGGTGAAAAGCGCATGAGCGACAGTGTGTCAGATCTGTCCCGCGTGCTCTGCTGGGCGCTGCTGGCTGGAAGACTAGAAGGCGTGCCAGATCCGATCTCCCCGCATCCGACCGACCGGTACATCGTCGCCACCGACGGTGCCTGCAAGGGAAACCCGGGGCCGACCGGATGGGCGTGGGTCGGGGAGGACGGCAATTGGGCGGCGGGGTCGCTGCCGGAGGGCACCAACAACATCGGCGAGTTGCTGGGGTTGCTCTATGCGATCACTGATCATGCCGATGTGACCGAACTCGTCATCCAGGCCGACTCGAAGTATGCGATCGACACGTACTCGTCGTGGATGGACGGCCACCGCCGTCGTGGATGGGTGACCAGTGCGAAAAAGCCGGTGGCCAATCGAGACATCCTCGAGCGTCTCATCGCCGCCCGCGACGCCCGCCGCGCGGCGGGAATGCCGGATGTCGTGCTCGAACATGTGCGCGGGCACAGCGGTCATCGCCTCAACAGTTGGGCCGACGAGCGTGCCGTGCGCGCGTCCGAGCATGCGGCGAAAGGCGAGGCTCTCGTGTGGACGTCACTGCGGGGGCTTGACCCGCTCGACGTTTCGACCGACCCGCCTCGGTCGGCTGCCGACCGGAACCGGCGCTGAGCGCAATATCGGGGGCGTCCTAGACCATGCTCGATTCGGTGCGTGCCGTCGGAAGGATGAGCGTCACGATCACGCCCTGCCGCTCGGGAGATGAGATCTCGACCCGGCCGTTGTTCGCTTCGATCAACTCGCGGGCGATCGCGAGTCCGAGTCCGACGCCGGGCGTCTGCGCCACCTCGGCATCTGGTGTGCGATAGAACCTGTCGAACACGAAGGGAAGCTCGTCTGGCGCAATGCCGGGGCCGGTGTCGCTGACCGCGATCCGCACGGCAGCTATGTCTTGCCCATCCGAGTTTGTGAGAGCATCGTCGACTGTTTCGGCGTGTATCCGCACCGTGCTTGCCTGCGGTGCGAACTTCAGCGCATTCGAGATGAGGCTTCCCAGTGCGCGCACGAGTTCGTGATGCACACCGCAAACCGTCCCCTCGGTCCCACCGACGACGAGCTCGGTTCGTCGTTCGGCTGCGGTGTCGCGGAACGGCGTGAGCGCCTCCTCGATGAGAGCCGCCACCGGGATCGAGACGTGCAAGCTTGGTGCGCTCGCGTGATCCTTTGCTCGTGCCAGGAAGAGCAGATCGTCGGTGAGGTCCGCCAGCCGGGCGGTGTTTCGTCGTGCGACCGACACCCACTCCCGTGACGGCCCGGTCAGCTCCTCTGCATCGTCGAGCAACTCGAGGTATCCACTCACGTTCGCGATCGGTGTGCGCAGCTCGTGGCTCGCTGTCGCGATGAAGTCGACCTGCCTGCGTTCGAGTTCGAGTCGTGCCGCCAGCGTCCTTGCCCGCTCGGTCTCGGCCGCCAAGCGGTCCTGCGTCGTACGCACGCTATCGGTGATGTCAACGAGTTGCACAGAGATCCGCGGTGTGGCGCCGCTGGTCTCGGAGGCGTCGATGTTCAGGATGCGCTCGTTGGCCTCGAGCGTGACGAGGCGCTGGAGCTCCAGGCTCTGCTGCGCGGCATCCCGGAGCGGACCGGGACGCCAGCGCCTGTGTGCGTCGAGATCCTCGCTGAGGATGCGGCGGGCGGCCGTGTTTACGAGGAGCACCGCCCATCCATCGCCGCGGCACTCGGCGACGAGGAGTCCGACACGAGAATCGACGATCCCATTGGTGACGAGGTCAGCCACGTTCCGGGCGGACAGGGTGGCTGCGCGCAGTTCGTAACTGGCCGCAGTGAGGAACAGGTTCGTGCTCGCGGCCATGAACAGGAAGAGCGTGACCAGGAGCGCCGCTGTGGTGGGAGTGAGAGCGTCGTCGTTGAACGGACCGAACCCGGCCACGGTGGTGCCGAGGATGACCGTGTTCGCGATCAGCGACTCCGTGTGCGCCGCGCGAATGGGAAAGCGAAACGCCGCCCACGCGAGGATCCCGATGGGAAGGAACGTGAGGGGCATGGTGGCGCCGGCGACGATGAGGAAAGTGAGGATGCCGCCGAGGGGGGATGATGACCTGGAGGGTGATCTCGACCCACCGAATGGGTTGTCCGAGGTGGGGCGGAAGGACGGCGAACGGAGCGATCATCAGGATCGCCGCAGCGTGCGAGGCAGCGACGTGCGCGGCAGTCTGAAGAGGGCTCGCCGCAGTACCGGCGACGATGACGCCGATCAGAAGACCGAAGACGCTGGATGCGGCGATCGTCGACAGGGCGAACCGCCAGGCAGCGCTCACCGATCGAATCCGAAAGCCCCGGGGGTGGCGCCACAAGAGAATGGTCGCGAAGATGCCCACTTCCACCGCATTGGCGACGCCGAAGGCGCCCGCGATCGGGACATCCCGCCCACCCAGAATGTTCGCCGCCATGGTGACGACGGCCACCATGACCAGAACCGCCCACCATCGAGATCGCGGAACCATCAGGATGAACAGTGCCGAGACTCCAGCGGCGGGCCACCAGGCGGCGACGGAGCCACCGGGCGGTGTCATGTTCACGCTGATCAGCGAGAGTGCGAAGATCGCTGCGGCGGCCAGGAGCCAGGCCCACCATGACGGTCGCGTGAATGCCGCGGCATCCGTCACGGCTCGCCGATCATCCCCCGCCGCCATGCAGAGAATCTACCGTCGCGACACGTCGTGTGGTCGGGATCTCTCGGAATTACGGCAGTTGTCGTAGGCCTGCCCGGGGAGGGGCCTCAGGGTTCCGGTTCGCTCGTTCTCCTTCGTCTGCCCGCAATGTCGCGAACAACATAGCCCTCGTCGGTTCGAGTGAGTCCCGCCCGTCGCGGACGATGGATGCCGCGCGCTCGCTCGTCTTCGAGAGTCCGGGCTATCGTCACGGCGAGTGAGCGGGTAGCGCCGCCCGAGGCGAGAAAGGCGTCGGCGCGACGCCGGGCGAATCCGGTGTAGTCGGCTGGAAGCCAGAGGGGGAGCGACCGGGGGCCGGCCCAGTAGGCGACGTCGTGAGCGAGAAGCTCGTCATCCGTTGCCGCGATCACTTCTCCGCGGAAGCCGGTAGCGCGCCGCGTCTGCTCGAGGACGTCGGTGAACGCATGCGGCGGCCCGACGGCGTTGGCTACGCCGGTTGCACCGTCGACGCCGACGAGAAGGAGCCAGGCCGCGAGGTCGTCGACGTCGATGACCTGCACGTGGCGTCCAGCGGCCGTTGGGACGAGTGCGGGACCCGGCTGCAGGAAGCGCGCCATCCAATACCCGAACCGGTCCGAGGGGTCGCCCGGGCCCACGATCAATCCTGGTCGTGCGACGAACAGCCGGTCACCGACCGCGGCGGTCGCGGCGCGTTCCGCAGCGACCTTTGCATCCGGATACTGCGAGAGGTCCTGTGGCTCCACGAGATCCGCGGACTCTCCGGCATCCGGCTCGTCATTTCGCTCATAGACCGAGACGCTGGATACCAGCGTCCAATGGGCGGCGTTGTGCGAGAGCGCTCGGAGCGCGCCGGTCACGAGGTCGGGCGCGTACGAGAGCTCGATCACCTCGTCCCACGGACCGGACACCTCGTCGTAGGCGGAGGGCAGGGTGCGGTCGGCGCGGATGAGTCGCACGCCTGGGGGAGCTGATCCCGCGCTCCCTCGGGCCAGGCACACGACCTCGGCACCGCGCTCGCGCCATGCTCGGGCAACGCGCCCTCCCAACCAGGCGGTTCCGCCCAGCACCAGCACCCGCGTCACGCGTTCAGCCAACCAGACGCCCGCCTATCGGCGCTTCCCGGTTCGCTGCGGGCTGACGATCAGCGCTAGGCCGTCACCGCGTCCCGGGTCGACTTCCAGCCCAGCGCGGGTGCGACGTGCTTCGCGAACGCCTCCACGATTCGCAGGTTGAAGGCCACACCCAACTGGCTGGGGATCGTGAGCATCAGCGTGTCAGCCGACTGCACGGCGGCATCCGCCAGCAGCTGCTCGACGAGGGCATCAGGGGCTCCCGCATAGGTCTTCCCGAAGGTCGAACGCATGCCGTCGATGTAGCCGACGCCGTCGCCGTCCTGGCGGCCACCGAAGTACATCTCATCTTCGGCGGTCGTGATCGGGAAGATGCTGCGACTGACCGACACTCGCGGTTCGCCCGCGTGACCGGCCGCACGCCATGCCGCGCGGAACGCGTCGATCTGCTGGGCCTGAAGCTCATCGAAGGGCAGGCCGCGATCCTCGGTCAAGAGGGTCGACGACATCAGGTTGACGCCCATCCGTCCCGCCCACTCGGCGGAGTCGCGGTTTCCGGCACCCCACCAGATGCGCGAGCGAAGCCCGGGGGAGTGCGGTTCGATGCGCTGCAGCCCAGAACCGCCGCCGAAGGGGCTCATCGCGTCGCGCTCGGCCAGGCCCTCTCCTTCGACTGCGCGAAGGAACAGGTCGAAGTGTTCGCGGGCGATGTCGGCGCCGCGCGGGTCGGTCGAGCCGGTGTAGCCGAACGCCTCATAGCCGCGAACGACGGTCTCGGGTGAACCACGGCTGACGCCGAGGGCGAGTCGTCCCTCGCTGATGAGATCGACGGATGCCGCTTCCTCAGCAAGGTACAGAGGGTTTTCATAGCGCATGTCGATGACGCCGGTGCCGACCTCGATGCGCTGGGTCTTGGCTGCGATAGCGGCAAGTAGCGGCATGGGAGAGGACTGCTGCCTCGCGAAGTGGTGCACCCGGAAGTAGGCGCCGTTCACGCCAAGGTCATCCATGCCCTGCGCCAGATCGATCGCCTGGAGCATGGAGTCCTGCGCCGTCAGGATGTGTCCGCCGCCGAGGGGACCGTAGTGGCCGAACGATAGGGTTCCGAATCGCTGCATATCTGATTCAACCTCCAAGGGGGTCAATCTATTCCGGTGAATGGATGCTGGGGTAGTAGGCGGCGATCACACCGGCCGGGCGAGAACGAAGTCGTGCTCGAGGCGCTCGCCGACGCGGAAGCGTTTCTCGCCGACGGCGGTGAATCCGTGTTTCGCATAGAACCGCTGCGCGCGGACGTTCTGTTGATTCACGCCGAGCCACACATGACGGATGCCACTCGCACGTGCCTCGTCGATCGTGCGCTCGAGAAGGCGTGCGGCGACCCCCGATCCGTGAGAGGAAGGGAGGGCGTAGCACTTCGACAGTTCGGCAACCGGGCGCGTACGGTCGTCACCGAGCGCGACGTGGACGTCGGTGTCCGTCGGTTCGCCGAGCACGAGCATCGTGTAGCCGACGAGCCTGCCCTCGATCTCATCGACGAGCACGACGCGGTCGGGGTCGACGAGGTAGCCGAGGAAGGATGCCTCGCTCAGGTGTGCATCGATGAACGCGCTCTGGTCGAGAGCCGTCGACTCCGGCGGGCACGCCAAGGGGAACGTCTCCGCGGCGAGCTCATGCAGCGCTGCGGCATCTTCCGGGGCGGCACGACGGATCACGGCATCCATTCTGCCGTTCGCGCCGCTAGCTTTGGCATGAGAGCCGCATCGTCGCGGCCCGATCTGGGAGTGTGCCCGTGTACGCATTCATCGTCCTGCTGCAAACGCTGATCTTGCCTGTCGTCTCAGGTGGGATCCAGCTCCTGGTGTCAGGAGGACACCCCCTCCTCGTCTTCGGTCTGTGGTGGGGGTTCTGGGGCGTTGGTATCCGTCTGACACTGGCCGGCCTCAGTCAGGTGATGAAACCCGACCGCACGCGCAAGATCCTGGGAGTCGATTCGACGGATGCCAACCAGGTCGTCCAGGAGCTCGGCTATGCCAACCTCGGGATGGGGGTGACAGCACTCGCGATTCCTTTCCTGCCGGCGTGGGGTGTGCTCTTGGCGGTACCAGGAGCGATCTTCCTGCTGCTTGCCGGCCTGCGGCACGTGTCCAAACCGGGCAAGAACACCGCCGAGCAGGTGGCCACGTGGACCGACCTGCTCGTCTTCCTGGGTGTGACCGCGGGCGTGGTGGGGCTCGCGATCGTCGGGTGGTGACCGGGCCTGTGTGCGCAGGAGAGCGGGGAGTTCGTTGGCGCACCGCGACGCGGTTCAGCCCTGAAGCTGTTCCACGACCTTCGTAATCCGACGCGCGCGGGTGTCGGCGGCATTCGCTTCCTCGACGGATCGGGCATGCTCTTTGCGGCGCGACGGCGCCAGGGCGTCGAAAGCTGCGCGCACGCCGGCGGCATCCAGAGCAAGCGTGAGGTCCTCGGGTACCTCGATCTCGCGAGGAGCGGTGTCGAGTTCGACGGTGACCCGGTGTTGTTCCCCGCCCGAGACTCCGGCAGCAGACCAGGTTGCCGCGTTGACCGGGATGAGCGAGAGCCCGCGCATGACCCCGACCGTCGTGCGGTACTCGTAGCCGTTGAGTATGACGCGAACGGGCGGGCGCTTGCCGCCGCCGATCTCGGCGATCTGCTCGTCAGAGAGCGGGATGCCGACATTGTTGCCGCCGGTGCGAAGCAGTTCCACTGTGAACGTCGGCATGAACTCTCCTTGCTGGATCGACGTGTGGGACTCGACCCCTCGGCACGAGGATCCCAGAACATCGCATCGAACGGAACGGGCGATCCTGGACGGATCGCCCGCAGTGGGCGGGTCGTCCGTAGGCTGGAGGCATGAACAAAGGCACTCTCTGGACGATCCTCGGAGTCATCGCGGCGATCGTGATCGCGTGGATTCTCGTGGAACTCCTTTGGGGCGTTGCGCTGCTCATCGTGAAACTTGTGGTCGTGGCGGTCGTCGCCCTCTTCGTTTTCTTCCTGCTGCGCGCAGTCTTCTCGCGGTCCTCGTCTGAATGAACACGCGCACGGTTCGGGGCACAGCTGGCGCAGCGCTCCTCGCTGCGGCGCTGACCCTGACCGCGTGCGTGGAATCGGCATCCGAGCGCGTGCAGACCCCGAGCGCGGAGGCGACGACGCCGGCGGCAACACCACTCCGAGTACGTCATCGATTCCCGCGATGTGGCGCTCGGCCGGTGCGCCGACCGCCGTGGCGGCGAACCTGAGCGTGCCGTGGTCGGTCGTGCCCTTCGCCGATGGGACGCGCATCGTCAGCACGCGCGGCGGCGAGATCGTCGAGATCGACGCGAGCGGTTCGGTACGTACGATCGGCGGGATCTCCGGCGTGAGCGCCACCGGTGAGGGTGGCCTTCTCGGGCTCGCTCTGCTCGAGAAGGATGCCGAAGCGTGGCTTTACGCCTATCTCACGAGCTGGGACGGGAACCGCGTCATCCGGATGCCGCTTCTGGGCGCTCCTGGTGAACGTGGTCTCGGCGGTGAGCAGATCATCCTCGAGGGCATCCCGAAGGCGAACACGCACAACGGCGGACGTATCGCTTTTGGTCCGGACGGGTACCTGTACGTCGCGACAGGGGATGCCGGAAACCGGGATGCATCGCAAGATCCCGGTTCGCTCGCGGGCAAGATCCTGCGGATCGACGCTGAGGGCTCACCGGCGCCGGGTAACCCGTTCGGCACTGCCGTCTACTCCCTCGGGCACCGCAACGTGCAGGGCTTGGCGTGGACCGACGATGGCGCTCTGTGGGCCACCGAGTTCGGTCAAGACCAGGTGGATGAGATCAACCGCATCGTGCCGGGCGGTAACTACGGCTGGCCGATCCACGAGGGGGCCGCGGGGGATCCCGCATACATCGATCCGATCGTCACCTGGCCGACCGATCAGGCAAGCCCCAGCGGTCTGGCGGCTGTCGGGAACACCCTGTTTGTCGCGGCGCTGCGCGGTGAGCGGGTGTGGATGCTCGATGTCGGCCCCGAGGGGATGATCGGCGATCCGCAACCCCTGTGGATCGGGGAGTTCGGTCGCATCCGTGACGCTGCGGTCGACGACGACGAACTGCTGTTGCTGACCAGCAACACCGACGGGCGCGGCACGCCAGCGGGTGACGATGACCGGCTGCTTTCGGTTCCGCTCGTCGAGGCGGCACCGTAGGTCGAGAAGAGCGCCTTAGCTGGCGAGGCGCTTCTCGAACCAGTGATGCGCGTAGGGCTCGTCGTTGAATGCGGGAATCTCGACATAGCCCGCTGACCGGTATAGCCGAATGGCCTCGGTGAGTGTGCGGTTGGTATCGAGCCGCACCACCGTTGAGCCGGCATCCCTCGCGGCATCCTCGATGGCGGTGAGCAGGCGCCTGCCCAGGCCCATGCCGCGTGTCTCGGGGGCTACCCAGAGGCGTTTGATCTCTCCGACGCCGTCGGGGTGAAGCTTGACGCCCACGCATCCGACGACGGTGCCCTTGAGTGTTGCGATCAGAAAGCGGCCCGCCGGGGGGCGGAGCGCGTCTGCGGGGGCGGGGCGGGTCGTGGCGGGATCGAATCCCAGCTCGAAGCGCTCCGCGAGCACGGCGTAGTACTGCGTGATCGCTTCGCGGGCTGCGGGTTCGTCGGGGTCGGTGGGTGAGATCTCAATTGCTGAAGCGGTCAGAAGTTTGCGCGTTGTTGCAGCGGCCGAGAGCAACTCTTCGCGTTGACTCGGCGTGAGCGGCTCGAGGATCGCGTCGGCAAGATCATCAGACAGGCGATCCAGGATGTCGACCTCAGCGCGTCCGGCATCCGTGATCTCTGCTCGACGCACGCGGCTGTCATCGCCGGATGCGACCGTCACGATGAGTCCCTCGTGCTCGAGAGCGCGGAGCATGCGGCTGAGATAGCCCGAGTCAAGACCCAGACCAGTTCGCAGATCCCGTACCTCCGCCCCGTCGGTGCCGATCTCCCAGAGCAGCCGGTCCAGGGCCAGTGACCGGCCCCGGTCGAGGTACTGGTCTTCGAGAACCCCGATCCGCTCGGTGACCCTTCTGTTGAAAGCGCGCAGCTCCGCGCGCGCGTGAACGGGGTCGGGCGGGCTCGAACTCATATCTCTGACTATAGTCAGACAATCCTCCGGATTCGAGATCTGGATCGGGAGCGACCTCACACTCTGGGGAGCCACGTCGTCCTGAATGATGAGAGCGTGCGTCCTGGTCGTGACGACGCGGACGAGGAGGAATCATGCGCATCGCCGTTGCAGGTGGAACCGGAACGGTGGGTCACCACATCGTCGAGCAAGCGACGAGAGCCGGGCACGAGGTCGTCGTGCTCTCGCGCTCGAACGGCGTCGATCTGGTGGCAGGCGACGGCGTGCGAGCCGCTATCGAAGGAGCGGATGCTGTCATCGACGTCGCATCGATCCAGACGCTGTCGGCCCGAGCATCTCGCGAGTTCTTCGGGGCGGTGACTGAGAACCTGCTCGCGGCTGCCCGCGGCGCCGACGTTCACCACGTCGCGCTGTCGATCGTGGGTGCGGCGCAGGCTCCCCACGGCTACTACGCGGGCAAGTTCCTGCAGGAGCAGCGGGTGGCGGCATCCGCCGGGCACTGGTCGATTCTGCGGGCGACGCAGTTCCATGAGTTCGCCGTCCAGGTGCTCGCGCAGGCGAAGGTCCTCGGCGCGCACCTCGTGCCGCGGATGCGGTCACAACCCGTGGCCGCGTCCGAGGTTGCCGCTGCGCTGATTCAGATCGTCGAAAGCGGCGCACACGGCAACGCGCCCGACCTCGCGGGCCCGCGCGAAGAACGGATGGCAGACCTCGCCCGGAGCTATCTGCGTCGGACGGGATCCACCGCGCGGGTGCTCGAGGTGCGGCTCCCCGGTGCGCTGGGTGCCGAGATTGCGAATGGCGGACTGCTGCCTGGGCCGGGCGCCCGCCTCGGGTCGCAGACGTTCGATGACTGGCTTGCTCAGCGCGGTGGCTCCGGGAGAACCGATGACCGATGAGACTCTCGACGACGAGGCGATCGCCGAACGTCGGCACCTCGTATCGCTCGCGTTCCGGATGCTGGGCACCGTCGCCGAGGCCGAGGATGCCGTGCAAGAGACATATGTGCGCTGGTATCGCCTCAGCGACCAGGAGCGGGCGTCGATCGTGTCACCGCGCGCCTGGCTCACTCGGGCGGCGAGCAGAATCTGTCTGGACATGCTCGGGAGCGCGCGGGCGCGGCGCGAGAGCTACGTCGGGGAGTGGCTCCCGGAGCCGGTGCCGGTCTCGGCGTTCGCTGCTCCGCAGGAATCCGATGGCCTAGACCCGCTTGACCGCGTGAGTCTCGACGACTCGGTCTCCAGTGCGCTGCTGACGGTGCTGGAGTCGATGACACCGGCGGAGCGTGTCGTGTTTGTGCTGCACGAGGTCTTCGCGGTGCCCTTCCGCGAGGTCGCTGAGGTGGTCGGGCGAACGGATGCCGCGTGTCGCCAGCTCGCGGCATCCGCTCGCCGTCGGGTACAGAGCGCCGGGGCGCGTCGCGTCTCACGGGAGGAACACGACAGGGTGGTCTGGGCTTTCGCGGCGGCCGCCCAGTCGGGTCGCCTCGATGAGCTGGTGGCCGTGCTCGACCCGGAGGTCGTGCTGCGCTCGGACGGCGGCGGTCATGTCAGCGCTGCCCGCAGGCCGGTCGTGGGCGCCGACCGCGTTGCTCGCTTCCTCCTGGGTACCGCGAGCAAGCGCCCCGAGGTTCAGCTGCGACCTCAGCAGACGCCCGACGGACTCGGCTTCGTCATGTGGTTGGATGCGCGGATCATCGGGGTCGTGACGCTCGAGGTGGGCGAGGGGAGTGTGCGCGAGGTCAGGCTGGTCTTGAACCCCGAGAAGCTCTCACTGTGGAACTGACAGCGGCGACGACTCCCGCGAACAATGCGCCGTACCAGAGCGCTGCCGTTCCGGTCACTGCATAGACGGCCGCGCCGCAGACCGCGCCCACTGCGATGGCGAGCCAGAGTGCAAGGTAGCGCAGCCATCCGGTGCGGTCGCCGCCGCGCAGTGCACCGACGATTCCTTCGCCGATCTTCACGAGCGCGCCGGTCATATAGGTGATGCCGAAAGAAGGCCCGCCGCTGCCACTGAAGACGGTGTTCACGGCTCCCATCGCGAGCGAGAGGCAGAGCGCGGTGGGCGTGACGGCCAGCAGCGCCGCGCCAGTCACCGCGTTGGCGTCGATCGGGGGAGCGGATGCCACAGCCGCACCGACCGCGACCAGCACTGCCACGCCGAGCAGAACAATCCATCCCCGGTCGCGCCGCGGTGTTCGGACCACCGTCCCGGCCATGACCCCGACGACGAAGGCGACGATCACGGCGAAACCGAAACCTGCGGCCGCAAGATCGCCCCCGGCAAGCTCGACGCCGGACTGGGTCGTGTTGCCGCTCATGAACGACACGAAATAGCCGCCCAGATAGATGAACGCGACGCCGTCGATGTAACCCGCCAGCACCGCGAGGAGTACGGCGATCGCGAGCCGAGAACGGGGGAGTGAATCGACCACGGGCGGGCGGCATCCTTTCCCGCGGCGATCCTCGCGCGGTCTCAGCGCCCACAGTAGCGCTGCGCGCCATTTCGGCTGCGCGGTCAGTGGCTGCGCATGCCGGTCAGGTACTGGGCGGTCATCTGAACGCGACGGTCAGGATCGTGGATCAGGCGCTCGAGAATGCCGGTCGCCTCGTCGCTCTCGATCTCGCCGAGAGCCTGGGTCAGCCGAAGTCGGGCATCGGCGTCGGCGCGGGGCGTCAGCGCGGCATCCAGTCTCCGCTCGATCTCGCCCGGATGGGAGCGTGCGATGTGCCCGAGCGATTCGGCTGCCTCGACATCGCTCGTGCCCCGCACAATCATCGCGATGAGTTCGTCTGCCGCCTCCGGCGCGCCGCGTGGGCCGAGGCTCAGCGCAGCAGCGCTGCGGATGACCGGATCGGCGTGGGCGAGAGCGTCGAGCAGGACAGAAACGACATCCGTCCGCGCTGGCGACGCGATCTTCGCGAGCGTCGTGATCGCTCGCTGTCGGACCGCGCCATCGGGTGAATCGAACGCGCTGCGCAGCGTTGCGACGACGGTCTCGTCGGCCGTTCGCGCGAGCGCCCACTGCAGCGCCCCGGCGACGTTCGGGTCATTCTCGGCGAGCACCGCGTCGGTGAGTGCCGCTGCCATCGGCTGCGTGGGGTGTGCGAGCGCTGCGCGTTGTCGGTGAGAGGCATCGTCTGATCCCAGCCGCTGCAGCAGCGCGACCGTGTGCAGGACGTCGCTCCAGTCCTCGGGTTGTTGCTCCCGCAGCCGACGGAGTCGCCCGAGCAGTTCTTGCTCCCGGGTGATCGTCTCAACGGTTCTCGCGATGACGCGATCCAGGATGTCGGACGGCGCCGCATCGGCATCGGCCAGAGCGTGCCCGACCTCACGGAGCGGCAGTCCGAGCGAGCGCAGAGCCTCGACCTGCAGCAAGCGACGCAGATCGTCATCGCCGTAGTCTCGGTACCCCGCGCTGGTGCGCTCGCTCGGTTGCACCAGGCCGATGCGGTCGTAGTGCCGCAGCATCCGTGCGCTCACCCCCGACAGTCGGGAGAGCTCGCCGATTCTCATTCGACCGTTCCCGCCGCCGAGCCGCCGGCGACCGTTGGCGCGTTGCGCAGCGAAACGACACGCTTCGCCGCGAACACGGCTGCTTCGAAGCCCTCGTCCGGGTCGGCGAGCAGCCGCTGGGTCGCGAGGGCATGCATCCGGGCTGCCTCGCTGGGCTTACCCGCAAGGATCCGATCGACCGCGGCCGATCCCGCGTCGCCCAGGGCCACGATGGCGCGGCTGAGACTGCGCTGCACCTCCATGTCGCCTCGACCGAGCTGACCGGTGAGCGCGTCGGCGAGCTCGGGCTCGAGTCCGGCCGGGACGAGGACGGCCGCCGCGCGCCAGGCTGACCGCGCGACCTCGTCATCTGGGTCGCCGAGCACCTCCGGTGTGATCGCCTGCCATCCGTCTGCCGCGCCCACCTTCGACAGGGTGTGCAGCGCCTGACTGCGAGCCTGAGGGTTCGCGCTGCGCGCCTCGACGAGAAGCCGCGGCACCGTCTGCGCACGGTCGTGACGCGTGATCGCCCAGGTCAGGGTGTCGCGCACACTGAAGTCGGGCTCGATCGCGCACCGACCGATCAGAAGTTCGACGAAGCCCGGGTCGGGATGTGTGCCAGCCGTCAGCGCCGCCTGCATCCGCGTCGGCGCTGACGTATTCCGCAACAGCAGGTCCAGGTGGTCAATGCTCGGGGATTGCGTGCTCATAAGACACCTCCTGCACCCATCCAAAAGCTTGTCACAGTGACAAGGTCAAGCGCTGCAGTGGCTGGTTTCCCAGCGATCTTGCCGCCGCGCGTGTTAGCGTCCGGGCATGTCCTCGACAGGCCCCGAGGCTGTGTCTCCCAGCTCCCACTCCGCACCGTCCGGCTCGCTCGAGCGCGAGATCCGTGCCGAGATCGCTGACGCCGAGCGCGCGGACCGCCCGATCAGGCGGATGCTGCGCCGGGCGCGCGGCTGGGTCGCGCGGCATCCGCGTATCGAGATCGCCTACCGTGTCGGCGTCGCTCTCGTCGGGGCAGTCATGACCCTCGGCGGCCTCGTCCTGGTTCCGCTGCCGGGGCCGGGATGGCTGATCGTGTTTCTTGGGCTCGCGGTGCTCGGCACCGAGTTCCATTGGGCACGCCGACTGTCTGGCTGGGTCAAGCGGATGCTGGACCGGTTCTGGCAGTGGTGGCGTCAGCGTCGCGCGGCTCGTGCCGCCCGCGAAGCTCGCGCAGAATGAGAGCCCAGGCTAGAAGGAACGCCGGTTCGTCGAGCCGTCGTCGTCGCATCCAGCTCGTGACCTCTTCGTTGCACTTGCTTGCGTTGCAGCTGCCGCAGGCCGGAACCACGTTGTCGATGGTGTAGCGGCCGCCGCGCGAAATCGGCAGCACACACTCCTTCTGCAGGGCGAGACCAGCGCGTCCGCAGTAGGCGCAGCGTCCCCACGCATCGCGGATGAGTACCCATTCGGCTTCGGTGAGGTCGCTTCCCGATGCGGCGACACGCCTGGCGCGGCGGCGTGCAACGCGGGCACGACGGGTGCGTGGGGCGGCCATGGCATTGACCGTAGTGCCCTTCTCCCGCGGCGGCGCGGCGAAACGCGCGTCAGCCAGCGGCGCGGTGAACGAGATCGCGCAGGGTGGCTTCCACCTCGTCGGTGACTGCGACAACGGCGAACGCCGTCGCCCACATCGCGCCGTCATCGAGCAGAGCGTCCTCGTTGAACCCGATGCTGCCGTATCGCGTGTCGAATTTCGATGCGGGCTGGTAGAACACGACGACCTTGCCGTCGCGCGCATACGAGGGGAACCCGTACCAGGTTTTCGGGTCAAGGTGGGGCGCCTCATCCTGAACGATCCGGTGGAGCAGTTCGGCGACGGCCTTGTCGGTTCCGGTGAGTGCGGCGATGGCATCGATGCACGCCTGCGCTTCCTTCTTCTTCTTTGCCGAGCCCGTTCCGCCCGCCGCTTGCTCGCGCAGCTCCGCGGCGCGCTGCTTCATCGCCTCGCGTTCGGCGTCGCTGAAGCTCTCCGATGAGGTGTCACGCTTGTCGGCCATCGTGGTTCCTTTCTGGTGCCGGTGACACCGAACATACGGGGATCATGCAGTCGCGCGCTTCTTGATTCCTGCTCGATACGCAGGCACGCACACGGTGGTGGACACAGAAAGCACAGGGGATTTCGTGACCGAATCTCGACCCGGCTGGCGCCGACGCCGAAGGCGGGCGCTGCTAATCTGCCGCGTGGGATCGACCCGATGATGGGGCCCAGACACCTGACGGAGTGACTCTTATGCGGAACGTCGTGCGCCACGTCCAGCCCCACCCGACCGCATCGACCGATAGCGAGGGCGCCCACACTGCGGGTCGGCGCGTTATCGGCGCGGTCGCAGTCGTGATGGCATCCGTGCTCGCTCTGGCCGGCTGCTGGGCGCCCGCAGATCCCGATGGTGAGGGCTCGGCGGTGAGTGGTTCGGTCGTCCCCGTCGTCGACGGTGCGGCCGTCTCTGGGTGGGACGTGTCGGCCTGGTCAGCCGGTGCTGAGGGCGAGCCGGCGTCGCAGATCGGTTCTGCGTCATCCGACCGCGATGGTGACTTCGTCGTCGACCTCGGTTCTGTCTCGCGGGACGACGAACTCGTCTACGTCCTCGCTACAGCTCCCGGCGGAGATGACGCAACGATGTCCGCGACTTTTGCCGCCATCGTCCCCGCGGATGCCACGGGGGTTGTCCTCAATGAACGAACGACCATTGCAGCCGGTTATGCGCTCGCCCAGTTCACCGGGCGGAACGGGGTCGAGGGGTCTGCGCCGGGTCTACCCAACGCTGCAGCGATGTACGCGAATCTCGTGGATGCCGAAACCGGCGACTATGGCGCCGTGCTGACGTCAGCGCCCAATGGCACGCAGACCGAGGCGCTTCCGACATTCACCTCGCTCACCAACATCCTCAGTGCTTGCGTCCTCGACACCGACGCGTGCCGCGCCCTGGCCGACGCAGCGAGCGCCCGCTCGGACGAGCGGCCCGTTGACACGTTCCGCGCGTTCGCGCAGATCGCCCGCGACCCGAGTGCTGCGGCCTCGGCGCTCTACGACCTGTCGCTGAGCGTTGCCGGGGATCGCCCCGGCCTGATGGCGGCCCCGGCGGCCTGGACTCTCGCACTTCGTTTCGATGGCGACGGCCAGACTCTCGACGGCCCCGGCAACTTCGCGATCGACCCCGACGGCAACATCTGGGTCAACAACAATTATGAGTACGGTGCCGACCCGCAGGACCCGACCTGTGGCAGCGATCTGCTGATGAAGTTCGCACCCAACGGCGAGATGGTCGGAAAGTATACGGGGGGTGGCCTGAGCGGTTCGGGATTCGGCATCGCGTTCGATCCGTCCGGGCAGCTGTGGGTGAGCAACTTCGGCTTCGCCGGTGAAGGATGCACCGAGCAGCCCACGCACAACAGTGTGTCGCTCTTCTCGATCGAGGGGGAGCCGCTCTCGCCGGCGGGCACCGGATTCACCGCCGGTGAGCTCGCGTGGCCGCAGGGCATGGACATCACGGCCGCGGGCGATGTCTGGAACGCGAACTGCCAGACCGGCACTGTCACCGTGTATCCCGGCGGCGACCCCGAGAAGGCGATGACGCTGGATGCCGGCCTTGACCAGGCGTTCGGTGTCGTCGACACGGGCACGCACGTTGTCGTAAGCGGTATCGCGAGCAGCTCTGTGGCGGTCTTCAACTACGACGGGACGCTCGTGGGTGGCGCTCCGCTCTCGGGCGACGAGTTTGTGCTGCCGATGGGAGTCGCAGCCGACCCGCACGGCAACGTCTGGGTCGCCAACTCCGGCTCCACGACCCTCCCGTGCCCGACCCGGCCGATCTCGTCGGGACCGGCGGGTTCGATCGCGCTGATCGACGGCGACGGCCAGACGGTGTCAGGCCCCTTCGCCGGCGGAGGGATCACCCGGCCGTGGGGTATCACGACCGACGGCAACGGCAACGTCTTCGTCGCGAACTTCTCCGACCAGCGAGTGTCGGCGTTCTGCGGCACCTCGACCGAGACCTGCCCGGGTGATCTGTCGACGGGGGACCCGATCTCACCGGATGCGGGCTACGCATTCGACGGACTGGTCCGCAACACCGGGCTGATCGTCGATCCGTCGGGGAATCTCTGGATCGCCAACAACTGGGAGACGGTGCCGCTGCAGACGAACCCCGGTGGCCACCAGATCGTCGCCTTCGTCGGTCTTGCCGCGCCGGTGGAGGTTCCACCCTTCACCAGCTGACCTGTCCTTCTTCTCGCCTTGCGCGGGGCATCCGGCGGGTGTTACATTTCTCGACCCACAACGACGTGCCCAGGGGTAACCGTCAGGTCCCCGGATCAACGGCACGACCCGAAACCGCTGTATCTCGGTAGGTCGGAAGAAGTGCCCAGCGATCGCCGGGCGCGCGTTGTCGGGGTGCGCCCGCTGTGCCAGGCTCGGATCGTGAGCACCAACGCCGACCTTCGCGTGACACCACCTACCCGCCGCGAATGGCTCGCCCTCGCGGTGCTATCCACGGGGCTCGGCATGATCGTGCTCGACGGCACGATCGTCGGCGTCGCGCTCCCGGTGATCATTGCCGATATCGGCCTCGATCTCACCGATGCGCAGTGGGTCAACAGCCTTTACGCAGTGCTGCTGGCCGCGCTCCTGCTCTCGACGGGCAAGCTCGCCGACAGATGGGGACGCAAGCTCCTGTTCCAGGTGGGTCTTGTCGTCTTCGTCGGCGGCAGCATCCTGGCCGCGATGGCGGATGCCGCGGGTCCGCTGATCGCGGCGCGTGCCGTGCAGGCGATCGGCGCGGCGCTGATCATGCCTTCGACGCTTTCGACCGTGAACGCGGTGTTCCGCGGCAAGTACCGAGGCGCGGCGTTCGGCGTGTGGGGCGCAGTGATCTCGGGGGCTGCAGCTGTCGGACCGCTCGCGGGCGGCGCCCTGACCCAGTGGGCCTCGTGGCACTGGATCTTCCTCGTGAACATCCCCCTCGGGGCTGCGGTGTTCATCGCGGGCCTGCTCACGGTGCCCGAGACCAAGGGGGCCAAGGGGCGACCGGGAGCGGATGTCGACGGTGCACTGCTGAGCGCCATCGGCTTCGGGGCGCTGGTGTTCGCTGTCATCGAGGGCCCGCAGCTCGGCTGGTGGGCACCGACCGGTGAGTTCTCGATCTTCGGATGGCAGTGGCCGGCTGACGCTCCGGTCTCGGTTGTCCCGATCGCCTTCGCGATCGCGATCGTGGCGCTCGTGCTGTTCGTGCTGTGGGAGCGTCACCGCGAAAAGGTGCGCCGATCGGCGATCCTTGACCTCAACCTCTTCCGCCTGCCCACCTTCACCTGGGGGAACGTGACGGCAGCAATGGTCGCCGTGGGGGAGTTCGCGATCATCTTCGTGCTGCCGCTGTACCTCGTCAACGCGCTCGGCCTCGATGTCATGGGCGCGGGCCTGGTCCTGGCCGCGATGGCCCTGGGCGCGTTCTTCTCGGGTGCGTCGGCCCGGCACCTCGCCGCACGTTTCGGCTCGCCCGGAACGGTGCTGATCGGCCTCGCGCTCGAGGTCGCCGGCGTTGCTGTGCTCGCGCTTCTGATCACCGGTGACAGCTCCGGGTGGATTGTCGCGATCCCGCTGGTCGTCTATGGCCTAGGTCTGGGACTGGCATCCGCTCAGTTGACCGGCACGGTGTTGCAGGATGTGCCGGTCGATGTTTCCGGTCAGGGATCTGCCACCCAGAGCACCGTGCGGCAGGTGGGGTCGGCTCTCGGAACTGCTTTCGCGGGAGCTGCGCTGGCGGTCGCCCTCGCGCTCACGCTCCCGGCTGCCCTGACGGATGCCGGCATCACCGGATCCACCGCCACCCAGCTCGCTGACACCACACGGCAGTCCGCCGGAACGACGATCAGTCAGTTGCGCGCCGAGGGGGCTAGTAGCCCGCTGGGCGAGCAGACCACGGCAGCGGTGACGGCGCTGTCGAACGGCTTCGCGGATGCCACCCGCTGGTCGCTGCTGGTGGCGACGGTGTTCCTGCTGCTCGGGTTCGTCGGAGCCCTGGTGGTCCGCCGTGCTGCGGCGCGGTCGGCCGCGGGCGTGGGGGAGCGCGCGTGAAGTACGACCTCAAGAAGGATCGGAAAGACCTCTACGCGCCCACGACTCATGACTTCACGCGCGTGACGGTTCCGCCGATGACCTATCTCGCGATCGACGGTCACGGCGACCCCAACACGGCACCGGCGTACACGGATGCCGTCAGTGCCCTCTACGCGTCGGGGTATGCCATCAAGTTCGCCTTCCGGGGCCGCTCGGGTGACGACTTTGTCGTCGGGCCGCTCGAAGGGCTGTGGTCCAGCAATGACCCGTCGAGCTTCACCGCCCGCCGCAAGGACGCCTGGGATTGGACGATGCTGATTCCGCTGCCGCCGGCGGTGACGGATGCCGACATCCGTGCCGGACTCGAGACGGCAGCACGCAAGAAGCCTGAGCTTCCGATCGGCCTGGTGAGTGCGGTCACGATCGACGAGGGGGTGTCGCTTCAGATCCTGCACGTGGGGTCATACGACGCGGAAGCCCCGACGCTGCATCGCCTGCACGCCGAGCTCATGCCGGCGCAGGGTCTGACATTCAATGGTCCGCACCACGAGATCTACCTCAGCGATCCGCGTCGCGTGGCCCCCGAGAAGCTGAAGACGATCCTTCGTCAACCGGTGCGAGAGATCGAGTGAGGACGCAGGTCCGGCAGGAGAGCTGCCGGACCCGCGAGCCCTCATGCGGCGGGCTGCGCCTCGGCGACCGCCGCGCGAAGGCCCTCGATGAGCGGCGTCGTCGGCCGACCGATGAGTCGCGCGAGCGTTCCATCGGTATCGGCGAGAACCCCGTCGGCGATCGCGAGGTCGATTCCCACGACAAACTGCGCGACGTCGGTGGGGAGGCCGAACTGCTCGAGCTGTGCCTGCTTGTCGGCGGCAGACAGCGAAACGTACGCCACATCCCGGTCCAGAACCTCGCTGGCCGCGGCGGCGAGCTCGTCGTAGGTCCATGCCACGTCGCCCGCGAGCTCATAGACCCGACCAACGTGCCCGTCCTCGGTCAGAGCGACGGCCGCAGCCTCGGCGTAGTCGCGGCGGCTCGCGCTAGCGACGCGCCCCTCGCCGGCCGCTGCGGCCATGACGCCGGATTCGGCCGCTCCGAGAACGTCCTGCGTGTAGTTCTCGTGGTACCAGTTGTTGCGCAGGATGACGGCGGGAAGGCCCGCGGCAGCAATCGCCTCCTCCGTCGCGCGGTGTTCGGCGGCGAGCGCGTAGTCGGCGGAGGTCGCCTTGGGTGCGCTGGTGTACACGAACTTCTCGACGCCCGCCTTCTGCGCTGCCTCGATGACGTTGAGGTGACCCGCGAACCGGGATCCGACCTCGGAACCCGAGATCAGCAGGACACGGTCAACACCCTGGAGGGCTGCATCGATGGTGGCGGGCTCTGCGTAGTTCAGGTGTGCGATGTGAACACCGAGGTCGACGAGGGGGGCTGCCTTGTCGGGCGTGCGCACGCCGGCGACGATGTCGGATGCCACAACGCCGCGCTCAAGGAGTGCGTTGACGACGTGGCCGCCGAGATGTCCGGAGGCGCCCGTAACGAGAATGGCCATGGTGAATCCTTTCGATCGTGACGCCGCATCGGCGCTCCTGAGCCGAAACCGGGACCCGCGATCGCACATTCCTTGCGTACGGTACCCACTTTTTCGTAAGGTACCCACGTGTCAGTAAGTCTTGCGGAAATTCGGGATGTTCGGGAGCGGGCTTTCTCTGCGGCCTGCCCCACACGGGTCGTGCTCGACCACGTGATGTCGAAGTGGGGAGTCCTGGTGTTGCTCACGCTTGGCGACGGCACAGCCCGGTGGGGAGAGCTGCGCCGCAGCATCGACGGCATCAGCGAGAAGATGCTTGCGACGACGCTCAAGACCCTCGAGGGTGACGGTCTTGTGCAACGTACGTCGTACCCCGAGGTTCCTCCACGAGTCGAGTACTCGCTCACAGAGCTCGGGTGCGACCTGATGCTGCGCCTCGGTCCGCTCATGGACTGGGTCGCCGAGCACGCTGGTGCCATGGTCGACCGGGAGCAGTCGTCCTAGCCCAGCTGCGCACGCTCGACGCTCGGGCGGAACCCGACGAAGAGCAGATAGCCCGCGAACCACAGCTCGAAGGCGAAGATCGGCGCCGCGGCGAGGCCCGCAAGCACGTTCGTCTGATCCATGAAACCGAACAGTTGTGCAAGGTCGGAAACCAAGACGAGGGTTGCTCCGACGGCGCCGAGAACCGGAATCCCGCGCACGACGGCGCGTGAGCGCCACAGGAGCCACGACAGCACGAGGGTGTTCACGCCGATGACGAGGCCCTGTCCGACCAGGAACGATGCGGCGTGCATCCCCACCAGGCTCGCGACGATCGTCGGGTCGGGAGAGGTTGCGATCGCGATGTCGGCGCCCGGAATCGCTCCGGAGAGCACGGAGACGAGCGCGAGTATCGGCAGGATGCCGGCGCCGATGATCGCGCCTTCGAGCGTGCGCAGGCCGGCGAAGGTGTAGGCAGCTGCCGGCCCAGACGGGCGGAGGGCGGCCAGGAGCACGGTGCCATTGGCAACACACGCGATCGCAAGGATGAGCTCGAGCGCGATCCCCGTGCGAAGCAGTCCCACGGATGACTCGGCGATGCCCCCGGCGTAGGCGAATGCTGCGGCGACCGAGGTGACATGGGTGACGAGGTAGAGGGAGCCGGCCCAGAGGGCGAGGGCGCGGATTCGGGGCATTGCTGTCTCATTTCGGGGTTGGTCGGCGGGTTGGTATACGACGTATACACGACTATCGACGACTGTAGGTGTACGTTGTATACGTGTCAAGTTCCCGAAGAGAACGCGGCGTTGTCGTGCGGACAGCGGGTGCATCATGACGGCAGCGAGTTCGCGTGGTGTGCTCACGACGCCGAGCGTGACAGCGGCTGCTGTCGAGCTCGCAGATGAGGTGGGGCTCGAGGCGATGACGATGCGGCGCCTTGCGCAGGCGCTCGGGGTGACACCGATGGCGCTCTACAAGCACGTCGACAATCGCGAGAAGCTGATCGACCTCATGGTCGATCAGCTCGTCCTCGAAATGGCGCCTGAGCTCGGAGAGCATGACCCGGCTTCTGCTGCGCCTGGCGCGAACGACCCCGATGTGAGCGCCGATTGGCGTGACGCGCTGCGTGAGCAGATCCTTGCCGCGCGAGCGACGATGATGTCGCACCCGTGGTCGGTCGAGGCGATTCAGACACGCACCCTCGCGACCCCGATCGTGCTCGCGTACATGGACCGGCTCATGGGGATCATGTTCCGCGGGGGCCTGTCGGCGGATCTCGTTCATCACGCCATGCACACGCTCAGCACCCGCATGTGGGGGTTCACGCAAGACGTGCTCCCGACGCCCTCGGCATCCGATGCTGCGGCCGAATCGGGGGGAACGCTCCTGTCTGAGGAAGCAGCGTTGGTGTCGTTTGCGGCATCGTTTCCCAACATCGTGCGCATGGCGATGACGGCACCGGGCGCTGCAGGGCAGTGCGATGCGGATGCCGAATTCGGCTTCGCCCTGGACATCCTGATCGACGCGTTCGAACAGCGCCGACTCTCCGGGTGGAGCTCGATCAGCGTGCATTCCTGAGAGGTGCGTTCGGGCCCTCGGAGGCAGGAGGGTGGCTCGGTCGTCGCCCGAGACGTCGATCCTCGCGCGCCGTTGCGCGGCGGCTGTGTGACCAGTTGACAGTCGAGTGTGCTTACTTCTATGGTTAATTCACGACTTAACAAAGTTGTGACGGAACTGGGTAATCACAAGGGAGTGACGTGGCGAAGGTCAATCGATCCACGGCGGATGTCAACCGGACGGCGATCCTTGCGCATCTCGGCGGCCAGGGCCCCGCATCCCGTGCCGAGCTTGCCCGGGCACTCGACGTGTCTCCGGCCCTTGTCACCCAGCTCACGCGAGACCTCCTGACCGAGGGCCTGGTCGAAGAGCTGGAAGTCGCTAGTAGCGGTGGACGCCCCGCACGTCGACTCGGCATCGTGGCCCGTGGGCTGACGGCGCTCGGCGTCAAGGTCGCGCCAGACCACGTCGCGATCGTCGAGGTGGGCATCGATGGTGTCGTCGCTCGCTCTGAAACTGCCGAATTCGATGCGGTGTCTCCGGTAGCGACATCCACGCTCATCGACCTGATCCGTGCCTTCATCGCGAAGGGCAGCGCCGCCTCGATCCTCGGCGTCGGCGTGGGTCTGCCTGGAACGGTTGCAGAGCAGGGAGTCGGCATTGTCGACTCGACCCAGTTGGGATGGCACCAGGTGCCCCTCGGAGACCTGTTGCGGCGGGGTTTGGACCTGCCCGTGGTCGTCGAGAACAACGTCAACGCCCTGTGTGTGGCTGAGCACCTCTTCGGCCAAGGTCGCGGATCAGACAACGTGCTCGTCGTCACCGTCGGAAACGGTGTCGGTGCGGGAATCATCGCCGACGGCGCCATCGTGCGCGGCAGAGCAGGCGGCGCGGGCGATCTCGGTCACATGCCCGTTCGCGAGGACGGCCCGCTCTGTCAGTGCGGAAATCGCGGATGCCTCGAGGCGATCGTCGGTCAGGGCGCACTGGTCAATGACGCTCGTTCGATCCGGCTACTGGGGGCGCACGAGGGAATCGATGAGCTGCGCGCGCTTGCCGATTCCGGCAATGCTGACGCCCGAGAGATCTTCGCGCACGCGGGTCACACCTTCGGCCGCGCTCTGGCCGGTGCGGTGAACCTCTTTGATCCGGATGTGGTCGTGCTGTCCGGTGAGGGAGTTGAGGCGTGGCACTACTGGTCGGATTCGTTCGAGAAGGCGCTGCGCGGAGCGCTCGTTCCAGGCAAGCGCGGCACTCCTGTCGCCGTGGAGCGGTGGCTGGATGACCGGTGGGCACAGGGTGCTGCCGCGCTCGTCCTCGCGACGCCGTTTGACGCGCACGGCGTCTCGGGTGAGCAGGGCCGTCTCGTTCGCGAACGTTTCGTCACGTCCCTCGAGGTGAATCGGTGACGACTGTTCCGTTGCGCTCGGCATCGACCGATGCCGCAGACGCTCTGCGCGTGCGGGGTGGTGGGACGCAGAGGCGAACCCCACCGCGGGGGAAGCGGGCGAAGTACACCCTGACGGTGCTCGTATTCCTGCTGCCGAGCCTCATCCCGCTGCTGGCTTTCGTCTTCGGCCCCATGATCTCCGCCGGGTGGACAAGTCTTCACTCCTGGAACCTCATCGGTCCGATGGAGTGGGTAGGCCTCGACAACTATGCCGACCTGCTCACCGACCCCGCCACCGGCGCAGCGTTCTTGCACACCCTCTACTACATCGTCGGTTACCTGCCGCTGGTCTACGTCGGCGGCCTTGCCCTCGCGCTCGCTCTCAACAGCAAGCTCAAGGGTCGCTCTCTGCTGCGCGGTGTGTACTTTCTGCCGGTCATCACCAGCTGGGTCGTGGTCGCGCTCGTGTGGCGGTGGCTGCTGAACCCCAGCACGGGTGTGGTCAATACCGTGCTTGCCTGGTTCGGCATCGACGGGCCCGGATGGTGGGCAGACCCCGCCTGGGCGATGCCCTCGATCATCCTCGCGTCGGCGTGGAAGGATCTCGGGTTCGTCATGGTGATCCTGCTGGCGGGACTTCAATCGATCAACGCCGACCTCTACGAGGCTGCCGAGCTCGATGGAGCGAACTGGTGGCAGCGACTGGTTCACGTGACGATGCCGATGCTCTCGCCATCCACCTTCTTCGTCATCGTGCTCTCGCTGATCAACGGCTTTCAGGTTTTCGATCAGGTCTATGTCATGACCGCTGGCGGCCCCAACAATGCCACACAAGTCGTCGTGCTCGAAGTGTACGACCTGACATTCCGCTACGGACAGGCGGGGATGGCATCCGCGCTTTCGTGGCTTCTGTTCATCGTGATCCTCGTGGTCACCCTCATCCAGTTCTACGGACAGCGGAAGTGGGTGAACTATGACTAAGGCGATTCGCACGACGTCTGTTTACGTGCTGCTCATCGCGGGTGGGCTGGTCATGCTCTTCCCGTTCCTGTGGACAGTCGTGACCTCGATCACTCCTGGTGCGAGCCTCACGGTGACTCCGCAGCTCATCCCCGAGAACCCGTCGTTCGAGCCCTACTTCCAGCTGTTCAGCTCCGTTCCGTTCGCCCGCGTGATCGTCAACTCGATCCTCATCGCGGTCGTGAGCACGCTCCTGCAGCTGGTGACCAGTTCCATGGCGGCGTACGTGTTCGCCCGGATGCCGTTCCCCGGCCGAAACCTCGTCTTCTTGCTGTACCTGGCGACCATGATGATCCCGTTCCAGGTGCTCATCGTGCCGCTGTTCGCGGAGATGCGCACGCTTGGACTGATCAACACGTATCTCGGGGCGATCCTCCCGACGATCGCGTCAGCCTTCGGGGTGTTCCTCTTGCGCCAGGCGATGAGCACGGTGCCCTACGACCTCGACCAGGCTGCGACCCTCGACGGTGCTGGCCACTTCCGCATCTTCTTCCAGATCATGCTGCCCCTCATCCGACCGGCCCTCGCGACCCTCGCGGTGTTCGCTTTCCTGAACACCTGGAACAGCTTCCTGTGGCCGCTCATCATCCTGCGCGACCCCCTGCTGCAGACCCTGCCCGTCGCGCTGTCCAGCCTCCAGGGTCAGTACTCCACGCAGTGGGACGTGCTCATGGCGGGATCCGTCATCAGCATCATCCCGATGTTCGCTCTCTACGTCTTCGCCCAGAAATACATCGTTCAGGGCGTTGCCGGGACCGGCCTGAAATAGGCCACCCGAACCCCTCACCACCCATCCGAATCGAAGGAGATCCCGATCACATGAAAAAGACACTCGTAGCGACGACGGCGATGGCAGCCGTCGGTGCACTCGCGCTGGCAGGATGCTCGGCATCCGGCGACGGCGGAACCGACAGCGGTCCCGTCACCATCACCTACTCGAACTTCATCTCCAACGGCGGGAACGAAGAGAACCTTCAGACGATCGTCGACGCGTTCGAGGCCGAGAACCCCGACATCACCGTCGAGGTCACGACTGCTCCGTATTCGGACTACTTCACGCAGCTGCAGACTGACCTTGCTGCTGGTACGCAGGCCGACGTGTTCGACGTCGATGCAGGGAGCTTCCCGAACATCCAGGCCAGCGGGGCGCTGGCAGAACTGACGGATGTCGACGCATCGGCATACCGGACCTCTGTGCTCGAGACCTACGCCGTTGATGGGGCGCAGTACGGGCTTCCCACGTCGTTCTCGGATGTCGTGCTGTTCTACAACAAGGATCTGTTCGACGCTGCGGGCCTCGAGTATCCCACTGCCGACTGGACCTGGGACGACGAGATGGCCGCGGCCGAGGCCCTCACCGACACCGCCGCCGGTGTCTGGGGTGACTACCAGCCGATCAGCTACTACGAGTACTACAAGACCGTGCAGCAGGCCGGTGGTGACTTCCTCAACGCCGACAACAGCGCTGCCGCGTTCGACTCGGAGGCTGGTCTGCGCGCGGCGAACTGGCTCGCCGGGAAGTCCGGAACGGTGATGCCGACCGCTGAGGACGGAGCCGGCACCCCCGACTTCGACTCCAACCTGTTCAAGGACGGCAAGCTGGCCATGTGGCACACCGGGATCTGGATGATCAGCCTCGTCGGTGACCTTCCCTTCGCTTGGGACATCGCCGTCGAGCCGGGTGACGTGCAGAAGGCCAGCGCGGTGTTCTCGAACGCCGCTGTGGTCTCGGCGAACTCGGAGCACAAGGAGGCCGCTCAGAAGTGGGCGGAATTCCTCACCTCGTCGCAGACGATGGTCGATGTTCGCCTGAGCAGCGGGTGGGAACTGCCCGCAATCAGCGATGACGCCCTCCTGGCGCCGTACCTCGAGCTCACCCCGCCCGAGAACCGTGCAGCGGTCTTCGAGGCGCTCGAGAACATCGCAGTGGCACCGCAGCTCGGTACGAATGCGACCGAGATCCAGGATGACGTCACCAACACCCTCGGCGAGATCGCCGCTGGACGCGCGTCGGCCGACGATGCCATTCCTGCGCTTGCCGATCAGGTGACCGGCCTCCTCGAGTAGCAGCCACACCACGCGGTGCCGCGCCTGGTTGCCTTGACCAGGTGCGGCACCCGTGTCCGGCGCACGACCTGCCCCGTTCACAGATAGAAGGATCCCGTGGCCAATACGCCAAGCCGTCCCGACTCGTTCGCTGCTCTTGCTGAGCACAGCATCCGCCTCATCACGAGCCTGCAGACCCCCGAAGGGGCGTATCCTGCGAGCCCCACGTTTTCGGCGTATGTCGGATACAGCTGGCTGCGCGATGGTTCCTTCATCGCCGATGCCGCATCGGTGTCGGGAGCGGCGCAGTCGGCAACAGCATTCTTCGAATGGTGTGCGAGCACGCTCGAGAGGCGCCGCCACGCGATTCAGGGGATCGTCGCGCAGGCTGCCGAGGGCCGCCCTGTGCCCGCGACACACATGCTTCCGGCACGGTTCACGTTCAGCGGCGACGACGGTTCCGACGAGTGGTGGGACTTCCAGCTCGACGGCTATGGCACCTGGGTCTGGGCGCTGACGGCTCATCTTGCCCGCCACGGGCTGCCCGGCGACCGGTTCGTCGGCGCCGTTGAGCTCACTGTCGACTATCTCGTCGCCTCCTGGCAGCGGCCCTGTTACGACTGGTGGGAGGAGCACTCTCAGCACGTACACATTTCGACCCTCGCGTGCGTGCAGGCGGGATTGCGAGCAGCATCCGACGCCGATCTCATCTCGGGCGACCGCCGGGTTGCTGCTGACGCCGCGGCCCGCGCGATCGCGGAGTTCATAGCGGAGCGTGGAGTATCGGACGGCCACCTCGTGAAGTGGGTGGGATCGAGTGCCGTCGATGGCAGCCTCGCCGCGGCGCTCGCGCCCCTGGGCGTGATCGATGCGCGCTCGGCCGTGGGGCGGCGCACGATCGAGGTACTCGAATCTCATCTCACCGTCGATGGCGGAGTGCACCGCTACCTCGGCGACACCTTCTTCGGTGGCGGGCAATGGCCCCTGCTCAGCTGCTTCCTCGGTCTCGCCCATCTCGCCGCGGGCGATCGCGGCCGTGCGCTGGAGCTGCTCGCATGGGCCGCCCACACTGCGACCGCGGCTGGAGACCTGCCCGAGCAAGTGGGGGGTCACCTGATCGCTCCCGGAATGCGTCAGGAATGGATCGACCGCTGGGGCCCGGTTGCCACCCCCCTGCTGTGGAGCCATGCGATGTTCCTTCGACTGGGTATCGAACTCGGCGCCATTGACCCGACACCGCTCGCGCTCGTCGCACAGAACTCCAACGCTCAGGAAGGCTCACGATGATCCGTCACCGCCCGAAAGGCTCGGGGCACCCGTACGCTGTCGACACTGAGCAGCGGTCTCCGATCGTCCCGCTCGTGGGTTCGACAGCGACGCTCGGCGTCAGAACGGATGCCGCGGCCATGTCCGTCACCTGCGTTCTGGAGTGGCACGGCGACGATGGCACGGTCGAGACCGCCGAACTGCCGCTCGAGCGGGTCCAGCGAGCCTCGCGCGGACGTGTTGAAGATGGCGGTCATCTCGCCTCAGCTGCCGCACGCCTCGCGCGCTCGGCGGGTGGATGGCAGGTGACGACGCCCGCTCTGCGCAGTGGTGGGTCATACCGGTACCGCTTTTCAGCAATCCGGGAGAACGGAGCGAACGAGCAGACCCGGTGGTTCTCATTCCGCGCAGCGCAGTGGCAATCGCGTCCCGAGGCTGTGGCGGTCAACGGATTGTCAACAGTCGTTCCCGGAAGTATCGAGGTGCTCCACGACGGAGACCGGGCGTGGCGCGTGCGCTTCGCGTTGCCGTTGCGGGTGGGCGAGCGCGTCGTCGGCTTCGGGGAGCGATACGACGCTCTCGACCAGACCGGCACCCGGCTGGACTCTGTGGTCTTCGAGCAGTACAAGTCGCAGGGCGCCGAACGCAAGACGTACATGCCGATGCCTTTCGCGCATGTCGTCGGTGACTCGGGCTGGGGATTCCACGTCGACACGTCGCGGCGCGTGTGGTTCGACGTCGGCGCTTCCGCGGCTGACCGCATCCTTGTCGAGGCCGAGACAGGGCCCGACGGGACCGTGCCGCTTCGCCTGTTCGCCGGCACGCCCGTCGAGGTGCTGCACGGGTTCCTCGACGGTGTCGGACGAGCGACGGAGTTGCCGTCGTGGGTGTTCCGCCTGTGGGCCAGTGGCAACGAGTGGAACACGCAAGCCGAGGTCATGCGGCAGATGGATCTGCACCGCGAGCACGACATCCCGGTCGGATCGGTCGTGATCGAGGCGTGGAGCGATGAGTCGACGTTCACCGCGTTCCGCGATTCCCAATACGAACCCACCGCTGATGGTGCGCCTCACCGACTCTCGGATTTCACCTTCCCGGCTGAGGGGGCGTGGCCAGATCCGAAAGGCATGGTCGACGAACTTCACCGTCGCGACGTCACGGTTCACCTGTGGCAGATTCCGCTGATCAAGATGCGTCCGCATCCGGTCGGGCAGGCGGCAGCCGATGCCCGCGCCGCGATCGCAGAGAACGTGCTCATCCGGGAGCCTGACCCGCGTGGCGGACTGCGACCGTATCGCAACCGGGGATGGTGGTTCCCGCTCGGCCTCATGCCGGATCTCACCGACGAGCGGGCGGCGCGCTGGTGGACCGATAAGCGCCGTTACCTCGTCGAGGATGTCGGCATCGACGGGTTCAAGACCGACGGCGGCGAACACGCGTGGGGGAGTGAACTCGTTTACCTCGACGGGCGAACCGGCGACGAGAAGAACAACACCTTCCCGGTCGCTTACGCCGCGTCGTACGGCGAGTTGCTGAAGTCGGCAGGCAAAGCACCGGTGACGTTCAGCCGTGCGGGATTCTCGGGTTCGCAGGCGCACGGCGCGTTCTGGGCCGGCGACGAGAACAGCACCTGGGAGGCGTTCCGCTGGTCGATGAACGCTGGGCTGTCGGCAGCTGCCAGCGGCATCGTCTACTGGGGGTGGGATATCGCCGGGTTCTCGGGAGACGTGCCGGATGCCGAACTGTACCTCCGGGCGATGAGTGCGTCGGTCTTCGTGCCGATCATGCAGTACCACTCCGAGTTCAACCACCACCGGCTCCCGTCGCGCGACCGCACCCCCTGGAACGTCGCAGAGCGGTCCGGTGACGAACGGGTCATCCCGCTGACGCGGCGTTTCGTCAAGCTTCGCGAGGCCCTCGTTCCGTATCTCGCGGAGGCTGCTCGACAGACGATTGCGACGGACCGCCCACTCATGCGCCCGCTGTTCTTCGACTGGCCGACCGACGAGCGTGTGTGGAGCGGAACGCAATGGATGCTGGGCTCTGACCTCTTGGTCGCTCCCGTGCTTGAGCCGGGCGTCGAATCCTGGTCGGTGTACCTGCCCGAGGGTCGTTGGCGTGACGCCTGGACCGGTGCTGAGCACGCCGGCTCCCAGTCGATCATCGCGCGTGCTTCGATCGATCAGGTTCCCGTCTTCGTTCGCGCAGAATCCGAGGCTGCGGCAGATCTGATCGCGCTGTTCGGCGGCATCCGGTGACAAACGAAGCGTTCGAAGCATACGCAGCCAGGATCGCGTGCGTTGCACAGGCTCATCCGCAGATCCTCGGAGCGGCGCTCGTCGGCTCGGGAGCGGACCCGGACCGGGCCGATGAGTGGTCCGATCACGATGTCATTGTTGTCGCGCGCCCCGACGCCGTAGAGCCGCTGCGGAAATCCGCTGATTGGCTGCCCGATGCGAACGAGCTCGTGGCGCTCGAGCGCGAATGGCACGACGGCTTCGTCGGGATCTTCCGTGATGGGCGCGCCATCGAGTTCGCGGTCGTAGACCTCAACGCCCTCGCTGAGTTTCCCCTGCATGCGGCACGCATCCTGCACGACGAAGGGGGACTCAGCGCCGCGATCGAGCGGGCCGCTTCAGCAACTCCAGCGCGGCAGAGATCCCGTGCTGAGGTCGTTGCTGTGTCCTTCCTCTTCCACATTCTCATCGGCGTCGGGCGCGCGCGGCGTGGCGAGCTCGTCAGTGCGGGTGATGTGATCCGGTCCGAGGCAGTCGAGTCGTTTCTGGACCTCGTCTTCGCTGTTCGGTATCCGGATCGACCCAGTCCAGACCACTTCGACCCGCGCCGGCGATTTGAGCAGGTCGACCCCACGCTCGCCCGGGAACTTGCCACCGCAACGGCACAGAGCGTCGAGGATGCTGCGCGCTCGCTCCTGACGCTGGCCGAGCGCACGTTCTCGGGCTGGGCGTCATGGCCTCGCGTTGCCGCTGCTGTGGTGCGCTCGCGTTACGGATGGGACGAAACGGATCCGGTCACGCACCGCGAAGGTCTTGAGGCGGCGGTCTAGCGCCTCCACAGGAGCGTATTCCGATCGTCGCGGCACTGATGAGCGAAGCCGCGATGATCGCGCCACCTGCGCGGGTAGCCAACGCCGCGTCGGCGTCCCCGCGCGCCGCCTCGGTGGGGATGCTGACGCGACACCGCGCATCGGTGGTCCCTCCAGGCGGGCCGTGCCGTGCCCTGAAATGTGCCAGCCGTGGGCCGGTCAGGGGTCGGCGGTCGTAGCCTGGACGGATGACAGGCGACTCCCGTGACGCAGCGGGCCCGGTCACTGCCGCCTCGACGAAGACCGGTGCAGCGGCATCCGCTGACCTTCAGGGCGCCCGTCGGCAGCTGCTCGATCTCGTGTCGACAGATCCGACGGTCGCGCCCCGCGACAGCCTGGCGGCGCTCCTCGGCTTCCCGGATGACCCCGACGCGAGGCGGGCTGCGGTCCTCATCCTGTTCGGGGTGCTCGATGACGCGCCGAGCGCTCACCGCGCGAGCGCTGCGGCTGTATCCCGCGACCTCGACGTGCTTCTGCTGGCGCGGGCGACGACGCTGCGTTCGCACGCGGGACAGGTTGCCTTTCCCGGGGGCAGGCTCGAGCCCGCTGACTCCGGTCCCGTCGCCGCCGCACTGCGGGAGGCTCAGGAAGAGACCGGTGTCAACCCGGACGGCGTCGATGTTCTGGGCACCCTCGCAGAGGTCCCGCTGCCGTACTCGTCGCATCGCGTCACGCCGGTCCTCGCATGGTGGCGTGAGCCGTCGCCGGTGCGAGCTGTCGACGTAGGCGAGTCGTCGGCCGTCTTCCGGGCGCCCGTGGCCGACCTGCTCGACCCCGCCAATCGTGGATGCACCGTCATCGATCGCGGTCCACGCGCTCACCGCGCACCGGCGTTCCAGGTGCGCACCGACACGGGCGAGCACCTGGTCTGGGGCTTCACCGCGATGCTACTGGACGGCCTGTTCGATCGCCTTGGGTGGACCGAGCCGTGGGATCAGATGCGTGAGCTCGCGATCCCCAACCTCCTGCCGTAGACAGCGGCCGCCTGCGCCATCTGGATCAGCGGGCGAGCGGGATGACGGCCAGAAGTGAAACGACCGGCGCGGCGACCAGGCCCATGAGGACGAATCGGGTCCAGCTGACCTCGACGCCGTCGGCGCGCAACCGCTGATGCCACAGCAGGGTCGCGAGCGAGGCCCATGGCGTGATGAGTGATCCGGCGTTCACCCCGATCAGCAAAGCCGCGAGGCGCTCCGGTGAGGCTGCTATCGGCTCGACGAGCAGGTAGGCTGGCAGGTTGTTGATGAGGTTGGCCGAGACGAGGCCCGTCCCGGTGAGGCGCCACAGCGACAGCAGGTCCGTGCCGGAGCCTGCGATCGAGCTGATCAGGGCGCCTGAGCCGAGCGTCTCGAGAATGCCGACGGCGAAGAAGAGCCCTGCCGCGAAGATCACGAGCGAGACGGGGACCAGTCGCCATGCCAGGGCTCGTGGATGCCGCCAGACGAAGACGCCGAGCAGAACGAGCGCCGCTGCGGATGCGGGGATCCAGGGAGGCATCCCCGATACGAGAAGTGGCAACAGCACCACCACGACGACCGCTGCGATGCGAAGCAGGACCGGATCGGCTGTCTCCGGTGCTGCTACTGACGGATATGTTCCGCGCAGACGGCGATGGAAGAACAGCACCAGAAGGCCGACCGTTGCCATGATAGCGATCCCGGCCGACGGGCCGAGGAGGGCGATGAACTCCCACGGGCCCACGTGCAAGAGATCGGCGGCGAGCAGGTTGGTGAGGTTCGAGACCGGCAGCACGAGTGATGCCGTGTTCGCGAGCCAGACGGTTGCGAACACGAACGGGAGCGGGTCGAGGCGCCGCGCCCGCACGACGGCGACGATCACCGGAGTCAGAAGCACCGCGGTGGTGTCGAGGGACAGGAAGGCGGTGGCCGCGACAGCGAGAACGACCACCAGCGCCCAAAGTGCGACGGTTCGTCCTTTCCCCAGGCGCGAGAGTCGGTGTGCTGCGGCGTCGAAGACCCCGGCCGCTGCTGCGAGTTCGGCGACGATCGTCACGGCAACGATGAACAGAAGGATCGGCCACACCCGATCCGCGACGACCATCGCGTCATCGGGGCGGGCAAGCCCTGTCGCGATCGCAGTGGCTGCGGCCAGAAGGAGTGCGACGCCGATGATCGCCAGTTTCACGGCATCCATCCTCTCCTGTTCGACCGTTGTCTCAGCGGCGGAAGGTGATCGACGATGAGAGCCTCAGAGGCGCACACCCGATCTCGCGTTGTCCTGGTCTTGGCCGTGCTTCTTGCCGCAGTGACCGTGTTCGACATCCTCTTGCATGTCGTGATCGATCAGGTCGAGCTGATCGCCGCCTCCGTCTTCTCCTGATCGTGGGCAACCACGGTACCTAGCCGTGAGTAGTTCTTACTCATTGCTCAGGGCGGGGCATGACTCGATGCTGAGTGGGTCCCTGCCCGATCTAAGGAGATCTCCATGTTCCGCCGCAGCCGCACAATCGCTGCTTCAGCAACCATCGTGACACTCTTCGCAGCTTCGCTTGCGCTCTCGTCGTGTGCGAACCCCGTCGAGCAGTTCATCGAAGACCAAACGGGCGTCTCGATCGATAGCGACGGCGATGGCAACGTCACCGTGGAAAGCGAAGACGGCGAGATGACGATCACGGCGGGAACCGAAGTTCCCGACGACTTCCCCGGTGAGGTTCCGCTGCCCGCGACGGGCACGCTCGAGTCGTCGCTGGCGATGTCGGGCACCTGGAACCTCACCTATAGCGGTGTCGATGAGTCGACGCTGGACAGCGTCGTCGGCGCCTTGGAGGGGGCGGGGTTCACCCGAACGTACGACATGACAGCTGGCGACTACGCGCAATCGACGTGGGATAACGGAGCGTGGACGGTGAGTCTCGTCTGGGATCGGTCTTCTGACGGCGCGCTGAACGTCAGCGTCGTCGCGACCCCGTAAGGCGCACGTGGGGGCGTGCTGCTCGGGCGGTTCGGGGGAGGGCGGTGGCGCTGGGGAGCCGGGGTCGGGTTCCGGATCCTCAGCGTCCCACTGGTCCGGTGATACCTGCCCCGTCGGCCGGTGGGTCGTGGACTACGGGTCGTAGGCCTCGGCCCTCGGTGGAATGACGCGAACCGAGATCCCGGATGCCGAACTCAGCGCCTCGCGGTCGCGGACTGGCTCGTGCCCGTCTGGCGGCGGCGCAACACGAGCACGGCGCCACCGGCGAGGAGCGTTGTCCCGAGGAGCGCGATGAGGCCTACCAACTGCAGGGCGCTGGCATCCATCCCGCCTTCGGCGAGGACTGACGCACCGCCGCCGCTCGATGACCCGGATGCCGTGACCGTGATCGGCGTCGAGAACTCGCGATCGGAGGAGAGGCCTCGGGCCACAAGAGTGTGAGAGCCGGGGACCGTGCCCGTCGGGATCGTCAGCGTCGTAGAGAAAGTGCCCGTCGCGCTGGCGGGGATCGACGCGAGAACGACCGGGGTTGAGTGCAGCTCGATCTGAACTGTCTCGTTCGGCCCGAAGCCGCCGCCCGAGAGCACGACCTGCCCGCCTTGCGTGACGTCGCTGGCGCTTGCAGTTATTCCGCGGGTTGCGGCCCAGCCCCCGATCGACTCCTGCACGATGTTCGCGATCTCGAGCACCCCGCCCTCGTCCGGGTGCAGTGCGCCGATCTTCACGCAGATGTCGGTGTTGCCGTCTGCGGGCAGGTAGTCCGGATCACACGTCGAACCGCTGTTGAGGTAGAGCGTGATGCCGTTGATCCACGGATCGGGCGTACACAGAGTATTGCCGGCCGTCTGGTCCCACGTGGGAATGAAAGTGAAGTTCGCGGCTGTCGCCGCAGCTTCGATCGTGTCGTCGAGCTGCTGCTCGATGTCGTGCAGGAACTGCAGGTCGACACCGTTGTAGGGCACCGAGTTCGCGGTCAGCGGATCGGTGAAACAGGCGTCAGTCGCATTATTGGGAGCTACCTGCGGGTAGCCGACCACGAAGACCTGCGCGTTGGGTGCGACTGCGCGGATCGCAGCGAATGTCGTCGCGAGACGCGGGGCCACCGAGTCGGTGATGCGTCCGAACAGGTACGCGGACGGGTAGTTCACCGGGTCGTCGAAGTAATCCTTGCAGTTGTCGAACGCGCCGACCTTGTCGGCGAGGTAAAGCGGGTCGGAGTCGACGGAGAGGCGCATACACGCTGTCGCGATCGACGAAAAGCCGAGGTCGTTGCCGCCGATCCCGACGGTGACCACATCGGTGTCGGCGCTGAGCCCGGCGGACTGCAGCTGCGGCGCGGTCATACCCGACAGGGTCACCTGCAGCGTGGAGACGTCGGGAAGGGTCGGCAGGATGACGTTCGGATCGGTTGGCGAAACCGTAGCCGACCCGTAGCCGATGTTTGCCGTGATCGCCCCGGAGCACGTCTGATCGTTGATCGTCAGGCCGAAGTACGCGGCCAGGATGTGGGGGTAGTTGCCGTCTGCCTGGTAGCACCCGTTGGGGTCACCGGCGAACGGACTCGTGTTGCTGAAGGGGTTGAGCCCGTAGCCCGCTTGATACGAATCGCCGAGTGACACGTAGTCGAGTCCATCGAGCGGGCCTGAGCCCCCATTGGCGATCGCGGGTGCTCCCGTCACGAGCATCAAAACGAGACCGGTCGTCGCAGCAACAGCCGCCATCAGCTTTCGCACGGGATCACAGTAGCGGCACCGACGAAGCGCGCGCATCATCGCGCCGATGCCAGTAGCCGATGCCACTATTGGTTGTCATGAGCAGTGCGACGCCGCATCCGGGTTCTTGGCCCGTGGTGGGCCGAGACACGGATGCCGAGAGCTTGGTCTCAGCGCTCGGGAAGCTGCCCGTTCGCGCTCAGATCCTGACGGGACCCCCGGGCATCGGTAAGACTGCGCTCGCGGGTCTTGTGGCAGAACGGATGCCGGAGCGCGCTGCGGTATCGATCATCGGGCTCTCTGAGCTCGCGGCAGTACCGCTTGCCGCGTTCTCGCCGGCGCTTACGGTACTGGGGCTGCCCGTCGACCCTGCCGAGGCTGTGCCCGCGCTGATCTCACGTATCGGACGAAACCCGGGCGATTTCATCTTCGTTGTGGATGATGCGCCGCGTCTGGATGATGTTTCGGCCGCCGTCGTCTATCAGCTCGTCCGCGGATTCGGTGTGCCGATGATCGCAACGGCACGGCTGGGCGAGACCCTTCCGGCGCCCCTGGCCAAGTTGCTTCTCGAGGGTTTCGCCGAGGAACGACGGGTCAGGGGGTTGGCCGTCGACGACGTTCAGGAGCTTCTTCACCATCGGTTCGGCGCGGTCGGGCGTCGTGCCGATGCCTCGCGCCTGGCGGGACGGACCGACGGAAATCCGCTCTACCTGCGGATGCTCGTGGAGGCTGCCCACCGTGAGGGCGCCGTGCGGGTCTCGGACGGCGTCGTCGAGATCGAGGACGGTGCAACGCCACCTGACCTCCTGCAGACCGTCGACGCCGCGATCGCTGCTCTCAACGAGGACGACCGCGCCGCGCTCAGATTCGCCGCGGTGACGCAGCCGCTTGATCTCGACAGCCTGGATCGGTCCTCTCCGTGGCCGCGACGAATGTTCGATGCTCTGCTGGCGCGCGGTCTTCTGGTGAGAGACGCCGGAACGCGGTCGGTGCGCGTGGCTCACCCACTGCTGTCGGAAGGGCTCGACCTTCTCGGCGACGACGCGGCCCCCGCGCGGACCTACGCGATCGCGCACCTTCGCTCGCTGGCCGATCCCACGAGCCGATTCAAGGCCATCGTGTTGCAGTCTGAAAGCGCCGCCGTGGATGCCGTCGATCTCGTGTGGGCAGCAGATCATGCGTTTCGATCGGCTGACTTCGAACATGCCGCCGCGTTCGCGCAGCGGGCTACTGGCGCGGCATCCGTCCCAGCACAGCGTTTCCGTGCGTATCTCGTTCTGGCGTGCGCGAGATCGAGCCTGGGCGATCTGGATGCCGCAGACGCTGCCTTCGATGCGGCGATCGCTCTCACCGAGACGGGCTCGATGCGGGCCGGTTCATCGACGAGTGGTTCGGGTGAGGTTGCGGAAGCTTCAGAGGATGAGATCCCCTGGCGCGACCGCGCCTTGCTCGCCAGCCGACGTGGCGAGCATCTCGCCTTCCGTCGGTTCGACGTTGCCGCTGCCATCCAGGCCGCCGAAGACCTGCAGGCGTCGGCACCGCCGACCGTCGGAGCCACTTTGGAGCCGGAACTGCGGTTGTGGCGGGGACTGGTCGGGCAGATGCATGAGCGAACAAGCGAGACCGAAGCCGATGAGTCTCCTGAAATGCTCGTTCGTGGCGCTGTCGCATCGATCATGACCGAGTCGATGAACGGGCGCACCGCGGCCGCCGTCGAGGCCGCCTCACTTCTGTCAGACGCGCAGGCGAGGTTCGGGGTACTGGACCCGTTCGCTGCGGCCATGATCGGATTCGAGACCTACTTCGGGTTCCTCTCGCGCGGAGAGCATGAGCGCGCCGTCGAGTTCGCTGAACAGCGACGCGCGACAGCCGGCGAGGGTGCCGGCATCTGGACGAGCACGGTCGCCGAACACCGCAGCTACAACGGTCGTCTCAGCGAGGCTCGCCGGCTCTCAGCTCTTGCCGTCGATCAGCTCCGCTGGCGGGACCCCTTTGCGATCATGCCGCTAGCTCTGGCCATCCGCGCTGACCTGACGGCGAAGTCGGGGGATCTCGTCGGCGCACGAGATCTGCTCGACGCGATGGATCCCGCCCAGCGGTCGGAGCCGAAGGCGTTACTGATGGCTGCGGAGTGCGAAGCCTGGCTTGCCCACGCGGCAGGCGACTCGGCTCGCGCGGCTGCGCTGATTGAGGCAGCAGCCGAGCAAGCGATGGGGGTGGGCTTCCAGCTCGTCGCCGCGATTTCACTCGGTGTCTGCATCCGTGTTGGGAAGGTCGACCGAGCCGCAGCGATGCTCGAGGCGATCTGCGAACAGGTGCCTGCCGAGATGCGCCTGTTCACGGCGCTGCGCGATGTCGCCGTTGCGCTGCGTGATCGCACACCGGGGCGCATGCCCACCGCAGCATCGGCTCTCGTCGCGGGCGGGATGGCGCCGACGGCCCTCGACGCGATCGAGCTGGCTCGCCGGATGCGGCAGGACGCCGAAACCCGGCACCGCCTCGATCGCGTTGCCCTGATGGCAGCCGACGGGGTGGATGCGCCGCTGTTGCAGCGCCGCGATAGCCCCGTGATCTCGCAGCGAGAGCGCGAGGTGGCGATAGCCGCCGCGAGTCGTGCCCGCAGCCGCGAGATCGCCGAACGCTTCGGTGTCTCATCACGGACGATCGACAACCAACTGCAGTCGGTGTACCGGAAGCTCGGTGTCTCATCACGCGACGAATTGCGTGCCGCGCTTCATGAGACGGGCCTCTTGGCTCGGAGCGCCGATTAGTCGTCATCTCGCACGTCGAGTATGTCGGGGCGGGGGACTCCCCATGGCTCGCAGGCGCTTCCCGATCGCTGCCTGCTCCCCGCCCCGACCGTTCGGGTCGCTACGGCTTGGCGAGCGTGACCGTGTAGGTCACCTCGAGTTCTGCCGCATCGCCGAACGCTTTGAGGTCGACGTCTCCCGCTACTCCGCCGATGTCGGCGATGTAGTGCAGCGTCTCGGTGAGGAAGTCGTCGTTTCCGCTGCGCTGGTCGCTGGTGTTGGTCCACCCAGGATCCGCCGAGAGTCCATCGACGGTTCGCCAGAACGGGTCGGGCGTGCGGCACTCAAACTCCCACACCCACTGGGTGTCGAACTCTGTCTCGTTGACTGAGTAGTCCAGCTGCTCCTCACACCCGTAGAGGGCGACCTCGGGCATTCCCTCGGGCACGGGGATGGGCTCGCCCTCGACGGCGGCGCCACCGGTCGCGGCGGGCTCAGTCGTGGCATCGGTGTCGGCGGATTCCTCTGCGGCAACGTCGAGAGCGACATCCGTGGGGGTGGGGGCGGCATCTGGTGCCGCGCAACCGACCAGGAGCAGAGCCGGAATGACAGCGAGCGCGGCGAACGCGGCACGCGGGTGACGGCGCGGCGTCATCGGGATGTCACCCCGTAGATGAGAGCTTTGCTTCCGCCTTCGGCGCCATCCCAGATCACGGTGGCAACCCACGTGTCGTTCTGGTAGGAGGCGATGCGCCCGTCGGCGGTCGTGCCGTCGGTGACCAGTTCGTACCCCGAGCCGGCGAGAGTGGCGATGATCTGCTCGACAGAGTCCGCCTCGACCCCTTCGTAGGTGAGGTTCCACGATCCAGGAGCCGTGACGACGCTCACGAGCTGGCCAGTTGGTTGAGGCAGCTCGGCGGGGAAATCGGCGGGAACCTCCGTCGTCGTGCCGACCTCGATGGTTCCTTCGTCGGTTTCGATCGAGGCGCCGTTCTCGTCGACGGAGATGCCGGTGGCGTCTTCGACGATGTCGGTGACCGAAGGCATGCAGCCGCTGAGAAGCAGCACCGTACCCACTGCGAGGGCCGGAACGAGAAGGGTTGCGCGGGGGTGGGGCATGGATGTCTCCAGGGGAGCGGACAGGGACATTCACATGGTCGCGTGCGCCCTCGACGGCGGCAATGAGTATGAACTACCTATCGCCGCCCCATCCTGTCTGCCGTCGTCACCCGACAGTTCCCTAGGATGGGCTCGGGCGGCCTGGGTACTTCTGACGAAACCAGCAAGGGGGCGGTGCGGCATGGCGTGGATCGGCGGCCTCCTCGTGATCAGCATCGCGGTCGCGGGCGCCATCATCGCCTTCGCGCTTCCCATCATCGGTTCGCCCGGACGAGGGCAGCTGTTCGTGCGGTTCTGCATCATTGCGGGCATCGCCGCCGTGGGCTCGACCTTGATGTACGCGATCTACGAAACGACAGCCACCGTTCTGGCGCTCGCGGTCGGTGACACGTTCATGGTGCTCGGTCCGGGCGGGATTCTGTTGGCGCTTCGTGCGCTGTCGGGTCGGCTGCGCAGTGCCACGATCGTGGTGTCCTGTGCCGTGTTGGCTGTGGCGGCGACCACGGCGCTCATCGGACTCCCCGTCTCGGCGCTCGTGAAGGTCTCTGCACTCCTGCTGCTGTGCGTGCTCACGGCGTGTGAGACCCGCGTCGCGCCGATCGTCGGCGAGGCCGGCGCGCTGACGCTTCTACTGGTGAACGCGGGGTACGCCGCCTTCTCGTTCGGACGCATCGCCGTTGCTCTCACGCTGGGGATGGATTCGCCTCTCTACCGGGCGGCGTTCTCGATTTATCCGACGACAGCTGTCGGAATCGTGGCTGTCGCTGGAACCGGAGTCGCGGTCGTACGGATGGCAGTGGCGCGAAGCGTGGGCGGGCGGATGTCGCCAGACGGGCCCGAGTCCGGATACAGCGTGGACGGCTGGTCGGTGGGTCTGCCCGCGGTCGATGATCTGCGCGCCGCGTTCGGGAGCTCCACGGTGTCTCGACTTCGGGCCGACCTTCGCGAGGCATGCGAGGTGATCAGCGCTGACGGTGCGCCCGAGGCGACGGTGCTCGCCAGAAGGCGGTCGCATCAGGTCTTCAGCCAGGCGCTGTCTGCAGAACTCGAGTCACGCGGGTGGTCCGAGAGCGAGATCGCGATGGTGGTCATCGTCCCGGACGAGCGGACGGATGGCTGAGGTCCCGTTCGGTATCGCTTAACTTGCCTATATAGGCATATGATTGAGATATGGCCCGAGCCGCAACCACCTCCGACGCGTTCAACGCGATTGCCGAACCGCGGCGGCGCGACATCCTGATGCTGCTGCGCGACGGAGAGCGAGCGGTAGCCGAGCTGGCCGACAACCTCGAGATGACGCAGCCCCAGACTTCCAAGCACCTGCGCGTGCTGCGAGAGGTGGGACTCGTCCGGGTTCGTGGTGCCGGCAAGCAGCGGTTGTACGGACTGGATGCCGAGGGCCTGCGGCCCATTCACGAGTGGACGGGAGGCTTCGAGCAGTTCTGGAACGGCAGCTTCGACCGACTGGATGCCTACGTGCAGCGGCTGGCGCAGCATCCGTCAACGACAGACAGAGGAGACACGGATGACTGACCAGCACATACCCGCCACGGGGTCCGAGCCCGAGGCAGACCGAACCGTCGTGGTCGAACGGCTCGTCAGCGCGCCTCGCGAGGTCGTGTTCGAGGCTTTCACGAGCGTCGATCATCTCTCGGCGTGGTGGGGGCCCGACGGCTTCACGACATCGACGCGAGAGTTCGAGTTCCGCGAGGGCGGGGAGTGGATCTTCACGATGCACGGACCCGATGGCACTGACTATGCGGAGTGGATCCGGTGGCGTGAGATCGTTGCACCCGAGCGCATTGTGCTGCTGCACGGGGAGTATGCGGGCGATCCGAATGCGTTCGACTCGGTGTTCACCTTCGACGAGGTGGGAGCGCAGACTCGGATCACGCTGTCGACCGTGTTCCCCACGAAGCAGCTGCGCGACACGGCAGTCGAGGAGTATCACGCGATCGAAGGCGGTGCGCAGACCCTCGGGCACCTGGCGACCTACGTCGAAGCCTGACTCCCTCCGCGGTCGGTCCACCCGTACCGTGGTCGTGTGAGCATTCCCGCGCCCGACATCTCGGTCCCGCCGCGGGTGCGGGAGTTGGCGCGGGGTGCAGTCTTGACTCCGGCCTGGATCAACGACCTCGGCGGCCTGACGTTCCGGGCGACGGATGCCGGCGGCATCCGCTTCATCAAATACGAGCCGCACAACCCCGAGTGGTCAGCCGAGGCCGAAGCCGAACGGTTGCGGTGGTCGACGCGCTTCACGCCGGTGCCGCGGGTCATCGAGTGCGGACGCGACGAAAACCACGCGTGGCTGGTGACCGAGGGGTTGGCGGGCGAGAGCGCGGTATCGCCGCGGTGGCGCTCCGAGCCTGCGACGGCGGTTCGGGCGATCGGCGAGGGGCTGCGGGCGCTGCACGACGCCTTGCCTGTCGACGAGTGCCCGTTTCGGTGGGACGTTCCCACGCGCCTGGCGAACGCGGCGGCTCGCGGCATCCGTGTGCCTGCCGCCCTGCACGAGCCGCCGCCGGCCGACCGGCTCGTCGTGTGTCACGGCGACGCGTGCGCGCCGAACACGCTCATCTCGGATGCCGGCACCTGGTCAGGTCACGTCGACCTCGGCTCGCTCGGCATTGGTGATCGGTGGGGCGACCTCGCCTCGGCCGCGCTGAGCACCCAGTGGAACTATGGCCCCGGGTGGGAGGACGCGCTCGTGGCCGCCTACGGCATCGACCCCGATCCGGAGCGGATGCAGTACTACCAGGCCCTGTGGAACGCGACCTGAGCCGCGGCCCGGCTCGTCGTGCGCAAGATGTCGCATGTCGAAGGGATGCTGGGCACGTGAGCTCTGACCCATCCGCCGTCGAACGCCTGCCTCCGCCGCCGGATCGCGCCCCCGACCTCGACGAGCGTTTCACTGGTGCGCTCTCAGCTGAGCGATGGGTGGCGCACTACCTGCCGCACTGGACGACTCCCGAGCGCTCGAAGGCGCGCTACCGAATCACGCCCGAAGGGCTCGAGCTGCGCATTGACGAGGATCAACTCGACTGGCGACCCGAGGATGCCCCGCTGCGAGTGTCGAACCTGCAAACCGGCACCTTCTCGGGGCCGTTGGGGTCGGCATCCGGAACCCACCGCCACCGCGACGACGTGCGCGTGCGCACCCAGACGCCGCTGCGGCTGCTGTTCGCTCCCTCGAGCGGACGCGTCGACCTCACCGTCTCGGCCACGCGCGATGACGGATGCATGCTCGCGGCCTGGCTCGTGGGAACCGAGCATCTTTCGCCACAGGATTCCGGAGAGATCTGCGTCTTCGAGATCGATGCAGATGCCGTGGCTGGGAGCACGGTCGCGCGGACTGGTGTCAAGGCGCATCATGATCCGCGGATGCACACCGATATGGCTGACGTGACGTTGCCGTTCGATGCGAGCCGGCCCCATACGTGGACGGTGACCTGGGGGAGCGGTGCGACCGTCATCGGGTGCGAGGGGCGCGTCGTGCGTCGGATCGGGCAGGCTCCCGACTATCCGCTGTTCCTGATGATCGACCTGTTCGAGATCGGACCGCCCCGAGGCGCCTATCCGAAGGCAGCGATGATCCACCGCGTGCAGGGGTGGAGCTTCGACGAGTAGTCGCGGTATCCGACGCGGGGCAGTCCTTCAGTCGCTGAGCCGATGCCAGACGCCTTCGGAGACGACCTCGACCCGGGCGCCGTCAACGACGATCGCCGTGTCGTCATCCATGACATACGCGGGGACATCGATCTTGGATGCCCACTTCTCGGCGACCTCCATCGCGGTGCCGGGCCGATCGCCGACGGCCAGGTGTGGGCAGATCGCGAAGTCGACGACGCCGAGCCCGCGGTCGCCGAGGGGTGATTGCCAGCCGACGAACTCCTGTCCGATCCGCGGCGCCATGACCATGCTGCCGGCGCTCATGCCGACCCACACGGTGTCGTCGAGGTCGTCGAGCAGGTCCAGCATCCGTGACTCGCGCAACCAGTGGTGCAGGTAGATCGCATCGCCGCCCGAGACGAGCAGCGCATCGGCATCGCGCACCTGCGGCATCCAGCGCTCGTCGGGGACGCTCGGCAGCGCCGTCAGTTCGAGGAGCCCGACGGACTTCCAGCCGAGCGACACCATCGGGTTGCCGGGTTCTCGGCCTGCGGCGAACTCCCATGCCTTCACGCCCGGCCCGAGCCACGGATGCCCGTACATTGCGGTCGGAATGCACAGTGCAGTCGACTCCTCGATGGGTTTGCTGAGCAGATCGACGAGTGCCCTCCGGATGCTGGGATTGGTCACTCCGCCGGAGGTCAACAGCAGTCGCATCGTGTCTCCTTGTCGGCGCGGGCGCCTCCCCAGGAGGCCAGATCCCCACGCGGATGTCAAGCGCTGGCGGAGCCGTTCAGGACCGCGTCGAGCTCCGCTTCGATATCGCGGGAAGAATGGCGGCGTGAGCTCCTACCATCGTCCACCGATCGAGACGCCGGTGTTCCGCGACGCCGCGGGACAAATCATCGAGTACGGACGCCGCTGGGAAGACTCACCGCCTACCGAGACCTATTCGGTCGACACGCATCCCGAGCGGTTCGCTCCGCTCCACACCGTCGCCGATGCGCTCGTGGCGCATGTCGCTGAGACCTACGACGTCCGGATCACCGAGGGGCCGGATGCCGCGGCCGACCTCCTTCGCCAGAGCAGGCCCTTCGCGCGGGCGGTGCGCATCGAGCCGATCGACCCGCGATGCGCCGCGATCACGCTCGTCTACACCGACTATCCAGGCATCGTCATGCATGCGGGATTGCTGCACGACTTCCACTTTCCGATCTGCGGGTGTGACGCGTGCGACTCGACCGGGGAGGCGGAGGTCGACGAGTTCGAACGGCATGTGTTTGCCGTCGTCGGTGGCAGGTACAGCGAGAGCGTCGACGAAGGCCCTGATCCGTGGGTTGGGTACTCGCTTGAGTATCCGAATGGGTCGACGTCGGGGCGAGGGCCCATCGGCGAGGACCTGCCCGTCGCCCGCGTCGAGGCGGCACGCCCCATCCTTCGAGCCCTCTCCGGCGGCTGGGCTCCGTGGCCTCGCGTCGCGGTTGAGTCCTGAATGGGATGCCGCCCGCTCACGGCCATGACGCATGACCGGCGCGGGAACGTCATCCGTGACTGTCGACGGTGGCGATGCCGAGTTCGCTCCAGGCGTGCAACAACGCTTCGTCGCCGGAAACGGCAACGAAGTCATCGGATGCCGTTGCTACCGCACTTGCCGCATGAACGGCGTCGTATCCGCGCAGTGCCTGAGTGCGAGCGATCTTTGCGGCTTCGCGGATGATGAGCGGCGCAACGGCGATGCGCGCCACGCCGGCCCAGAGGGACTCGAACGCCGCGAGCGCGCGCTCGTGCGAGGCATCCGTCAGTCGATCGAGCCGGCGTGCCTGGGCGAGCGCCGCGTGCGCCTCGACGTATGCGAGGTCACTGGTGACGATGACAGCTGCGGCATCCCACACGTCGCGACAGCGCGCTGTCGCCGGTTCGTGGATGACGAGGGGGATCAGTGCGGAGGTGTCGAAGTACGCGAGCATCGCTGTGCGGTGCTCAGCGGCGCTGGTCGGCCACGAGATCGCTCACGGTGCCGGATGCTTCGACCGGCTCGAGGAGTTCAGCACGCCCCGAGCGGGGGAGCGTTGCCAGCCCCGCCCGGACGAGGGCTTCGAGCCCGGACTCGACGCCGATGGGCACGATCATCGCGACGGGGCGCCCATGGTCGGTGACCGTCAGTTCCGTTCCGGCACGCACGTCGGCCAGGTGCCGACTGAGTCCGTCGCGCAGCTCCCGGATGCCGATTGTGGCGCGTTTCATGAGCATAGTGTAGCCACAATGCCCAGACCTGAGGTCGGAAGCATGCGCCGCAAGATCACCACCGGCTGATGCGCGCTCACCCGAGGTTCGCGAGCAGCCACTCCTCGCCGACGATCGGGATGCCGTAGTCCCGAGCCTTCCGCGCCTTGCCCGAGAGCGAGTCGGGGTCGGCGGCGACGACGAGTCGCACCTTCTTGGTCACGCCCGGTTTCGGGGCGACTGCGACTGCCCGGGCGGCTGAGGGGCGCCCGGCTGGCTCGACACCCGGCCCCGTGGCCTCTGGCACAACGGAAGAATAGGGTCATGGTCTCGTCGAGCCACCCTCCGCCGCTGCCGGGTCGGCCGGTCATCGCCCAGCGCTGGTCGCGGGCAGTCTTCCTGCATTGGCGGGTGGATGCCGCGCGCCTGGAGCCGCTGCTGCCGCCGGGGGTGCGCCCGGATGTGTTCGACGGCTCGGGCTGGGTGGGTTTGGTTCCCTTTGTCCTCTCGCAGTTTCGGTTCTTGCCTGCCCCGCCGGTGCCCTTTCTCGGAACCTTCAACGAGATCAACGTTCGCACCTACGGCATCGATGACGAGGGCCGGCGCGGCGTGGTGTTCCTGACGCTCGAGGCTGAGCATCTCATTCCCGTGCTGACGGCGCGCGCGCTGTTCGGTCTGCCGTATCGGTGGGCGAGCATCGGTCACCGCCTGGATGCCGAGGATGCCGAGGATGCCGCGACCATCGAGTACCGCTCCCGGCGCCGTCGAGTGGACGGTGCAGCGCGCGGCCCCGGCACGCGACTGCGCGTTCGCGTTGGCGAGGAGGTCGTGGATGACGAACTGTCGCGCTTCCTCACGGCGCGGTGGGGCTTTCACGAGCGTCACCTCGGCCGCACGATCTGGGCCGCCAATGCGCACGAGCCGTGGCCATTGCGGCGGGCGGAGTTGATCGGCATCCGTGACGGGCTTCTCGCTGATCGGGGATTCGCGGATCTCGCAGGGCGACGACCGGATTCGGTGCTGGCGATGCCGATGGACCACCCCGGCTTCGTCACGCAGTTCGCTGCTCCCGTACGCGTGCACTGAGACACGCCTCGAAGAACCCTCGACCCTGTCTCGATATCCCTCGGCGCCTGTCCACGCGACGTGGTTATTCGACGAGCGCAGCACCTGATTACTCGGCGAGCACGGCGACTGCTTGCCAGCCGAGCGCAGCACGTGGTTACCGGCTGAGCACAGCGCCTGCTTATCGGAGGAGCGCAGCAGCTGGCTGCCCGGCGAGCACAGCAGTTGGCTACCGGCCGAGCGCTGCACCGGGTTACTCGGCGAGTGCAGCACCGGGTTGCTCGGCGAGTGCAGCACCGGGTTACTCGGCCGAGCGCTGCACCGGGTTACTCGGCAAGTGCAGCACCGGGTTACTCGGCCGAGCGCTGCACCGGGTTACTCGGCGAGTGCAGCGCCTGCTTATCGGAGGAGCGCAGCAGCTGGCTGCCCGGCGAGCACAGCAGTTGGCTACCGGCCGAGCGCTCTACCGGGTTACTCGGCGAGTGCAGCGCCTGCTTATCGGAGGAGCGCAGCAGCTGGCTGCCCGGCGAGCACAGCAGTTGGCTACCGGCCGAGCGCTGTACCGGGTTACTCGGCGAGTGCAGCACCGGGTTGCTCGGCCGAGCGCTGCAGCGGGTTACTCGGCGAGTGCAGCACCGGGTTGCTCGGCCGAGCGCTGCAGCGGGTTACTCGGCGAGTGCAGCACCGGGTTGCTCGGCCGAGCGCTGCACCTGCTTACCGGCCGAGCGCTGCACGTGGCTACCCGACGATCGCGCCATCGGACTGCCCAGCGTACGTCGCGGCTTCACCTTCCCTGGGTCTTCCCTCGCGCCAGGGTGGTCTGTCGGGCGGGGGCGGGGGATCCCACGCCCACGCCCACGGCGCCTTCGTCCGCAAAACCCTCGGGGTCGCCGGTTCGCCGCCGAGACCCACGTGCCCGAACGGTGGTACGAGAATGAACGCGCCGTGACCGTCGCGGATGATCTTCCATCCGTTGTTGTGGAGCTGCATGTGATGGAACCGGCAGAGCAGTACCCCGCGGTCGATGTCGGTTCGGCCATTGTCGGCGGCGACGTGGTCGATGTGGTGGGCCTCGCAGTACGACGCGGGCATGCGGCATCCTTCGGCGATGCATCCGCCGTCGCGAACGGCCAATGCGATCCGCTGCTTCGCCGTGAACAGGCGCTGTTCGTGTCCGACATCGAGCGGGTTGCCGCCACTGTCGACGGTGACGGTCACGGTTCCGTTCATGCAGATGTTGCGGTCGACGACTGACCCGGGGAGGGCATCCCCGCCGTCTTCGGCGTGTCCGGTCTTGATGAGCCGGCCGATCGGGTCCCGCGGCCCGCTCGCATCGCCAACCAGAACGATCCGAACCCCGGGTTGACGTGCCCCGAACACGTCGGGGGCGCTCGCGAGCGCCCCGGCACGAATGAGGTCGACGAACAGGTCGTACTCGAGCTGCTCGTTGCTGCGCGGGTCATCGGAGAGCTCTTTCGCTGCGGCGCGGTCGGCATCCGAGATGAACCGGGGTCCACCGCGCCGGGGACGTAGCGCCGCGGCAAAGGCGGACCGCAGCCACAGCGCCATCTCGTCGTCGAAGATGATGTGGCCGTGGTGTTGTCCGTGTTGGTCGATCCACGTGCGTAGCGACCGCTTCTCGTACCGCGCCTGGAACCGATCTTCGGCGCCAACGGGGTCGAGAATGTCGCGCAACTGCCTCGCCCGAGCCCGCAACTCCTCAACGGATGCCCCGCCCACCGCCTCATCGACGAGGGTCTCGGCCGCAACCGACCACGCGAGAGCAGCGGATGCCGGATCCACACCCTCCGCCGAAGGCTCGCCGAGCCCACCGCGGATCGCATCACTCTGAGCCGTCGTCAACCGGCCAGCCCAGAGTGCGGATTGCAGCGGAGCGTGCCACGGCGCGCGGGTCGCGTCGGGGGAGTCGTCCGTCGCCGGTGCCGGCTCAGCGCCCGAGGCAGCACCCGCATCCGGCGCCGCACCATCAAGCAGCGACTGCCCGACACGCACTTGCCGCAGCGCGTCTGCGCGCGTTCCGCCGGTGATCGACTGCACCAGAGCAACGGGTGACGCGTGCCCCTGGGTGGCCGCGAGCCCCGAGTGCCCCTTCTCGCGCCTCGATCGCTGGGCGGCGACACCCGCAACCACGGACTGCAACCGTTCCGCATCGTTCGCGATGCCGGTGACCTCGCGCAACACCTCCAACACGGATGCATCGCTGAGCGCCGCGGCGCCGGACGGGAGGCTCGAGGGCTCGACATCCAGCTCAGCGAAAACCGCGAGCCGGTCAAGCCGCTCGCGCATCGCCGTGAGGATGTTCATACGCTCACTCTCTCACCCACCTCCGACATTCATCGCGGGCCAGAACAGAACCAAAAACAGCCTGTGGACAGGTCATTTCCTGAGTCGCCTGGGGAGGAACCGACGCCCGTGAACACACACGACCTAAGCTCGGACACCAGACCGAAATCGGCACACCCAGGCCCGGAAGGGAGTGGCATGAACACCCCCACCCGCCCGCGCGCCGACGCACCGACAGGCACCCCACCCGTGCCGCGCGCTGACCTCACGGTCGCGGCCGCTGCCGTCATCCTCGCCGCGGTCGCCCTCGTCGCCTCGAGCCTGCAGTCGGGCTTTGCGCCTCTGATCACGCTCACCCTCACCCCACCCGGAATCGCCCCGGCCGACGGCGGAATGATCATCGTCGTCACTCCCACGCCCGACCTCTTGCCCGGCATCCAGATGGGCGCAGCGATCGCGACGCTTCTGTTCTTCGTCGCCGGGATGCGCCTGCTGCTGCTCATCCCTGCCGTCCGCCGGCGTCACGCCACGGATGCCGCAGCCGATCGCCACACCTGGCGCTGGATCGAGTACTCGCAGCTGGCAGGTGTCGGCACCTTTCTCGTCGCGCAGCTGAACGGCATCACCGAGGTCACGAGTCTCGTGCCGATCTACGCGCTGGGCGCCGCCGGAGCGCTCTTCCTCATCGTCCACGACCACCGCGCCGCGACCGGGCGCTTCGGTGGCCCCGCTTTCGCCCTCGGATCCGCGGTCGCGATCGTGCCGTGGGGTGTCATCGCCTTCGCGCAGATCACGACCCTCCTCGCAGGCTTCGAGGTGTCGGCATCCGTTCGCGTCGTGACTCTGCTGATGCTGGCGGCTTCGGCATCCGTGTGGGTCGTGACCGGATGGCGCGCCCGCCGTGATCCCAAGCGAACAGACGGATGCCGCACCGACGCGCTCCTCGGCTGGGTCCTCCCTCTGGCGCCAGCCGCCCTCGTGCTCTCGACCGTGTGGGTGGGCTGAGGCGCTCCGGCCAGCCAGGCGCTGCTGTGTACACAATGACGCCAAGTGCTACACTATCCGCATGGAATCCGTCACCACTGAGGTCTCGACGCGAGAGCTGCGAAGTCAGCTTGCTGACGTGCTCGGACGCGCAATGTACGCGGGCGAGCGTATCGGAGTGACCCGCAACGGCAAGCTTGCGGCTGTGGTCGTGAGCGTGGCCGATCTGGAGGCTCTCGAAGCGTTCGAGATGGCCCAGGATGTTGCTGCCTACCGGCAGGCCAAGGCCGAGGATGATGGCACCCGCGTGACCCTCGATGAGTTGCGCGCCGACCTCGCGTCGTGAGCTACCGCGTAGAACTCACCACGTCGGCAGCGCGTCAGATTAAGAAGCTCCCGCGCCCGGCACGCGATCGGGTGCTTGATGCAATCGCGCATCTGACCAGCGATCCCCGGCCCCATGGGGCTACGAAGCTCGCCGGGGAAGACACTGCCTGGCGGATTCGTGTCGGCGACTACCGGGTGATCTACGACGTGTTCGACAGTGAGCTGGTGGTCACGGTCGTTCGCGCCGGCCACCGCCGCGAGGTCTACGACCGATAGCGAGTCCGTCACAACGACAGGTGAAGCCGCAGGGCGTCATCGAGAGCGCCGAGCGATTCACCGGTCAGACGGCCAGTGACGCGGCTCACACGCGAAATCGACACCGCGCGCACCTGTTCGGCCTGGGCTTTGCTGGGCCAGGGGAGTCCCGATTCTTCCGGGGAGAGAAGCACCTGAAACGGATGCACCGTCGAGATGTTCGACGTCACTGGCACGACGGTGATCACCCCGTGTCCGGTGCGCGCAGCGCTGAGGTTTGCCGTCGCGTTGCTGACAACGATGGCCGGGCGAGTTCGCGCGGCTTCGGATCCGACGGCTGGATCGAGATCGACCAGCACGACGTGACCGCGTCGCAACGCGCGCACAGGATCTGTCACGACCGCGCAAGTCCGTCGCCGGATGCCGCATCCCACGCGTCATCGGCGGGTTCGGCGAAGGCGTCGGCGTAGGCATCCGCGAGTCGTTCTTCGCGCAGCACCCGCACGGCGTCTTGCACCGCCGCGGACCGACTGGAATAGACGCCGGTTCGAGTCTGGTCGTCGAGGAACGCGAGGTCATCGGTGCTGAGGCTCAGGCTGACTTTCACATGCACCATCTTTCGATGCTACCAAAGTAGCAATATCGCGGGTCGGGTGACGGTCGAGCTTCGCCTTTCCGAGTCCGTCACACTGGGTAGACGGCGCCTGACTCTGAGTCTGCATTGGGGCTCAGAGCGCCCAGGTGTGATCAAGGAGGCGACATGCGGTCTGTGCACGAGCTGCCGGGCGAGCCCTGGCCCCACGACATGGTGATCAGCGTCGATCAGCCCAACAACCTGATCACGCTGCTGTTCGTCCGCGAAGTGTGGGACATCGCTCGAGATGTGGACATCCCCGCACTGGCGCCTCCACCCGCGCCCGGAGACTCGATGCGTCCAGAATCGCCGTCGCCGGACGTCTGGTCTGAGCGTTGGGTCGAAACGTGGAACGCCGCTTGGGCATGGTACGTGGACGGCGGAGGAATCCAACACCGGGATGCCGCGCGGATTGACCCTCAGGCTGCGCTTGCCGAACTAGCCGCTCACCTCCCGCCAATGTGGGAGACGCAGTACGGAAGCGACGGCATCGACCGGGATACCGTGTGGCAATGGATGCAGACCCTGCACGATGCGCCCAGACCACTCGATGAGGCACCCGAACGACGAAGCCTCTCCGATCTCATCGAGGCGTGGCGGGACGGCATCGACTCCATCATCGTTCTTCCCTACGGCATCGACTTCTCCCGGAGGATCACGTCCCGGCACCTCGTCGTTTCATCGACTACCCGCGATGACCCGTCTCTGTACGGCCAGGCGCTTCGGCGAGCGGCCGGCGCGCCTCCAAGCCTCGGCACTCCGTGACCTTCGCTCCACGTGATGTGTTCGTCATCCCTGCTGCCGCGGGATATATGCGAAACCCGGCGATAACCGACTGTTTCCGAAACTGACAGAGACACTCCGCCGCTGACCCGATAGCAAGATGACAGGCCATCGACCATCGTAGGAGAGCACTGTCATGAGCGTTTCCAGTACTTGGATTCAGGGGCAGCGTCATCCGGCCCTCGAAGGTATTGTCGCGAACTTCGCGCGTGACGACGCCGACATCGAGTGGGATGCCACGTCCGTCGTGTTCGACGGGTGGGACGGTATCTTCGTCGCGCGACTACAAGAGGGGGAGTCGCGGGTCCGGATCTCGGTTCTGTTCTACGAGCCGGCTCATGAGAATGCGCTCAGCGACGCCTCGATCGAGGACTGGTTTAACCGTCAGCCCCTGCCTTACGCGAGTGTCTTGGCACTGGGCCATGCCGCCGACGATCTGGACGGGGTCACCGTATGGCCCCGCCTTCGTTTCGAGCGATCGGTGGACAACTTGCAGCTCATGGGCATCACGAGCGATGTGAGCGCCTTTGCGGATGCCTGGGACAGCGGTGGCGTTGCAGAGCCGCCGCGTGCAGGGTACCTCGACGTCGGCGATCCGACCGAGGAGCGACCTCGTGCAGCGTGGATCTTCATCGGGGCAGAGGCGTCCTATCCGGAACCAGAAGAACTCGACGCCTCCCGAGAGAAGGGAGGTGTTGGGGTCTACGACCTGCAATGGACTGCGCCGAAGAACTCGGACGTCGGCGACCTGGCCCTGGTCTATTTCGTCGCCCCGCGGAAAGCGGCCTGTTTTGTCGCTCGCATCGCGTCGCGTCCGTTCCTCGAGACAGGGGTAGAGCGCTCGCCTGATGACGAGTTCGACCCGAATCAGTGGTGGTGTTATCTGACGCCGCTGGTCGAGATCGAGCCGATCGCCTACGAGGAGCTCAAGGCCGCAACTGATGGCCACCTGCTCCTCAGGGGCAAAGGGGGAAAGTACCTCTCGCCTCGCGCCGCGTCTCGGCTTACCTTCACGGCTGTCAGGCCTGACGAGCAGGAACTCGTTGACCGGATCGCGCAGGTTCCCGAGGGTCCAGCAGAGCTTCCGCAGCTCGCCGGTATCGATTTTGAGAACTGGTCGACCATCCCCGCAGGCATGCTCGCCGTCGAGGCGCAGGTCGAGCACTACATCGTTGACCCGCTCCTGGCGTTCGTCAACGAGCATCGCGGCGCCGCGCGCATTGCGCTACCGCCCCTTCAGCCGAAGCGTCAACACCGACTCGCGCGCCGGATCGTCGATTACGCGGTCATGTGCGACGGCATTCCGCTCGTGGCGGTCGAAGTGAAGCTCTCGCTGCGGCGACCCGTCGGTGGCGACTGGATGACGTCGCCCGACTTCCGCCAGGTCCGCGCCTACATGGACGAGATGGACGTTCCGGGTCTGCTCGTGGATTCGCGATCGATCTGGCTCGTTCCACGCGGCGCCGAAGCTCCGTCATACGCCTTCGAGCGAGCGAGCATGACGGATGCCGACATCACCGCGATCGTTGATCTGATCTTCGAGCAGGCCTACCACGCGTTCGGCGGCAGCGCGGGGATCCGTCAGCGGCGACTGTAAGGCTTGTCTACAGAGGTCCGAAGGTCTTCTCGAAGATCGCTTTGACGGCTTTCGTCTTGGCGGCGCGTGACCGATGTCAGGCCTTCGGGTTGCCCTGGTCGAACCCAAACTTGCCGCCAGTGATAGCGACAACCACGACGCCGATGATCGCTGCTCCTCCCAGAATCGTCTTGACATAGGCGCCCGCTTTTGCCGCCTTCGCCTCCGAGTTCAGGCGGTGCTGTCCTTCGACGGTCTTGCCGATCTCGGCGTTGATGCGAAGCTTGTCTTCTAGGGAGAGATTGGGCTGCTTCAGCATCTCGTCGAGGATTGCGCGCTGCTCGCGGTAAGCGTCGTGCACCTGCCGGTCGCCGTCGTCCGCCGACTTCAGGAACGCCTGGAAGCTCTTGTCCAATGAGTCGAGGGCACCGCCTGCGAGTTGACGGAACTCAGGAAGCTGATCGATGAGCTTCTTTTGCACGTCCTCACTCAGGTGCTGCACTTGCATAGCGAACCGGCCGTAGTTGCTGCGTGCAAGCTTTTTCAGCGACTCGAACTTGCGTCCGGATATCTCTTCCGTGATTGGTTCGGTCTCTTCAGCACTGTCGGTCATGTTGTCCTTTCCGGCCGCTCAGACGGACGAGCAAGGCCGAGCGTTGGCGTGCGTGTTGCGCCGAGTGTGACATCATCCAACTCGCGTTGGCCGGCGTTCAGCAAGGCCGAGCAGCATTTCTGGACACTCAGTGACGCTAGCCGGACACGCAACGCCGAGCGAGCGCGGCGACTACAGCGAGAAGTAGTAGTCCCGAATCACCTTCGCCATCAACACGCGCCTCTCCTTCAAGAAGTCGCCGTACGTCTCGGCCGTGGTCGTGCGGATGCTCGCAGGGATCGCGTTCGCGCGCAGGTTGGCATCCAACTCGACCTCTGACGTGATCTCGCCCAGCCGAAGCACCCCATCGGCGACCTGCTGATCGACACGCGCCATGTAGTCGGCGGGGGCGGCGTCCTTGATCGAGATGTTGATCGGTGTCTCAGTCAGCGCGAAGTTGGCAATCTGGTTATAGTCGCCGCGGTCGTTCACCCCGTTCGAAACGAGGTAGTTCTTCGGTATGACGTGATGGATGTCGCCGACTTCTTCGACCATGCTCGAGACCGTGACGTTCTTTGACAGGAACCCACGCGCCTGGGTCTGGATCTGCGCCGCAAGGAACGCGAGGAAGTAGGGACTCCGCACCGACGAGGACTCCATCTCCATCGGAAGGCCAACATCCCAGAAGGTGTCAGCCAACTGCGACGATTCGATGTCGCTCAGTGCCTGGAGGGCGCCGATCTCGTTGATCCGGCGGATGTCGGCTTCGAACGCGGTCTCGAAGCTACCCGTGTACCGACCGGTTAGCACGGACATCACGAACCAGCGGCGCACGACGAACTTGATCTGCCCCTCGTTGAGCGTGCGCTCGGAGCGAAGCTTGAGGTACAGCGCGTAGGCGAAGTTGAGGGCGTTCTTCGAACTGATCAGGCGAGGGGCGATGAAGCCGGCCGACTTGATCGTGAGCGTGAACTGCTGGAAGTTGTACTGGTTCACGATCTCGAGCAGGACGTTCTCGAGCCGGCCAAACGACTCGACCGCCAGCTCCTCACTGAAGGTGCGGGTTTCGAAGTCGCGACCCGACAGCACGCTCACGAGGGCCGCGACTTTCCCACGTGAGAACTCCTTGATCCCCGCGACGCGGATGACGTCCGTGTAGGTCGGGTCATAGAGGTCCGAACTGTCGTTCTTCAGCCAGGCGATCGAGTTCAGATACCCGGATGCCGCGAACGCCGTGTCATGCTGCGCGATGTCGCTGTACACGTGCGGCGCGACGGCCAGATGGCAGAAGTAGTCGATGAGCTTACGCAGGTCGCTGCCGATCTGTCCGTGGCTGGCAATCTTGCTCATGGCGAAGTCAGCACTGCTGAGCGCCACACCCTTGGAGTTGATGCGGATGAAGATCTCGGTGACGGTCTCGATGTCGAGATCCTCAGCAAGTGTGATGATGCCAACTTGGGCTTGGCGGATGCCGGCGAGGCGCTCGAGTGCCTTCTCTACGCCGTCTGCGTCGATGCCCTCGTTCGCTTCCATGTATTTCCGGGTCGCCGAGAACATTGAAGACGAGTTGAGGAACTCTGCCACGTCTGAGATCCAGGCGGGGTCACGATCCAGAATCGGTGTCTGCGTGGCGAACTGCTCGGTGATGGGGTTGAAGGCGATCTTGATCCGCTTGCGTCGGTAGTTCTTGTCGACGACCTCTTGCCCGACGAGGGCGGCGGTCATCGCCGTGATGCGCTGCTGTCCGTCGATAAGGATCTGTCGAAAGGCCGACGTAGTTCCGTCCTTCAAGCCCACGTCGGCGCTTTGCCAGGTGATCAGGTATCCAATCGGGAACCTGGAGTCCCGCGGGGTGGTGGTCTTTCGGGCCCGCGGCGTCGTGACCGCGACGGGGTGAGCCATCGTGCGATGGTCAGTGAGAACGACCAAGAACTCACACAGAAAGA
>NZ_MKTR01000007.1 GCF_001898325.1 Microbacterium sp. 67-17
CGACGCCTGCGCTCCTCGCGCTCCGGACTGATAGCCATGGTCTCCATGATGTTCTCCTTCGAGGTGAACCCCACTCACACAGACCATCTGACACCCCCCACCGTTGTGCCAAGGCCACCACACGGTGAGACACCACGGCGGGTGGATCATCACCCACCTCGATGACGGGTCACTGGAATGGGTATCCCCACACGGGCGCCGGTATGTCGTGAAACCGGAACGGCACCTCCCCACGTTCTACCCCAACGCAGCATAAGCTCCATTACTCAGTCGAGGACGTTCGGCCGCGCGCCACAATGCTCGGGATGACTCGCTCCGCGAGCGACGACGGGCTCAGCACCTGGCGCTCGGTACCGCGCTGATGCATGCGACCCCGTCGGTAGCGAACCGGTCTCTTCCTCGGGCGCCGGGCGGAGCAACGCTGCCGCTCCGTTACGCTTCGGTCATGACTTCTGGCCCTGGTGCCGCCGGTTCCTTCGGTCGCGCGGCCGACCAACCAGTCATCGAGTCCGACCTCAGCGGTGTGCGCCACAAGCTCGCCAGAGCGATGAAGGAGGCGCGATCGCTAGAGATGGCTGTCTCCCAGTGGAAAGCCAGCACCACATTCGGTGTTGGGCTTGAGCCCTCCGCCGAGTCGCGATCCACGCTTGATCACGTCATTGAGATGTCACGCTCGTTCCCGCATGATCAGTGGTCCACGCTCTTTGGCGAGATCGGCTACTTAGCGCGGAGCAGCCTGGATAACGTGCATACGCTTCTAGCGTCGCGGGTCTCTGCCGGAGCGAAACTCCCCGCCAGAACGGCGTTCCCAATCACCACGAGCGAGGAACTCTGGACTGCCTGGGCGGAGCGACACCTCATGCTGCCCGGATGGGTGCTTAATCGCTACTACGTCACGCAGCCGTTTCGAAATCAGTATCACGGGCTCAGAGGACTTCACTGGGCGAACAATAAAGACAAGCACGTGTGGTTGCGAGATGTGCGTGTCGCGGTCGTCGGCGACGTCGACTTCGGTGGATTCGCAGTTGAAGGCCGCGTTGACGAAGGCGACCTGCGGCTGGCGCTGCGACCAGGGTCCAACGTTTTCTCGCGCGGAACAAGGCGGATTGTCGCAAGCTCCTTTGACGTAGGCCACCCCGTCCTTGAATCGACTTCGCCGGGTAAAGCTGAAGTCGAGGTAGAGCTTCTCTTCGATGTCGGGTACGCGGAGTACAAGCTTCCTGAGGTCGCCGAGCTTGTGCGTCGAGTAGGGGATGTCGTCGACTATGTCGCGCTAGGAGATGTGCGCGCTCTGCACCGATACTTTCGAGCGCCCAGCTTTGTCACGCAATCGGCTCCAGGCGATCAGGGTGGGAGCAGTCGATCACTTTCAGAGGGTGCGCCGCTGCCCGAGTAGAGTGCCGTCATGGTGTCGCTTGCTCAGTCCCTGGCGGATGCGAAACAACCGGCTCCTGACGCCGCCACCTATTGGCGCAGACAAACGGATGCGATAGCCGACGTTTCCGGCCCCGTGGCGACCCTGCACCTCGGGGCCCTCCGGCACAACGCGCTCGACATGGCGGTGCGCGCGGCGGGCGTCCCGATCCGCGTCGCGAGCAAGTCCATTCGTGTGCGGGAAGCCATCGACGCGACCCTCGCGCTCCCCGGCTATGCCGGGATTCTCGCTTTCACGCTGCCCGAAGCGCTCTGGCTCGCCGAAACTCATGACGACGTCGTTCTCGGATATCCGACCGTTGACCGCGCGGCGATCCTCGCCCTCGCCCAGAGCGAGGAGGCATGCACGCGCGTCACCCTCATGGTCGACGATCTCGCCCAGCTCGACGTTGTCGATGCCGTCGTGCCGCCGCGCGCGCGACCCGCGATCCGTCTCGCGATCGACGCCGACGCGTCCTGGCGCGCCCCCGCGCTCGGTCACATCGGCGTGCGCCGCTCGCCCGTGCACGAGCCGGGGGAGGTGGCGAGCCTCGCGCGGGCAATCACCAGGCGCGACGGTTTCCGGCTCGTCGGGCTCATGATGTACGAGGCGCAGATCGCCGGCCAGGGGGATGCCACGGGATCCGGCGACGGACTCATCCGATGGATGCAGCAGCGTTCCTCCGCTGAGCTTCTGGAGCGGCGCGAGGCGATCGTCGCAGCGCTGCGCCCGATCGCCCCCCTCGAGTTCGTCAACGGCGGTGGAACCGGATCACTGGAGTTCACGGCATCCGACCAGGCTGTTACGGAAGTGACGGCGGGAAGCGGCCTGTTCGCCGGTCACCTGTTCGACGGATACCGCGTCTTCGCGCCCCAACCAGCGGCAGCCTTCTCGCTCGAGGTGGTGCGCAAGCCGACTCCCGACATCGCAACGGTGCTCGGCGGCGGATGGATCGCGTCAGGCCCGCCCGTCGCGTCGCGCCAGCCGAAGCCCGTGTGGCCGCAGGGTCTTCGCACACTTTCTCGCGAAGGAGCCGGGGAGGTGCAGACCCCGCTGCAGGGTGAAGCGGCTCGAAGCTTGAACGTCGGAGATCGGGTGTGGTTCCGGCACGCCAAGAGCGGGGAGCTCGCCGAGCGGGTCGAGCGCTATCTGCTCCTGGATGACGACACCGTCGTCGGCGAAGCACCGACGTATCGCGGCGAAGGGAAGGCGTTCCTGTGACACGACCCGGCGGTACATGGCAGAACTGGGGACGCTCGGCACGAGTGCGGCCGCAGAGCGTCGAGTTCCCGGCATCCGCGGATGCCGTGCAGCGCTCGGTAAAGGCGGCAATCACCCGCGGCCGACGCATCAAGGCGGTGGGCGCCGGGCACAGCTTCACGGGAATCGCTATCGCGCCCGACGTCCTGCTCGATCTCACCGATCTCTCGGGCCTCATGTCCGTCGACCACGAACGGCGTCGCGTGACGCTGCGCGCCGGAACGCGGTTGCACCAGATCCCGGGGATCCTCGCGCGCCACGGCCTGGCGATGCAGAACCTCGGAGACATTGACCGGCAGACGATAGCCGGTGCCATCTCGACCGGAACGCACGGGACGGGTGCTGCCTTCGGTGGGATCTCCACCCAGATCGTCGGCGCGACCCTCGTCACGGGAACCGGAGACATCCTGCGTGTCAGTGACACCGAGAACGCCGACCTCCTTCCGGCCGTCGCCCTCGGGCTCGGCGCCCTGGGCATCCTGGTCGACGTCACCGTCCAATGCGTCCCTGCCTTCGTTCTCGAAGCAACCGAGCGCCCGGAGCCCCTGGTGGACGTCCTGGATACCCTCGATGACCGAGTCGCGAGTACCGACCACTTCGAGTACTACTGGTTCCCGCACACGGATGTCGCGCTGACGAAGTCGAACACGCGTCTGCCCGAATCCGCTGTCCGCAAGCCCCTGCCGACGGTGGGGAAGTGGGTCGATGAGACACTGCTCGCGAACGGTGTGTACCGGGCGGTGTGTGCCGTTGGAGCGCAGGTGCCGGGCGTCGTGCCGCCGTTCTCTCGGCTCGCAGTCAAGCTCACCGGCAACCGCGACTACACGGACCGGTCCAACCGCGTCTTCACCCAGAGTCGCACGGTCCGCTTCCGCGAGATGGAGTACGCGCTGCCAGCCGCCGCCGTGCGTCCGGCATTCGACGAGATGCGGGCGCTCATTCGCGCTCGCGGATGGCGGATCTCCTTCCCGGTGGAAGTGCGTTTCGCCGCTGCCGACGATCGGTGGCTCTCAACCGCGTACGACCGCGATTCCGGCTACATTGCCGTGCACCGGTATTGGCGAGAAGACCCGACCGAGTATTTCACTGCCGTCGAGCAGATCATGCTCGAGCATGGCGGCAGGCCCCACTGGGGCAAGATGCATACGTTGGATGCCGACCTGCTGCGTGAGCGCTACCCCCGCTTCGACGATTTCGTCGCGCTGCGTGACCGGCTCGACCCGCGCCGCGCTTTCCAGAACACGTACCTGGAGCGGGTCCTCGGCGCCTGATCCAACCGCTGCGCCACCCGACGCACTCACAGTCAGTGGGCAGGCGAGTCCCCTAGGATGGGGGCCATGTGGGAGTGGCTGATCCCGGTTCTGATCGTCGTGGCGCTCATCGTCATCGTCGGTATCTATCTGTGGGCGACGTACAACTCGCTCGTGCAGCTCAATGTGCGCGTCGACGAGGCCTGGAGCGACATCACCGTCCAGCTCAAGCGTCGAGCCGACCTCATCCCTGGGCTGATCGAAACCGTCAAGGGCTATGCGGCCCATGAGCGTGCGGTTTTCGAGAACGTGACGCAGGCGCGAGCCGAGACACTTTCAGCATCCGGACCGGCAGAGGCGGGAGTTGCCGAGGGGCACGTGCAGCAAGCGCTGAAGTCGCTCTTTGCCGTTGCCGAGGCCTACCCTCAGCTCCAGGCCAGCACGAACTTCCTGCAGTTGCAGCAGGCGCTGGTCGACACTGAAGACAAGATCCAGGCATCCCGCCGCTTCTACAACGGTGGCGTTCGCGAGTTGAACACCAAGATCAAGGTCTTCCCGAACAACCTCTTCGCGAAGAACCTCGGGTTCACCGAGCGTGAGTTCTTCGAGGTCGTGGACGGGGCAGCGATCTCCGAGCCGCCTCGCATCCAGTTCTGATCGACCCCTGAGGTCGCATGTACAGCGCCATCGCGCGGAACAAGCGCAATACGTGGTTCATCCTCGTTCTGTTCGTCCTGGGCCTCGGGGCCATCGGGCTGCTGGCCGGATGGCTCATGGGCAACAACTGGTGGGTCACCGCTTTCGTGCTGATCTTCGCCGTCGGGTACGCCACCATCCAGTACTTCGCGGCCGACCGTGAGGCCCTCGCCCTCGCCGGCGCCACCGAGGTGTCCCGCGAAGAGGCGCCGCGCTACTACCGGCTCGTCGAGAACCTGTGCATCACGACCGGCACCCCGATGCCGCGCCTGTACGTTGTCGAGGATGCCGCCCCGAACGCCTTCGCCACCGGCCGCAAGCCCGAACAGGCTGCGATCACCGTGACAACGGGCCTGTTCGAGATCATGACCGACCGGGAACTCGAGGGTGTGCTGTCGCACGAGCTCGGCCACATCCGTAACTACGACATCCGGGTATCGCTCATCGTGTTCGGCCTCGTCGTGGCGGTGGGGCTGCTGGCCGACATCCTGATGCGGATGGCGTTCTTCGGCGGCCTGCGCCGCTCAGGGGGCAACAACAGCCAAGCGCAGCTGTTCTTCCTCATCTTCGGTGTCGTGGCAGCGATCGTCGCACCACTTCTCGCCGGTGCGGTCCAGGCCGCGATCTCGCGTCAACGCGAATACCTCGCCGATGCAACCGGCGCGCTCACGACCCGTGACCCAGACGGCCTCGCCTCGGCGCTGGCCAAGCTCGAGGAGCACGCTCGACCGCTCAGCCGTGAGAACACGTCGATGGCCCATCTGTGGTTCGCGAATCCACTCAGCGCCAAAGGCATGTCGCGCCTGTTCGCCACGCACCCCCCGATTCCGGACCGCATCGAACGCCTTCACACGATGGGCGGCCAGTTCTGAGATCGCCGCTGGCAGCTTCTGTCGGTCAGTCGACCGACAGAACGAGTTGGTTGCCGGTGAAGGCCACGCCGCCGCGCAGCGACCAATCGTCGGTGCGATAGGTGAACGTCCCCGCCGATCCGTCCCGGGTCGTGCCGGACGCCGTTGCGACGAGGACGCCGCCAGTGGCGGCAAAGCTCGACAGGTCCTCGGCGAACGCGAGCGTCGGCGCCGTCTCGACGCGGAACGCCACCGAGCTCAGCGTTGCGAGGTCGGCGGCCCACGGCACCCGGATGCCGCAGTCCTCGGGCACCACAGCGGCCGGAGCTGTGCAGGCATCAAGGTACGTCTGCACCTGCGTGGACGCCGCCTCGAGCGCGGTGCCGGAAAGCGCCGGTTGCAGTGCTGCTGTCGCGGCCGAGCCGGGTGCTACGGCCACTGTCGCCGCTCCGGTCAGGATACCGACGGGCGCGGGGAGAACATCGTAGAGGGCGGGCAGGAGCATGACTGGCTCGTCCACCGCGAAGACCCCTGTGCCGATCGCGGCGGCGTCACCGAGTGTCGAGGTGATCGTCAGCGTGCCGAGCCCGTCTGGGGAGACTTTCCACCCGGTCGGAGTCTGCTGAAGCATCAGCTCGCCGGAGCCGGAGACCGAATCAAGGGTGTAGGCGATCGACGCTGTAGCAGTCTCGCCATCCTCGATGACGTCTGTAACCGTGGCATCCGCGATCGTGGCGGTAGCCCCTGCGAACGCTGCTTCGATCATCGAGGTATCGAGGCTGTCGGAGGCGACGCGATCCAGCGCCGCGTCGGCGTCGCCGCCAGCCAGCGCACCGAGGTAAGCCTCGGCGACTGCTTGGGGTCCCGGCGGGCGTTGGAGAAGCCACAGCACGGCGCCGGCGACTGCAAGAAGCACGACTCCCGCCGCAATGACAGCGATCAAGGGGCCACGTTTCACACCCCCACGGTAGCGCCCCAGCACATCCGGTTCGCGGCATGTGCCAGTTCTAGACTGAACGGATGAGCACGTCCGACGACAAGCCCACGGGGTCGTTCTTCGACGCGATCCGGGACCGGCGCCGGGTTGTCACGGTGCAGCAACCGCGCGGCATCCCCTCGGGCTTCCAGCTCGCCGTCGCGTACGCATGGCGCTTCTTGGTCATCGCCGCGGCGATCGGTGTCGGGATCTGGCTCGTCATCCAGCTCAAGTTGCTGGTCATCCCGTTGCTGATCGCGATTCTGATCACAGCGCTCGTGTGGCCCGCGTTCTCCGGGATGCTGCGCCTGCGCTTCCCGCGATGGCTCGCCATCGCCATCACCGTCCTCGGCACGGCAGCCGTCGTCACCGGCTTGTTGTGGCTTGCGATCTGGCAGATCACGCGGGAGTGGTCGTCGGTACAGTTGCGTACGATCGAGGCAGTCCAGCAGTTCCGGCAGTATCTGATCGACGGTCCGCTCCACCTGACCGCGACCCAGATCGACGACCTGCTCGCGCAGGCCTGGACCTTCATCCAACAGCAGGCCGAGCTCCTGTGGTCGGGTGCGCTGGCGATCGGCACCACCGTCGGCCACGTCGCAACGGGCGCGCTGCTGACGATCTTCATCCTCCTTACGCTCCTCGCCGACGGGGCAGGGATCTGGCGCTGGACCACCCGGCTGTTCCCGCGCGCTGCGCGGCCCGCTGTCGATGGGGCAGGCCGTGCCGGTTGGGTGACCGTCGCCAACTATGCGCGGACCCAGTTGCTCGTCGCGACGATCGACGCGATCGGAATCGGTTTGGGGGCTTTCCTGCTCGGCGTTCCGCTCGCGATTCCCATCGCGGTGCTCGTGTTCCTTGGTTCCTTCATCCCCATCGTCGGTGCAGTCGTCACCGGCGCGCTCGCCGTTTTCTTGGCCCTCGTCTACAACGGACCCTGGATCGCGCTGTGGATGCTGGTGGTCGTGCTCGGCGTCCAGCAGCTGGAGGGCCACGTTCTCCAGCCGCTCCTCATGGGATCCGCCGTCAAGGTGCATCCGCTCGCCGTCGTCCTGGTGGTCGCCGGTGGCGCGCTGATAGCCGGCATCCCGGGAGCCCTCTTCGCCGTGCCCCTTGCCGCGTTCGTCAACGTCGTGGCGGTCTACCTCGGTGACCGTGCCTGGGAGACGGGCGCGAAACTCGACGCCCCCGACCTGATTTGGTCGACAGTTCCCCGCCCGAGGAGAATCAGCAAGTGAGCATCCCCACCCTGGCCGAGATCGAGGATGCTGCAGCAACTCTTTCGGGAGTCATCCGGCGCACCCCGATGGACGAGTCTCTGCACTTGACCGACCTCCTCGGCGTCCCTGTCGCACTCAAGCTCGAAAACCTCCAGCGGACCGGCTCCTTCAAGATCCGCGGTGCCGCGTATCGGCTGTCGAGGCTGACCGAGGATGAGCGGGCGCGCGGCGTCGTTGCTGCATCGGCGGGCAACCACGCCCAGGGGGTTGCGCTTGCCGCCCGTGAGCTCGGAATCCCGGCGACGATCTTCATGCCGCTCGGGGTGCCCGTCCCCAAACTCCTCGCCACTCGCGGCTATGGCGCTGACGTCATCCTCGAGGGTGCCACCGTCGAGACCCCGCTTCGCCTCGCGGCGGAGTTCGCGGAGCGCACCGGCGCCGTGCTGATCCACCCCTTCGACCACTCGGACATCATCACCGGGCAGGGAACCCTCGGTCTGGAACTGATGGACGACATGCCCGACCTTGACACCGTCATCATCGGGATCGGCGGCGGGGGATTGCTGTCGGGTGTCGCCGCCGCGGTGAAGGCCCGCGCTGCGGCAGTCGGCCGCACGGTGCGCGTCATCGGTGTGCAGGCCGAGAACTCTGCTGCCTATCCGGTCTCGCTTGCGGCCGGTCGCCCGATGGAGGTTGCCACCCGAGCCACGATCGCCGATGGAATCGCGGTCGCGCGGCCGGGGGATCTGCCCTTCGAGATCATCAGCCAGCTGGTGGATGAGGTCGTCACGGTGTCCGAGGACGACATCGCGCGGGCGCTGCTCGTGTTGCTCGAACGCGCGAAACAAGTCGTGGAGCCGGCGGGCGCCGTTGGCGTCGCCGCCATCCTCGCCGGCAAGGTCACGGCGCAGGGACCGACCGCCTGCGTGCTGTCCGGTGGCAACATCGACCCGCTGCTGCTGCAACGCGTCGTCGCACACGGACTGTCGGCATCCGGTCGCTACATGACGATGCGCATCCCGTTGCCTGATCGCCCTGGACAACTGGCCCGGGTCTCAGAACTGCTTGCGCTTGCGGGCGCCAACGTCATCGAAGTCCTGCACACCCGTCACGGGCAGGGCCTTCAGATCAGTGAGGTGATCCTGCAGTTGAGCGTCGAGACGCGCGGCGAGGAACACAGGGCGCACGTCATCGCGACGCTCGAGAACGCCGGGTTCGCCGTCCACGTCGACGCGGATTGACGCGGCGACCTACTGTCCGCCGTAGGTCTCGACCTTGACGATCTCGACCGCGATCTCCCGCCCGTTGGGTGCGGTGTACGACGTCTTGTCGCCTTCCTTCAGACCCAGAATGGCAGAACCGAGCGGCGAGGCCTCGCTGTAGACATCGAGCTCTGACCCGGCACCGATCTCGCGGTTACCGAGAAGGAAAACCTCTTCGCCACCGGCGACGACAGCGGTCACGACCGTGCCCGGCTCGACGACACCCGTGCTCTCGGGGGCGACGCCCACTGTGGCGTTCTTCAACAGGGCCTGGAGCGTGCGGATCCGAGCCTCCTGCTTGCCCTGCTCGTCCTTGGCGGCGTGGTAACCGCCGTTTTCCTTCAGGTCGCCCTCTTCGCGTGCAATCTCGATGCGCTTGGCGATCTCTTCACGGCCGACGGTTGACAGATGCTCGAGCTCGGCGTGGAGGCGGTCGAACGCCTCCTGGGTCAGGAAGGTCACCGGGGCATCGCTGGACACGAGCGTCTCCTTTCGTCGGCGCCGATATGGCAAGACGCCCCGGCAGCGCCAGGGCGTCGTGGAATTCGTCCCGCTAGATTACGTCACCCAGCAGGAGTTGATCAAACCCGTCGTCGCCGCCGCTGTTGTCGGGATCGTCTCGGCGAACGCACGCGTGTGCTCGCTCGACGGGGGAATCACCAGTACCCGCCAACCCACGATTCCGTGCTCTTCGTCCTGCGCCTCGAGGATGCACGCGACCTCTCGGTCCAGTGGCGCCGTGATCTGGAAACTCAGGCTCACGGTGCGGTCGTCGACCACGGTGAACCCGGTTGCGTCGGCATCCACGCTCTCGAGTGAGTTCGCCACCGTCATCCAGCCGAACCAGCCGATTATCGCAACCGCGACCACGATCCCGAGGATGACCACCCACCGCGGTGCACGTGCGCGTCGGCGTCCGTACCGATCGTCGAGCTTCGCTCGGATCGCGTCGTCAGAAGTGGGAGGTGCGGTCGTCATCGGGGGTGTCTCGTGAGTCGTTAGGCTGGAACTCCAGGCTAGACGCTGGCCAGCCGAAACGAGACATGATGCGCATTCTGATGGGGGCCGCTACCCCTGTTCCAAGCCCGTCCGAGACGGTCAACCCCGACCTTGTCACTCCGGGCCCGTGGGGCTTTCTGGTCATCGCACTGTTGGCGGTCGTCGTCATCCTGCTCATCACCGACATGATGCGCCGGATCCGTCGCGGCCGCGTGCGTGCCGACATCCGCGAAGAACTGGATGCCGAGGCTCGAGCGGAAGCCGGCGCGGACCCGGATTCAGCGACTGGCGACACTGACGGTGAGGCGCCCGAGCACGGAGCTCCCGAGCGGTCTTAGCCGTGCGGGGTCCTCGCTGGGGTAGTCCTAGCCGTGATAGGCGGGGCTGAGTCCGATGAGCAGGCACGCCGTCCAGTGGCACAGGAACGCGAGCACGGTGAACACGTGGAAGATTTCGTGGAATCCGAAGTGGCCGGGCCACGGGTTCGGGCGCTTGAGCGCGTACACGACAGCCCCGAGTGTGTAGAGGATTCCGCCCACCGCGACAAGCACCATCATGGCGGCGTTGGCCTGGAACAGCGGCACGATGTACATGACCGCGGCCCAGCCGAGCACCAGGTAGAGCGCCACGTACAGCCAGCGCGGAGCGTCTATCCAGAACACGCGGAACAGGATGCCGAGAATCGCCCCGCCCCAGACGAGGGAAAGCAGGATGACCGACTGACTTGTCGGTAGGGCGAGGACCGCGATCGGGGTGTACGTGCCAGCGATGAGCAGCAGGATGTTCGCGTGATCGATGCGCTTGAGCACCGCGCGGGTCTTCGGCTTCCACCGGAACCGGTGGTACAGGGCGGAGTTCCCGAACAGCAGCAGTGACGTCAGCATGAACACTGCTGCTGACCACTTCGCCGCTGCGCCCTGGGACAGGGCGATCAGGACGATACCGGCAGCGATGGCGATCGGGAAGGTGGCGGCGTGGATCCAGCCGCGCCACGAGGGCTTCAATTCCTCGGGAGTGACGGACGCGGCCTCTTCGATCAGCGGCAGTCGCGGCATCTCAGCGCCGTCGACGGACTCGTCCCACTCGGGGGCCGGGCGATCGGTCGGATGGTTCACGCCAGACGGGGTCACCCTGCGAGCCTACGGGCCCGAGTATTCCCGCGGGGGTACGCATCTCCTCGTGATCGCTCGCCATGCGAGGGCCGAGGGCAGGAGTAACGTGGCCGTGTGGCATCGGGAGTCGGAACAGCGCGTGGCAAAGGCCCGCTGTATCGGCTCTACACAGCTCGCCTCCGCCGCGAACTGACGCCGGAGAACATGCCGCATCACATCGCGATGATGATCGACGGCAACCGTCGGTGGGCGCGTCAGCTCGGCTACGAGACCGCCGCACACGGCCATCGAGCGGGTGCAGCGAAGATGCGCGAATTTCTGGAGTGGTGCGATGACCTCGGAGTCAAAGTCGTCTCGCTCTACCTGCTCTCGACCGACAATGTCCGCAAGCGCGATGCCGCCGAGCTCAACGATCTGCTGCAGATCATCGCCGAGCTTGCCGAGGAGATCTCGCGGGTTCGCGACTGGCGGGTCAAGCACGTGGGCAGGGCCGAGCTCCTTCCCCCTGAGCTCACCAGCGTGCTGCGTGCCGCGGAGGACCGGACAGCGGGAAACCCCGGCCTCCACGTGAATCTCGCGGTCGGTTACGGGGGGCGTTCCGAGATCGTGGATGCCGTCCGTAGCATCATCGCCGCCCACGATCGGGACGGCGGGTCCCTTGAGGAGCTTGCGGCGAGCCTCACGCCCGAGCAGATCGGTGAGCACCTCTACACCGGGGGGCAGGCCGATCCCGACCTCGTCATCCGAACCTCCGGAGAGCAACGGCTCAGCGACTTCCTGCTTTGGCAGAGCGCGCACAGCGAGTTCTACTTCATGGAGGCTCTCGGGCCTGACATTCGTGAGGTGGACTTTCTTCGCGCCCTGCGCAACTATGCGAGTCGGGAGCGTCGCTTCGGCGGCTGAGTGCCCCCAGCGCTCGCCCACGACCCTCCGGCAACGTGCCACAATGTGACCGTGACGGGTGACATCACAACGTATATCGAGTCCTTCGATTCCGAGCCCGGCTACCTCGACTGGGCGGCGTTCGGTCCGCTCTCTCCCAATGTTCGCAGCGAAGTTCACGCGGATGCCGAGCTGCTGGGAACGGGGCGCCGTTCGAGCGTCGACCTCGTCAATGAGCACGTCGACCAGTCGCGTGATCATGCGGCATCCGTGTTGGGCGTGCCGGCGGAGCAGATCGTCATCCAGCCCTCGACGAGCCACGGCCTGCAGCAGGCGATCTATGGCCTCAGGGGCACGCTCCTGCTCTCGCGTGCCGAGTATCCGGCTCTGACGATCGCGGCTGCGCGCGCCGAGGCGGCGCTCGGCACGATGCGAGCGGGGTGGCTCGATCCCGAGAACGGGTTCATGACTCCGGATGCCGTCCGCGACGCCCTCACCGATGAGGTCACGGCGATCGCCGTGAGCCTCGTGGACTTTCGCACCGGCTATCGCGTCGACCTCAGCGCCCTCCGCGACGTGATCGGGGATCGCCTGCTCATCGTCGACGCGATCCAGGGGCTCGGGATCGTGGACGCCGATTACGGTGCCGCCGATGTCGTCTGCGCGAACGGATACAAGTGGCTGCGCGCCGGACGGGGCACCGGGGTCGCCGCCTACAGCCCGCGCGCCGTCGATCGGCTGACCCCCGTGCTCTCGGGCTACGCCGGGGTCGCCGATGGACTGCCTGTGGATGAGGTCCCCGAGCCGTCACGCGATGCACGCGCCTTCATCGTCTCAAAGGCCGACTCGCTCGCGGCTGCCCGGCTGGGTAGCGCACTCCATGAGATTCACGAGGTCGGTGTGGCGACGATCGCCGCAGCCGTCGAGGCGCGGGCAACGCGGGTGATAGAGATCGCCGACGAGAACGCCGTCTCCGTGATCACCCCGCGAGAGTCCGAGCGTCGCGCGGGAATCGTGACCTTGGCTCCCGAACCGCAGGATGCGGCGCCTCTCGCTGCCGCCCTTGCGAACGCGGGAGTCACGATCACCCCTCGCGGCGGCACGATCCGTGTCTCGGCCCACGCCGGTACCGACGACGAATCGCTGGCACTGTTCGCCGCCACTCTCTCGGCCTACGTGGCGTCGCGCGCCTGGTAAAACCCGCGAGGAATTTACCTCGACGTAACGGGACCGACAGCGTGTCGATGCCAACGGCGCCCGATCCCCGTCGTACGTTCAACTCGTCGGGCAAGGCGCCCGACCGGGTCGGCCGTCAGGACCGCGACTCGTGACCCCTGGTCGACTCGCTGGGTACCGGGAATTACCACCCGGGGCGGGAGTGGGTTGTGACCACACGGGCAGCACAGGCACAGGACCGGGTTCACCAGGATGACCGGATCGAGCATGCCGAGCAGGATCAGACACTGCGCACCTACGTGCTCGACACATCGGTGCTGCTGAGCGATCCGCGCGCGTTCTTCCGATTCGCGGAGCACAACGTCGTGGTCCCGGTGGTGGTCATCACCGAACTCGAAGGTAAGCGGCACGACCCAGAGATCGGCTACTTCGCGCGGCAGGCGCTGCGTCATCTCGATGAGTTGCGGGTCGAGCACGGGCGACTTGACTTCCCGGTTCCTGTCGGCGCCGGTGGGACGCTGCGCGTCGAGCTGAACAACACCAATCCCGATGCGCTGCCCTCGGGCATGCGGTTGGGAGACAACGACAGCCGCATCCTTGCCGTGGCCATGAACCTGGCATCCGACGGCCAGGAGGTCACCGTCGTCTCGAAAGACCTCCCGATGCGGGTCAAGGCGGCGTCCCTCGGCATCTCGGCCGAGGAGTACCTTGCCGAGCAGGCCGTCGACTCCGGCTGGACGGGCATTGCCACCATCGACATCTCCGGCGACGAACTCAGCGACCTCTACGAGAGCGAGGTCGGTACCAGCGAGCAGGTGATGGGCCTTCCCGTCAACACGGGCCTGATCATCCACTCAGAGCGGGGCTCGGGCCTCGGTCGTGTCACGGGCGATGGCGCTTTCCGGCTCGTGCGTGGCGACCGCGAGGTGTTCGGACTGCATGGTCGCTCGGCTGAGCAGCGCGTCGCGATCGATCTCCTTCTCGATCCGGAGGTCGGTATCGTGTCCCTCGGTGGCAGGGCCGGCACGGGCAAGTCTGCTCTTGCCTTGTGCGCGGCGCTCGAGGCGGTGCTCGAGCGGCAGCAGCAGCGCAAGATCATCGTCTTTCGTCCTCTGTTCGCGGTGGGCGGTCAGGAGCTCGGTTACCTGCCCGGCGACCAAGCCGAGAAGATGAATCCGTGGGGCCAAGCGGTGTTCGACACCCTCGGATCCGTGGTCTCTGGAAACGTCCTCGACGAGGTCGTCGAACGGGGGCTCCTGGAGGTCCTTCCGTTGACGCACATCCGAGGTCGCTCCCTTCACGACGCGTTCGTGATCGTCGATGAGGCCCAGTCACTCGAACGCAACGTGCTGCTGACAGTGCTCAGCCGCATCGGGCAGAACTCGCGAGTCGTTCTCACTCACGATGTCGGCCAGCGGGACAACCTGCGGGTGGGTCGCCACGACGGTGTCGCCTCGGTCATCGAGACGCTCAAGGGTCAGTCGCTGTTCGGGCATGTCACCCTCGTGCGGTCGGAACGTTCGGCAATCGCGGCTCTGGTCACCGACCTTCTGGAGTCGGGTGAGCTCTCCTGACGGTCGTATCGAACTCGCTCCGAGCGCACGCCAAGGAAACCATGAGAAGAGTCTCATCCTGAGGAGGGTCATCGGGGGGGCGGTGTCTGTCACCATGGGTGCAACGGGTTCCGCGAGCCCCCCAGATCGCGAGACCCTCCGGTCGGTGACCCCCCAATAACCGGCCCTGCCCCCGGCGACACCCCAGACGCCGGGGGCATTCTCGTTACTCCCAGCGGTAGCCGGCTCCGCGGACCGTCGCGATGTGGTGGGCGCCGAGCTTGCCGCGTAGGTAGCGCACGTACACGTCGACGACGTTCGACCCGGGATCGAAGTCCATCTCCCAGACGCGGCTGAGGAGCTGTTCGCGAGACAGCACCATCCCGGGGCTGCGGAGGAACTGCTCGGCGAGGGCGAACTCCCGCGCCGACAGCTCCACCTCGCGGCCTGCTACCAGAGCCCGACGCGACAGGAGATCGAGCGAAACCTCTCCGTGGACAATCGTCGTCCCGGCATCCGTCGGCATCTCGCGCAGCCGAGAGCGCACGCGCGCGAGAAGTTCCTCGAACGTGAACGGCTTCCGGATGTAGTCGTTCGCCCCGGACTCGAGGCCTTCGACAGTATCCCGGGTGCTGGTGCGGGCAGTGAGCATGATGATGGGCACCGTGCGACCCTCGCGACGAATCTGCCGAAGCACCTCGAGCCCGTCCACCGTGGGCAGACCGATATCGAGGAGGCCAAGGTCGATCCCCCCGACCCGAAGAAGGTCGAGCGCAGGTGGACCGTCGTCGACGACAACGACGTCGTAGCCCGCTGCGCGCAGCCCCCGCTCCACGAACGCTGAGATCTGCGGCTCGTCTTCTGCGATGAGGATCCTCGTCACCGCTTTCCCCCCTGATGGATCACGTCATCGGCGCGCACCGGCGACGGATAGGACGCGCCGCTGGTGTGCGGCACGTGGATCGTGAACGTTGCCCCACCCCCGGGGGTATCGGTCACCTCGCAACGGCCACCGTGGCCTTTCGCGATGGCATCGACGATTGCCAATCCCAACCCCGAGCCTCCCACACTTCGGCGTCGTCCCGCTCGGTCAAATCGACGAAAGATGCGATGACGCATTGCCGGCGGTACACCGGGACCGTGGTCGCGGACCCAGAAACGGACTTCTGCAGGGTCCGCTGCGCTGCCGATGTCGATCGGGCTCGCGTCGGGAGAGTACTTCGAGGCATTGTCTGCCAGCTGCAACCACGCTTGAAGGAGGCGGTCGCCGTCGCCGAGCATCCGCCCCGTCGCTCGATCGGTGACGCGCCAGTCGTGTCCGGGAATGACGGCAACCATGTCAGCCATCCGTGTGCTGAGAGTGGCAAGATCGATCTCATCAGACGCGTAGGTGTCGGTCTCTGCCGCTGCCAGCAGATCGATGTCTTCTACCAGTCGGTTGAGGCGATCGAGCTCAGCGATGCCGATCGCCCGGGTGGCTTCGACGTCGGCCGGATCCGAAGCATTCATGATTTCGAGGTGGCCGCGCACGATGGTGATCGGTGTCTTCAGCTCGTGCCGCACGTCATCCAGCAGCTGTCGCTGCGAGTCAACCGAACCCTCGAGGCGGTCGAGCATCGAGTTGACAGTCTGCGACAGCTCAGCGATGCCCTCGCCTCCATCGGAGGGCAGGCGGCGGCTGAGATCGGCGACCGTCATACTGTCAGCTGCTTCGCGGACTTCCGTGATCGACCGCAGTGCCGCGCCCGCGACGAACCAGCCGACGAGGGCCACGAGAGCAATGGTGAAGACGGATGCGACGCCAAAGGCGATCATGGGAATCAGCAGGCCATCCAGCGGCGTTCCGGCACGCCAGAGCGCCGCTGCCTGCACCGTGAACGTGACGCCCCCGACGAGGGCAAGGGCGACCGCGCACGCCAGGGCCACCCCCGTGACGATGCGGCGCCGAGCAGATCGCGGCCGCTGGGACCGTGTCATGGGGTGATTATCGCCCGGAGCACCGGCCCGGCGCATCCACGGCGACTCAGCCTGGGTGGGTCATCGAGAGCAAGTCGAGCTTCTCGTCGAGTTGCTCGAGGGTCAGCTCGCCGCGCTCGATGTAGCCCAGGGCAACGACGGCTTCCCGAATCGTGATCCCTTCGGCGACCGCGTGCTTGGCGATCTTGGCCGCCGCCTCGTAGCCGATCAGCTTGTTCAACGGCGTCACGATGGACGGCGACATGCCGGCAAAGGCTGAGGCGCGCTCGACGTTTGCTTCCAAACCCGCGATCGTCTTGTCTGCCAGGACCCGGACCGTGTTCGAGAGCAGCCTGATCGATTCGAGCAGCGCCGTTCCCATCACAGGGATCGCGACGTTCAGCTCGAATGCGCCCGAGGCTCCTGCCCAGGCGATCGTGGCGTCGTTGCCGATGATGCGCGCGCACACCATCAGGGTCGCTTCGGGGACGACGGGGTTCACCTTGCCGGGCATGATCGACGAGCCGGGCTGCAGGTCGGGAATCCGCAGTTCAGCGAGACCTGTGTTCGGGCCCGACCCCATCCACCGCAGGTCGTTGTTGATCTTCGTGAGCGACACCGCGATCGTCCGCAGCGCACCCGATGCTTCCACAAGCGCATCGCGGTTCGCCTGGGCTTCGAAGTGATCCTTGGCCTCGGTAATCGGCAGCTCGGTCTCGGCGACCAGGATCTCGAGCACCTTCTGCGGGAATCCAAGCGGAGTGTTGATTCCGGTTCCGACGGCGGTGCCGCCCAGCGGCACCTCGGCCACGTGGGGGATGACAGCCTGAACACGCTCGATGCCGAGACGGATCTGGCGCGCGTAGCCGCCGAACTCCTGGCCGAGGGTCACGGGAGTGGCATCCATGAGGTGAGTCCTGCCGGACTTCACGACGCTCTTCCAGAGTTCTGCCTTCTCTTCGAGGGCAACCGACAGGTGGTCAAGCGCGGGAATGAGGTCATCGATGAGCTCCTGGGTCACTGCGACGTGCACCGAGGTGGGAAAGACGTCGTTCGATGACTGCGAAGCGTTCACGTGGTCGTTGGGGTGCACGGTCTGGCCGAGGCTGCGCGTCGCCAGGGTAGCGAGGACCTCGTTCATGTTCATGTTCGACGACGTTCCGCTGCCGGTCTGGTACACGTCAATCGGGAACTGGTCGGCGTGCGCCCCCCCGATGATCTTGTCCGCCGCCGCTGCGATCGCTTCCGCGATCTGAGCGTCCAGGGTGCCGAGGTCTCGGTTGGCAAGCGCCGCGGCCTTCTTGATGCGTGCCAGCGCCACGATCTGCGCGGGGTCGAGCGCATCGCCCGAGATCGGGAAGTTCTCGACTGCCCGCTGGGTCTGTGCGGCATACAGTGCGTTCTTGGGCACCCGCACTTCGCCCATCGTGTCGTGTTCGATGCGGTACTCGATGTCAGTCACGTCCTCGTTCCTTCGCTTCAGGTGGATTCGGGCATCTGCCCGCAGTGATCAGGGGTTCTCGGCGGCGCCCACGATGACATCGGGGATCGCCGTTCCCTCCGACAGGCGATAGTTCGCGCCGACGATCGCGAGGGTTCCGGCGGCGACGGCATCGCTGATGAGCTCGGAGGAGTGGAGGAGCTCTGCGACGGTGTCACGCAGGTGCTCGCGGCCGACCTCTTCGGCGTCCACCGATCCGCCTTCGGAAGCGCGGATGACGCGCCTGACCGCCGGAACGATGGGTGCGATCTGTCGCCAGATGTGCGGCGGAAGAGAGGGGGCATCAGCGGTTGTGGACTCGATAGCTGCTGCCACGGCACCGCACTCGTCATGTCCGAGCACGACGATCAGGGGAACATCGAGAACCGCGACGGCGTACTCGAGGCTGCCCACGACAGAGTCGGAGATGACCTGACCGGCGTTTCGGACGACGAACAGGTCGCCGAGGCCCTGATCGAAGATGATCTCGGCCGCAAGGCGCGAGTCGGCGCACCCGAACAGCGCGGCACGCGGGCGTTGACCCCCGGCCAACTCGTGACGGCGCTCCACGTCCTGCCGGGGGTGTGAGGGGTCGCCCGAGACGAACCGGGCATTGCCTTCGCGCATGTCGCCCCACACCTCGGCGGGAGTCGCGATCGGCGTCATGAGTTCTCCTCCTGGGCGGTGACGATCTGATCGGCGAGACCGGCCGCGACCACGCGGAGGGTGTCGGCATCCGTTGCGCCGTAGACGAGGATTGTGTCGGCACCGGCGGTGGTGCTCAGAGCAGCCGAGATATTGCCGGCGCGAGCGGGGTCGGGGATGTCGTATTCGATCCACTCGACGCCGTCGATCGTCGTCGTGCCTGCGGCGTCAGCTCCCGAGAGCTCGCGTGTCGGCCATGTCGCGTCGGCGCCAAAGCCCTGGGAGACTCGCACGAACCCGGCGTCGTCGGCAGGGACGTAGAGCACCGTCCACGTACGCGGGTCGTCTCCCGCGACCCCGGCCGAGGTGACCAGCCAGGACTCGGGTACGACGGGGACGAGTGCGGTCGACCCCTCCAGCGTGCCCGAGACATCGGCGGCAACCGCGGCGACCTCGATCGGCTCTGGGGCTGGTGGCTCGCCGCGTGGCACGGCGAAGATGACGATCGCGACGATCCCGAGGGTGATGACGAGGGCAGCGATGAGATTGCGAAACGTCTGGCTCGAGCGATAGACGCGCGATGACTCGGCCTTGCGCGCCGCTGTCTCCTCGGGAGTTTCGGGGCGGCCGAGCTCGGCGACGATTCGCTCGCGCTGCGCCATCACGACTCGTCTCCGCTCGGCGAGGGCGTCGAGGCTGCGCGCGCAGCATCCAATCGTTGTTTCGCCCCGATGAGCCACTGCTCACATCGTGCCGCCAGAGCCTCGCCACGCTCCCAGAGCCGGAGCGACTCCTCGAGGGTCGGTGCGCCCTGCTCCAACGCTGCGACGACCCGAACCAGCTCGTCGCGAGCTTGTTCGAACGACAGGTCGTCGACGTCCCCCGGTGCAGGCGGGTTCGCGGCGGTCATGGCTTCCATCCTAGAGCGGCACGTCGGAGGCGCTGGTCTCGTCGACCTCGCCTGCTGAACGTGCAGCGAACGAGCCGCGCCCGAGCGTCACGGTGACGTCGGTACCGGCAGGCGCCTGCGCGGCGTCTCGGACGATGACCCCACCGGTGACGTGGGCGATGGCGTAGCCGCGGGCAAGAGTCGAAGCGGGGGACAGGGCGCGCACCGCCGCTCGCAGCTCCGCGGTCTGCCGAGTCTGCACGGCCACGGCTCGTTCGGCGTGGTCGCGCCCTCGCGCGACCAGGAGCTCGATGTGCTGCGCTCGCTGGGCCAGGGCGTTCTCGGGGTTGCGCAGCACGGGGCGCGAGCGAAGCTGCTCGAGTTGGGTGATGTCGTGACCCAGTCGCTGCGTCACCCTGGTCCGAGCGCGGCTGAGCAACTGGGACACGAGCGCCCTCTGCTCCGCAACATCAGGGACCACGCGCTTGGCGGCATCCGTCGGGGTGGATGCGCGCAGATCGGCGACATCGTCGAGGATCGGATGGTCGTTCTCGTGTCCGATCGCGCTGACCACAGGGGTGGATGCTGCCGCCACCGCCCGCACGAGCCGTTCGTCGCTGAATCCCAGGAGCGTCTGGGGATCCCCGCCGCCGCGGGCGATGATGATCACATCCACGTCGGGGTCAGCATCCAGGACCTTCAGAGCCGCGATCGTTTCGGGCACGCAGCGGTCACCCTGAACCGCCGCGTACTGCGTGCGGAACCGCACGCGCGGCCAGCGTAGTTCGGCGTTGCGGTGCACGTCCTTCTCGGCGTCCGAGTTCTCGCCCGTGATCAGGCCGATGAGGTGGGGGAGGAAGGGGAGCTGCTTCTTTCGGGCGGGATCGAAGAGCCCTTCGCCGCGCAGCTGGACCCGGAGCCGCTCGAGTCGCTCGAGCTGGTCGCCGAGCCCCACGTGCCGCATCGCCGAAACCGCAAAGCTGAAGTCGCCGGTGCGGGTGAAGTAGTCGGCTTTGACGCACGCAACGACGCGATCGCCGACGGCGAGGTCGCCGGGAAGTCGCTGGCGGGTACTCGACCAGATTCGGATGGAGATGGTCGCGTCGGTCGCGAGGTCTTTGATGCGTCCGAAGACGTTGCCGCCGCGAAGGTTCCACGATGTGATCTCGCCCTCGACCCACACCGATCCCCACGTTTCGACAAAACCGCGAATGGTCTCGCCCAGGCGAGCAACCGAGGTCGGCGACTGGGCGCTCGAATCCCGCGGATGCACCGAATCCGGCGGCGGAGCCTGGCCGGGAACGTGCTCGGGCTGAAACGTCGTCATGATCCCTTTCGGCTTGCCCGGCCCGCGCTCAGGCCGCCCCCGTAGAATCGGACCGATGAGCACTCCCGCGGTACACATGCCCATGCCCCGCGTTCCGCGGCGCCGTGAGCGCCTCCAGGATATCCCGGTCGATCGACCTAAGCGGGTGCTGCTTGCTGCGCCCCGGGGATACTGCGCGGGCGTGGATCGAGCCGTGATCGCGGTCGAAAAGGCACTCGAGCGATTCGGTGCGCCCGTCTACGTTCGCAAGCAGATCGTTCACAACATCCACGTCGTGACCGAGCTCGAACAGAAAGGTGCGATCTTCGTCGACGAGGTCGACGAAGTGCCGGAGGGCGCCCACGTCGTCTTCAGCGCGCACGGTGTGTCGCCGGCCGTCGTGCAGTCGGCAGCCGATCGCCAGTTGCAGGCAATCGACGCGACCTGCCCACTGGTCACGAAGGTTCACCGCGAAGCGGTGCGCTTCGCCCGTGACGAGTTCGAGATCCTCTTGATCGGTCACCTCGGTCATGAAGAGGTCGAGGGGACCGCTGGGGAGGCACCCGAGCACATCACGATTGTGAACTCGCCCGAGGAGGCCGACACGGTCGAGGTGCGGGATCCGTCCCGCGTGGTGTGGCTGTCGCAGACTACCCTCTCGGTGGACGAGACGATGGAGACCGTCAGGCGGTTGCGCGAGCGGTTCCCCGAGTTGCAGGATCCGCCCTCCGATGACATCTGCTACGCGACCCAGAACCGCCAGGTAGCCATCAAGAAGGTCGCGCAGGGCGCAGACCTGGTGATCGTGGTCGGTTCGGCAAACTCTTCCAACAGTGTGCGACTCGTCGAGGTCGCGCTCGAGTACGGCGCGAAGGCGGCTTACCGCGTCGATTACGCCGACGAAATTCGGCAGGAGTGGCTCGACGGCGTTGCCAGTGTCGGTGTCACCAGCGGCGCATCGGTTCCCGAGGTCCTGGTTCAGCAGGTACTCGAGGATCTCGCGGCCGCGGGCTACCGCGACGTCGAAGAGGTGCGCACTGCCGAGGAGGACCTGATGTTCTCGCTTCCCAAGGAACTGCGGCAGAGCTCGGGCGAACACCGGGGCGGACGCGTACGCGCATGAGCGACGACAAAGACGACCGACCCGAGCCGCAGTACGGCGTTTACGCGACACCGGAGGAGCAGCGAGCGCGCATCCAGAAGCCCGACGCGACGTGGTCGCTCGAGACCGGCGAGTCGGTGACGGATGCCGCGGCGTCGGCATCCCGGAGTAACGCAGACGCGGCAGCCCCCGCTTCGGTCGGGCCCGGACGCACGCGAGCCATCGACCGTATCGTCACCTTCGCCCTGCTCGCCTACGCGTTGGTCAACGTCGCTGTCGCCGCCCTCGCGCTCTTGGACTTCCCGCAGTACGCCGCAACGGTCTTCGAGGTCATGGGGATCCCCGGCGAGTTCACAAACCTCGATGGAGGACAGACCTGGGGCGCTGCAGCTGCCGTCGCGCTGATCATCGGCTACCTCATCACCGCGTGGTTCTCGGTGCGGCGGACCATGGCCGGCAAGATCGCGTGGTGGGTTCCGCTGGTCGGCGCCGTCGTGACTCATCTGGTCGTCGGCGCGCTGGCGATCGTTCCGCTCATGTCAGACCCCGCCTTCACCGCGTACCTGACCTCGATCTCCTGAGGCCAGATACGCGGGTCGGCTGACTGATCGCCGACGCGGCGAAACTCAGACCCCGAGCGACTTGCCCGCGGAACCGAGCTGCTGGGTGGCCTCGACGACGCGTGCCGCCATCGCGGACTCCGCCACCTTGCCCCATGCGCGGGGGTCGTAGGCCTTCTTGTTGCCGACCTCGCCGTCAACCTTCAAGACGCCGTCGTAGTTGCTGAACATGAAGCCGGCAACGGAGCGCGTGAACGCGTACTGCGTGTCGGTGTCGATGTTCATCTTGATCACGCCGTTCGCGACGGCCAGGGCGATCTCTTCCTCGGTCGAGCCGCTGCCACCGTGGAAGACGAGGTCCAGGGGCTTTGCCGCCGTGCCGAACTTCGCGGCGATACCCTCCTGGATCTCGCCGAGCAGTTCCGGCTTGAGCTTGACGTTGCCCGGCTTGTAGACGCCGTGCACGTTGCCGAAGGTGAGCGCGGCGATCCAGCGTCCCTGGTCTCCGAGGCCCAGTGCCTCAACCACCTGGGCGACGTCGCCGGTCGTGGTGTAGAGCGCGTCGTTCGTGCCCTCGTGCTTGACGCCATCCTCTTCGCCGCCGACGACGCCGATCTCGACCTCGAGGATCGCGTTGATGTTCTTCAGCCGGGGAAGCAGTTCCTTGGCGATCTCGATGTTCTCGCCCAGCGGGACCGCCGATCCATCCCACATGTGCGACTGGAAGATCGGCTCGCCACCGGCCTTCACCTGCTCTTCGGATGCTGCAAGCAGCGGCAGCACGAAGTCTTCGAGGGCGGGCTTGGGGCAGTGGTCGGTGTGCAGTGCGACAGTGATCGGGTAGTTCTTGGCGACCTCGGTGGCAAACTTCGCCATTGCGAGCGCTCCGGTGGCCCGCGCCTTGACGGTGTGCCCGGCGAAGTAATCGGCGCCGCCGGTCGTCACCTGCAGGATGCCGTCAGAACCGGCCTCGGCCAGACCCTGCAGCACGGCGTTGATGGACTGCGAGCTGGAGACGTTGATGGCCGGGTAGGCGAACCCGCCCGCCTTGGCGCGGTCGAGCATCTCGGCGTACTGGTCGGGGGTTGCGACGGGCATGAGTGCGCTCCTTGTCGGTGGGGAATCACCTCGGTGGGGGTTCACCGTCACTCTAGCGAAGCGCGTCAACGAGCGCCGAGGCGGTCGGCCGTGAGATTCCGTCGCGGCCGGGTGACCCCGAACCCAAACATGAAGGTTCTGCCATGTCGGCCGTTATTCACGGCCCGGCACGTAGGGTTGCGCGCATGGGAACTGTTTATTACGGAGGATCGGCGACCCCGATCTACATCGATGACCTCGCGCTTGCGCATCTCAAAGTGGTGATCGCCACGAAGCTGCGCCGCGGTGAGAGTTTCACGGTGTCGTGGCAGCACCCAGACGACCAGGAACCGGGGCGCACGACCCTGTGGTTGCATCCGTCCATTCCGTTGCGCTTCGTCTTCGATGAGCCGGAATCGCCGCAACTCAGTCGTGAATGGATCGAGGACCTGGCCAACTCGGCGAACTCGTCCGGGGGGATTCTCTTGGTGGCCCAGCACTTCGATGCGACGACTGCGCCCGTGGTGCGACCGTAGCCGCGAAAGGCGGCGCCGCTGGCGCTTCGAGCGGTCACAGCGGCGTGTGACCTCCATCGCTTTCTGACCTGGCAAGAACCGCAATTCTTACCTCAACCTCAGGGCGCAACCTCGCGGGCCCGGTCGCGAGCGTGGCTAGGGTGAAATCATGGTGAGCCTGACCGCAGACATGAGCCCATTGCATCCCGACCGGAACCTGGCTCTCGAGCTGGTCCGCGCGACCGAGGCTGCGGCGATCCGGTCGGTGCCTTTCATCGGCCGCGGCGCCAAAGAGGCAGCCGACGGCGCGGCGGTTGACGCGATGCGCGCGTTCCTCACCACCGTGAGCTTCGACGGCACCATCGTGATCGGCGAGGGCGAGAAGGATGACGCCCCCATGCTTTTCAACGGCGAGAGCGTCGGCAACGGCCGTGGTCCGAAGTGCGACGTCGCTGTCGACCCGATCGATGGGACCTCCCTGACGGCCGAGGGTCGCAATAACGCGCTCTCCGTGCTTGCCGTTTCGGATCACGGCACCATGCTCGACGCCTCGTCGGTCTTCTATATGGACAAGCTCGTGACCGGCCCCGCCGGTGTCGGCGTGGTCGACATCCGCCTCCCGATCGCGGAGAACATCCGCCTGCTCGCACAGGCGTTGGGAAAGCCGGTCGACGAGATCGTCGTTTCGGTCCTGAACCGTCCTCGTCACGACAAGCTCATCGAGGAGATCCGTGAGGCAGGTGCCGGCACGCGCCTCATGAGCGACGGCGATGTCGCGGGCGGGATCAACGCGGCCCGCCACAACGCACGCACCGACATGTGCGTGGGTATCGGAGGCAGCCCCGAGGGGATCGTCACGGCCTGCGCGATCAAGGCTCTTGGCGGTCACATCCAGGGCCGGCTCTGGCCTCGCAATGACGACGAGGCGCAGCGTGCTATCGATGCGGGCCTCAAGGTCGACGGACATATCTACGAGGCCGACGACATGGTTCGGGGCAACAACACGATCTTCGTTGCGACCGGCGTGACCAACGGCGAGCTCGTCGCCGGGGTTCGGCGTGAAGGTGGATACGTCTACACCGAAAGCGTCGTGCTCCGTGGGGCATCGGGGACGCTGCGTCGGATCTCGTCTGAGCACCTCGTGTCGAAGTGGCTCTGAGTCCCCGTGAGCACCCCGTTGCGTTGACGAGCGGCGCTCATCCCGGGCGCGGTGCGGCAGCCTCGGCGTGGACCTCTGGCAGAATCGGAGGAGTCCGAACCGAAGCGAGGAGTGACGCCATGTCGACACCACCGAGCGAAGACCGGAATCCCCGTACGGGACCGCACACCGGTGCTCAGGCCGTGATCGCCGATGCCAGCGATCCCGCACGACGGCCGGATGTCTTGTTCCGTGTTCGTCGCCCCGTGGGGCATCAACCCTCGGTGTGGTGGTCGATCGGAGCGTTCATCTTGGTCTCGGGCACGGTTGTCGCCCTGCTGAGCCTCATTCCCGGCGGTGCGTAGGCGCCTGAATACGACCCCTGATTTCGCCGAGCTCAGCGGTGATGCGAGCGGTGGGATCGTCTTCGGTCGTTACCTCAGATCCACTCGTGTCGCGCTCCGAATCCGGTTCCAAGAGTTCGAACGCCGTCAGGTGACGGGGTGATGACTCGATCGCTGCGGGGCCAGTGACGGCATCCAGTTTCGTGTCATCGATTCCGGGGAACTTCCTCGCCGTCACGAGCACGCGGGACTCGAGCGTTCCGGCGAAGCGATTGAAGGACTCGACAGTCCGCTCGATCGACCGGCGCAGGTCGTTGGCGTGCGATGCGAGGCCGCCGAGCCGCGTGAAGAGTTCATTGCCGAGATCGAACAGGCGTCTGGCGTCCGCGGTGACATCCTGCTGCGTCCAGGTGTAGGCGACGGTCTTCAGCACTGCCCACAGGTTGACCGGTGACGCCAGCGCGACGCGTCTCCCGAACGCGTAATCGAGCAACGTGGGGTCGGTATCCAGTGCCGTCGACAGCAGCGACTCGCTGGGCACGAAGCAGATCACAAACTCGGGACTCGAGGTCAAACCGGCCCAGTAGGTCTTCTTCGCGAGGGCGTCGACGTGTGCGCGCATGGCCTTGACGTGCTTGTCCATGAGCGCACGTCGGGATGCTGCTTCGGCGCCGACTGCGGTGTCGGGGACCGCTGCGGCCTCGAGGTAGGCGTCAAGTGGCACCTTGGCGTCGACGGCGATGGCCTTATCTCCCGGCAGGCGAATGATCATGTCGGGGCGGCCAGCGCCGGCATCCGTTTCGATCGTCGACTGGATGTCGAAATCGACATGCCGCGTCAGCCCCGCAGCCTCGACGACGCGGCGCAGCTGGGTCTCGCCCCAGACGCCTCGGGTGCTGCCGGAACGGAGGGCACTGGCAAGGCTCTCGGTCGTGGCGCGCAGAGCCTCATCGGACTGCTGCGCTCGCCGCAGCTGCTCGGCGATCGTGCCGTACTGGTTCTGGCGTTCGCGTTCGAGCTCGGCAACCGCCACCTGCATCGACTGCAGTGTCTCGCGCACCGGTTCGAGGGCGCGGAGGACCGATTGTTCGCGTCGCTCGCGTTCTTCGCGGACTGCTTGATCAGAGCGGGTCTGGGTGACGAGGTCGCGGTACCACTCCTTCTGCTGGGCCAGCTGCACGAGCGTCGCCTCGTGTGCGGCGGAGGTTGCGGCCAGCTGCTCGCGCACCGCGGCGAGCTGGGCTATCGATCGCGCCCGCGCCCCCGTCGCACCGAAGGCCCACCCCGCGATGAGGCCTGCCGCGAGGCTCCCGAGGATGATTCCCGACACCAGTAATGCGTCCATGTCGTCAGGATGCCGCGGGCCACCGACATCGCCGGTTCACCGCGCCGTGACCGAGGCAGAGGTCGTGGCGTGTCAGGCGAAGATCGTCTCGGGTGCTGCGGCGAATCCCTCGAGGCGCCCGAGCCGGACCCCGAGTGCTTCGGCGAGGGACGTGATGTCAGGTGCGGCTGTGCGACGGGCAGCATCGATCGCGATGTGTGCGCAGGCGACGGCATCCGCGACGGCCTCGTGGTGTACGAAACCCGCGTATCCGGCGGCGGCTGCCGCGGCCGGAAGGCGGTGAGACGGGATGTCGTAGGTGCGTCGTGAGATCTGCACCGTGCACGCGTAGGTCAGGTCAGGGCAGGCAGTTCCGGTTGCCTCGCAGGCCCGGCGGATGACGCTCATATCGAAGCCGGCGTTGTGGGCGATCGCGACGTCATCGCCGATGAAATCGCACAGACCCGGCAGTTGTTGTGCCCAGGTCGGCGCGTCTACGACGTCCTGTTCGCGGATCCCGTGGATGCGGGTGTTGATCTCGAAGAACCGGTCGTGGGGGAACGGTGGACGGATAAGCCAACCCGCCGTCTCGACGATCTGCCCGTCACGCACGCGGGCAAGCCCGACGGCGCACGCTGAGGCATTGCTGGAATTCGCCGTTTCGAAGTCGATTGCGGTGAAATCCAGTGACACGGCTTCAGCATCGCGTGCCCATCCGACATCGCACCCGAGGCGCGCCGAGGCGAGGGCGCGCTGCCCCCGTAGACTGGACCCCCGTGGCTCTTACCATCGGAATCGTCGGACTCCCGAATGTCGGCAAGTCGACCCTCTTCAACGCCCTGACGAAGAATCAGGTGCTCGCGGCGAACTACCCGTTCGCGACGATCGAGCCGAACGTCGGCGTCGTCAACCTCCCCGACCCGCGCTTGAACACCCTCGCGGGAATCTTCGGATCCGAGCGCATTCTTCCGGCCAGCGTCTCGTTCGTCGACATCGCCGGCATCGTCCGCGGCGCGTCAGAGGGGGAGGGCCTGGGTAACCAGTTCCTCGCCAACATCCGCGAAGCCGACGCCATCGCCCAGGTCGTGCGCGGTTTCGCCGATTCGGATGTCGTGCACGTCGACGGAGCCGTCGACCCGAAGAACGACATGGAGACCATCAACGCCGAGCTGCAGCTCGCTGACCTCCAGACGCTCGAGAAGGCGATCACGCGGTACGAGAAAGAGGTCAAGGGCAAGAAGCTCGACCCGGTCGTGCTCGAGACCGCGCTCGCCGCGAAAGACGCGCTCGAGCGCGGGACGCTGCTCTCGGCCTCCGGAATCGAGCTGGCCCCGATCCGTGAGCTCGGTCTGCTGACCGCAAAGCCCTTCATCTTCGTGTTCAACGTGGACGAGGCGGTGTTGACCGATGCCGACGCCAAGGCGAACCTCGCGGCGCTCGTCGCTCCCGCACAGGCGGTCTTCCTCGACGCGAAGATCGAGTCCGAGCTCATCGACCTCGACCCCGAGGATGCCGCAGAACTGCTTGCCTCCACCGGCCAGGCGGAGTCCGGTCTCGATCAGCTCGCCCGAATCGGGTTCGACACTCTGGGCCTGCAGACCTACCTCACCGCCGGCCCGAAGGAGGCCCGCGCCTGGACGATCGGCAAGGGATGGAAGGCGCCGCAGGCCGCCGGCGTCATCCACACCGATTTCGAGAAGGGCTTCATCAAGGCCGAGGTCATCTCGTTCGACGATCTCGTCGACGCGGGTTCGGTGCTCGAAGCCCGCGCTCGCGGCAAGGCGCGGCTTGAAGGTAAGGACTACGTCATGCAGGACGGCGACGTGGTGGAGTTCCGCTTCAACAACTGAGTTGCGTCGCGAAGTACTCGGTGCGCCGCCTGGCGGGTCTTGTGGTGGTGATCTGCCACGTTCGGCGGTCGCGGCACGAACCGCCGCGGTGAATGCTGTGGACACAACTGCTCACGATGGAGAACGAAGGAGTTCCCATGGCTGAAACGCTCCCACGCCCACCGTTCGATCCGGAACTTGAGGCTGTGCTTGCAGTCCTCGCTGAGGCGCTTCCACCGGCTATCACGCCAGAGATGATCCCCGTGCTGCGGCAGGGTCTCCCCGGTGCGATTCCGATCGATGAGCTTCTTGCCGAAGCTGGTGTCGAACGCGTCGACCACGTGATACCGGGCTACGGCGCGGCAGATATCGAAGTCAGCGTGCTGCGTCGGATTGGCAGTACCGGTGTCGGACCCGGCGTGTTCCACACTCATGGTGGGGGAATGATCATCGGCGACAGGTTCACCGGCATCGGCCAGATCCTGCCGTGGATTGTCGAGCACGGTGCTGTGGCTGTCACCGTTGAGTATCGCTTGGCCCCCGAGTTCCCCGATCCCTATCCGATCGAGGACTGCTATGCGGGGTTGGTGTGGACGGCCGAGAACGCGCACGAGCTGGGCATCGATCCTGAGAGGCTCATCATCGCCGGCGCGAGCGCGGGCGGAGGCCTGGCTGCGGGTACGGCCCTCCTCGCGCGTGATCGTCAGGGACCGGCGCTGGCCGGGCAGGTCTTGATCTATCCGATGCTCGATGACCGGGATGAGACGGTCTCTACTGCCCAGGTCAACGGTGTCGGCGTGTGGGATCGCACGAGCAACATCACGGGATGGTCGGCCCTCCTGGGCGACCGCCGCGGCACCGCGGACGTGTCGATCTACGCCGCTCCCGCGCGCGCGACCGATCTGTCCGGGCTCCCGCCCGCGTTCATCGACTGCGGCTCCGTCGAGGTCTTCCGCGACGAGGACGTCGCGTATGCGACGGCACTGTGGCATGCGGGTACGCAGGCCGAACTCCACGTATGGCCGGGAGGGTTCCACGGGTTCGATCAGATGGCCCCGCAATCGGCTATCGGTCAGGCGATGGTCGCCGCCCGCGACGCGTGGGTGGCGCGACTTCTCTCCCAGTAACTGAGGCGGACGACCCGTGCTCCCGCTAAGGTGAGCGCGGGGCCTCGCCGTGGAGCGCCCCGAGGTGGGTGAAGCGCATGCAGGAGCTTGTGGGTCGCATTACTGCTCTTGATCCCGAGGCCAGCGAGACCCTCAAGGTGATCACGTATTTCGACGCGCTCGTCGGAGCGGGGGCAGGGATCGATGCGCTGCTGCGTGCCGCTGCGACCCTTTCGGGCGTAACCGCGGGCCTTGAGCACCGCGATCGCATCCGCCGTCGCGATGCATCAGGTCGGCAGGTCGATGGCGATCCTGTGGTCACGTCGCCGGCTCGGGACGTACCGGGAGGTCGGGTCTGGCTCGAGCGCGGTGACATCCACGTCGTTGCAGATGAGATGGTTGTCGAACGGTTCGCGCTCGCAGTCACTGTGACTCTCGCTCGCCATGAGCCCGACGCTGCTCTCGAGATCGTCATCGACAGGGACCGCCCACGAGCCGATCGCGTCGCTTCTCTTGCGCGCCTTCGCCTGGATGCCTCGAGCCGGGTGCGCATTGCCGCGCTTCCTCCCGACCATGATGAACCCGGCTCCGTGCTGCTCGCTGGGCACGCAGGTGTGCTGCGAGGACTGCTCCTCGATTCGACTCGGGAGGCACCAGCGCGGGGCGGTATCAGCCCGTGGGTTCGCGCTGATCTCCTGCCGGAGGGATGGGAGGCCGCAACGCTGGCCTTGCGCTTGACCGGTCCTGCTCACCCGGTGGTTGACGCTGGCGAACTCGGCTCACTTTTGCTCGCCGTCGGGGCGTTCGACCCCTCTGCGCCTCCCGAGGACGTGACAACTCTTGCGGGACTAGATCCGAGGTCCCGAGACGTTCTGGATGCCCTTGTCAACACAGACAGTCTGCGCGGCGCATCCGCGGCCTTGGGCATGCATCACTCGACTGTCCAGGCGCGCCACGAGGCGCTCACGCGCGATCTCGGCTACGACCCGCGCTCGCCGCTGGGACGTGCACGGTACCTCACGGCGGAGCTGCTCTTGCGCCTCGTGGCCCCCTGAGTACCTCACGCACGCAGACACGGAGCACGTCGCGTCGGATAAGGTCGTGCAGGGTGCGTGCCGGTGGTAGCGATTCCTCGTGCTGTGACAAGAGCCATGCACCGAGGAGGGGCCCATACGATGGCTGAGATCGAGACGTTCGAACCCGATGGGCGAGCGATCCCGTACGCCGACGACCGCCGCAACGGCCCGGCCCTCGTGCTGCTGCCCGGGCAGGGGTTGAACATCGGCTACCTCGGCCCGCTTGCTGAAGCACTCGCCGAGGAGGACTTCCACGTCGTGCGGATCGGAAGTCGTCGTCCGCAAGCTGGCGTCGAGCCGACGATGCATGATCTCGCTCAGGACATCATCGACGTGATGGACCACCTCGGCCTCGCTTTCCCCTGGGTCGGTGGACACGGTTTCGGGGGCACGGTGGCACGTATCGCTTCCCTCGGCCACCCCGGGCGGTTCGGTGGACTCCTGCTTCTCGGCGTTGACGGACCCGAGGATGCCGCGGCATCCGCTGCCTCCGAGATCCCGGAGAACGCTCGCAAGCCCGACCTCGTCGCCATGCAGAGCTCTGCTCGCGGCGCCACGCCCGAGATCGGCGCGCTCGAGGTCCCGCCCGGCGTCCCCATCCTGATCATCCAGGGAGCGGATGACGAGGTGGCTCCGCCGGCAAACGGTCAGGCGCTCGCCGCCATCGCTCCCGACCGGATCAGCGTCGTCACGATCGAGGGCGCGCGCGACCTGTTCCCGCTCACCCACGTCGGCGAAACTGCATGGCCCATCGAGGACTACCTCGACTGGGACTGACATCCGCAGCGGAGCACCACCGGGCGTGATGAACTAGGGGAATGAGCCCGAAGCCACGCCCCGTCGCCCTCATCACCGGCGCCTCCTCGGGGATCGGTCACGCCACAGCACTCGCCCTCGCCGCGCGGGGCTGGATCGTCTATGGCGCAGCCCGTCGAGTCGACCGGATGCAGGAACTCACGGCATCCGGGTGCCAGGTGCTCGAGATGGATGTGACGGATGACGCGTCGCTGCGGGCCGGCGTCGACCGCATTCTTCAGGAGCAGCGGCGTCTGGACGTGCTCGTCAACAACGCGGGGTACGGGTCTTACGGGGCTCTCGAGGACGTGCCCATCGAGGAGGCGCGCAGGCAGTTCGAGGTCAACGTCTTCGGTCTGGCGCGGTTGACGCAACTCGCGCTCCCGACGATGCGCGCCCTCGGGCGAGGCCGGATCATCAACGTCTCCTCCATCGGTGGGCGCATTTACGAACCGATCGGCTCCTGGTATCACGCCACGAAGTTCGCGGTCGAAGGGCTCTCGGACTCGCTGCGGATCGAACTCGCCCCGCACGGGATCGACGTCGTCATCATCCAGCCCGGGCCGATCCGCACCGAATGGAACACGATCTCCCGTCGCAGCGCGCAGGAGTATTCGGGTGCCGGTCCGTATGCCGCGCAGGCCCGAGCCCTCGTCCGCAACTACGAGCGCGTCGATGACTCGCCGGCATCCGGGACGCCCGAGGACGTCGCCGCGGCGATTGTGCGGGCGGCGACCGCGAGGCGCCCGAAGACCCGCTACGCAACCCCGGCATCGGCCAAGATCGTCGTCGCTGCGCGTCGCCTGTTGCCAGACCGGGTGATGGATCTCATCCTCAGACGTCTGGCCATGTAGTCCTGGCGTCCGAGGTACGAAGGCGCTGCGGGCGTCGGATGTCAAGGCCCGCGACGGCGCTGGCAGAGGCCGTTTGACTGCGCCCATGGTTGATACGCCCCTGCGTGCGATCGCGCTGAACGGCACGCTCAAGCCGTCGCCTGCCGAATCCAGCACCCAAGAGCTCGTCGACCTCGTGCTCGTCGACCTCAAGGGTCACGGCGTCGCCGGCACCGCGGTGCGTGTGGTCGATCTCGGTAGCCGTCCCGGCGTGCAAGCCGACATGGGTGACGGTGACCAATGGCCGCAGGTCCGCCAGCAGATCCTGGATTCCGACATTCTCGTGTTCGCGACTGCGACCTGGGTCGGACATCTCTCCAGCGTCGCCCAGCGGGTGATCGAGCGGCTGGACGCCGAGATTTCGAAGACGTAGGAGGAAGGTCGGGCGCTGCTAGCTGGCAAGGTGGCAGTCGTGGTCGTCACGGGAAACGAGGATGGCGCGCCCGCCATACCTAGGACCAGAGCCCGCACCTGTCAACGGTCTCGTACGTCGCAATCCACGGAAGGTACGTTCTCCAGATGAAGCAAGTGCACTATGCCGGTAGGTCGCTCTTCATGCACGACGACACTGCCGCTGCCCTGATCGATTACGCCCGTGTGCTCAGCGAGCACCGTTCCGCGGATGCTGTCACAGTTCCCGCCGTGAGTGCGGAGGGCAACCCGGTCACCGCGACTCTGCTTCTGAATGAGGCTGCCGCCCTCGTCATCGAGTCAGTCGCGGGCGGGATCACCATCGACCCCGACCCCGCGGCGCTCGACGAGATTCAGCGGCGGACCCGACAGCTTGAGGGAGTGCGGGGCGGGGCCCCAGATGAGCCATGGCCCCTCGAACTTTAGTCCTGCACCGCACGCTAACAAGGGTTACCCTGGCCCCATGAAGGCTCTGCGAACCGCCGGAATCTGGGCAGCAGTGATCGCCGCGATCACCACGGTGCTCGGCATCCTCGTGACGGAACTCGTCTCGCTGTTGGCCGCCGTGCTGGGCGCGGTCGTGAAGGTGGTGCCGAACCTCAGTGGTTCCGCAGCGCGTCGATGAGCTCCTTTTTGCGCATCGATGAGTAGCCACTCAGGCCCAGTTCCTTCGCGCGCTTCTTGAGCTCGTCGACGGTCCATTCGTCGTAGCTGCCCGACTCACCGCCCTTGCGGCCGACGCTCGATCGCCCGCGATTGGCAGCGGCGTTGGAGATGCGCGCCGCCTTCTCTTTCGACGCTCCGTCATCGCGCAGCTCCTCGTACAGCTCTGGGTCCTTCAGACTCGAGTTCCGGCGTCCAGGCATGGTTCCTTCTTTTGTCGGTGGCCGTCTGAGCCACGAATGGCCGATGGAGTGGGAAAGGCGCGGCGGTCTGCTAGAGCGCGCGTCCTCCCGTGACCGGGAAGACGCCGCCCGAGACGTATGAGGCCTCGTCACTTGCGAGATAGACGTACATGCCCGCAAGTTCCGCGGGCTGGCCGGCGCGACCGAGCGGGGTGTCGCTGCCGAAGGTCGTGAGCTTTTCCTCATCGAAGTCCGTCGCGGGGATGAGCGGGGTCCAGATGGGACCCGGTGCGACGGCGTTGACCCGGATGCCGCGGGGCCCGAGGTCCTGCGCCATGGCGCGAACGAAAGCTACCTGGGCCGCTTTGGTCATCGCGTAGTCAAGCAGGCCCGGCGAGGGGTCGAAGGCTTGAATCGACGACGTCACGATGATGGTCGAACCAGCATCCAAGTGCTCCATGGCGGCGCGCGCCGAGAAGAGCAAGCCGTACAAATTCGTGCGGAACGTCCGGTCGAACTCGGCGGTTTCGAGCTCGGCAAGACTGTCGCGGTCGCGCTGGTAGGCGGCGTTTAAGACCAGGATGTCGATCCCGCCGAATTCGGCCACCGTATCGGTGACGATCTTCTCGGCGAAACCCTCGTCGCGAACGTCACCGCTGAACGAAGCCGCGCGAACCCCCGCATCGCGAACGAGCGCCACGGTCTTTTCGGCATCCTCGTGCTCTTCCGGCAGCGACGCGATGGCGACGTCAGCGCCCTCGCGCGCAAAGGCGATAGCGACAGCCCTGCCGATTCCCGAGTCGCCCCCGGTGATCAGGGTCCGCCGCCCGACGAGCCGTCCGTGTCCGATATACGACTCCTCGCCATGATCCGGCGTCGGGGTCATCTCGGTCTCCAGCCCCGGCTGCTGCTGCTTCTGCTCGGGGAAATCGTCGGTGGTGTGTGCGGTCCGAGGGTCCTGGGTTGCATCGTTCGAAGTCATGCAGTGACGATAAGGCGGGCCCCGCGGGAACCCGAGGGACTTGACCATCCGTCGCGGCGGGGGTACGGGCCTACCGGGGCAGCACCGGCCGACCGAAGAGCATGCTCGCGAGCAGCCATCGGTACATGGCCTGCCCGGCAATCGCGACGGCGCATTTGACGGTCCGCGCCACCTGGGCTGGCGACGCCGACCGTCTAGAATCGGGCATGAGACCTCCCCGTGTCGTGACGGTATGCCGGGGTGGGTCGAGCAGATCAGGGGTTGCGCGCTGACCAGGAGCGTGCCATCGCCTGCGGGGAACAAGGTGGTCCGAACGGTGCCATAGGGGGTCCCAGGGGTCGAGGTCAATACCCTCGTGCATCCGGGCTCGGCGTGCGAAGGTTCATGGGATCCGCACCACGGGATGTCCCCGATGATTCGGGCTACATCCACATTCGGGAGAAGGAGCGGAATGGGAAAGTTCATCTACGACGGAAACGTCAAGGTCGATTTCGACGACCGCACGTTGGCTCACCTCCAGGTGGTCATCGGAACCAAGTTGAGGCGGAACGAGGCCTTTCACTTCACGTGGAAGGATGACGCGAGCATCGGAAACGGGCGCACGACGGTCTGGGTCCACCCCCGGTGCTCGCTCGTCTACAAGTTCTACGGCGGCAGGCGTCCGCAGCTCAACATGGCCTGGGTCGAAGCTCTCGCCTACACGGCGAACTCCCCATCCGGCCTATACGTGGTGCCCGAACCCAGAGAAGGTGACCCGGTGTCCGGAGGTAACAATGAAGCGCATTGACATCGTTTACGGCGGCGAGCTCTACAGCGTCGGCGGCCGCGAGTTCGATGAGGTTCGTCAGGAGGTCATGGATGGGACCACGGACGGACCGAGCTGGCTTCGAGTCAACGACGGCGAGGGGATGCGCCGGGAGGCGTATCTGCTGCTCTCCCCGGGCGTACCCATCGCGCTTGTGCCGGTGCCGGACGACGGTGTCGAGGTCGCGGGTGACGGCCAGTGGAGTTCTGACGGCGATCACTGAGCAAACCGGGAAGGATGCCCTCGTCAGCCTCGATGCGTGGTGGCGGGCGGCCACCTACCTGAGCGTCGGACAGATCTACCTGCGCGATAACCCTCTGCTGCGACGTCCACTCGAACCCGAGGACATCAAGCCCCGGCTGCTCGGGCACTTCGGCACGGTTCCGGGACTGACGCTTGTCTACGGGCACCTGAACCGGGTGATCGCCGAGCGCGGCATCCCGATGCTCTTCATCGCCGGGCCCGGCCATGGAGGTCCTGCAATGAATGCGGTCAGCTGGCTGGAGGGGCCCTGGAGTGCGACCTATCCGGACATGCCGCGCAGCAAGGACGGCATGCGGGAGCTCTTCTCTCGGTTCTCGGCCCCCGTGGGCATCCCGAGCCACACGTCTCCCCACGTGCCGGGGTCCATCCAGGAGGGCGGTGAACTCGGCTACTCGCTGGTGCACGCCTATGGTGCAGCCCTCGATGACCCCGACGTGGTCGTTGCCTGTGTCATCGGCGACGGTGAGGCTGAGACGGCGGCGCTGTCGGCATCCTGGCAGTCGGCGGCGTTCTTGGACCCTCGAACAGACGGCGCAGTGCTGCCGATCCTGCACCTGAACGGCTGGAAGATCGACAATCCCACCGTCATGGATCGGATGCCCGAGCAACAGCTGCGTGATCTCATGAGTGGTCACGGACATGACCCGATCATCGTGGACCTTCGCGACGCGACCGATCCGATCGAGATTCACAGCGTCATGGCGCACGCGATGGACCGCGCGTTCGACCTGATCGCGCAGATTCAGCGTCGGGCGCGCGGCGCGGAAGTGCCCGAGGCCGCGCAGTCCCCACGGTGGCCCATGATCGTGCTCCGCAGCCGCAAGGGTTGGACCGGCCCCGAGGAAGTTGACGGTGAGCCTGTCGAGGGAACGTGGCGGTCGCACCAGGTCCCGCTTGAGGACGTCGCGTCCTCTCCGGAGCGCCTGGCGCAGGTGGAACGATGGCTCCGCTCCTACCGCCCCGACGATCTCTTCGATGAACGCGGGGTCCCCACGCGAGAGGTGCGGGATCTGGTCCCGGAGCCGATGGAAGTCACCATGAGTGGATCTTCCCGCGCGAACGGAGGGCTCCGCCGGCGAGACCTGGTGATCCCGGAGTTGGCGGGTGAGACTGTTGAGAACATCGACCGAGCCTCCAATGAATCGGCGACCACAGTGTTCGGGGAGTGGCTCGGAGAACTCGTCCGGGCCAACCCGCGAGACCTGCGCATATTCGCAGCCGACGAACTCCGGTCCAATCGGCTTGCGCAGGGCGTTCTCCCCGCCACCGCAAGGCAGTGGAACCAGCAGCAGCGCAGCGTCGACGAAGATCTGGCCACGCAGGGCCGAGTGATGGAGGTCCTCAGTGAGCACCTGTGCCAGGGATGGCTCGAGGGATATGTGCTCACCGGGCGACACGGACTGTTCACCTCGTACGAGGCGTTCGTCCACGTCGTCGACTCGATGTTCAATCAGTACGCAAAGTGGCTGGAAGCCGCCGCCACCTATCCGTGGCGCGCTGAGCTGGCAAGCTTCACCTACCTCCTGTCGAGCCATGTCTGGCGCCAGGATCACAACGGCTTCACCCATCAGGACCCGGGCTTCCTGGACCTTGCCGCGCGCAAGAGCTCTGACATCGTCAGGCTCTCGCTTCCCCCCGACGCGAACACGCTCCTGGTCACGATGGAGCGCGCCTTCACCGAATCCGGCCGGATCAACGTCGTGGTGGCGGGCAAGCAGCCCGAAAAGCAGTGGTTCTCCCTCGACGCCGCCCGCCGGATCGTCGCCGATGGCGCCGGCATCCTGCCGGGAGCGGGTAGCGTCGACGACGGAACAGGCCAGCACGACCAGCCCGACATCGTTCTGGCCTGCTCGGGGGATGTACCGACCCAGGAAGCGGATGCCGCACGTGCGCTGGTGCGCGAGCTGGCGCCATTCGCGCGCATCCGCGTGGTCACCATCGTCGATCTGCTGCGCCTGCGCGCGGGGGAGCCGCAGAGCCTTGACGATGACGCGTTCGCGACCCTGTTCGGCGTGGGAGTGCCTCTCGTCTTCGTCTTCCACGGATACCCGCACCTCATCAAGGAGTTGCTCTTCGATCGACCGCTCACAGCCGACGTGACGGTGCGCGGCTATCACGAGCGAGGATCGACCACGACGCCGTTCGACATGCTGCTTCAGAATGAGATCGATCGGTTCACCCTCGCGGCTGACGTCCTCAAGCGGTGCCGCATGGGTGAGCGAGAACGAGCCGAGGCGCTCGCAGTCCTGGCGAGTCGGCGGGAGCATGCGGCAGACCACCTGCACCGCTTCGGTGTCGATCACCCCGCGCTCGCGTGAGCGGGACGGGTGAGAGGCGATCAGGCTAGCGCGCGGCTCAGAGGCACGCCCGAGACCGAAGCGATACTGGTCACCGTCACCCATCCGTCTGCCAGAAGCGCCGCGTCCGTACCGGGCTCGGGCCGGTTCGGAAGGTCCTCGACGGCAAGACTGATGTGGTGCTCGTCCCGCTCGGCCAACGTAGTCTGAACGATCCCGAACGGAGCAAGCTCTGCCTCGACGATCCCGCGAGGATGCTCGATGTTCGGGACGTTGACATTCAAGATCGTGCCTGCCGTCTCGGCCATGAGGTACGACAGCAGCTCATCGACCACCTCGACGGCGCTCTCCCACCAGAACGTCCCTGGCGCGAAGCCGACATCGAGTGACACAGCGATCGCGCGGGCGCCGTGCAGACCCCCCGTGAGCGCCGCACCCACTGTTCCCGAGTGCACGATCGCGCGACCGACGTTGGCGCCGTGGTTGATGCCCGAAATGACGACGTCCGGCGGCTCGCCGAAGGCGCCACGCGCTGCGATGAGCGCGATCAAGCCCGGTCCAGCGTGCACCGCGTGCGCGGGCACGCCAGCCGCATCAGCGACCTCACGTCGCTCCACGCGGATCCGCCCGTCAGACTGCGACGCCATGATCGAGGCGCTCGATCCGCTCGACTGCGCTGCAGGCGCGGCGATCACCGGGTCGAACCCCGCTCGATGAAACCGACGCGCCAGCGGAGCGAGACCGTCCGCCTCGATTCCGTCATCGTTGGTGATCAAGATGCGGGTCATGGGGTTTCTCGGCCCCTTCCGGTCTCCTCCGGAGTTGTCATGGCGGCGAGGTCATCGGGTGTGACGCGGCCATCGGCAGGAGTTGCCGCCGACTCCACGACACGAAGGCTCACCTGGGCGCGGAGCCCCTCGATCGCATCACGGTGGCCCGTGCCTAAGCCGTGCCTCGTGACGTTAAGCGCCCCCGCTGCAGCGCCCAGCGTCACGGCTTCGCGAACAGTCTCGCCACGCGCGATCCCCGCGACGACCCCGGCCGTCAGCGAGTCGCCGGCACCGCGATGGTCGGCGATCTCGAACCGCGGCACAGAGATCTCGGCGAGGCCCTCGGCATCCAGCAGCAACGCCGGCTGACTTGCCCGCGTGAGGATCACCGTCTCCGCCCCTCGCGAGCGCAGTTCACTCATTCGCTCCGCCAGATCAGCGGTCGATCCCTCGCCCTCATCGGCGGCAAGCTCCTCATCGCTAAGCTTCAGGATGCTCACGCCACCGCGCAGCGCGGCATCCAGGCGTTCACTGGCAAGATCCACCACGACCGTCGCTCCGCCGCGGCGCAGGTCCGAGGCCAGACGATGGTAGATCTCTACGGGAATCTCGTCATGAGCTGGACCGCTGAGAACAACGAGGCCCGAGTCGATTCCCCGGCTGAGGGTCAGCGAGTACAGTTCGTCCATTTCGTGCCGGCCCGGGGTTGTTGCCCGCTGCTCAGCAATCGTGCGGCGCTCCCCATCCCGGCGATCGTGAATGTAGGCGGAGCCGCGGTCGCCGCGTTCGATGGCCTCGATCGTGATTCCCTCCCGTTCAAGGAGGGTCCGGATGACGAGTCCACTCTCGCCGCTCAGCAGCGCGCACAGTGTCACATCGACGCCGAGCAATGTGAGCATCCGTGCCTGCCAGACCCCTTGACCGCCGGCATGCAGGTGGACATCGTCCCCGGAGGGATGACTCTCTATCGTGACCGTCAGAGTCGGGGACGGTGCGAACACCGTCGCGCTGTTCACCGAGGTGCTCCTCAGGCCGTCTGGCCCTCGTGGCGACCCTCGCCGATCTCCTCGACGAGCTTGTCGTTGAAGGCGGGAAGGTCATCGGGCGTGCGGCTCGAGACGAGACCCTGATCGACGACGACTTGTTCGTCGACCCAGTTCGCTCCCGCGTTTCGCAGGTCGGTTTGCAGGCTCGGATAGCTGGTCAGGGTGCGACCTTCGACGACGTTCGCCTCGATCAGCGTCCATGCGCCGTGGCAGATCACGCCCACAGGCTTGTGCTGTTCGAAGAAATCGCGCGCGAAACCGCACGATGCGGCATCCATGCGCAAGTGATCGGCGTTGACGACGCCGCCGGGCAGGACGAGGGCGTCGAACTCGGCAGCGTTCGCGACGGAACTATCGATGTCCACGCTCTGCTGGTGGCCGTTCTTGCCCGTGACGCTGTCGCCTGCGGGGGAGACGAGGCGGGCCTGTGCCCCGTGCGAGGTCACGGCCTCCCAGGGTGAGGTCAGTTCGCTGTCTTCGAAGCCATCCGTGACCAGGAATGCGACGGTTTTGCCCGTGAGATGCGACATGGTGGTCCTCCCTCATACGTGTGTGCGTACAGTGACGGTACGAAGCCCCTGACCTCGGGGCCAGGGGCTTCGCACGTAGGAGACTCGCTCGCTAGGGCTCAGTGGGCGGGGACGACGCCTTCAGGCTGATCTGCAGGCTTCCGGATGATGAAGGCCCCGACCAGGATCGGCAGCGCCACGATCGCCGAGACCAGGAACGCGCCGCGCGCGCCCGCGGCTGCTGCCTCGTTGACCGGCAGTCCCGCTTCGACGGCAGAGGCCGCAATCGCGGACATCGTCGTGACCATGACAGCCACACCAGCAGCTCCCGCCACCTGCTGCACGGTTCCAAGAACCGCCGATCCATAGGAGTAGAAGCGCGGCTGGAGCGAGGCGAGCGACGCCGTGAACAAGGGCGTGAACGAGAGCGCGAGACCCAGCGACAGCACGATCTGCGTGACGAGGATGACCCAGATGGAAGTGTCGGCGCCGTAGCTCGCGTACGCCCAGAGAGATGCGACGGCGAGAATCGCACCGGGAACCAGCAGCACGCGGGTGCCCGAGGCGTCGTAGATGCGGCCCACGATCGGCCCCGCGAAGCCCATCGCGAGCGAGCCCGGCAGCAGCAGGAGACCACTTTCCAGCGCCGTCGCGCCCACAGCCTGGCTGAGGTAGAGCGGAAGCACCGTGATCGCCCCGAAGAACGCCATCGAGAGGACGCCCATCTGAGCGATCGACAGGGAGAAGTTCAGGGAACGGAACACGCGGAGATCCATCAGCGCGTCATCCTTGCGTTGCAGCACGAGCTGACGCCACACGAACAGCGCGAGCGCGACAACGCCCACCGCGATCGCAATCACCAGGGTCATCGTGGACCCGGCTTCAGCTGCGGCGTCGGTCTGCGATCCGCCGTGACTAGCCGCGCCACCGATCTGGCTCAGGCCATAGACGAGGCCACCGAATCCGAACGCCGACAGGATCACAGACAGCACATCGATCGGTGCGCGGGTGGTCTCGCCGAGATTGCGGATCCAGATCGCGCCGGCAACGAGAGCGGCGATTGCGATCGGCAGGACGATGCCGAAGATCCAGTGCCACCCCAGGGAGTCGAGGATGAGTCCCGACAGCGACGGGCCGATCGCCGGAGCGAGCGCGATGACAATGCTGACTCGTCCCATCATGCGGCCACGCGCATGCGGCGGCACGATGGTCATGAGCGTCGTCATGAGCAGCGGCATCATGATCGCGGTGCCCGAGGCCTGGATGACGCGGGCGACGAGGAGGATCTCGAAGCCGGGCGCAATGAAGGCCACGGCTGTTCCGGTCGAGAAGAGCGTCATCGCTGCGAGGAAGACCTGCCGGGTCGTGAAGCGCTGCAGGAGGAAGCCGCTGATCGGGATGACGACCGCCATCGTGAGCATGAATGCCGTGGTCAGCCACTGGGCAGCCACCGCGGTGATGCCGAGATCCACGATGAGGTGGGGGATCGCGACGCCCATTGTGGTCTCGTTGAGGATCGCGACGAAAGCCGCAGACAGCAGGAGCCAGATAATCCGGCTCTCCTCGGGGCGCAGGTTCAGACCCGGGACCGGAGTCGCGGCGTCGGGGCCGGCGGGGATGACCGGGATCGAGCCGGTCTGCGGGTTTACATTGCTCGCTGCCACGGGCGGGTCCTCACTATCAGGGCGCGTGTCGTCGGAGACGAAAAGGGGAGGGGACGCCGAGAGCAGGCGCACGAGAGCCACGCGAGGTGGCGACGTTCACCATAACGGCGGGAACCGACATTCGATTCCCGTGAGGTGGAAGAAACTACTCCCGGTCGGAGCCAGACTCAGTCGTCGAGAGTCTCTTCGTCCACCGACTTGTCCCACTGCTCGGACCCGATCGCATTGGTCGGGTGCGGCGTGGGCTCCCGATCGAGCAGGTCGGCCGGTGTGGGGGAGATCAGCTGCTCCTCGGGGATCGACTTCAGATCGTCGATCTCCTTGCGAAGCGCGTCCAGGTCTTCGTGTCCAGTGCCGGCGCCATCGTTCGCAGTCATGCTCACAGCCTACCGGTGTCACTGCCCGGCGTTATGCTCCAGGCGTGAGCTTCGACGGCCTGAATCCTGACGCCCTCGCCTTCTTCGACGAGTTGGCGGTCAACAACACCAAGGAGTGGTGGCAGAGCCAGAAGTCGCGCTTCACCGAGAACGTCGCTGGTCCGTTTGAGGCGCTCGCCGAGGAGCTCGAGCCGGAGTTCGGCCCCGTGAAGATCTTCCGCCCGTACCGTGACGTGCGCTTCAGCGCCGATAAGTCGCCCTACAAGCTCCAGATCGGCCTGGTCACTCGCGCATCAGCCGCGCACTACCTGCAGCTCTCGGCATCCGGCCTGTTGATCGGCGGCGGGATGTATCAGCCGACGCCCCCACAGCTGGCGGCCTTCCGGTCTCTCGTCGATGAGGCCCGGACGGCGCCCGATCTCGAGGCCACCCTCGCCGAGGTTCGCGCTGCCGGCTTCGAGCCGATGCGCGATGACGAGCTGCGCACCGCACCTCGGGGGTTCTCTGCCGATCACCCCCGCATCGACCTGCTGCGGCTTCGCCACCTCGCGGTCGGTCGCGAAGAGCAGCCCGACGACTGGATGTGGACGCCGGATGCTCTGGATGAGATCCGTGCAGCTTGGCACGTCGTGTCGGTGTGGTGCGACTGGTTGCACGCGAATATCGCGATAGACCCTGAGGTCCGCTGACGAGAGCAGCGCGCGCCATCCTCCCGATTGCGGGTGTCAGCGGGAGCGGCCGTCCTCCAGGCGTGCCTCGAAGGCGTCCAACGCTTCTCGATAGCGAGGGTCGGGGTGGCTCTCGGCGATCGAGCGCAGTCGAGGCACATCCATGTCACGGATGAGGTCGATCCGGGCGCGGAGCGCTTCCTCGTGGCCGGCGAGCACGTCGAGCCCTTCTGCCATCGCGTCCAGGCAGTCGTGCAGCACGGCGAGTTCGGACTCACGCTGCGTGATTGAGGATCCGTCCGGCCGCATTCGCCACCGCACGACGACGTCGGGGATCGTGTCGAAGGCGGATGCCGACACGAGCATCCGCTGAGCGATGACCTGATCCTCGTACAGCCGACCCTCGGGAAATCGCAGCTCATCCCACACCCGGGCCCGGCTCACCTTCGCCCACGCGACGATGCTTCCGGTCGCCGCCGGATGCTCGTCCAGCGTCACCCCGTGGCGTTCGGGTGCTGTTACCGCGGCAACCCACGGCTGTATTGGACCGTCGAGATACGAGCCGTCGGGCTGGGGCCGCAGCCGCGTATAGGCGCCGATGACGAAATCGCTTCGCGTGCGCTCGAGCCTCCCGATCATGCGTTCGAGGGCTGACGGGGTGAACTCGTCGTCAGCGTCCAGGAACCCCACGAAGGGCGTGGTGACAAGATCCAGTCCGGCGTTCCGCGCCGCCCCCAGTCCCCGCGTGCGGGGCAGCCTCATGACGCGGAACCGTTCATCGTGTGCAGCGGCGCGCTCGAAGAGCTCACCGGTCTCATCCGCCGAGCCGTCGTCGATGAGGATCGCACACCAGTCGCCGCGGGTCTGGTTTCGGAGGGAGTCGAGCGCCGCCGGCACGTAGGGTGCGACATCCAGACCGGGAACGATGACGGTGATCGCCGGGTCTGTCATACCCCGGATCCTACGGCGGCAACAGCTGCCTCGATGGCGTCGATGATCGGCGCGACCGAGCCGGTGGCGCTGTGGCCGAGCGTCACGCGAACCGCGGTGCGGGCTTCGTCGGGCTCGACACCCAGAGCGAGCAGCACGTGTGAGGCTTCGTCGCTCCCGGCCGCGCAGGCTGACCCGCTCGAGGTGACCATGCCCCGCCGCTCGAGCTCGAGCAGCACGGTCTCGCCGTTAACTCCCGCGAAGGTGAAACTTGCCGTCCCGGGAAGGCGGTACTCCGGATGCCCGGTGAGCTGTGCGATCGGCACCCGCTCGAGCACTCCCGCGATCAGGTCGTCACGCAGGGCAGCCACGCGCTCGGCAGCGTCGCTACGCTCTGCCTCCGCGAGCTCGAGTGCGCGCGCGAGGCCGACGGCTCCGGCGACGTTCTCGGTGCCGCTGCGCCGCTCCCGCTCCTGTCCGCCGCCGTGCAGCACGGGCTCCAGGGGGATGCGGGACCGTATGCCGAGCACACCGATGCCCTTGGGGGTGCCGATCTTGTGGCCGGCAATCGAGAGCGCGTCGGCACCGAGGCCGCGAAGCGGCAGCCATCCTGCCGCCTGGACGGCATCCAGGTGCAGGGGCACCCTCCCGGCGACGGCGGCGACCAGACCCGTGACGTCCTGAACCGTGCCGATCTCGTTATTGGCATAGCCGACGCTGACGATCGCGGTGTCGTCGCGGATGGCTGCAGCCACGGCATCCGGATCAACGAGTCCCGTCGTGTCCACCGGCACGAGAGTCGCTTCGAACCCGTGGATGCGCGTCAGGTAGTCGATCGAGGCAAGCACCGACTCGTGCTCGATCGGGGTGGTCACCACGTGCCGGGCGCCGCATCGCTGCTGCGCGGCTATCGCGACGCCCTTGATCGCGAGGTTGTTCGCCTCGGTCGCACCAGAGGTGAAGATCACGTCGGTGGCCCGCATGCCGAGGACGGCGGCGACCCGATTCCGGGCGTCGGCGAGGGCATGAGCTGCCTGCTCGCCGATGGTGTGGTGGCTCGACGGGTTGCCGAAGTGCGTCGTGAGGTACGGAGTCATCGCCTCCAGCACCTCCCGGCGCACCGGAGTGGTCGCGGCGTTGTCGAGGTAACTGATGCTCACGACCCGCCGGTACCCGACTCGATCTGGATGTCCAGGCCCAGGTCGATCGCGGGGGCAGAGTGCGTCAAGGCTCCGACCGAGACCACATCGACACCGGTCGCAGCGATCGCCCCGACGGTGTCGAGACCGACGCCACCGGATGCCTCGACGATGGCCCGGCCCGCGATCAGCTCGACTCCGGCGCGAAGCTCGTCGAGCGAGAAGTTGTCGAGCATGATGATGTCGACCCCTGCCGCGAGCACCGCGGGAATCTGATCGACACGGTCGACCTCCACCTCGACACGCATCGTATGGGGAATGCTTGCGATCCCGGTGCGGAGCGCCTCCGTGGTGGAGGCACCCGAAGCTGCCAGGACAGCGAGGTGATTGTCTTTGACCATCACGGCATCCGAGAGGGAATGCCGATGGTTGTGGCCGCCGCCGCTGCGCACCGCGTGGCGTTCGAACGCGCGCAGGCCCGGGGTCGTCTTGCGGGTGTCTGCAATTCGTGCGCCGGTTCCCGCGGCCGCCTCGACATAGCGGGAGGTGAGGGTGGCGATTCCCGACATCCGCTGGGCGAAGTTGAGTCCGACGCGCTCGGCGGTGAGAACGCCGCGGGCGGGCCCCTCGACGGTGGCGAGCACGTCGCCTGCCGAGAACGTCTCCCCGTCGGCTCGGTGCACGGTCACGGTGATAGCGGCATCCGTCAGCGCGAAGGCTGCCGCGAACACGTCTCCGCCGCTGAAGGTTCCGGGCTCCCTCGCGACGAGCTCGGCGCGGGCGCGGGCGGATGCCGGGACGAAGGCCTGCGCCGTCACGTCACCCCACGGTGCGTCTTCGGCCAGGGCCGCAGACACAACCCGGTCGATCTCGGCTCGGGTCAGCATCAGCGCACCGCCGCGAGCTCGGCGTCGCGTCGGAAGTGGGCACCGGCCGACGATGTCCGGGCGCGGGCAGCTGCCACGACGTGCTCGGCGACCAGCAGCAGGTTCTCGTCCTCGTACTCGCGTTCGGTCTGCGGCGATCGCGCCTGCGCTCGCCAGCCGGCGATGACGCTGGCGGCACGGGCGAGACCCTCTTCGTCTCGCACCAGCGACGCGTCCTCCCACATGAGGTTTTGCAGCGTGGCCCGCGAGAAGGTCGGCGAGGGGACCGCTGGGCTTGCCATCACGCCCGCGGCGGGAACAGGGCTGATGTTCTCGCGGGCGTCAGTCGCCCACGAGCCGGATGCGGCATCCGATGCGATCGCATCTCCGGCGCGGGCGCCGAACACGGCGCCCTCGAGGAGCGAGTTCGACGCGAGACGGTTCGCCCCGTGGACTCCGGTGCGGGCTGTCTCGCCGACGGCGTAGAGCCCGGGAAGCGAGGAGCGCCCCTTGAGGTCGGTGACGATGCCACCCATGAGGTAGTGGGCGGCAGGCGTCACCGGCACGGGAACGCGTGCCCAATCCAGGCCGCGCTCGCGCATCGCAGCGTCGATCGTCGGGAAGCGCTCGCGCAGCCACGCCGCGCGGGCATCAGCGTCGGTCGCGGGGATGGCGGTGGCATCGAGCAGCACGGGGCGGCCGTCCTGTTGCCTCATGACCCGGGCTATCGCGCGGGCGACGACATCCCGCGGCGCGAGCTCTCCATCGGGGTGGTCGTCGAAGACGAAGCGGTGACCGTCCTCGTCGATGAGCGTCGCGCCCTCGCCGCGCACGGCCTCGGAGACCAGGAACGCGTCACCGGCCGCGAGGACCGTCGGGTGGAACTGCACGAACTCGAGATCAGCGACGGCGGCTCCCGCTCGAATCGCCGCAGCGATCCCATCGCCGGTCGCTACCGCGGGATTCGTCGAGTGCGCGAACAGCTCGCCGATGCCTCCCGTTGCCAGGACAACGGCATCGGACCGCAGCTCGTCGGGCGTTCCGGTGTGGTCGCCTCGGGCGTCGCGCAGGATCCGGATGCCGCGCACCCGACCCTCCTCGACGATGAGGTCGACGAGGAACGCGTGCTCGATGACCGTCGCCGCAGTCGCGCGGACGGCGGCGACGAGCGCCCGTTCGATCTCGGTTCCGGTAGCGTCGCCGCCCGAGTGCAGGATGCGGGGGTAGGAGTGCGCGGCCTCGAGGCCCTTTCGGAACTCACCGTGCTCGTCGCGATCGAACGCGACGCCGAGCGCGACAAGCTCCCGGATCCGCTCCGGCCCCTCTGTCGCGAGCACCCGCACCGCTGCCTCATCGCCGAGCCCGGCGCCGGCGACCAGGGTGTCGTGGATGTGGTCTTCGACCCGGTCATCGGGGAACATGACTCCGGCGATGCCGCCCTGCGCGTAGCGCGTGTTGGCGTGCTCCAGGACGTCCTTGGTGACCACTGTCACACGGCATCCGTTTGCTGCAGCGTGAAGCGCAACAGTGAGGCCGGCGATCCCGCTGCCGACGACGATCACGCGCGCTGCGTTGGTCATGACGCCTGCTCCCAGGCGGCAGCCGGGGCTGCCGGGGGCTTGGCTGCCAGCATCCGCTCGAGGGCGATGCGGGCGGGGTCGGCGACGTCGGCGGGAACCGTGATGCGGTTGACGACGTCGCCTGCAACGAGCGACTCCAGCACCCAGGCAAGGTACCCGGGGTGGATGCGGTACATCGTCGAGCACGGGCAGACGACGGGGTCGAGGCAGAAGATCTCGTGCTGCGGGTGCTCGGCTGCGAGGCGCTGCACAAGGTTCACCTCGGTGCCGATCGCGAAGGTCGTCGGCTCGGTCGCGGCCTCGATCGCCTTGCGGATGTAGTCGGTCGAGCCTGCTTCGTCAGCAGCGTCGACAACCTCCATGGGGCACTCCGGGTGCACGATGACACGGACCCCGGGATGCTCGGCGCGGGCCTTGTCGATCTGGCCTACCGAGAAGCGGCGGTGGACCGAGCAGAACCCGTGCCACAGGATGACGCGCGCGGCATCCAGGGTCGCGTCGTCGTTGCCGCCCAAGGGCTTGCGGGGGTTCCACATCGGCATCTGCTCGAGCGGCACGCCCATCGCCTTCGCGGTGTTACGCCCGAGGTGCTGGTCGGGGAAGAACAGCACCCGCCGGCCCCGTTCGAACGCCCACTCCAGCACGGTCCGCGCGTTTGACGAGGTGCAGACGATCCCGTGATGGCGGCCGACGAACCCCTTGATCGCGGCGGAGGAGTTCATGTATGTCACCGGGATGACGGGCAGCAGGCCGTCGGCATCCGGGGTATCGAGGTCGCCGTAGACGTCGGCGAGCTCTTCCCACGACTGCTCGACCTCGTCGATCGAGGCCATATCGGCCATCGAGCATCCGGCCGCAAGGTTCGGCAGGATGACCGCCTGATCGGGCCCGGAGAGCAGGTCTGCGGTCTCGGCCATGAAGTGCACGCCGCAGAACACGATGGCTTCGGCATCCGTGCGAGCCTTTGCGGCGTTGGCGAGCTGGAACGAGTCGCCAACGTAGTCGGCGTGCCGCACGACCTCTTCGCGCTGGTAGAAGTGGCCCAGCACGACCACGCGCTCGCCGAGGGTCTTCTTGGCCGCGATGATTCGGGTGTCGAGCTCTGCTTCGGTGGCCTCGCGGTACTCCCGCGGGAGCTCGCCCTGGCGGGGTGCGCCGGTCGGGATGACATCACCCTCGGATGCTCCGGGCCCGTAGCCCGGCACCGTGTCGAAGAGCCACGGCGCCGCTGCAAGCTCGGTGTTGCAGGTCTCGCCCTGGAGCGACCCCGAGACGATGCCGTGGATCTCGTGGTCGACCGACGGATCGATGGGGCGTGGGGCGAGGGTGATGTTGACAGCTGTCATAAGGTGCTCGTTTCGGGCGAGGAGGGTTGGATGTCAGCGGGTTCGGAGTCGCTCAGCGGCCCCCGGTCGGCAAGTTCGACATCCTGGTTGTAGCGGTAGAGGCGGGCGGGACGATGGCTGCCGGTGCGGAACCGGTCGGTGGGGATGAGGTTTCCGGAGTTCTCGACCTGACGCCGGAAGTTCGCGGGGTCCAGGCGCCGATCGAGGATCGCCTCGTAGACCTCACGAAGGTCGGCCAGCGTGAACAGGTCCGAGAGCAGACCGTGCGCGATACGGCTGTACCCGACCTTGTTGCGCAGCCGCCACAGGGCGTAGGACACGATCTCGTTGTGATCGAACGCGAGGGTGCCCGGCGCGTTCGCGTCGAACCAGGCGACGTTCTCGGGCGCATCGCCCGCTGCCTCGTGGGCCGCGCGCTGGGCGTCAACGTCGTCGGCGCGCAGGAGAGCCCAATAGACGATCGACACGACGCGAGTGGGGGATCGGTCGACGTCTCCGAACGCGTAGAGCTGCTCCAGGTAGCTCGGCGTGAGGCCGGTCGTTTCGGCGAGGGTGCGCGAGGCCGCGGCATCCAGCCCTTCGCCCGCGTCGAGCCACCCACCGGGCAGCGCCCACAGGCACTCATAGGGCTCCCGGGTTCGACGCACGAGCGGCATCATGAGGCGCCCCGACCCGTCGCCGGGGTCGCGTCGGACCGTGAAAATGACGGTCGACACCGCGACGCGGATGGCATCCGTGGATGCTGCGCGTGCGGTGTGGGGAGCGAGGCTGGTTTGTGTCATGGTGACTCTAACTGCTGGCTCGATCTTAGAGTCAGGGTGACCAGAACCGCAACTCGGGTGGCCTGGGAGAAAACCCTCAGCTTGGTCGGCGAACCGGTCGACAGACTGGACGCGTGGTCCTCGGCATCCTCACCGACGTTATCGTCGTGATTCTGCTGCTCGGTGCGCTCGCGTGGGGGATCGCGAGCGGAGTGCTGGCGATCCTCGGATCGGCGGTGGGTCTTGCCGCGGGCGGGGTGGCGGTGTGGTGGCTCCTGCCGATCGTGGCGCCGCTGCTTCCCGAATCGGACTGGCGCGGCCCGGTGCTCATCGCCGGGGTCGTCGTGCTGCTCGTTGGTGGGGCGATCGCCGGGGGCGTGGTCGGTAGCGCCCTCAGGCGCGGAGCCGAAAAACTGCGCCTTCACATGATCGACCGTCTGCTCGGCGGCGCCGTGGCTGTCGTTGCCACCGCGCTTTCGCTGTCGCTGGTCGCCCAGAGCGCCGCCGTCTCGGGTGTGCCGCTGGTCACTGCAGCCACCTCGTCGTCGCGCGTGCTCGCCACGATCGATGCGCTGACCCCGGCACCGGTGAGCGCCGCTCTGGCGCAGCTCCGGCAGGCGGTGTTCGTCGACGCTCTGCCCCGGATGGGGACGCTGCTGGATCTTCCAGTCACGGCGCCGACTGCCCCGCCGGTGGCGCTCGATGACCCCGCCCTGAGCGCAGCCGCCCAGTCGGTGGCTCGCATCTCGGGAACCGCGTTCTCGTGCTCCCGGGGCATGACGGGCTCGGGTTTCGTCATCTCCGATGACCGCGTGGTCACCAACGCGCACGTCGTGGCCGGAATGGAGCAAATCGTCGTCGAACTGCCGGGGCGCATGGCTCAGGCCGGCCGCGTCGTCTGGTTCGACCCCGACCAGGACCTCGCCGTCATCGCCGTGGAAACCGAGGACGTTGCGGCACTGCCCGTCGTTCCGACTCTCCGGCCAGGGGATACCGCGGCGGTTGCCGGCTACCCCTACGGCGGCCCCTTCACGCTGGGGCAAGCGTCAGTGCGCTCGGTGGGAACCGCGCAGGTGCCCGACATCTACGACAGCGGGTCCGTGAGTCGGGAGATCTACGCGCTGGATGCCCGCGTCGCACCGGGCAACTCCGGAGGTCCCGTGCTGACCGCAGGCGGGGAGGCGGCCGGTGTCGTGTTCGCCCGGGCCGATGACGGAACGGATGTCGGGTACGCGGTGACCTCGGATGTGCTCGCCCCGTTGGCTGCGCAAGCTCCCGCTCTGGCCGAGCCGGTCTCGACGGGTTCCTGCACGCCCTGAGGCGCGTCGGCTGGCGGGACCCGGGCGCTGGGATATGCTGGCCGCGCAACTGAAGATCCGGCCACATGACGGGTGCGGGAGAGCCTCGGGTCACACCGGGCACCGAAGGAGCAAGCCTCCCCGCCAATCTCTCAGGTCCGCGTACCGCGCACGTCCGGCCACTCTGGAAAGCGTCATCACCCATGCATCGGGTGGCGGCCGCCGACGGTGAAAGCACAGCATCCGGTTCACTCGGATGCCGCGCGAAACTCTCAGGCCACAGACAGAGGGGGAGTTCACGGGCGCCGAAGGGCGTCCCCCGTCCGACGACCGGGAGAACTCATGTCACACCCCGCACCACCAGATACCGCACAGGCGGCCGCTGAACCGAAACGCTCGCCGCTCCACGATCGACACGTCGCGCTCGGGGCCGCGTTCACAGACTTCGGCGGCTGGCAGATGCCGGTGCGCTACGCATCCGACCTCGCCGAGCACCACGCGGTGCGGCAGGCAGCCGGCCTGTTCGACATCTCACACATGGCAGAGTTCCTGGTCACGGGAGAGCACAGCGGCGCGTTCCTCGACTACGCGCTCTCGGGCGATCACTCGGGCATGCGGGTCGGCAAGGCGAAGTACTCGCTCGTGTTGACCGAGAACGGCGGCATCATCGACGACGTCATCGTCTACCGCATCGCCGACGACCGGTATCTCGTCATCGCCAACGCCGGCAACCGGGATGCCGTTGCCGACGCGTTCGCGCTCCGCGCCGCGCGGGCGCCGGTTGCGGCATCATTCCTCGCGGAGCCGAGGATCGACCGCGGCGTCACGTCGTTCGCGGTCATCCCGGGCGTCTCCGATACGGCACAGATCGAGGACGTGACCGACCAGTTCGCGCTCGTTGCCGTGCAGGGCCCCGCGGCGCAGGAGATCGTGACGGCAACATCCGGCATCGAAGGCGTTTCGCCCGCGCTCGCGGACCTTGGCTATTACGCCTGGGCTGCCGGATCCTTCGCTGGCGCGCCGCTTTTCATCGCCCGCACCGGCTACACCGGTGAGGACGGTTTCGAACTGCTCGTGCCCCATCGCGCAGCGGGAGCCCTCTGGGACGCCCTGCTGGTCGCGGGAGCGCCGCGCGGCCTCGTACCCGCGGGCCTCGCGGCCCGCGACACCCTGCGGCTCGAAGCCGGGATGCCGCTCTACGGCCACGAGCTCTCGCTCCAGACGACTCCCGCTCAGGCGGGCCTCGCGCGCAGCGTCGCCGGCGGCAAGCCGGACTTCGTGGGCAAGCGGGCTTCGCAGTCCACGGATGCCGACCGTCGCGTGCTCGTCGGGCTGATGTCCGAGGGCCGTCGTGCCGGACGTTCCGGCTACACCGTCATCAATCCGGCTGCTGATGATTCCCCTGTCGTCGGCGAGGTCACCTCCGGCGCGCTGAGCCCGACCCTCGGGCACCCGATCGCTCTGGCGTTCGTCGATCCCGCCGTTTCCGCGCCCGGCACCGACCTGGCGATCGATGTGCGCGGCACCCTCATCCCTGCATCCGTAACGACCCTGCCCTTTTACCGGAGGACGACATGACCGACCTGACCACCCTGAAGTACACCGCCGAGCACGAGTGGCTGCGCCTGGAGGGCGATGAAGCGGTGATCGGGATCACCGACTACGCGGCCGACAAGCTCGGGGACGTCGTCTTTCTCGAGCTCCCGGGCGTTGGCGATGGCGTCTCAGCCGGCCAGGTCTGCGGTGAGATCGAGTCGACCAAGTCGGTCGGCGAGCTGTTCGCGCCCGTTGACGGGGAGGTGCTCGCCGTCAACCACGAGGCCGTCGATGACCCGTCCGTCGTGAACTCGGATCCGTTCGGCGCTGGCTGGCTCATGAAGCTCAAGGTCACGCCCGCCGACATCGAGGCGCTCCTTGACCGGGACGCCTACGTCGCCCTCACCGGCGGCGCTGCATGATCGTCGGGTCCTTCGCCGAGCGCCACATCGGAACTGACGCCGCTGCTCAGCGCGCAATGCTCGATGCGCTCGGCTACGAGAGCGTCGATGCGCTCGTGGCGGCGGCGGTTCCGGCATCCATTCACGCCGCTGCGCGGGACGGGTCGCGTATTCCGCATGCCGCGACCGAGGCCGAGGCGCTCGGGGAGCTGCGGCGACTCGCCGCGCGCAATCGGGTGTCACGGTCGCTGATCGGCCTGGGCTACTACGACACGCTCACTCCCGCCGTCATCGCGCGGAATGTCTTCGAGAACCCGTCGTGGTACACCGCCTACACGCCCTACCAGCCCGAGATCTCGCAGGGACGTCTCGAGGCGCTCATCACCTTCCAGACGATGGTGACCGATCTCACCGGGATGGCGACTGCCGGCGCGTCGATGCTCGATGAATCGACAGCGGTGGTCGAGGGAATGCTGCTGGCTCGCCGCGCCTCGAAAAGCGCCTCGAGCGTGTTCCTGGTCGACGCTGATGCCCTGCCGCAGACGATCGCACTGCTGCGCCACCGCGCGGAGGCGCTCGGGATCGAGGTCCGAGTCGTGTCCTTCGATGAGCCGGAGGCGTTTCCCGAGGCCTTCGGTGGGTTCATTCAGTACCCCGGTGCGTCGGGCCGGGTGTGGGATCCGAGCGAGGCGATCGCGGCGATCCATGCTCACGGTGGATTGGCCGTGGTCGCCGCCGACCTGCTTGCCATGACGCTGCTGCGCTCGCCCGGCTCGCTCGGCGCCGATGTGGCAGTCGGGACCACGCAGCGCTTCGGCGTTCCGATGGGCTTCGGCGGACCCCACGCGGGTTACCTCGCGGTGCGGGCAGGCCTCGAACGGCAGCTGCCGGGGCGCCTGGTCGGTGTTTCGGTGGATGCCGACGGTCGCCCCGCGTACCGGCTGTCGCTGCAGACGCGCGAGCAGCACATCCGTCGTGAGAAGGCGACGTCCAACATCTGCACCGCCCAGGTCCTGTTGGCCGTCATGGCGGCGATGTATGCCGTCTATCACGGTCCCGAGGGGCTGAAGCGGATCGCTCAGGGCGTGCACGCGAAGACCGCCCTGGTCGCCGGATCGTTGCGCGCGCGCGGCGTCGAGGTGCTGACGGGCCACTTCTTCGACACGGTCCAGGTACGGGTCGCGGATGCCGATGCCGTCGTCTCGGCGGCGGCGGGGCTCGGCATCCTGCTGCGGCGCGTGGATGAGATCACGGTCGGGATCTCAATCGATGAGGTGAGCGCTGCCGATCCGTCGATCGAGGCGGATCTGCTCGCGGCGTTCGGCGCTGCGGGCGAGATCCGCGCGGTGGAGACACCGGCGGAATCTCCCGCTGGTTCAGCCTTCACTGCGCTGGCCGCGGTGCGCATGTATCCCGACGCGCTGCGGCGCACGGATGCCTACCTCACGCATGAGGTGTTCCACGCGCACCGGTCCGAGACTGCGATGATGCGCTACCTGAAGACGCTTGCCGACCGCGACTACGCGCTCGATCGCGGCATGATCCCGCTGGGCTCGTGCACGATGAAGCTCAATGCCGCTACCGAGATGGCGGCGGTCTCGTGGCCCGAGTTCGCGCGGATGCATCCGTTCGCTCCGGCATCCGACGTCGAGGGCTACCTCGAGCTGATCGATCAGCTCGAGACGTGGCTGGCCGAGGTGACCGGCTATGACGCCGTCTCGGTGCAGCCGAACGCGGGGTCCCAGGGCGAGCTTGCGGGCCTGCTCGCGATCCGTGGCTACCACCGCTCGCGGGCCGACGAACAGCGCACCGTGTGCCTCATTCCCTCGTCCGCTCACGGCACGAACGCGGCATCCGCCGTGCTCGCCGGGATGAGGGTCGTGGTCGTCGCGTGCGACGAGGCCGGGAATGTCGACCTCGACGATCTGCGCGCGAAGATCGCCGAGCACGCCGACACGCTCGCTGCCCTCATGATCACGTACCCGTCGACGCACGGTGTGTACGAGCACGAGGTACTGGCGATCACCGCGGCCGTGCACGAGGCAGGGGGACAGGTGTACGTCGACGGGGCGAACCTCAACGCGCTCGTCGGCTACGCGCGCCTCGGCGATCTCGGTGGCGATGTGTCGCACCTGAACCTGCACAAGACGTTCGCGATCCCGCACGGCGGCGGCGGTCCGGGTGTCGGTCCTGTGGCGGCCAAGGCGCACCTCGCGCCGTTCCTGCCCTCGCATCCGATGGCACAGCGGGACCGGCATCCGTCGCTCACGGATCCCGAAGGCGCGATCTTCGCCGGGGGTCCGATCTCGGGCGCGCCGTACGGTTCGGCATCCATCCTGCCGATCTCGTGGGCGTACGTCCGGATGATGGGCGCTGAGGGCCTGCGTCAGGCGACCGGCAGCGCGGTCCTGGCGGCGAACTACATCGCGGCCCGCCTGCGCGAGCACTACCCGGTGCTCTACGCGGGAGAGAACGGGCTCGTCGCGCACGAATGCATCCTGGATCTGCGCCCCCTGCGGGAGGCGACCGGGATCACGGTCGATGACGTGGCCAAGCGCCTCATCGACTACGGATTCCACGCGCCGACGATGTCGTTCCCCGTCGCGGGCACGCTCATGGTCGAGCCGACCGAGTCCGAGGATCTCGGCGAGCTCGAGCGGTTCATCGAGGCGATGATCGCGATCAAGGCCGAGGCTGACGCGGTGGCCGCGGGGGAGTGGCCCGCGGGCGACAATCCGCTCGTGAACGCCCCGCACACAGCCGAGGCCATCGCGGTCGGCGACTGGCAGCATCCGTATTCGCGTGAGCGGGCGGTTTATCCCGTTCGCTCCCTGGTGCGCTCGAAGTACTGGCCCCCGGTGCGCCGCATCGACCAGGCCTACGGCGACCGCAACCTCGTCTGCGCCTGCCCGCCCCCCTCCGCCTTCGCCTAGCCCCCGCCCACGAGCCCGCCGGCCTCACTCTGCATCCCAACGAGAATCCGTTTTGGCGCCACCGGACGTGTCTCCCGAGCGAGTTTTCGGCGCCGAAACGGATTCTCAACACAGGATCACGGGAGAGAGCGAGGGTTCGTCCGCAGAGTTGCCAGGAGTTGCCTCGCGGGAGCGGCCACCACCGGCACGCCCGCACGTAACAGCTTTTCGCGCAACGGTGCTGCGCGGATCGCGTCGCGCCACTCCCACCGGACGAAGCCCCGGACCTGTTCGCGAAGGCGATCCTCGCGACGCTTCTCCTGAATGACCTGATCGACGACGGTCTGGGCAGACTCGGCTGCATACTTCGCGTACCCGTCCATCTCACCGATCACCGCCATCCGCCTCCAGAAGAAGTCGACGCGGTCGGTCCCGCCCTGCCTGCGGAACGCGACCTGCAGTTCTGGAAGCTCGAACCCGAGCCAGGTGATGACCGCGCGACTCACCGACTCCGCGACGGATTCGGCGAGTGGATTGGCGGCGTCGAGCACCCATTCCGCGCGCGACACTCCGCGCCGATTGCGCTGCGCGGCCAGCAGCGATCGCACTGTGACCACGTCGGTGAGGCCGAGCTGTCTCGGCGAGATCGCAGCGTCCATTAGGGCGAGCGCGAAGGCCGGCGGTAGGACCCTGAGCAGATCGAGTGTCGTGTGGGCGGCATCCGTGGTGTGCAGCCCCGACGCATGGCTAGTGATCTCGCGAGGGTCAGCGCTGGTGTGAATGACGAGATCGCCACGGCGGGTAGATGTGGCGCGGTCGAGGTCGAAGCAGTGGACATGCCGAGGCTCGCCGAATACAGGCAGGCCCCAGAGTGCTGCCGCGGACTCGTGTGAGAAGACGATGTCCGGGTGCCTGGCCGCCGCTGCGTGAACGCGAGCGAGATAGCGCTCCCATGGCGCCAGGGCAAGCCACTCCTCGTCGCGCACGCGAACAGCCGGCCGCAAAAGGTGGAGGTTCTCGCGCGATCGGGAGGGGTGATCGCCGCGTCCGCTCAGTAGGAGCGCGACAGGGGGCGAAGCGGACGGTGTCGGCATCCGTCAACGCTCCCCGGAAAGGTTGCCCATGACGGGAACGCCGCACGCAGCCCGGGGACGAACGCTTCTCGTCTGCGTCGGGGGAGGAAGGGTGTCACACCCATGAAAATTCGATCCGGCGCCCGGATCGCTGACGCCGGATCGAATTCTCGGCGCCGGATTGAATTCTCGGTAGGGGGCGACGGCTAGAAGACGCCGGGAAAGAGGGTCACCGCGAGGGGGTAGCCGATGAAGGCCACGATATCGATAAGGGTGTGGGCGATCACGAGCGGCATGACCCGACCCCACCGGCGGTAGCACCAGCCGAAGACGACGCCCATCGCGAAGTTGCCGACGATCGCGCCGAAGCCCTGGTAGGCGTGATACGCGGCGCGAAGACCGGCCGTGGTCAGGATGATGGCCCACCAGTTCCAGCCGAACCGGCGGAGGCGATCGAACATGTACCCGAGAAAGATGACCTCTTCGGTCAGTCCCGCCCGTAGCGCCGCAAGGATCAGCAGCGGAACGGTCCACCACGCGGCATCCAGCGGCGAGGCGCTCACCTGAAGCGTGATTCCGAGCGCGCGGCCCGCGACATAGAGGGCGAGACCCGGGATGCCGATAGCGGCGCCGAGCAGGAGCGCCCGGGCCACATCGCCACCGAACCGCGAGAAGTCCAGACCGATCCGCCGCAGCGCATTGGACCCCGGCTCCCACAGCAGGTAGATGACCAGCGCCACCAGCGCCAACCCGAAGAAGATGTTGAGGAACTGGTACAGGGCGTTCCACAGCGCCTCGGCGTCCCGATTCGGGTTGAGCTGGGTCTGCTGTTGCGCCAGAGTCTGGTTCTCTTGCGCGGCCCGGATGAGCGACCGCGTGAACGACAGGATGCTGTACACCGCCGACTGGCCGACGGTGATCGCCAGGACGATCCAGACCTCCCAGGTCAGCCGCTTACGTGTTTGCCCGTCAACGCGCGAAACGTTCAGCACTTCGCTAACAACGGGAGGCCGCTTCGGGGGGTGCACCTTGTCAGATTGCCACATGCAACTCCCACCGAGTTAAGGGTATGTAACTTTTCGGCCTCAGGTTTTGAACAACTCACAGCTCGCGCTTAGGGTTTTTCCATCCGTGCCGGGGTCACTCATGCCCCCGGCACATAACCCCTTGCACAGGAGGAAATGTGAAGATCGCACGTCTTGCGGCGGGCGTAGGCGTCGTTGCGGTGGGAGCACTCGTGCTCGCCGGCTGCAGCAACCCCTACCAGTCGGATGTCGTGGAGAACTCCGAGGTCACCGTTGCTTACAACGAAGGCTTCTTCCACTTCAACGATGACAGCTCCGCTGGCAACAACACGGCCAACGGCAACATCAAGTACATGACCGACACCACGTTCGGTTATTACAACAACACCCCTGAGTGGGTGCGCAACACCGACTTCGGTTCCTACGAGGTCGTCAGCGAAGACCCGCTGACGGTCGAGTACACGATCACTGCTGACGCGGTGTGGTCCGACGGTGTGCCGATCGATGAGGCCGACATGCTGCTGCAGTGGGCGGCGATCTCCGGAAACGTCAGCGACGCGTTCTCGCCCGCTGCCACCACCGGCTACAACCTGATCACCCAGACGCCCGAGACCGGCGACAAGACGATCACCCTCGTCTACGACGAGCCCTACGTGGACTGGGAGCTCGTGAACCCCCTCGGCGTGTCGGCTCACGGCACGTACGCCCTCGCGTTCCCCGAGGAGTACGCCGACGTTCAGGCCGCCTGGGACACCTACTCGGCTTCGGGTGAGCAGGGCGACTGGGACAAGTACAGCGAGGCAGCCAAGAGCTTCGCCGAGACTGCCAAGCAGAAGGTCGTCGACGCGATCACCAATGGTGACGATGCAGTGCTTGACGCACTCGGAACGGCATGGGGCGACGCTTACGCGTACACCACGCTGCCTGACAGCCCCGCTGCGGCGCTGACCAGCGGCGCCTACACGATCGAGGAGACGGCTGAGGACCAGTACACGACCCTCGTCGCCAACCCGCTCTACACGTGGGGCCCCTCGCCGAAGTTCGAGCGCATCACCGTTCGTGCGATCGGCGACTCCACCACCGCCCTGCAGGCCCTCGAGGCCGGCGAGCTCGACATCTGGACGGGCCAGCCCACCGCTGACATCCTCCAGGTCGCCGAGGGTATCTCGACTGCCGAGGTCCAGACCGGTGTCCAGGCCTCGCACGAGCACGTCGACCTGACGGTCAACAACGGCGGCCCGTTCGACCCGGCTACCTACGGTGGCGACGAGGCGAAGGCTCTGGCGGTGCGCCAGGCGTTCCTGAAGACGATCCCGCGCCAGGAGATCGTCGACAAGATCATCGTCCCGCTCAACCCCGACGCTGTGGTCCGCAACGCGAACCTCGTCAGCGCGGCTGACACGGTTCGTTACCCGATCCTCACCGCGGACAACGGCTCGGCCGACTACGCAGAGGTCGACATCGAGGGTGCCATCCAGCTCCTCGCCGACGCTGGTGTCACCACGCCGATCGAGGTCGGTTTCTGGTACCCCGAGGGCAACGTCCGTCGTGGCCAGGAGTTCGAGCTCATCGCGGCTTCGGCTGCTCAGGCGGGCTTCCAGCTCGTCGATGAGAGCGAGCCGAACTGGGAGTTCACCGACCCGTCGATCAACCCGATCAACCCGCACGACGCTGTGATCTTCGCCTGGTCGCAGACCAGCCTCGCCGTGGGTGGCTCGGACCAGATCTACGCGTGCTACGACTTCGCGGCACCGGACACCAAGGGTGGAAACTACAACGGTTACTGCAACGAGGACGTCACTTCCGCACTGAAGACGCTGAACGTGACCTCGGACTACGACACCCAGACCGACCTGCTCAACCAGGCCGAGATGGGTATCTGGTCGGATGCCGTGACGATCCCGATCTTCCAGTTCCCCGGCCTGCTCGTCTCGAGCGACCGTGTGACCGGAGTGAAGGCCATGCCGCTGAGCCCGGACTACTTCTGGAACTTCTGGGAGTGGGCTCCGGTCGAATCTGAGGGTTGATCCCTCCTTCGGGGGAAGCGGCTCAGCCGCTTCCCCCGAAGTCGACAACTAGCGTGGGCGCCGAGGTGACCCCTCGGCGCCCACAGCTGTGTCGCGGCGACCGGCCGCGACTCAGCATGCCGTAGTACCTTTGGGCAAAGCTCTGCCCTGAACGGAACATCCATGACACCTGAGTCCGCGAATCCGCGAGGCGGAACGTGCTGACGTTTCTCCTCAGGCGACTGGGCGCGATCCTGCTCGTGCTTCTCGTCGCGTCGTTCATCGTCTACACGCTCACTGCGATTGGAAGCGACCCGCTCCGCGACCTGCGTGCCAGCAGCGCTCCCAACCGCGACGAGCAGATCGCCTACCGGATCGAGATTCTCAATCTCGACCTTCCGCCCGTCATCCGCTATTTCACGTGGTTGGGCGGCGCCGCGCAGTGTCTCATCCTGCAGTGCGATCTCGGGCTCTCCTACACCCGCGGCAACCAGCCGGTCACCGAGGCCCTCGCCTCTGCCGCCGGATCGACGATCCAGCTCGTCACCGCCGCCACGATCATCGCGATCCTCGTCGGCGTCACGATCGGTATCCTCACTGCCCTTCGCCAGTACAGCGGTTTCGACTACAGCGTCACGTTCCTCACCTTCATCGTCTACTCGCTTCCGATCTTCTGGGTCGCCGTTCTCCTCAAGGAGTTCGGGGCGATCCGCTTCAACGAGTTCCTCGCCGATCCGAACGTGACCTGGCTCGCGGTGCTCATCACCGGCTTGATATCCGGTGTCGTGTTCATGAGCCTTCTGGGAGGGTCGTGGAAGACCCGGCTGATCACGTTCGGCTCGGCTTTCGTCGCCGCCGGCGGGCTCCTGTGGTTCCTCGGGGTCACGGGGTGGTTCGCGACACCGACCGTCGGCATCATCGGCGTGATCGTCACGGGTGTCGGCGCCGCTGTCGGCGTGACAGCCATCTCGACGGGCCTTGCCAACCGGCGGGCGCTGCTTGCCTCGCTGATCACTGTGGCGATCTGGATCGCGCTCTACTTCCCGTTGCAGTACCTGTTCTTCTACGTGCCCGAGGGATGGATGCTGGTGCTGCTGGGCATCGCCGCGATAGGCATCGGCATCGTGGTCGGGATCATCGTCGGAGGCGACGGCAAGCGGGAAGCTGCCCGCACCGCCGCGATCGTCAGCTTCATCACCTTCTTCGTGATCGTCATCGACCGGGTTCTGCTGGTCTACCCCGACTACGTGCAGCGGATTCCGCAGAGCGGTGTCATCGCGACGATCGGCTCGCGCACCCCGGGACTGCAGGGCGACATGTGGTTCCAGATCCTCGACGGGTTCTCCCACCTCGTGTTGCCGACGATCGCCCTCGCTGTCGTCTCGATCGCCGCGTACACCCGGTACACGCGGTCGAGCCTGCTCGAGGTCATGAATCAGGACTACGTGCGTACCGCGCGGGCCAAGGGGCTCACCGAGCGCACCGTGGTCGTGCGCCACGCGATGCGTAACGCGCTGATTCCGATCGCGACGATCATCGCTTTCGATATCGGCGCGCTGATCGGTGGCGCGGTGATCACCGAGACGATCTTCGCCTGGAAGGGCATGGGGTCGTTGTTCGTCGACGGCCTGGAAAAGGGTGACGTCAACCTCGTGATGGGCTTCTTCGTCGTCACAGGCGTCCTGGCAGTGATCTTCAACCTGATCGCCGACCTTCTCTACTCCGCTCTCGACCCACGGATCCGGGTGAACTGACCATGGCGACTTCACTTCCCACAGATGCGCCCCAGGACCGGGGCTCCGAGCAGACGATCGAACAGAAGGCCGTCGCCGGCATGAGCCAGGGGGCGCTGGTTCGCCGCCGGTTCTTCCGCCACAAGCTCGCGATGACCGCCCTCATCGTGCTCGTGCTCATCATCCTTCTCGCGTTCACTTCGGTAGGCACCGTCATCGGGGGTACGGGTTCCCTGCAAGCCGATGCATCTGGAACCCTCACGATCAACGGATGGCGCATCGAGGGCTGGTGGCCCCTGAACTGGTGGACCGCCTACCCCGTCGTCAACGGCGGGGCTCCGACGATCACGTGGTGGCCGTTCAGTCTCGGCGAGCACCCCTTCGGTCAGGACACCCTGGGCAAGGACGTGTTCGCGCAGGTCATGCGCGGCACGCAGCAGTCGATCACCGTCATGTTCCTCGTCGGCCTGGTGTCGCTCGTCGTCGGCGTGAGCCTCGGCGCCGTGTCGGGCTACTTCCGCGGTTGGTCGGACTCGCTCATCATGCGATTCACCGACGTCATCATCATCATCCCGATCATCGTTCTCGGCTCGATCATGGGGAAGCTGTTCGGCGGCAACGCGTTCGTCTTCGGGCTGTTCCTCGGCATCCTGAGCTGGACGGGACTCGCACGCCTGGTACGCGGAGATTTCCTCTCGCTTCGAGAACGTGAGTTCGTGGATGCCGCCCGGGTCGCCGGAGCCAGCAACGCGCGCATCATCTTCCGGCACATCCTGCCCAACGCGGTAGGTGTGATCATCGTCAACACGACACTGCTCATGAGTGCGGCGGTGCTGACGGAGGCGGCGCTGAGCTTCCTCGGCTTCGGCATCCAGTACCCGGATGTGTCGCTGGGTCAGATCATTTCGGAGTACCGCGAGGCGTTCCGCACGCGTCCGTGGCTGTTCTGGTGGCCGGGTCTGTTCATCATTCTGCTTGCCCTGTGCATCAACTTCATCGGCGATGGTCTGCGCGACGCCTTCGACCCGCGCCAGCAAGCGAAGACCAGCCGCCGCAAGGCCGCGCGTGCCGTCGCCGCGATCCCCTCGGTTCAGGCCGTGACGATGGTCGAGGGACCGACGTCGGAGTCCGATGAACCGTACTCGGATGAGTTCACCGACCTCGGCGGCAGGTCGGGGCCGCCTGGCGGTCGCGGCGACAGGCCGGGTGATCAGCCGTGAGGCAGCACGAGGCTCACCGCGGCGGCGGCGGCAAGCGCGGTGGTGCCGGCGATCAGCAGCGGATGCCACGTCAGCGCGGTCTGGCCAACGGCCGCGGTGCCTTCCCGTCGGTGACGCTCCAGCTCGCGGCGCACGAGGCCGGCGGCGTCGCCCGATGCGGTTCCTTCGGCATCCGACGGACGGCGCGTGTCGTCATCTCCCGGCGTGTGAGTCACGTCGGCGCGCTGCGTCGACAGGGCTTGGCGGGCGCCGGGCGCGGGCGCTGCCCAGGCGCGGATGACGCGGCCGCCGCGCGTGCGGATCGTGAGCGCGAAGCGCGAATCGACGCTGTCGATGTCACCCCAGGGCACACGGTACGTGCGCACAAGGTTGCTGATCTCGACGAAACCTTCCGACACGCGAACGTACGGGCGCAGGTACAGCAGCCAAGCGCCCCAGCCGAGCAGGACGACAGGCCACGCCCAGCGGGCGAGATCGAGAAGACCGCCGTCTATGGCGATGAACACCAGCGCAGCTGCCGCGATCACCAAGGCAATCGCGGCGATGATCATGCCGCCGCGAGGGCGAAGAGTGACCGGTTCGGGCATGCGCCCATCCTGACACGGGAGAACGAACGATGACCTCTGATCAGCCGCGCACCGGCGGGCGTATGGGCCGGAAGGATCGGGCAGCGGCGAAGGCTGCAATACCGAACTCCGGACCGGCCCTCTCGGTCTCCAACCTCGGTGTCGAGTTCTTCGTCGGCGGGACCTGGGTGGCAGCTGCCAAGCACGTCAGCTATGACCTCATGCCCGGCAAGGTGCTGGCAGTTGTGGGTGAGTCCGGCTCGGGAAAGAGCACGAGCAGCATGGCGATCATGGGCCTGTTGCCCAAGAGCGCCAGGGTGACCGGCAGTGCAAAGCTTGCCGGCACGGAGCTGATCGGGGCCAGGCCTGAGGCGCTGCGTAAGGTCCGCGGCGAGGGGATCGCGGCGATCTTCCAGGAGCCGATGACGGCCCTCAACCCCGTCTACACGGTGGGGTTCCAGATTTCCGAGGCGCTCATGACGCACCGGCCGGGGATGACGCGCAAGCAGGCCAAGGAGCGTTCGCTTGAGCTGCTGAGGCTTGTCGAGATGCCCGACCCCCTGAAGGCGTTCAACTCGTACCCGCACCAGCTCTCGGGCGGTCAGCGCCAGCGGGCCATGATCGCTCAGTCGATCTCGCTCGAGCCCCGCGTTCTCGTCGCCGACGAGCCGACGACAGCCCTGGATGTCACGGTGCAGGCCGAGATCCTCGATCTGCTGCGCAACCTGCACACGAAGCTCGACTCCGCCATCATCCTCATCACCCACGACATGGGCGTGGTGGCCGACATGGCCGATGACGTCATGGTGATGAAGGACGGCGACGTCGTCGAATACGGGTCCGCCTCGCAGGTCTTCGGCGAGGCCGAGCATCCCTATACCCGAGCGCTCATGGCATCCGTGCCCCACTTGGGTTTGGGTGAAGCCCGGGTTGAAGAGGAAGCGCACCGCGACGAGTCGACGGCGGCGCTGCGCCTCGAGAACGTCTCAATCGAGTATCCCAAGCGCGGTCGCGTGCCCGCTTTCCGCGCAGTGTCGGATGCCACGCTGTCGATCCGGCCGGGCGAGGTGCTCGGGCTCGTGGGTGAGTCGGGGTCGGGCAAGACGACGATCGCGCGTGCCATCGTCGGCCTCGTGCCCGTCGCGGAGGGAAGCCTTCGCGTCGCGGGCCAGGACATGGTCGGGGTCAGCCCCAAGGAACTGCGCGCAGTACGCCGCAAGCTCGGGATCGTGTTCCAGGATCCCGGCTCGTCGCTGAACCCGCGCTGGCCCGTCGGCGAGTCGATCGGCGAGCCGCTCGAGCTCGCCGGTCGTGATCGCAAAGAGATCTCCAAGCGGGTCGAGGATCTGCTTGACCTCGTTGAGTTGCCGCGCGATTTCCGCAACCGGTACCCGCACGAGCTCTCGGGTGGACAGCGTCAGCGCATCGGTATCGCCCGCGCTCTGGCCCTCGATCCCACTGTCCTGGTGGCCGATGAGCCCACGAGCGCGCTGGATGTCTCGGTTCAGGCGCGCGTGCTCGAACTGTTGCAGGCGATCCAGAAGGAAAAGCAGTTCGCGACGCTGTTCGTGACACACGATCTCGCCGTGGTCGACCTGCTGGCTGACCGGATCGCTGTGATGCAGCACGGAAAGATTGTCGAGCAGGGCACGAAGGAGCAGATTCTGCGCAACCCGCAGGATGACTACACCAAGCGGCTCATCGCGGCAGTGCCCGTTCCGGATCCCGCTGAGCAGCGGCAGCGTCGCGAGGCTCGCGCGGCGCTCCTGGCCGAGCAGAAGTCCGCCTAAAGCGGGAGAACGCTTCGCTCAGCTGGCCGCAAGCGGTCCTGAGATATCCTGGAAGGCGCCGGCATCCCGGCCGCCTCCCCACCCCAAGGATTCCCTCATGGCGCATGCCCTCCGTTCGGACCTCCGAAACGTCGCTATCGTCGCGCACGTCGACCACGGCAAGACCACGCTCGTGGATGCGATGCTGCGCCAGACCGGCTCGTTCGGGGAACACGCACACGTCGAAGAGCGCGCGATGGACTCGAACGACCTCGAGCGCGAAAAGGGCATCACGATCCTCGCGAAGAACACCGCCATCACGTACAACGGTGTCCACACCGAAGTCCCCGTGACGATCAACGTGATCGATACGCCCGGTCACGCGGACTTCGGGGGAGAGGTCGAGCGCGGCCTGTCGATGGTCGATGGCGTCGTGCTGCTGGTGGATGCCTCCGAGGGGCCGCTTCCGCAGACGCGCTTCGTGCTGCGCAAGGCGCTCGAGGCGAAACTTCCCGTCATCCTGCTCGTCAACAAGACCGACCGGCCGGATGCTCGTATCGCCGAGGTCGAGGAGGAATCGCACGACCTGCTGCTGGGCCTTGCCTCCGACCTGCAGGAAGACGTCCCGGATCTCGACGTCGATGCCCTGCTCGACGTTCCCGTCGTTTATGCCTCCGGTCGCGCCGGCGCAGCGTCACGCAACCGCCCTGCAAACGGATCACTTCCCGACAATGACGACCTCGAGCCGCTGTTCGAAGCGATCCTCGAGCACGTTCCTGCGCCGTCATATGACGACGAGGCCCCCCTGCAGGCGTGGGTCACGAACCTCGACTCGAGCCCGTTCCTCGGTCGCCTCGCGCTGCTGCGCGTGTTCAACGGCACGCTCAAGAAGGGCCAGACGGTCGCGTGGGTGCGCCACGACGGATCCCACTCCAACGCGAGAATCACCGAGCTTCTCAAGACCCGCGCCCTCGAGCGCTATCCCGCAGAGTCCGCGGGCCCGGGCGACATCGTCGCGATCGCCGGGATCGAGGAGATCACGATCGGTGAGACGATAGCCGACCCGGAGGACGTACGCCCGCTTCCGGCGATCACCGTCGATGATCCTGCGATCTCGATGACGATCGGCACCAACACCTCTCCGCTGGTCGGCAAGGTCAAGGGGCACAAGCTCACCGCGCGTATGGTCAAGGACCGCCTGGACCGTGAGCTGATCGGTAACGTCTCCATCAAGGTCGTCGACATCGGACGCCCGGATGCCTGGGAGGTGCAGGGCCGCGGCGAGTTGGCGCTCGCGATCCTCGTCGAGAACATGCGCCGCGAAGGCTTCGAGCTGACCGTCGGCAAGCCTCAGGTGGTCACCAAGAAGATCGATGGGAAGACCTACGAGCCCTTCGAGCACCTGACCATCGACGCGCCCGAGGAATACCTCGGGGCGATCACACAGCTGCTCGCTGCCCGCAAGGGGCGCATGGACAACATGACCAACCACGGCACCGGCTGGGTGCGCATGGAATTCATCGTGCCGTCCCGCGGGCTCATCGGCTTCCGCACCGAATTCCTCACGACGACCCGCGGCACCGGCATCGCCAACGCGATCTCGCACGGCTACGAACCGTGGGCGGGGCAGATCGTGACGCGCCAGAACGGGTCGATCGTCGCCGACCGCTCCGGCGTCGTGACCCCCTTCGCGATCATCGCGCTCCAGGAGCGCATGAGCTTCTTCGTGCAACCCACCGAAGAGGTCTACGAGGGCATGGTCATCGGTGAGAACTCGCGCAGCGATGACATGGACGTGAACATCACCAAGGAGAAGAAGCTCACCAACATGCGCTCCTCCACGGCCGACACGTTCGAGTCGATGACTCCGCCGCGCTTGCTCTCTCTGGAAGAGAGCCTCGAGTTCGCTCGCGAAGACGAGTGCGTGGAGGTGACGCCCGAGAAGGTGCGCATCCGCAAGGTCGTCCTGGATGCGACCGAGCGCGGTCGGGCGGCGTCCCGCCTGAAGCGTCAGGACGCCAACGCCTGACCGGCGACCTCGGGCGCGCCTTTATCTCGCCTCGTTCGCGACGGGAGGGTGCCGTCGACTGCGCGCAAGCTCGCGACCTGAGAGGATGGCGAGCATGCCGTCGAGCGAGTCTCTGTCGCAACCCGATGGAACGGATGCGGCGCGCGCTGCGTGGCGCCAGGGCCTGAGTGTCGCTCTCGCGACGAGTGCCTACGGCATATCGTTCGGCGCGCTTTCGGTAGCGGCAGGACTCGATGTCTGGCAGACCTGCATCCTCAGCCTCGTCATGTTCACCGGAGGCTCGCAGTTCGCCTTCGTGGGAGTGATCTCCGCCGGGGGACTCGCGGCGATCCCGGCAGCTGTCGCATCGGCCGCGCTCTTGGGTGTGCGAAACGTCGCGTACGGCATCCGGATGTCGACCCTGTTGCCTCCGGGGCGCTTCACCCGCATCGCGGCGCCCCACTTCACGATCGACGAGTCCACGGCAGTCGCTCTCGCGCAGCCGACGCCGCGCGCACGAACCGTCGGCTTCTGGGTCACCGGCATCGGTATCTACATCGGGTGGAACCTCTCGACCCTCGTGGGTGCGCTCCTGGGCGACGTGCTCGGCGACCCGCGCGCGTACGGATTGGACGCCGCGGCCGCAGCAGCCTTCCTCGCCTTGCTGTGGCCTCGTCTGCGCGGGAGGCAGCCGATCGTCGTGGGGATCGCGGCTGCCGTGGTGGCTACCGTGCTCACGCCTTCGCTCATGCCTGGCCTTCCGGTGCTGATCGCCGCTGTGGTTGCGATTGTGGTCGGCTGGTTCGACTGGGGGTCGCGGCCGCAGACCGATCGGGATGCTCGGCCCGGAGGCCCCGATGAACCCGACGATGTGCCAGAACGGGTGGGGCTGCCGTGACGCTGTGGAGCGCGATCGCGCTGGCGTCTGTCATCTGCCTGGCGCTCAAGGTGACCGGGTATCTCGTTCCGCCCTGCTTGCTTGAGGCGCCTCGACCCGCGCGGATCGCCGACCTCCTGACGGTCGCCCTCCTCGCTGCGCTCGTGTCCGTGCAAACGCTCGGGGTCGGGCAGCAGATCGTGGTGGATGCCCGCGTCCCCGCCGTGCTCGTGGCTGCCGGTCTGCTCCTGCTGCGCGCGCCGTTCCTCGTCGTGGTGGTTGCTGCGGCTGCGGTAGCGGCAGCGCTGCGGTGGTGGGGCCTAGCTGTCTGAGGTTTCGCACAGCACCGCCGCGATACAGTGATGCGGTGCCGCGCTTCTCGTTCGTTCGCCTTGCCGCGTGGGTCGTCGCGTTGATCGTCGGTGCGATCTACGGGGCCGCGGGCACCGTCAGCCATGCGTACCGGGTGTTCGGGATACCGGTGGGGCTTGTGCTGGCCATGGTGGCGGGGGCGGCAATCATCATCGCGGTGCGCCTGCTCACGGCTGACCGGTGGGCCGCGCTTGCCACCGGGGTTGGCGCCATGGGCGTCACGGTCGTGCTCTCGGGCACGGGAGCCGGTGGCTCGGTCATTGTGCCGCAGTCGATCCTGGGCGTCGTGTGGACGTTGTGGCTGCCCCTTGTGACGGCCTTCGTTGTCGCCTGGCCCGAGCGTGTCGATCGCGGCCGGGCGGCTGAGGCAGCCGACTAGACTTGCACTCGTGACGTATGTGATCGCCCTTCCGTGCGTCGATGTCAAGGATCGTGCCTGCATCGACGAGTGCCCCGTCGACTGCATCTATGAGGGGGAACGCAGCCTCTACATCCATCCGGATGAGTGTGTCGACTGCGGCGCTTGCGAGCCCGTGTGCCCCGTTGAGGCGATCTACTACGAAGATGACCTGCCCGAGGAATGGCAGGACTACTACAAGGCGAATGTCGAGTTCTTCGATGACCTCGGCTCGCCCGGTGGGGCGGCCAAGGTCGGGGTGATCCCCAAGGATCACCCGATCATTGCCGCGCTGCCGCCGCAGAACCACTGATCCCGGGCTCCGACGGATGGGCGTCGCCGACCTGGCCGATTACCCGTGGGACGCGATGGCGCCCTACGCCGCGCAGGCCCGCTCGCACCCAGACGGGATGGTCGATCTTTCGATCGGTTCGCCGGTAGATCCGACTCCCGAGGTGATCGCGCGAGCTCTTGCCGCCTCGACCGACGCGCACGCCTACCCGCAGACGGTCGGCACCCCGTTGCTGCGCGAGGCAATCGTCGACTGGTACGCGCGTCGTCGGGAAGTCCCGGGGCTCACGATTGACGCTGTGCTCCCGACCATCGGGTCGAAGGAACTCGTCGCCCTCCTGCCGCTGCTCCTGGGCCTCGGACCGGGAGATGTCGTCGTACACCCGGTGGCGGCTTACCCGACGTATGAGGTTGGAGCACGCGTTGTCGGCGCAACCCCGATTGCCACTGATGATCCGGAACAGTGGCCCGAGAACACGCGGCTGGTCTGGGTGAACTCGCCGGGGAATCCCGACGGCGCGGTGCTGGATGCCGCAGCGCTTCGTGTCGCCCGTGACCGGGCGAAGGAGCTCGGCGCGGTGCTCGCGAGCGACGAGTGCTATGCCGAACTCGGGTGGGATGCGCCGTGGGATCGCGAGGCGATTCCGTCGGCGCTGGACCCCCGCGTAACCGACGGGGACAACACCGGGATCTTGTCGGTGTATTCGCTGAGCAAGCAGTCGAACCTTGCCGGATACCGCGCAGCTTTCGTCGCCGGGGACACCGAGATCATCGAACGGATGCTGACAGCTCGTAAACACCTGGGGCTGATGCCGCCTGCGCCCGTTCAGGCTGCCATGGCCGCGGCCCTGCGTGATGACGAGCATGTCGCCGAGCAGCGCGAGCTGTACCGGCAGCGGCGCGAGGTACTTCGCCCTGCCGTCGAGGAGGCCGGTTTCCGGGTCGATCGCAGCGAAGCCGGCCTGTATCTGTGGCTCACCCGCGGTGAGGACGCCTGGAACTCGGTCGCGTGGTTCGCGCAGCGCGGCATCCTCGTGGGGCCTGGTGTCTTCTATGGGGCACAGCACACACACCACGTCCGGTTGTCCTTGACGGCAACCGATGAGCGCATTGCCGCCGCGGCGGACCGCCTCCGCCGTGGTTAGACCCCGTGCCGGCCGCACCCCTCACAGCGCCGCGCCGGGGCAATACTGCGAGGGTTCCTCTATCGAATCCGCCAGCGCTTTGGCTGTGCGCACAGTAGGCCGAGCCGACTACTAGGCTGTAATGGCAGCCCGGGCACCGATGCGTGCTTGGACGGCTCCGCGAGGCGGCGAACCCGTCCCGGTGCCGACGACAGCCCCAGACAATGCAAGGAGGCGCCGTGGACGACGCGCAGACCCCGCAGGACAAGGCCATCCTGACCGTCGGTGATCGGACCGCCGAGTTCCCCGTGCTCCACGGCACAGACGGGGTGCCGAGCATCGACGTCGCAACACTTACCCGGCAGACCGGGGTCACGGCTTTGGACTACGGGTTCGTCAACACGGCATCGACGAAGTCGGCGATCACCTACATCGACGGGGATGCCGGCATCCTGCGCTACCGCGGCTATCCGATCGAGCAGCTCGCGACGCACAGTACGTACCTTGAGGTCGCGTGGCTGCTCATCTACGGTGAGCTGCCGACTGCCGACGAACTCGCAGCGTTCGACAACCGCATTCGTCGCCACACACTGCTTCACGAGGACCTCAAGCGCTTCTTCGGTTCGCTGCCTCCGACGGCGCACCCGATGTCGGTGCTCTCGGCGGCGACCGCGGCCCTGTCGACCTACTACGAAGACGAGTCCGATCCTCACAACCCCGAGCACGTCGAGGTCAACACGATCCGGCTTCTCGCGAAGCTTCCGGTCATCGCGGCGTACGCCCACAAGAAGAGCATCGGTCAGGCGTTCCTCTACCCCGACAACTCGATGAGCTTCGTCGACAACTTCCTCAAGCTCAACTTCGGTGTCCTGTCCGAGCTGTACGAGGTCAACCCCGTCGTCTCCCGCGCACTCGAGCGGTTGCTGATCCTGCACGAGGACCACGAGCAGAACGCGTCCACCTCGACGGTGCGCCTGGTCGGCTCGACCGGCGCCAACCAGTTCTCGTCGATCTCGGCGGGCATCAACGCGCTCTACGGCCCGCTTCACGGCGGCGCGAACGAGGCGGTTCTCTCGATGCTCGCCCGCATCCGTGACTCGGGTGAGAGCGTCGAGCGTTTCGTCGAGCGGGTCAAGAACAAAGAAGACGGTGTCAAGCTCATGGGCTTCGGTCACCGGGTCTACAAGAACTACGACCCGCGGGCCAAGCTCGTCAAGGAGTCAGCCGACGAGGTGCTCTCGGAACTCGGCGTGCACGACCCGCTGCTGGATCTTGCCAAGCAGCTCGAAGAGATCGCCCTCAACGACGACTACTTCAAGGAGCGACGGCTCTACCCGAACGTCGATTTCTACACCGGCGTCATGTACAAGGCGATGGGCTTCCCAACGCGCATGTTCACCGTGCTGTTCGCGATCGGTCGCCTTCCGGGGTGGCTCGCGCACTGGCGCGAGATGAACGGCGACCCGCAGACCAAGATCGGTCGGCCGCAGCAGCTGTACACGGGCGCACCCGAGCGCATGTACCCGGGCGTCTGAGAGAGCTGCTGCGCCGGGCCGCCGCGCGGAATCTGGCATTCTGAACGGATGCCGAAACTCCTCGTCCGCGTTCCCTCCCCGCTTCTCGCTCAGGGGGAGCTGACACACCTCGACCGAGTCGAGGCGGATGCCGACCTCGCGCTGTCTCAGTGGCGGGAGTATGTCTCGGTCTACCGCGACCGTGGCTGGCAGATCGTCGACGTGGCTGAGGCCCCGGACCAACCCGACGGCGTCTTCATCGAGGATGCCATCGTCGTGTTCGACGACATCGTCGTGATCGGACGCCCGGGCGCTGAGTCTCGACGCGGCGAGATCGCAACGGCCCGGGCGGCGGTGGACACGCTCGGTCTTCCTGTCCACGAGATCGAGGCGCCGGGCACTCTCGACGGCGGCGACGTGCTCAAGATCGGGCGCACGGTCTATGTCGGAGCGTCATCGCGGACCAACGCCGACGGCATCCGTCAACTGGAGACGCTGCTCGGCCCTCGGGGATGGAAGGTCGTCGCCGTGCCGGTGACGCGGGTCCTGCATCTGAAGAGCGCCGTGACGGCGCTTCCTGACGGCACGGTCATCGGCTACGAGCCGCTCGTGGACGATCCGTCAGTGTTTCCGCGCTTCCTTCCCGTACCCGAAGAGCACGGCACGGCGGTGGTCGTGCTCGATGAGGCGACGGTCCTGATGTCGGCGGATGCGCCGCAGACCGCTGCATTGCTCCGGTCGCGCGGACTGACCGTCATCCGGACGCCCGTGACCGAGTTCGAGAAGCTCGAGGGGTGCGTCACGTGCCTCTCGGTTCGCGTGCGCCGCTGACGCCCACCGTCGGGCTCGGCCTCAGGCGTGTAGCGCTTCGTTGAGGGTCACCCCGACACCGGCGCGCCGGACTGCCTCGATTGCGCCGGTGAGGGAGTTGCGGCGGAACAGGATGCCGTGGCGGCCAGAGAGCTCGGCGCCCTTGACGGTTGGGCGCGTGCCGTCGGCACCGACCGGCTCGTCGGCAAGCACGATCTTCGACCCGGCGGTCACATACAGCCCTGCCTCGACGACGCAATCGTTCCCCAGCGAAATACCGATGCCGGCGTTCGCTCCGAGGAGCGTGCGCTCACCGATCGAGACACGGTGGGCGCCACCGCCCGAGAGGGTGCCCATGATCGAGGCGCCACCGCCGATGTCGCTGCCGTCCCCGACGATCACGCCCTGAGAGATCCGTCCCTCGACCATGCTCTGACCGAGCGTCCCGGCGTTGAAGTTCACGAAGCCCTCGTGCATCACGGTGGTTCCGGGCGACAGGTACGCGCCCAGCCGCACGCGGGACGCGTCGGCGATGCGGACACCGGCGGGCACGACGTAGTCGGTGAGGCGGGGGAACTTGTCGAGCCCCTGAACTTGGATGCCGGCGCGCTGCAGCCGTACGCGTCGCCGGTCGAGCTCGCGCGGGTCGACGGGGCCGGCGTTGGTCCAGGCGACATTGGGGAGCGCGCCGAAGATGCCGTCAAGGTTGAGGTCGTTCGGAGTCACGAGTCGGTGTGACAGCGCGTGGAGGCGGAGGTAGGCATCCGGTGTACCCGAGGGTGCCGCGTCGAGATCGATCTCGATCTCGACCTGCTCGATGCTGACGCCGCGCGTGTCATCCGTGCCCACAGCCTCGGCGACGAGAGCACGCGCAGCCTCGTGAGCGTTTTGGCTGGCCGACAGCGCACCGGACTGGGGGGAGGGGTACCAGGTGTCCAAGACCATGCCGTCTGCCGCGACAGTTGCCGCCCCGATACCGCTGATCATCCGCTGTGCCGTCATCGTTCCAGGGTATCGAGTCGCGCCCCTGACGCCGTGCCGGTGACGCCTCGCCCATCGCACCGCTTCGGGCCCTGGCTAGACTCGAGGAGTGCTGGACTTGACCTCGAATGCTGTCGATCTGACCCGCGCGATCTGCGACATCCCCAGTGTCTCCGGCGACGAAGGACATCTCGCAGACCTGATCGAGGAGGCAGTGCGTGCTCTGCCGCACCTCGAGGTCATTCGGGATGGCGACACGGTCATCGCTCGCACGAACCTCGGAAGAGCTCGCCGGGTCGCGATCGCCGGACACATCGACACGGTGCCGATCAACGGCAACGTTCCCACCCGAACGGTCGACATCGACGGCGAGGAGTTCATCTGGGGGCGCGGCACCGTCGACATGAAGGCCGGCGTTGCCGTGCAGCTCAAGCTCGCCGCCGACCTCGTCGCGCCCAAGGCCGACATCACGTGGATTTGGTACGACCACGAGGAGGTGGCTGCAGCCCTCAACGCCCTTACTCGCATCGCCGCGACGCGTGCCGACCTGCTAGCCGCCGATTTCGCGATTCTCGGAGAGCCCTCCAATGGGCAGGTCGAGGGCGGCTGCAACGGCCACATGCGCGCCATCGTCCGAACGCATGGTGTGCGCTCGCACAGTGCACGGTCGTGGATCGGGGAGAACGCCATCCACAAGGCGGCGCCGATCCTGGAGCGGCTTGCCGCCTATACAGCTCGCGAGGTTCCCGTCGATGGGCTCGTCTACCGAGAAGGCCTCAATGCTGTGCGGATCACGGGCGGTGTCGCAGGGAACGTCATTCCCGACCTGTGCGAGGTCGAGGTGAACTACCGCTTTGCTCCCTCACGAAGCGGCGCCGAGGCCGAGGAGCACGTGCGCGAGGTCTTCGAGGGTTTCGAGGTCGAGGTCATCGATATGGCCGAGGGTGCTCGGCCGGGACTGGATGACCCGCTGGCGCAGGAGTTCGTCGCTGCCGTCGGCGGCACGGCCCAGCCCAAGTACGGCTGGACGGATGTGGCCCGGTTCTCGGCTCTCGGCATCCCCGCTGTCAACTACGGCCCGGGGGACCCGCAACTCGCCCATCACGACGAAGAGCGCGTTGCCGTCGCCCAGATCCGGGATGTGGAGCGCGGGCTGCGCGCGTGGCTGACCTGACGACATCTGCACCGGTGCCGCTCTCCCGGCGGTCGATTCCACCGGCGCTGACGATTGCGCTCATCTATCTCGCGGCGCGGGCCGTCACATTCGGTTTCCTGGCACTGGCTGCCGCGTTATCGGCCGAGGGAACACGCTTCGGTGCGGGGGCGAGTGTCCAAGACCTCGTCGTGGGGTGGGACGCCCAGTGGTATTGGTTCCTGGCGGTCAACGGATACCCCACCGACCTTCCTCTCACTGACGCGGGCGCGGTAGCCGAGAACCAGTGGGCATTCATGCCGATCTACGCATACCTCGCTGCCGCCATCGCGCCGCTCGTGGGCGGGTGGTGGGGAGTCGCCGCCGTCCTGATCTCTCTGGCATCCGGGTACGGGGCGACCTACGTGCTGTACCGGATGCTGCGCGGTCGGATCGGGGGATCGGCTGCCATCTGGGCGGCTGCCTTCTTTGCCGCAGGGCCCCTGGCGGCGCTCTTCCAGGTCGGCTACGCAGAAGCCCTCTTTTTGTTGTGGCTCTTCCTTGCGCTGTGGGCGGTCACAGCGCGGCGCTTCGTGTGGGTCTACCCGCTCGTGATTCTCATGGGCTACACGCGGCCCGGAGTTCTCGCGTTCGCGCTCTTTCTCGGGCTCTTCGGTATGTGGCGCTTCTTCTCACGCCGCACCGAACCGCTTCGTGTGCGCGAGGTCATCCACATCGTCGCGCTCGGCGCGCTCGCCACCGCTGTGGGGTTCTCCTGGCAGATCATCGCGGCTGTCGTCACGGGGGACCCCGGTGCCTACCTTGCCACCGAACTCGCCTGGCGGCGCAACTGGCTCCTGGACGATGCGGGGCACTTTCTGCCGTTTGACGCTTTCGTGCGCGGTGCTGCGTTTTGGGGAGAGGTCTGGGGGTGGGGGGCCGCCGGCGGCGTCATCCTGCTCGTGTTCATTCTGGCCGGCGCGGCCGCGGCGCTCCTCTGGACGCCGCAGGTTCGGGCGCTGGGACCCGAGATCCGCATCTGGGTTGTCAGCTACCTCGTTTACCTGCTGGCAGTGTTCTTCCCTCAGTCGAGCATCTTCCGCCTGCTGGTGCCGATCTCGCCCCTGTGGGGCGCGCTCGCGGTGCCGCGGTCCCTCGTGTGGCGCGTCGGTGTGCTCATCGCGTGCCTTGCTGGGCAGTGGTGGTGGATCTACAACATGTATGCACTCGGCAACCGTTTCTGGCAGATCCCCTAAGCTTGATTGGTAGACCACGACGAAAGGGAGCCGCCATGGCAGCCATGAAGCCGCGAACCGGAGACGGACCGATGGAGGCCGTGAAGGAAGGCCGCCTCATCATCGTGCGAGTACCTCTCGAAGGCGGTGGCCGCCTTGTCGTCTCGGTGAATGACGCCGAGGCCAAGGAACTGTACGACGTGCTCGGCGGAGTTGTCGGAGCCGCGTAACGCGCGATGATCTCACGAACGAAGCGGCCGGTCTGGTGACCGGCCGCTTCGGCGTCTCTGCCTCGCCTAGACCGACGCGAGAGTCGTCAGCTGGAGGAGTCCTTCCCGCGCGGTGTTGAGTGCGCCCAGGACGGCGGGGGACTGCGCGACCTCTTGAATGAGTGAGCGGTACGCAGTCGTGACTTCGTCGCGTTTGACCGGATCGGCGACCGCGCCTCCGGCGAGGACTCGCGGGACGAGCACCGTGCCGCCGGGGCGCACCAGGCGCAGCCCGTGCTCGACATACTCGATGACGCCCTCGGGCTCGGCGTCGACCAGCACGATGTCGTAGGATGCTTCGTTCATCCGAGGAAGTACTTCGGCCGCGCGGCCCGTGATGAAACGGGCACGTGCCGGCGGGACCTTGGCCTGCGCGAATGCCTGACGCGCTGCCCCCAGATGCTCAGGCTCGACATCGATCGTGGTGAGAGTCGCCTGCGGCGCTCCGCGCAGCAGCCACAGCCCGGAGACTCCGCCGCCCGTGCCGATCTCGACGATGTTCAACGCACGCCCGACGGCGGCGATCGTGGCACACTGCACACCGACCGCGGCGCTGATCGGTTCGGCGCCGAGTTCGAGCGCCGCCTCGCGAGCGCGGGCGATCGCGTCGGGTTCGACAGTGACCTCTTCGACGAATCGATTGACCGCGTGATCTCCCATGCACTGCCCTTTCTCTGAGGGGCAAGCCTACGGGCGCGCACCCGGAATCTCGCTGAGGCGCGAGGGGTAATCTTGACCCATGTTCAACGGGATCACGATCGAGAAGCTTCTGCTGATCGCTCTGATCGCCGGGATGATCATCGGTCCGCAGCGGCTTCCCCGCTACGCAGCAGCCCTCGGACAGTTCGTGCGCCGAGCCCGTGACTTCGCCCGCTCCGCCGGCTCGCGCGTCAAAGAAGAGATGGGCGAGGACTTCGACGACGTGGATTGGCGCACGCTCGATCCACGGCAGTACGACCCGCGTCGCATCATCCGTGAGGCACTGCTGGATGACCCGCCGACGCCGCCTGTCAAGGCTCAGTCCGCGACGATGGCCGCGGCCGGGGCCGCTGCTGGAGCGACCACGACATCGACGAAGGCACCGCCGCTGGCGGTGGGTGAGATCCCGCCGTTCGACGCCGAAGCTACCTGACGCGCATCGGGAGGGGGCGGCCCGACAGTCCGCGCCCGGAGCCCAGAACCGCCTCCGCGACGGCTTCAATCGCCGCTGCGGCAGGGTCAGCTGCATCCGTCACGAGGTGCACATCGCCGGCGTCGCCGGATGCCCGCACTCCCTGGCTGAGTGGAATCGAGCCGAGGAGCGGGACGGGTTCGGCATCCGTCTGCAGCGCCTGGGCGACAAGCTCGCCGCCCCCGGAGCCGAACAGATCGAGCACCGTGCCGTCGGGAAGGGTGAGCGGCGCCATGTTCTCGACGACCCCCAGCACGCGCTGACCCGTCTGGCGGGCAACGATTCCCGAGCGGATCGCGACGTCGGCGGCGGCGCGCTGGGGCGTGGTCACCACGATGACCTCCGCGTGGGGCAGGAGTTGCCCGACAGAGATCGCGACATCGCCCGTACCCGGCGGCATGTCCAGCAGCAGGATGTCGAGATCACCGAAGTGGACGTCGGTGAGGAACTGCTGCACGGTGCGGTGCAGCATCGGACCACGCCACGCAACCGCGCCGAGTGGCTCTTCCCCCGAACCGCGTCGCAGGAACATCCCGATCGAAATCACCTTCACCCCGTGCGCGACGGGAGGAAGCATGAGGTCATCGATCCGGGTCGGTTGCGGTGGTGCTCCGTCGGGTCCGACAAGACCCAGGATGCCGGGAATAGAGAATCCGTGGACGTCGGCGTCTATGAGCCCGACGCGAAGACCGCGCGCTGCCAGGGTCGTCGCCAGGAGCGCCGTCAGCGTCGACTTGCCGACGCCGCCCTTACCGCTCGTGACGGCGATCACCCGGGTCAGGGAGTCGGGACCGAACGGCATCGAACGGGCCGGGCGCCCGGCGCGCAGCATCTCGGTAAGGCGAGCGCGTTCGTCGGCATCCATGACCCCGACCGTGATCTCGGCCGACACCACCCCGGGGACCGACAGCGCCGCGGCGCGAACGTCGGACTCGATCCGTGCGGCGGCGGGGCATCCTGCGACGGTGAGGGCGATGTCGACCCACGCTGCGCCGTCGTCGACCCGAGCGCCGCGAACCATCCCGAGCTCACCGATCGGGCGACGCAACTCCGGATCGATCACGGAGCCGACGGCGCGCGCGACCTCGTCTGCGGCAGTCACCGCACGTCTCCGCTGCGAATCATGCCGAGTGGCCCTCGTGGGGGAGCGTCGGGCCCGCGGAGGGCACCGCGTCGGTGGGCTGCTGCTCGGCGCGTTCGTCGAGCTTTCTCAACAGCGACTTCAGTTCGGCGCGCAGTGTGTCACGGGTCACGACCTCCGAGGTCACCTCGGTGAGGGCGATGCGCAAGGCCACGATCTCGCGCGCGAGGTACTCCGTATCGGCGAGGTTCCGCTCTGCGCGCTGACGGTCCTGCTCGATCTGCACGCGGTCGCGATCGTCCTGCCGGTTCTGGGCGAGCAGGATGAGGGGAGCGGCGTAGGACGCCTGTAGTGAGAGCATGAGCGTCAGGGCAGTAAAGCCGTTTGCTGCCGAATCGAACCGCAGGTTCTCGGGGGCCGCAGTGTTCCACGCGATCCACGCGACGCAGAACAGGGTGAGAGCCACCAGGAACCAGGGGGTGCCCATATTGCGGGCGATCCACTCGGTTGCTCGGCCGAACCGATCCCGCGAGGGCTGGGGCGTGCGACTGCGAATCGGCATGCTCGACCGACCGCGGGGAGCGTCCAGCCCCCGGGGTGAGCGCGCCATCACAGCTTCACCGGCCCTGTCCAGGGAAACGACACCGGTCGCTGGTCGGTCGAGTGCGAGCGCCAGTCCTCAGGCAGCAGGTAGTCGAGCACGTCGTCGACGCTGACGACACCGACCAGGCGGTGGACTTGGTCGACGACCGGCACCGATACCAGGTTGTACGAGGCGAGGATGCGGGCGACCTCGGCTGCCGTCGCGGTGGCTGCCAGCGGCTCGATGGTGTCATCGATCAGGGAACCGAGCCGCTCGTGCGGAGGGTAGCGCAGCATCCGTTGGAAGTGCACGGTGCCCAGGAACCGCCCCGTCGGCGTCTCGTACGGGGGCAGGGTGATGAACACCGACGCCGCCAGCGCCGGATGCAGCTCGTGGCGGCGGATGAGGGCGAGTGCTTCGGCGACCGTCGCTTCGGCCGAGAGCACGATCGGCTCGCTCGTCATGAGACCACCGGCGGTGTCGGGGCCGTACTTCAGGAGCTCGCGAACGTCTTCGGCCTCCTCGGGCTCCATGAGATCAAGCAGCGCCTCGCTGCGGCCCGCCGGGAGCTGTCCGAGAAGGTCGGCTGCGTCATCCGGTTCCATCGCGTCGAGGATGTCGGCGGCACGCTCGTCGCCCAATTGCTCGAGAATGTGCGCCTGGTCATCCTCGGGCATCTCTTCGAGCGCGTCGGCGAGGCGGTCGTCGGGTAGTTCCTCGGCGACCTCGAGCAGGCGGGCGTCGGGAAGATCGAGCAGGGTGTTGGCGAGGTCCGCGGGCTTCAGCTCGCTCAGGGTCGCAACGAGCTGTTCGGCCGACGGCTCCTGCGTCGAATCGAGCTGCTCGGTGACCTCTTCCCAGCTGGCAAGAGTGGTCGGGCCCTTTGTGAACGGGGACGCGCTGGTGCGCGGACGGCGCAGGAACAGCTGGCCGATGTCCCAGGCGCCGAGCCGGTCACGCTCGATGGCGGCATCCTCGACGACCGCCTCGCCCGATCCGTCGCGGAAGTACACCCGGCGACCGAGGAGTTCGGCGAGAACCCGCACCTCGCCACCGCGCTGCTGGAACCGGCGGACGTTGATGAGGCCGGTGGTGATGACCTGGCCCGGTGCGATCGAGGTAACGCGCCCGATCGAGACGAACACGTTTCGCCGGCCGGGAATCTCGACCACGAGCCCGACGACGCGGGGCGGGTCATCAGCGCGGTAGACGACCACGACATCGCGGACGCGTCCGAGCCGGTCGCCGGCAGGATCGAAGACGGCGCAGCCCGAGAGGCGCGCGACAAAGACCCGCTGCGTGTTCACCTATCCAGCGTAGCCCCGAGCCCGGGCATGCCCTCCTGTGGTTACGAGTGGCGATTCGCAGCGACTCAGCGGATGGCAAGACCCGGCATGGGAGGATGGACGAATGAGCATGATGGGGGGCCAGTTCGCCCGCAACCTCGAAGACGTCGGACAGACCGTCGCGACCTTCGACAAGTACGAAGCCGCCCAGAAGGCGGTGTCCAAGCTCATCGCCGAAGACATTCCCGCCCGTGAAATCACGATCGTCGGTCAGGGTTTGCGTTCGATGGAGCGGGTCACCGGGCGCCTCGGCTACGCCACGGCGGCTCGATCGGGCGCCATCAACGGACTGCTCCTGGGCATGCTGTTTTCTGCCGTCTTCGTGCTCGGGATGCCGAACGTGCCGATCCAGGCGTTCGTGGGTGTGCTGTTCGTCGGCATCGCGATCGGCATGCTGGCGAGCCTGCTGACTTTCGCCATCATCCGGCGCCGCCGGGACTTCGCGTCAGTCATGCAGTTCGTCGCCGACCACTACGACATCGCCGTTGCCGGCAGCAGCGCAGGCCGGGCACGACAGGTCTTGGGCCCGCAGGCAGCGCCGGCGGCGCCGCGGACCCAGGTCGTCGCCCCGCCCGCGGAGCGAACCGCGACCCCGCAGGAGCCGCCGCGCTACGGTCAGCGGATCGAGGAGGTCACGCAGCCGGAAGTTCCGACCGAGTCCGCAGCGGATGCCTCATCCGATGCGAGCGCCCCCGACGCCGACCAGGACGCTGCGACCAGGGACGACGACAAGGCGTAGTCGCTCGGTTGCTGCGTCAGCGCGCGAGCCGTGCGATCCAGGCTTCGACCTCGTCGGCGGTGCGGGGGATCGCCGCTGACAGATTCACGGGACCGTCCGCGGTCATCAGCACGTCATCCTCGATCCGTACGCCGATCCCACGCAGCTCTTCGGGCACCGTGAGGTCGTCGATCTGGAAGTACAGACCGGGCTCGATCGTGAACACCATCCCGGGCTGCAGGATGCCGTCGTAGTACATCTCACGGCGAGCCTGCGCGCAGTCGTGAACGTCGATACCGAGGTGGTGGCTGGTGCCGTGCACCATGTACCGGCGATGCTGGCCACCGGTGTCGGCCGCGAGAGCCTCGTCAGCTGTCACCGGAAGGAGGCCCCACTCCGCGGATCGCGCAGCGATGACCCCCATCGCCGCTTCGTGGATCGAGCGGAATGTCACCCCGGGTCGGGCCGCGTCGAACGCGGCATCCGCGGCTTCGCGTACCGTCTCGTAAACGCGCCGCTGCACGTCGGTGAACGTGCCGCTGACGGGCAGGGTTCGCGTGATGTCGGCGGTGTAGAGGCTGTCCAGCTCGACGCCGGCATCGATGAGGATGAGGTCTCCCGGCAGGACCGCGCCGTCGTTGCGGGTCCAATGCAGGTAGCAGGCGTGGGGTCCAGAGGCGGCGATCGTGTCGTAGCCCTCGCCGTTCCCGTCGCTGCGCGCACGCAGGTGGAAGACGCCCTCGACGATCCGCTCCCCGCGGGGGTGCCGGCTGATCCGAGGGAGGTCGGCGACGATGTCATCGAACCCTGCCGCTGTCACGGCGACGGCTTCGCGCATCTGGGCGATCTCGTCCTCGTCCTTGATCAGCCGCATCTCCGAGACCGCGCGGGTCAGGTCTGCGTCGGCGTCGACGACGCGCTCGCCGTCGGCGGGTTCGAACGCGGCGATGTGGTCGGTACGGATGCCGAGGTCAGCCGCAACACCAGCCAGTGCAGGACGAGGGCCGATCCAGAACTCCCCGATGGATGCATCGGCGTAGAACTCTGCGGTCGTCCGGTCGGCCCGCTCCCGGAAGTACAGGACTGCCTCGTGGCCGCCTTCGGGAAGCGGGTCCATCACGAGGATCGCGCCGGGTTCGGCATCCGACCCCCAGCCTGTCAGGTGCGAGAAGGCTGAGTGAGCCCGGAACCGGTAGTCGGTGTCGTTGGAGCGCTGCTTGAGCTCACCGGCGGGAAAGACGAGGCGCTCACCGGGGAAGGCCGCCGACAGCGCGGCGCGGCGGCGCGCCGCGAACGCGGCCCGCGACCGGGCTGGAGGGAGTGTCTCGGGGCGCTGTGCCCAGCCCGTCGAGATCGTGTCGAGGAAGCCCTGTGGGAACGGCTGCTTGCGGTTCGTCGTGCCGTTGGTGCTCGCAGAGGTCGTTGTCGTGGCTTCGCTCTCGCCAGTCGTGCTCATTCCCCCAGTCTCGCACGGGCACATCTCGCAGGTCAGGGGGCGGCGGGCTCCAGTTGCACCACGAGCGGCCGGTGGTCACTTCCACTGCTGTCCACCGACGAGAGGACGAGCGATCCGGTCACCGTCCACGCGCCTGTTGTCATGACGTGGTCGATGGCGGTGCCCAGCAGTGGCGGCCAGGCCGTGCTCCAGGTGCCCACGGCTCCCGTGCCGCTGGCGGCAGCGGCATCCCGGCAGCGTCCGAGTTCGCCGCCATCGACGCCGAGTCCACCGAAGTGGTCGAGCGTCGCGTTGAAGTCGCCGGCCATGATGACGTTGTCGGCGGCGCACTGGTCGCCGAGCCAGCGGAGGTCGGCGCGCCAGTCCTCCATGTAGTCGGTTCGGGGCGCGACGGCGTGTGCTGCCACGACGATCGGGCCGACCCCCGAGACGGGCATCGCGACGGCGCTTGGCACCGTGGATGTCGTGCTCGTGCCCTCGACCGACGACTCGATCACGGCATAATCTCCGAGGTCGGGCGTGATGAGGAGGGTCGTCGATCCGGCATCCCACGGGGTCGACGGGTCCTTCGCGTGGTGTGCCCACATCGGATGCCCGAGCTCACGCATCTCGATAGCCACCTGCTCGCCGGTCTCGATCGTCGTCTCGGGGAGGGCGACGATGTCGGCATCCATCGCGACGGCCAGGCGCGCGATCTCATCAGCCGATGTCGCGGGGCCCGCGGTGTTCCAGGTCATGACGCGGATCGCGGTGTCGGTCTTGGCGGGAAGACCCTCGGTCCCGATGCCGCGACCCAGCACGACTGCCCCGTTCGCGATGACACCGACCAGCGCGACGATCAGGACGGTGACCGCGAGCGGACGGATCGATCGAGCAAACGACGCGAAGAGGGCGATGATGCCGACCGCCGCGAGAGCGAGCACGATCACTCCGCGGAAGGCGATGATCTGCGCAATCGGTGCCAGGCGTTCGACCCGGAAGAAGTCGGGAGCGGTGAGCACCGCGACCACGGCGATCCAGATCACCGCAACGAGGATCCCCAGAGCCCGACGCACGTCCGCGAGCCTATGACAGCGGTCTGAGAGATAGGTACGAGCCGCGCCGCGGTGAGCTGTGCGCGCGGCGCTAGGCTCAAACGATGGATGACGAGCGGCTCTTCGAGGGACCCGCTGACCTGCATCTGCACTCGACGCAGTCAGACGGGACCGACGCGCCGGCTGACGTCATGCGGGCAGCTCACCGTCACGGCCTGCGCATCACCGCCCTGACAGACCACGACACGGCCGCCGGCTGGGCAGAGGCCGCGGAGGCTGCGGCATCGCTCGGCATGATGTTCGTCCCGGGTATGGAGATGTCGGCGCGTGACGACTGGCGCAGCGTTCATCTGCTCGCGTACCTCTTCGACCCCGACGACCAGCAGCTGCGGGCGATGACCGAGCGGGTGCGGACGTCCCGGCTCGAGCGTGCCCGGATGATCTCGGATCGCATCGCCCGCGACTTCGACCTCGAGTGGGAAGACATCCTCGCGCAGACCTCCGACGGGGCCACCGTCGGACGCCCGCACATCGCTGACGCGCTGGTCGCTCGCGGACACGTTCAGGATCGCGGTGAGGCCTTCCGCGGCATCCTGAGCCCCCGGAGCCCGTACTACGTCGCTCTCTTCGCCCCCGACCCGGTCACCGCGGTCCGGCTTATCGTCGCAGCCGGGGGAGTGCCGATCCTGGCGCACCCCGCCGGACGGGCAGGGCCGTTCCCTGCGCCGCTGGTGAATCGGATGCTGGATGCCGGGCTCGCCGGCTTCGAGCTCGGCCACCGCGACAACACCGCCGCCGGCATCCGTCAGCTGGAGCCGCTGGTTGCCGAGCGCGACCTCATCGTGACGGGCTCGAGCGATTACCACGGCCTCGGCAAGCCGAACGTGCCGGGCGAACACACGACGGACGCCGCGATGGTCGAGCGCATCCTCGTCGCAGGCCACGGGAGTGCGCCGGTCTACCCGTAGGCCGGGCCTGCCTCTGAGTCTCGCCGTCGCCACGCCAACCTCGCAGAATCGCGCGAACTCCGTCCTTTCGGGCCACGATCCCGCGCGGTTCGTGCGATTCTGCGAGGTTCGGATGCCGAACCTCACGCAACAGCACAGCGCCCCCGCCTCGAGAAGAGACGGGGGCGCTTCACGTGAGCGTGAGGATCAGCCGAGGGCCTTGGACTTCAGCTGGTCGTACTCGGCCTGCGAGATGGTGCCAGCGTCCAGGAGTGCCTTGGCGCGGGCGATCTCCTCAGCGGGGCTGTGAGCCTTGCCGCCAGCGACCGACTGGATGTAGGCATCCTGGGCCTGCTTGATCTGCTCGGCCTCCTTCATGGAGCGCTCGCTCATGCCGCGGCCGCGGGCGATGAGATACACCAGCGCCGTGATGAAGGGGAGGAAGAGCAGGAAGATGATCCAGACGGCCTTCCACCAGCCGTTGAGCTTGTGGTCACGGAAGAGGTCGCCGATGATCGCGAACAGCACGAACAGGTATGCAACGAAGACGAAGATCCACAGGAACCACCAGATGAGGTCCCAGAACGAGCCCCAGAATCCCTGGTACTCGTATCCCGTCGTCACAGCTTCAAGAAATCGCATGACAGCCTTTCGGGGTTTTCGCGGCGCCATGCCGCAGCCATCACCTTATCGCTGTCGAGTGTCTCGTTTCGAGAGCAACGCCCGCGTCGTTGCGCGTAGATCAGGCTGCGTCGGGGCGAGGTCCCCGGCGCCGGCGGCGGCGACGTGGCGTCGTGGTGCCGTCGCGGTGTTCGGCGCCACCACCGTCGTGCGTGCCGGCGCCGTCGGCGGTGCGCGGTGGTGTGTCCGCTGAGCCGTGCGACGCGCTCGAGTCCGATGCGCCGGACGAGCCGCCGCGCGAGCGACGACGACGCGACCCGGATCGTCCGTTCGACGACCCGCCCTCCACAGTCGAGACGGTCTCGGTGCGCGGCGCGGTGACTATGCGACCCTTCGTGCCCTCGGGGATGTCGAGGTCCGTGTACAGGTGTGGGCTCGACGAGTACGTCTCGATCGGCTCCGGCTGACCGAACTCCAGCGCGCGGTTGATGAGGGCCCACTTGTGCAGGTCGTCCCAGTCGACGAAGGTCACGGCGATACCCGTGCGCCCGGCACGCCCGGTGCGGCCTGCGCGGTGCAGGTAGGTCTTCTCGTCATCGGGAATGGTGTGGTTGATCACGTGCGTCACGTCGTCGACGTCGATGCCGCGGGCTGCGACATCCGTGGCGATCAGCACATCCTTCTTGCCGGCCTTGAACGCGGCCATCGAGCGCTCGCGGGCCTCTTGGCTCATGTCGCCGTGCACCGCGACAGCCGAGAAGCCGCGGTCCTGCAGCTCGTCGACGAGCTTCTGCGCAGCCCGCTTCGTGCGCGTGAAGATCACGGACTTGCCGCGGCCCTCGGCCTGCAGGATGCGGGCAATGACTTCGTCCTTGTCGAGCGAGTGAGCACGGTAGACAAGGTGACGGATGTTGGCCTGCGTGAGACCTTCATCGGGGTCGGTCGCCCGGATGTGGATCGGGTTGCTCATGAACCGGCGCGCGAGGGTCACGATCTGGCCGGGCATCGTCGCCGAGAACAGCTGCGTGTGGCGGACGGCGGGCACCCGCTGGAAGATCTTCTCGATGTCAGGGAGGAACCCGAGGTCGAGCATCTTGTCGGCCTCGTCGAGGACGACCTCGGTCGCGTTCGAGAGGTCGAGGAGTCGCTGGCCGGCGAGGTCGATGAGGCGACCGGGCGTTCCGACGACGATCTGCGCGCCGGCCTTCAGTTGGTCGATCTGACCCTCGTAGGCCTTGCCGCCGTAGATGGCCACGACGGATGTCGCGCGATTGCTCGTGAGCATGTCCATGTCTTCATAGACCTGGACGGCAAGCTCACGCGTGGGAACCACGATGAGCGCCTTCACGCCCGGCGCGGGCTCGAGTCCGAGTCGCTGCACGACCGGGATGCCGAAACCGAAGGTCTTGCCGGTGCCGGTCTTTGCCTGGCCGATGATGTCCTGGCCGGGAAGGCCGAGGGGAATGGTCTGTTCCTGGATGGGAAACGCATCCACGATGCCGCGCTCGGCGAGCGCATCGACGATGTCTTGATCCACGCCGAGATCGGCGAAAGTCGTCACGATAAAAGCCTGTCTGGCAGCTCCTGCTGCCGCTGGTGTCGGATCCACGCCCTTCACTCAGCCGCAGGCGCGGGGCTCCGGGCCTACGCCGGAGACTGACTCAGTCTACTGGCGAGCGCTGGATGACCCCTCGGAGCGGCCTCGCCCGGCGGGTCGCCCCGTGCTGGCCCTAGGCTGTGTGCGTGGTCGACTGGAAGTTTTGGCGCAAGAGCCGTCCGCTGGCCGCGACGCTGTCGTTGCGGTCTCGGGGCGACTTCGGTGACGCGCACCGCGTCGATTTCGAAGAGCTCGCTCCCGACATCGATGTCTTCCTCGGCCAGGCCGCATATCTGCAGCTCGGGTTCTTCGAGACCCTCAGCGAGCTCATCGCCGTGACCCCGTCGCTCGAGAAGAAGGAAGCGCTGTCGCGAGCTGCCGGAGCAGCGCTGACCAAGCACGAGGCCCTCGTGGGTGTCATCCGTGATCGCGGAGATGACCCCACCGCGCTGATGCTGCCCTTCCGGGAACCGCTCGATCAGTTCCGCCGGGCCACCCATGGTGTGCGCCCGCAGGAGACGATGCTCTCGGTGCACATCATCGCCGGCATGCTCGACGACTTCTATCTCGCCCTGGCTGCCAGCTACGCAGAAACGGGGCGTCGGGTGGCGCGGATTCTCGGTGCGGATGCCGACCGCCAGGCGGTCGTGGAGATCCTGACCGAAACGATCGACAGCGACGACGAGTGGCGCTCACTGCTGGCGATGTGGGGGCGACGCCTGGTGGGCGACACGCTTTTGGTTGCGCGCGCAGCCCTTCGACCCAAGCACCTTCAGCTGCAGGACGAGCAGAAGGTCGAGCCGGTGTTCACGCAACTCATGGCCGCGCACTCCCGACGGATGGACGACCTCGGACTTGCCGCGTAGTCCGCGCGGTGAAGCTCAGGCGACGAAGCCGACGCGGCGAGCCTCTTCGGTGCCGACCTCGACGTAGGCGAGTCCTGCCGTGGGGACGATGTAGGCGTTGCCGCGCACATCGGTGAAGGTGACGTGAGTGGCGCCGGAGTCCAGCGCCTCGGCGACGGACTGGCGCACGTCAGCGGCAGAATCGTTCGTCTCGAAGTTCAGCTCGCGACCCGAATTCGTGATGCCGATGCGAATCTCCACGTTCCTGCCTTTCTCATGCCCCCGTGCGACGGGTGTCGTAGGTGCATGGCAACTCTACGACACCGTGATGTCCTCGGGGCTGGGTAGCGTCGTCGTTATGGATCGCTCGCAGGCACAGGTCGTCGCGCTGCCCGCAGATGCGAGCGGGCTGGTGGTTGGCGCAGCAGGCACGGGCAAGACATCGGCGATCCTCGCGCGAACGGCCCGGCTCCTGCGCGGCCGGCGCGTGCGCCCTGACGATCTGCTGATCCTGACGCCCACGCGCCAGACCGCGACAGACCTCCGCGACCGGGTGACTGCCGATCTCGACATCGCAACACCGGGACCCTTGGCGCGCTCGATCGCGTCGTTCGCCTTCCAGATCGTGCGCTCACGAGCCGTCGCGGCGGGTGATCCGCTTCCGCAGCTTCTCACCGCTCCTGATCAGGATGCTGTCATCGCGGATCTTCTCGAGGGCGACGAGGCTGACGCCGAGGAGGGGACGTCCCGGTGGCCGGATTCTTTGGGCACCGCAGTGCGACGATCCCGCGCGTTCCGGTCGGAACTCCGGGCCCTGTTCGCGCTCGCCACCGAGCTGGGGCTCGCGCCCGAAGATCTCGAGCGCCTGGGTGCCGACCGCGCCAATGGGGTGTGGTCGGCGGCCGGCTCGTTCTGGCGCGAGTACCGGTACGTGCTCAATCGACTGCGCCCGGCTCACCGCGATCCTGCCGAGGTGCTCCGTGAGGCCACCGACGCGTTGCAGCTCGGTCGTGTCGCCGCAGTGCCGAGCCTTCTCATGGTCGACGATGCGCAAGAGCTCAGCTGGGGGGCGGTGGCGCTCCTGGAGGCTGCGCAGGCGCGCGGAATCGCCGTGCTCGCTTTCGGTGATCCCGACGTCGGATCCGGTGCATTCCGCGGCGCCGGTCCCGAGACCTTTGCCCGGCTGACATCGATGTTTGCCGATCGATACGTGTTGCGAGGTCAGCATCGAAGCCGACCCAACCTCGTGCGAGTTGCCCGAACCGTCGCCGGATCCATCGGAACCGCGGGCGCGGCAGAGCACCGCCTGGCCCCGGATGCCGGACTTCCCGCCGCTGAGTCAGCCGCACACGACGCGGGCCAGATCACGACGACGTGGGCATCCTCGCCGCACGAAGAGCTCGATGCGATAGCGCGGACGCTGCGCTCGTGGCACGTCGCGGACGGGCTTGCGTGGCGTGAGCTCGCCGTCATCGCGCATGACACGCGCCAGGTAACGAGGCTCGCGGCCGAGCTGGCTGCACGCGAGGTTCCGACGCGCGCAGCCAGCGCGGCGGGGCCGCTCGGGGAAGAGCCCGCGGTGCGGGGCCTGCTGCACCTCGTGCGCCTGGGGATGATGTCGCCCGCCGAGCGGCCTGCCGAGGAGCTGGCGGCGGCGCTGACGTCACCCTTCGGTGGCCTCGATGCGATCGGGCTGCGGCGTCTGCGCGCTGTGCTGCGAGCGCAGGAGTTCGAGGGGGAGAGCAGGCGCGCGGCGTCCGAGCTGCTGACCGAGGCGATGGCCGAACCCGCCGCGTTGGTGCTGATCGACACGCCCCAGGCGCGAACTGCCCATCGACTCGCGCAGACCCTCGCTCAGATCCATGCCGCGGCAGCCCGTGGCGATTCCGCCCACGAACTGCTCTGGACGGCGTGGGACAGGTCGCAGTTGGCTGGGCCGTGGCGAGAGCGAGCGCGCCTGGGCGGAGCAGAGGGGGCGGAGGCCACCCGATCTCTGGATGCTTTGGTCGCCCTTTTTGCGGCAGCCAAGCGATCGGCTGAGCGTGAGGACGAGGATCCGGCCCGGTTCCTTGCCGAGATCCTCGGCAGCGAGGTACCGGAGGACTCTCTCGCAGCGGCACAGCGCCGCGACGTCGTCGAGATCCTGACCCCGGCGGGCTCGCTGGGCCGCGAGTTCGAGGCCGTCGTGATCGCGGGCGTCCAGGACGGCGTCTGGCCCAACACGCGGCTGCGCGGGAGCCTCCTCGATGGCTGGCGGCTCGCAGACGAGACACAAACATGGCGTCACGGTGGGACGCCCGTGGCCCTCGACGTTCTCGACCGCCGCCGGAGCGTGCTGCACGAGGAGCTGCGGTTGTTCGAGCGCGCGCTCACGCGGGCCCGCGCACGCGTGCTCGTGACGGCCGTGGATGACGAGGATCAGTCGCCCAGCGCGCTGTTCTCGTATCTTCCCGAGCCGCCGCCGCGCCGCGTGGATCGACATCCGCTCACCCTCCGCGGCGCGGTCGCCTCGTACCGGCGGCAGCTCATCGAGGCGACGGGCCACGCTGCCACCGAGCACGCCGCCACACAGCTGGCTGCGCTGGCTCGAGCCGGTGTGCCCGGCGCCGATCCTGCGTCGTGGTACGGCGTGAGCGAGCGTACGGGTGAGGGTGGCATCCACGATCTGACTCGCGCACCTGTCTCGATCTCGCCGTCGCGCGTTGAGGCCTTCGAGGAGTGCGGGCTGGACTGGGCAATTCGCGAGCTCGGCGGTGACTCCCGCACCTTCTCGGCGGGCCTCGGCACGATCTTGCACGCCGCGATGGAGTCAGCTCCCGACGGAACGTTCGAACTGCTCGACGCCATCGTCGAAGAGCGGTGGGGTGAGCTCGACTTCGAAGCCGACTGGCTCTCGAGGCAGGAGCGCCAGTGGGCAACGACCCTCACCCGCAGACTGGCGAGCTACCTGCGCGAGTTCGCCGCCCGTGGGGGAGAAGTGGCCGGCGCCGAAGCGCGTTTTCGCATCGCGATCGTCGCCGGTGGCGACGGTCCGAACGTGGTCGCGATCACCCAACCTGGTGCACCTCCCGAGGGAACCGTCGCGATCATCAGCGGATCCATCGACCGGGTTGAGCGGTGGCTCGAGGATGCTGGCCCCCGCGTTGCCGTGATCGATCTGAAGACGGGGCGATCCGAGGCCCGCGTCTCTGATGACAAGGTGGCCACCGACGCGCAGTTGGCGGCATATCAGCTTGCGGTGAGAGCAGGAGCGGTTCCCGGGGCTGCGCACGGGCAGCTCGTGGGTGCCCGCCTGCTGGTGCTCTCGAAAACGCTCAAGGGATCGGATTACCGGATGGCGCAACAGCTGCCGTTGGACGCCGACACCCGGTCCGCACTTCTTCACCGCATCGTCAGCGACGCCGAGGCGATGGCTGCCCACAGCTTCACCGCGTACCCCGACGTCCACTGCAACGACGATCATTTCGCCGTGTGTCGTCTTCACACCGTCAAGCCGGTGAGTGCGCCGTGACCGGACCCGGATCGGGCGGCTCGCTTCCCGCCGTGCGGCTGTCGTCGCTGCAGATCGCCGAGCTTCTCGAGCTGCCTGCGCCCACCGAGCCGCAGCAGCGCGTGATCGAGGCGCCGCTGTCTCCCGTCTTGGTGGTGGCGGGTGCCGGGAGCGGCAAGACCGAAACGATGGCAGCGCGGGTTGTGTGGCTCGTCGTCAACGGCATCGTCCGTCGCGACGAGATCCTCGGTCTGACGTTCACGCGTAAGGCTGCCGGCGAACTCGCTGAGCGGATCGAACGGCGCCTCGCCCGCATCGACGCCCTCGCCCGCGAGGGCCGAATCGAGGCGACTGCCGAGACGAATGCGGAGCACCTGCTCCTGCGCCCACGCGTATCGACCTACAACGCGTTTGCCGACTCGCTCGTGCGCGAGCACAGCGCCAGGATCGGACGCGACCCCGATGCTGCGCTCCTGAGCCCCTCGGCATCCTGGCTCCTCGCGCGAAGGATCGTGATCTCCTCACGCGATCCTCGGCTCGCCGACCGCGAGGACCGGTTCGGCACTGTCGTCGACAGTCTGCAGCGCCTCGCCGGCGAGGTCTTGGATCACGGCGTCGACCTCGACGAACTCTCGGCGTTCGGCGACCGTGTCGCGCGCAGTATCGAACCGGCCTGTAACCCTGCGCTGGCATCTCCCGGCGACATCGAGAAGTTCCACACGGCGATGAGCGCGCTTCCACTTCTCGCCGGGCTCGTGCGCGACTACACGCGGGCAAAGGCTACGCAGGGAACCGTCGATTTCGCGGACCAGGTCTCGGGTGCCCTCCAGATCGTGACCGCTGCACCATCGGTTGCCGACGAGGTGCGCGGTCAGTACCGCGTCGTGCTGCTGGATGAGTATCAAGACACGTCCGTCCAGCAGACCCAGCTCCTGGCGGCGCTGTTCGCCGACGGTGCGGTCATGGCGGTGGGCGACCCGCATCAATCGATTTACGGATGGCGCGGCGCGAGCGCAGACAACCTTGCCTCTTTTCCCGCAGCGTTCGCCCGCACCGTCGCCTGCACGCATGTTGCGCTCATGACGAGCTGGCGCAATGACTCCCTCATTCTGGATGCCGCCAACGCACTCATTGCCGACCACGGCGCCCGTGGCATCGAGATTCCGCCCCTCGAGCCGCGACCGGGGGCTCCTGCAGGTCACGTAGGGCACGTGTATGCCAACACGATCGATGACGAAGCGGCCGAGGTGGCGGCCTTCTTCGCGCGGCTGCGTGCTGAGCATGAGCCAGCACGCGGGGGCGGGCGCGGCGAGGCGCATTCGGGTGCCATCCTCTTTCGCACCAAGCGCCACATGACGGTCTTCGCGAACGCTCTCGCCGAGCGGGGAATCCCGCACCGCATCCTGGGGCTCGGCGGACTGCTCTCCACCCCCGAGGTCGTCGACGTCGTCGCTGTGTTGCGCGTGCTGGACGATCCGCACCAGGGCTCCGCGCTCATTCGCATCCTCTCGGGACCGCGTTTCGGGCTCGGACTGTCAGATCTTGCAGCCCTGCGCCGGCTCGCCGACACCCTCGCGCGCCGCGGTGCCGATCTTGCTCCGCTGGCGCCGGAGGTCCTCGCCCGGATGCGGGATTCGGTCGGTCCCGACGAACAGGCATCGATCGTCGACGCCCTCGACAGGATCCGTTCGTTGCGGCCGGGCAGCGTGCTCCTCGCGGACTTCAGCCCCGACGGGGCCGAGCGGCTTCGGAGCGCCTCGGCGATGTTTCATCGCTTGCGCGGTGTGCTCGGCGGTCCGATTCCCGAGGTCATCCGAGCGATCGAGCGCGAACTGCTGCTCGATGTCGAGCTCGCGGCGAACGAGACCCGGGGTCCGGCGGGTCTTGCCACCGCGCAACTGCGATCGTTCCTCGACGAGATCCAGGGATTCCTCGCCGTCGACGAGCGAGGGTCGCTCTCAAGCCTGCTCGCGTGGCTTGACCACGCGGAAGAGACGGACGAGCTCATGCCGCGCACCGAGCCGCCGGAACCTGGGGTCGTTCAGTTGCTCACCATCCACGGGTCCAAGGGGCTGGAGTGGGATGCCGTCGCGGTTGTGCGAATGGTGCAGGACGAGCTGCCGGCGAGGCCCCGGTCGACGCAGGGCTGGATGGGATACGGCACGTTGCCCTACCGGTTCCGTGGTGACCGAGCCGCGCTTCCGGCGCTTGCCTGGGAGCAGGCCACAGATCGCAAGGGATTGCGGGCCGCCATCGCGCAGTTCAAGGCATCCGTCAAAGAGCACCTCGCCGGTGAAGAGCGGCGGCTGGCCTACGTCGCCGTGACGCGGGCGCGGAGCGATCTGCTGCTGACCGGGTCGCGGTGGGGAGGCCAGCGCGACCAGCGCGCACCCAGCGTCTTCCTCGACGAGATCGGCGCGGCCCTCGGGTGGGAGTCCACCGGCTCGACCGACGACAGCGCGAACCCCTACGAAGATCGCCGAGGGCCGGCCGTGACCTGGCCCATGGACCCGCTCGGGTCACGGGCAGACCGGGTCCATCGCGCGGCGCAGCAGGTGCGACGCGTTCTGGATCGATGGCAGAGGGAGCCCTCCGTGGAGCCGGACATCGACCCCGAGATCGTGCAACTGCTGGCAGAACGAGACGAGCGCGCCGCGCTGCGTCTTGCGGTCAGCGAAGGCCCCAGCCGGGTCGCGGCTTCACGCTTCAAGGACTTTGTTGTCGATGCGAGCGCAGCGCTCGACGAGTTCGTTCGTCCCATGCCCGAGCGGCCCTACCGTGCGACAACCCTGGGGACGCGTTTTCACGCGTGGGTCGAGTCCCGGTCGGGTCAGACCGGCCGAGGGGCATCCCTGGACGATGCGCTGTGGGAGCTCGACCTCGGCGACGACGAGGGCATCGACCTCGGCGAGGACACCGATCCGGCGGCGGAGACAGAGGACGCGGCCCTGACACGGCTGCAGGAGACATTCCTGCGCTCCGAATGGGCGGGGCTCGCTCCCCTCGAGGTCGAGACCGAGATCGATATGTCCCTGCGCGGTGCGGCGGGGGTGGAGCAGATCATCTGCAAGCTCGATGCCGTCTACCGGCGCGAGGATCGGGGCGGAAGGATCGAGATCGTCGATTGGAAGACCGGTGCTCCGCCACGATCGGCGGCCGATCGGAGCAACCGGATGCTGCAGCTCGCGCTGTACCGCCTCGCGTATCACAAGCGCACGGGCGTGCCCCTGGACGAGATCGACGTGGTGCTCTACTACGTCGCCGACGATCTCACGATCCGCTCCGACCGCGTCTACTCGGAACCGGAGCTTGCCCACCTCTGGAACGCCGCGCGTGCGGCGCGGGCCGGCTCGTCAGCGTCAGAACCGTCCTCGGACGCGAACAGTGCCGGGGAGGCTGTCGCCGGAAGGATGATGGGAGCCGTGACGAGTTCGGACGTGGCAGCACTCTCACCCTCGCTCTCCAGCGCGGGCACTGCCTCGTCACCCGCTGCAGACGAGTCGCCTTCTGCGTCGGGCTCATCGGCCGACTCGTCGAGCTGAGCGTCGTCCTCGACGGGGAGCCACATGGCGAGTTCTTGGGGATCGTACGTGTCTGTGTGCATCGACGTGTCTGCCGGCTGCGCCTCAGTGTCAGCGAGCGCTGCCGATGTGTCGGGAACGCTCCCCAGGACCGCCATGGCATCGTCCATCCCCGACGTTGTCCGAACAACGAGATCGTCGGCACCGACGGTGTCGGCCAGTGACGAGAGCAGCGCTTCGGCGTCGGCCACGATCGCGCGATCGTCGGCGTCGTGGCCGTGCAGGAGCCAGGCCGCGAACTCGAGCTCGGCGTGCAGGCGAGCTCGCGAGCGCAGCAGGCCGTCAGGGGCTCGGCTGCTCGCAGCGACGTACGCGTTGAGGACATCGCCCGCCGCGGCGGGTGCCGAAGCCAGCCACTGCAGGTCTACTGCCGGATCGCCGACCTCGACGGCGTGCCAATCGACGACGCCGACCACGGTGGGTGCCCCGCCCTGATCGCCGAGAAAGAAGCTGGAGGATGACGCGCCGCCGAGGACCACGGTCGGTTCGAAGCGCCAGAGGTCATCGTCGGCGATTGCTCGACGCCACCGCGACACCAGCGCGCGCGGCATCCGCTTGGTGTGCTCGGCTCGGTCGACAAGGCGGGATGCTTCGTCTCTGACCTGCTCTGCCGAACGAACCACCAAGCCCGCCTCGCGAGCCCACGACACGGGGAGAGCATGCGTGGCGGCGAGAGCTTCGGCAACCGCCGGAGCAACGCCGGGGCCCGCGGGGACCTCGGCAGGGTCGACGCGATAGCCGGCGATGAAGCTCGTGATCACGGCGGTGTCATCTGCCAGGGGGACTTCGCCGAGCAGCTCCGGCGCAGCGTACGGCACCAAAGCGCGTACGCCAGGAGTGAGCGCGCGGAGGGCCCGCGCGTCGGCGCGGAGGTCGTCGGCGGCCTCCGGGTCCGTTGCCACACGGATGACGACCTGGGCGCCGGTGTCGAGAGTCGCTTGCACGGCATCCACGCGGCCGGTCGAATTCTCGGTCAGCGGGGCGACGGCGACGATGTCGGCATCCGGCGCGACGGCTGAGACCGCCGCGGCTAGAGTGAACAGGGTGCGCGCCATGTGCCCAGGGTAGGTCTGGCAAGCGCCGCAGCCGTCGCGCCACGCCCTTGAGGGAGGTCCTCGTCCCATGCGCTCCTCCGCCGTCCCACCGCTGGCTCGCAGTGGCTTCGACCGCGCTGAGCATCGGAGAACGGCGATCGGATCCGCGCCGGATGACATGGCTCTCGTGCTTCCGGTGCACAGCGACCGCGCTCCGGTGACAGCGGACTCGGGTTCGGGCGCTCCGCTGCGTTGGTGGCCGTCCACCGACCCCGCACTGGCGGGAGCCGATGGCGAATACGCCTTCCTCGGTTCTGGACCCGATGGCACCGACCGCTGGGTTCTCGCCCTTCGGGAGGTTCCGCCGGGCCTGGATGACGCGGTTTCCTGGGCGTCTCTGCGCGTCATCGGGGGGGAGCTCGGCGACGCCGACGGTGGGGCTTTGGTTGCGGCAGTGAGTCTCGGGCGCTGGCTACTGGACTCGGCGCACTGTCCCCGCTGCGGATCGATGAGCCAGCTGCAGTCCGCCGGCTGGTCGCGGCGTTGCCCCTCGTGCGAGCACGACCTCTTTCCCCGGACCGACCCCGCCGTCATCGTCGCTGTCACCGATCCTGCCGGCACCCGGCTGCTGCTCGGATCGCACGTTGCCTGGGGCATGGGGAGGTTTTCGTGCTTTGCCGGGTTCGTCGAGGCCGGCGAATCCCTCGAGGCGGCGGTCACGCGAGAGATTCTCGAGGAGGCCGGCGTGCACATTGAGGACATGACCTACGTTGCGTCCCAGGCGTGGCCGTACCCGCGCTCGCTCATGGTCGGCTTCAGTGCAGTGACGAGCACCGAGATCCCCGTCGCCGATGGCGAGGAGATCATCGAGGTCCGCTGGTTCGATCGAGCTGAGATCGGGGCCGCGCTGGCCGGCGATTCGGACGTGCAGCTTCCCGGGCCGAGCTCCATCGCGCGCGCCCTCATCGAGCAGTGGTATCGGTCGGCGCAGCAGTGAACGCGCTCGACGGTCTTGACGAGCAGCAGCGGGAGGCGGTGACAGCGCTGCGCGGGCCGGTGTGCGTGCTTGCCGGCGCCGGTACCGGCAAAACCCGAGTCATCACGCGGCGGATCGCGCACGGCGTCGACACCGGCGCGTACTCGCCGGGTCGTGTCATGGCGCTCACCTTCACCAGCAAGGCCGCCGGTGAGCTGCGGGGGAGGCTCCGGATGCTGGGTGTTGACGGGGTGGCAGCTCGCACTTTCCACAGTGCGGCCTTGGCCCAGCTCAACTATTTCTGGCCCACGCTTGCCGGCGATCGGCCGCCGGCGATCATCGACAACAAGGTGCGGGTTCTTGCACACGCCGCCGATGGCATCGGACTGGAGCTCGACACGCCGACTCTGCGCGACGTCGCCGCCGATATCGAGTGGCGCAAGGTCACGATGCGTACGATCGACGAGTACGCGCGCCTCCGTGCGGGCGCCACCGTGGGGAGGCTGCCGGTCTCGACGGCGGCTGAACTTCACCGAGCCTACGAGGCACTCAAAGACGAGCGTCGACAGATGGATTTCGAGGACGTGCTCCTGGCGTGCGCCGGGATGCTCGAGACTGAGGCCCACGTGGTGGCCGCCGTTCGCGAGCAGTACCGCCACTTCACCGTCGATGAGTATCAGGACGTGGCTCCGCTCCAGCAGCACCTGCTCGAACTGTGGGTGGGGGAGCGGCGCGATCTCTGCGTGGTCGGCGACGCGAGCCAGACCATCTATTCGTTCGCCGGCGCGGATCCGAGGTTCCTTATCGAGTTCCCGCGGCGGTGGGACGATGCCCGCGTCGTCGAACTGCACCGCAACTATCGTTCGGATGCCGCGGTGCTGGCCGTGGCCAACGACCTCATGCGAGAACGCCCGGGGGCCGTGCACCTGACGGCCGCGGCGGCGAGGACAGCACCCTCGTCCACGCCGACCGTGTCGAGCTATCGCGACGAGGCCGACGAAGCGCGCGGCGTGGCTGTGCGCATCGCTGAGCAGCTGCGAGCGGGAGTGGATCCGGCATCCATCGCCGTCCTCTACCGCACCGGAGCGCAGTCTGCGGAGATCGCGGCGGCGCTTGCTGACGCCGGGATCGCGACGACGGTGCTGGGCGGTCGCCGGTTCTTCGACCTTCCAGAGGTGCGCCAAGCGGTGCTGGCGCTGCGCGGCGCGTCGGTCGCACCGTTGGAGCGAGGCTTCATCGACGCCGTCCGCGACATCCTCCGATCCCTGGGCATGACCGACCAAGCGCCTCCCGCGGGCGGAGCCGTGCGTGAATCGTGGGAAGCGCGCGCGGCGATCCTGCGGCTTGCCGAAGAGGCACCGGCCGGAACGACCATGCGTTCGTTCACCGACGAGCTCATGTCCCGCGCGCGGACGCAGGACGAACCGACCCTTCGTGCTGTCACCCTCGCGACCCTGCACGCGGCCAAGGGTCTGGAGTGGGACCACGTGTACCTCGTCGGTCTTGCCGAAGGGTTGCTGCCGATCGCATACGCTACCCACTTCGAGCAGATCGACGAAGAGCGCCGCCTTGCCTACGTCGGCATCACGCGGGCACGGCGATCCCTGTCGCTGTCGTGGTCCGCGGGATCGCGGGGGCGCTCGCCGTCGCGCTTTCTGCAAGAGATCCGCACGAGCACTCGGGATGCCGCTCCCACTGCCGGTGCTCGGCGCCGGCTGTGAGCGTCAGTCGCACACTCAGCCCGCCGCGACCTGCGAGCAGCAGCCTGCCGGTGTGAAGGGCTGCCTCGGCGGCAAGCGTTGCCGGGCCCGCCGGATCGCCCCGTCCGATCAATTGCGCAGTCACCAGCGGCCATGCCGGATCGCGGTCGCGTTCGTGAGCTGAGACGCAGCCCAGACACGCGCTCTGGCCCGGCAGAACGAGCGGACCGATCTCGGACTCGCCAGCGCCCAGGACGATCCCGATGTGCGGGATGTCCTCGCGCATCCAGGTGGCAGCTCGGCGCGGATGCAGCCCGTGCGCGGCAACCATCACGACGGCATCCTGGTCCCGCGACGTGTTCGTCGACGCGTCGATCCCGAGGTCCTGCAGTCCGTCGCGGATGTGCGGCCCGTACCGGGCCGCGGGATCGTCGACCACCTCAACTCCGACGCGCAAGGCGGTCCCGCTGCTGACGATGACGGGGCTCAGCCGGCCAAGCAGCGCGTCCACGTCGGCTGCCGCGACCCCGAGGGATCGGGCGAGCGCGCCCACGCCGACCTCCGCGATGCCTTTGCCCAGCTCGCGGATCACCTGCAGCTGCCAGAGCGCCGGCTCATCGAGCCGCACGCGATCACTCCTGCCGAACTGGAGCATCGTCGGGGTGCGCCACAGGGGCGGGTAGGCGGGGTCGATGCGCAGCATGTCCCGATTGTCCGGGGCGAGTGGGCCGCGGCGGTGGCGCTGTCCACAGAAATCTCCCGGCGCGGCGAGGACTTCTCCTGGGGAGGAGCGGTCCTCGCGCCGGCGCTGAAAGCGCCAGTATTGCGTGCCTAGACGGGTTGCTCGTCCGGACCGTCTTCGGCCGGGCCGCCGTCTTCGCCTGAGAGCAGTCGAGCCAGCGCGTCGTCGAACTCGTCCGGTGCTGGTTCTTCACCGCGGGCGCGGGCCTCGAGCCGCGCAATCAGGGCGCTCGGGTCGTCGATGTCGGCGGCCGTGGGAACCAGGTCGGGTGAGTCCCACAGTTCGTCTCGCGCCTCGATGCCGACGGCATCCGTGATCGCGCGCCACATGCTCGCGGCTTCACGGATGCGGCGGGGACGAAGCTCCAGTCCGACCAATGTTCCGAGCGCCTGTTCAGCCGGCCCGCCGACGGCGCGGCGCCGTCGCACCGTCTCGGCGATGCGGTCGGCTGCCGGCAGGCGGGTCGTGGCCTGCGCCGTCACGACGTCAACCCAGCCCTCGATCGTCGCCAGCATCGTCTCCAAGCGGGCAAGGGCTGCTTGCTGTGACTCGGACCGTTCCGGCAGCAGCGCCCCGCTTTCCAGCGCCTCGCGCAGCTCTTCGGGGTGCTGCGGATCGAACCGGCCTGCCAGCTCCTCGAGCGCTCCGGTATCGACCCGGACTCCGCGCGCGAAGTCCGATACCTGCGAGAGTACGTGCAGTCGCAACCATCGTGCGTGCCGGAACAGTCGCGCGTGCGCGAGTTCACGGGTGGCGATGTAGAGCGCGAACTGGTCGTCGGGGATCTCGAGATCCTTCGCGAGCTGCGTGTAGTTCTGGGGCACAACGGCGGCCTGGCCGTCGGGCAGCAGTGGGATGCCGACATCGCCACCGCTGACGACCTCTGTCGAGAGGTTTCCGACGACGGTTCCCAGCTGTGCCGCGAATAGAGAACCACCGATCGTGCGCATCACCCGCCCGGCACCGGCGATCATCTGCTGCATCTCGGGAGGTGACTGCTCTTGGAGCGCCGCAGTGAAGGCATCCGCGATGCTTGTCGCGACCGGCTCAGCCAGCTCCTGCCACACGGGCAGGGTGGCTTCTACCCAACCGCCGCGGGTCATGGTCACTCCCGGACCCGGGAGGTCCGAGATCGTCGTGGCTTCGCCGAGCCAGAGGGATGCGAGGGTGAAAGCGTCGTCGGCTGCCGAGCGGTCGGCAGCGGTGATCCCCGCGCCGTCCTTGTTCGCGATGTGCAGCGCCTGCGTCGTGGCGGCATCCCAGGAGATCCCGCCCTCGCCAGCGGAGGCCATCGCGCCCTGCAGTTGTTGCATGGCTCGCTGGATCATCGCGGGATCGAACCCCATTTTCTGCAGTTCGGCGAGCTGATCGCTGCCCATGCCGGCCTGGCCGAACAGCTGCCGGAACAGCTCGGGCAGGTCGTCGTCGGGGTTCCGGTCGTCGTCAGCCACGGGTGCCGCCTTTCAGCCGGTTCTTGAGCTTGGCCTCTACGCTAGTCGCACGAATGATCGCACCCGCGGGCCCCACCTGAATCGCCTTACGCCGGTCGCGAACGACGGCCGAGAGGATGACGTGGCGCTGTTCGACGAGAACGTATCGGTGACGCCTGCGCGGCGGGCGCCCATCAATCGCCGCACGCGCGTGGGACTGTGGGCGCTCGTGGTCGCGCTGCTGGCCTTGCTGGCGATGTCATTCCTACCCACCGCATACGTCATCGAGCTTCCCGGCCCGGTCTACAACACGCTCGGCACCGTCACCACGAGCGACGGTGATGAGGTTCCGCTCATCGAGGTCTCGGGAGCCGAGACCTACCCGACTTCCGGCGCCCTGGACCTCCTGACCGTCCAGATCGCGGGAAGCCGCGAGCGTCCGCCGTCGTGGTTCGACCTCGCGGTCGCCTGGTTCGACCCGTCTCGCGCCGTCGTCCCGATCGACTCGGTCTTCCCCGAGGGGCAAACCAGCGAACAGCGCAGCGAGCAGTCAGCCGCTCTCATGGTCGACTCCCAAGAGGAGGCCACGGCTGCAGCCCTGACCGAGCTCGGCTATGACATCGGCACGCAGGTCTCGGTGGTCTCTGTCGGTGAGGATGCCGCAGCAAACGGCATCCTGGAAGAAGGCGACATCGTGCTGCGCGCCGATGGCGAGCCGGTGACCGATGCATCGGCCTTGCGCGAGCAGGTACAACAGGGCGGAGGGGCCCCGTTGAGCTTCGACATCCTGCGGGACGGGGAGCCTCTGACGGTCGAGGTCACGCCGGTTGCCACCACCGTGGACGGGCAGACGATGTGGCTCATCGGAATCACGCTCATCACCGACTACGACTTCCCGATCGACGTCACGATCCAGCTGAACAACGTCGGCGGGCCGAGCGCGGGGATGATGTTCGCGCTGGGGATCATGGACACACTGACCCCGGGGAACCTCAACGGCGGCCAGAACGTTGCGGGTACCGGAACGATCACCGCTGACGGGACCGTGGGGCCGATCGGCGGCATCCAGCAGAAGATGTGGGGTGCATACCGGGCTGACGCCGACTACTTCCTCGCACCCGCCGCCAACTGCTCGGAGGTCGTGGGCGAGGTTCCCGGCGACCTGCAGGTGTTCTCGGTTCAGACTCTCGATGACGCGCTGAGCGTTCTCGACACGATCAGTTCCGGTGGAGACCTGGCGCAACTCCCGACCTGCGAGTGAGTGCCGGGCCGAACGGGCGAGGTCGCTCAGAGCGAACAGGGTCAGGGCATCTGTACGGCGATCGCTCAGAAGCTGCCGCCTAGGATGAAACGGTGACCACGACCTCAGCGCCGAACAGGGCCACGCCTTCGCCGTCCCGCCGCATCCTCGCCATCTCCCTTGCGATCATCGCCGCGCTCGTTGTCGGCTTCTTCATCTTCGCGAGCCTGTACGCAGATTGGCTCTGGTATGACCAGCTCGGGTTCCAGGAGGTCCTGGTCACGCAGTGGGTAGCCCGTGTGATCATGTTCGTCATCGGCTTCCTCGGGATGGCAGTTCCGGTCTGGGTCACGATTCAGCTCGCCTATCGGTTGCGACCGGTCTACGTCCGCCTGAGTTCGCAGTTGGATCGCTACCAAGAGGTGGTCGAGCCACTGCGTCGCCTCGCGATGTGGGGTATCCCCGTCTTCTTCGGCTTCTTCGCGGGATTCGCGGCATCCACGCAGTGGCAGACCACCTGGCTGTGGCTCAACGGCGTTGCCACCGATGTCACGGACCCGATCTTCAACCTCGACACCGGCTTCTACATGTTCGCGATGCCGTTCTACAGCGCGCTGCTCGGCTTCGTCTCCGCGGTCTTGCTGGTGAGCCTGCTCGTGACCGTCGTCGTGTCCTACCTTTACGGCTCGGTCCGGGTGGGCCAGCGTGAGCTGCGGATCTCGAAGTCCGCTCGTATTCAGATCGCCGTGATCGCGGGGCTTTACGTCTTGGTCCAGGGCGTGAGCCTGTGGCTGGATCGCTATCTGCTGATGGTGCAGAACGATGACCGCATCACCGGCCCGGCCTATACGAGCGTCAACGCTGTCATCCCGGGTCTGTCGATCCTCGCCATCAGCGCGATCGTCGTGGCGATTCTCTTCTTCGTCACGGCCATCATCGGTCGCTGGCGGTACCCGCTGGTTGCCACCGCGGTCCTCGTGGTCGCCACAGTCGTGGTCGGCATCGGTTACCCCTGGGTGGTCAACACGTTCCAGGTGACCCCGAACAAGATCAACTACGAGGCGCAGTACTACCAGTACAACATTGACGCCACGAAGGCCGCCTATGGTGTCAGCGATCTCGAGCAGATGGAGTTCTCGGCAGCAACCGATGCCGAGGCCGGGCAGTTGCGTGAGGATGCCGCAACGACAGCGCAGATCCGCATCATGGACCCGACGATCATCCCCCCGACGGTGCGGCAGCTCGAGCAGTACCGTGCGTACTATCAGTTCCACAATCCGCTCGATGTCGACCGGTACGAGATCGACGGCCAGTCGCAGGACACCGTCGTCTCGGTGCGCGAACTCGACGTGAACCAGCTGGATGCCGCGGCGCAGACCTGGCAGAACACGAGCCTCATCTACACCCACGGCTACGGGCTCGTGGTCGCTAAGGGCAACGACCGCACCACCGAGGGCGAGCCGGTCTTCCTCGAGCGCGGAATCCCCGCCTCGGGGTTCCTCTCCGATCAGGAGGACTTCGAGCCGCGCGTCTACTTCGGTGAGATGTCGCCCCAGTACTCGATCGTCGGGGCACCTGAGGGAACAGCGCCTATCGAGCTTGACTACCCGACCGGCTCCTCCGAAGGCTCTGGCGACGTCAAGACGACGTTCGAAGGAGACGGCGGCCCGAGCGTCGGGAGCGTCTTCAACCGTCTGATCTACGCGCTGAAGTTCCAGTCCGAGCAGATCCTCTTCTCTGACGACATCAACGAGGACTCCCAGATCCTCTACGACAGGGACCCCGCGACGCGCGTGCAGAAGGTTGCGCCGTACCTGCAGCTGGACTCCGATCCGTACCCGAGCGTCGTCGACGGTCGAATCGTGTGGATCATCGACGGGTACACCCGCAGCGCGAACTACCCGTACTCGTCGACGGTGAGCCTGCAGGAGGCGATCTCGGATTCGAACACGACGCAGCAGCGCTTCGGCCTGGACAACATCAACTACATCCGAAACTCGGTGAAGGCCACCGTCGACGCCTACGACGGATCCGTGACCCTGTACGCGTGGGATGAGACGGACCCGGTGCTGCAGACGTGGCAGAAGGTCTACCCCTCGACGCTCAAGCCGATCTCCGAGATGTCGGCAGACCTCATGAGCCACGTGCGGTACCCGACCGACCTGTTCAAGGTGCAGCGCGCGATCCTCGGTGTGTACCACGTGAGCGATGCGCAGTCGTTCTACCAGCGCGACAACGCGTGGGAGACGCCGAACGACCCGCAGAACGACTCTGAGCTCCAGCCGCCGTACTACCTGTCGATGCAGATGCCGGGTCAGACCTCGCCGTCGTATTCGATGTTCACGACATTCATTCCGTCGGCCGAGGCTGGCAACGCCCGAAACGTGCTCATGGGCTACCTCGCGGTGGACTCGAACGCCGGAGACGACGCGGGAACCCTGCGGGATGACTATGGCAAGCTGCGGATGCTCGTCATCTCCGCGGACACCACGGTGCCAGGCCCCGGCCAGGTGCAGAATACCTTCAACTCCGACCCGTTGATCTCGTCGCAGATCAACCTGCTGAAGCAGGGACAGTCGGACGTGCTGAACGGCAACCTACTCACCCTGCCGGTCGGTGGCGGGCTGCTCTATGTGCAACCGGTCTTCGTGCAGTCATCGGGGGCGACAAAGCTGCCGACCCTGCAGAAGGTGCTCGTGTCGTTCGGCAACGACATCGCGTTCGAAGACACCCTGTCCGAAGCTCTCGATGCCCTGTTCGGTGGCGACGCCGGTGCCACCGGTGGTGACAGCGACGTGACGCCCACACCGGGCGCGACGACGCAGCCGACGCCCACGCCGACCCCGTCGGAGACGACGACGCCGACCGAGCCCACCGATGCGTACCAGGTGGCGCTGCAGGAGGCTCAGCAGGCCATGTTGGACCGGGATGCGGCGCTGAAGGCCGGTGATCTGACGGCTTTCGCCGAGGCTGACGCAAGACTGACGGCGGCGGTGGAGCAGCTGATCGCCCTGGGCGCGCAGTAGGCGGGCTCAGGCGGTGAGGATCCACCACCAGATCAGCAGCAGCGTCACCACGAAGCCGGCGAACTGGTTGATCCAGAGGAATCGGCGCCAGCCGATGGTGGCACGTTCGGCGTCGGCGTCACGGATCGATCTGTAAGGCCAGACCGCGACGAGGTAGGGGATCGCGGCGATCGCGGCGAGCGGGCCCGGCCAGGCCGTGCCGAGCACGACGAGCCCGGAGAGGGCGTAGCAGACGAGGGCGAACCGGACCGTCCACCGCGCCCCGCGGGCCGTGGCGATCGACGAGATGCCAGCCTCCCGGTCGGCAACGACATCCTGAACCGCGCCGAAGGCGTGCGAGGCAACGCCCCACAGACCGAAAGCCAGGATGATGAGCCCGAGCTGCCACGTCCAGGTCGCCCCGGCCAGCACCAGACCGTAGACGGCGGGGGAGAAGAAGTGGATGCTGCTGGTGACCGAGTCGGCGAAGGCTCGCTCTTTCAGGCGCAGCGGCGGGGCGCTGTAGAACACCACGAAGAACAGACTCAGCGCGAGGATGAGCCACGACAGCGGTGAACCGACGATCGCCAGATAGATCACGAACGGGGCGCATGACAGACCACCGGCCCACAGGGTGATGGGGTGCATCCGCCGATCGAGGACTGCGCCGTGCGCGCCGCCCTTGCGGGGATTGCGGAGGTCCGATTCGTAGTCGAACACGTCGTTGGTCCCGTACATCGCGAGGTTGTAGGGGATGAGGAAGAACAGGGTGCCGATGACGAACGTCGCGTCGATCTGCCGGGTCGTCAGGAGGTAGGCAGCAGCAAAGGGATAGGCCGTGTTGATCCAGCTCACCGGCCGCGACGAGACGAAGAGCTCGCGGATCACACGCCCGGGCCCGAGCGTCGACTCAGCGCTGCCCACGTGCGACCCCCGTGCGACCCTGCGGTAGCAGGACGTAGACGGCAGGAACCAGGTAGGCGGCGCAGATCGCATACGAGAAGTCCTCGATCGGTGCCACCCCGATTCGGATGCCGCTCGAGGTGCCCTCCGGGTAGGCGACCAGCCCCGCGGAAATGATCACGTTGTCGAAGATCGCGGTGAGGATGACAAGAACCGCGGCGCTGATGGTCGATGCCAGCATCCGCTGTTTCATGCCCGGCTGTGTTGCCGACAGCAGCGTCACGACGAGAGTGAACAGCGCGAACGGGATGATGATGAGCGCGTACGTCATCGCCCACTCACCGCCCCGTCTGTGCTCGACCGCGCGGTGCGGGAGTCGATGTAGCGGAGCGCGCCGGCATAGATCACGAGCCCCAGGTAACACAGGAACGCGAGGAAGAAGGGCTCTTCCAGGGGAAGCTCGGGTGCGAGGTCGATCCCGATGAACAGGCCACTGTCCCCCTTGATGAACGCGCGGGTGAGGATGCCGACGGCATCCCACGCGAGGAAGAACATCACTCCGATCCCGACGGCAGCCAGCGTCCGGACGGGTGCCGCGAAGGCCGCCAAGCGCCAGCGCGCGTCGATCACCGCAATGCCCGCCGCGGAAACCAGGATCGCCAGGAGATACAGACCCGGCATCTCAGACGGCCGCCGGCTCGGCGATCGGCCCGGGCGAGCGGTCGCCGCGGAGGCGCTTGACGACGAGCTCAGCCGAGATCAGGCACATCGGCAGCCCGATTCCCGGCAGGGCCGACGCCCCCGCGTACGCAAGGGAGTCGACCTTCTTGGATGCATTCCGCGGGCGGAAGAGTGCGCTCTGGCGCAGCGTATGGGCAAGGCCCAGCGCGTTGCCGCGCCAGGCGTGGAAGTCGTGTTCGAAGTCCCCGGGTGCGATGGTGCGCCGAACGGTGACGCGCTCGGCAAGGTCCGGGATGTTGCACCACTGAGAGATCTGCGCGATCACCCGATCGGCGGCTGCTTCGATGCGGGGTGAGCCGCCGCGGTCGACACCGCCGTAGCCGAGACTCGGATCCGCGGGGATGGGAACCAGGACGAACAGGTTCTCGCTGCCCGCGGGAGCGACTGTCGAGTCGGTGGCGGAGGGCTTGCAGACATAGATCGATGCCGGGTCTGGGATGCGGGTGTGCTCGCCGAAGATGTCATCGAAGTTCGAGCGCCAGTCTTCGGTGAACAACAGCGTGTGGTGGGTGAGCTGCGGCAGCTCGCCCTCGACTCCCAGCAGCAGGAGCAGCGCACCGGGACTGGGTGTGCGCTTGTCCCACCACTTCTCGGGGTAGGTGCGTAGCGGCTCGGGAAGCAGCTGGGTTTCCGTGAAGTGCAGATCTGCCGACGAGACGACGAGGTCGGCATCCACCCGGCGCCCATCGGCGAGCGTGATTCCCGTCGCCTGCGCGCGCCCGCCGGTCGTGGGGGTCGTGACGATCGAGGTGACCTCGGCGCCCGTTTCGATCGACACGCCCGCCCCCCGCGCGACGCGCTCCACAGCACGGATGACTTCGTACAGCCCGCCCTGCGGGTACAGCACGCCGTCGGCAAGATCGAGATGGCTCATGAGGTGGTAGAGGCTCGGCACGCCGTACGGAGACCCGCCGAGGAACACAGCCGGGTAGCCGAGGACCTGCTGGAGGCGCTTATCGCTGAAGCGGCGCTCGACGTGACGGGAGAGCGTCGTGGTCAGGAGGGGCGCGAGCTGCGGCACCCGCCGCAGCAGCGCGGGGTCGCGAAGGCCCGCCGTCGTCTCGTACGTGTCGTAGAGGAACCGGGTGACCGCAAGGTCGTAGGCATCCTTTGCCGAGTCGAGGTACTCGGCGAGGGCAGCGCCCGCTCCCGGTTCGATGCTCTCGAACAGCTGCGTGGAAAGCTCCCGGCCTGAGCGGATGTCGATCGGGTCGCCCGCGGTGCCCGCTGGCGGCTCACTGTAGACGCGGTAGGCGGGGTCAAGCCGCACAAGGTCGAGCTGATCGGCGGTCCTCGTCCCCATCAGCCGGAAGAAGTGGTCGAACACCTCGGGCATGAGGTACCAGCTGGGTCCGGTGTCGAAGCGGAAACCGTCGGCCTCCCACACGCCGGCGCGGCCTCCGACCTCATCGCGAGCCTCGAACAGGCTCACCGACCAGCCCTCGCGTGCAAGGAGCGCTGCTGTAGCCAGGCCCGCGATGCCGCCCCCGATGACCACCGCGCTGCCTGCGTCAGTCGGTGTCCCCGGGGTGTGGGCGCTAGCCGTCTCGCTCATGCTGACTCCTCATTCCTGGGCGGGTGGATGTTGGGGGACGTGATCGGCGCTCGCGGCACTCACGCGCCGGTTCGGCGTGGCGAGGCCCCCACCAGGGCGCGGGCGATGAGCCCTGCCTTGACGATATCGGGCACGCGAACCCTGACGGCAGGCGCAGGGTCGGCCCGCAATCGGCGCGAGAGCTCGGCGAACAGGTCGTGTGCCGCGATCACGGCGCGCCGACAGTCAGCCGGTAGTTGGGGGATCACCGCCGCGGCAGCGGCGAGGTCGGCATCGATCCTGTCGAGGATCGCTTCCCGGTCATGATCGCCAGTGGCGATGCCGAGGTAATCGCGTCCGAGCGTCGCCTCGTCATGGTCGAGGTCGCGCAGGAAATTGACGTCCTGGAAGGCTGCGCCCAAGCGCCGAGCGCCGTCGACGAGCTCGGGGCTGGGACCGGATGGCGAGGGCTGGCCCGCATTGACGAATACCTGCAGACACATGAGTCCGACGACCTCTGCCGATCCGTACACGTAGGAGTCGTGGGAGGCGTCGTCGTGGGCGGCGACGGTCAGGTCGGTTCGCATCGATGCGAAGAAGGGGTCGATGAGGTCCGCGCCGATGACGCACTCGCGAGCAGTCCGCGCGAAGGCGTGCACGACAAGGTTGCTGCTGAAACGCCGGTCGATCGCGGCCATCGTCTCTTCCTGCAGCGCATCGAGGAGGGCGGCGGCTTGCGTGGCATCCAGGCCCGCCTCGATGGCGGGACCGTCGACGATCTCATCGGCGACGCGTACGAGGGCGTAGATGTTGCGCACGTGCGTGCGAGCTCGGGATCCGAGCAGGCGCGTGGCCATGCCGAACGAGGTCGAGTATGCGGCGATCACGGCTGCCGCAGCCTCGTCGGCCGCCGTGTCGTACAGTGCGATGCCCGTCGGCTGATGACTCACGGAATGCGCTCCTCCACTGCCGCAGCGAGCGTGTCGGCCAAGGTCACCGCGCGGGGCGGGAGCGTCGAACGGGAGGCGCGTCGGCGCACATCCGACAGGTTCTCGGCGATGAGTTGATGGAGCCGGTCGCGGGCGCCGCTGGCTTCGAGCGCGGACTGGGCATGCCGGACCGCGATCGGACCGGTGTGCGCAACGGCAAGCGTGCTGGTGACCAACGGCCACTGCGCGCTCTCGCGAGCAAGCGCAATGAGCGGCGTTCGCTTGGACTCGCGCAGGTCGCTTCCGGCATCCTTGCCGGCTTGCTCTGCTGTGCCGAACGCGCCGATGAGATCGTCCACAAGCTGGAATGCCAGGCCCAGGGAGCCGCCGATGCGTTCGAGGTCCGCGATCCAGGTCGAGGGTGCGCCGGCGAGGATCGCCCCAGCGCACAAGGGTGCGGTGAACGAGTAGACGGCGGTCTTGTTGTAGGTGGCGGCGAGAATATCCGCCTGTTCGGCGAGGTCGGGGGTCACGCTGTTCTCGACGTCGGCCAGTTCGCCGGCTGCCGAGACGAAGACTGCGTCGTCGAGCAGGTCAAGCAGGCGGGCACGTTGTGTGTCGGGGACCTCGGCCAACGCCACCATGCGGGTTGCTTCATGAAGCAGCAGGTCTCCGGCGAGGATCGCCGCAGCATCCCCGAGCAGCGCGGCGCCCTTCGCGTCAGCGCCCTGCGTCTTCGCTCGAATGCGGAATCGACCGGCCACGTTGGGTACACCCCGCCTGGTGACGTCATGGTCGATGACGTCGTCGTGGATCACGAATGCGCTATGCAGCAGCTCGAAGGCTGCGGCCACCGAGGGCAAGCTCGGTACGCGCTGCAGGTCGCCGCCCACCGCGAGAAAGGACGCCACGACGAGCTGGGGGCGTAGCCGCTTGCCCCCGGCTGTCGCGCTGCTCACCGCCGCGGTGAGCGCCGACATCGACTCCCCGTGTTTCGTTGCGCGTGCGGCAAGTCGCTCGAGGGCATCGTTGATTGCGGTGTCGACGGCTATTCGGGCGGCGTCGGGAATCATGACGCTCGTCGCTGCAATTGCGGTGATTCGAAGAGGCGGAGCTGCTGGGACTGCAGGACAAGCCACGGGCTGAAGGCCCAGGGCGTGGTGATCAGCGACGAGCCGAGCTCGTCGGGATCCACCCAGCGCGCTTCGGCGACCTCGAGCGGGTTCGGCGCCACCTCATCGTCGGTGCGGGCAATGTAGACGGGGCAAATCTCGTTCTCGACGATTCCGCCCGCGTCCACGGCGCGGTAGCGGAAGAGAGGAAGCGCCAGCTCAATCTCGGTCAGACGGATGCCGAGCTCGAACTCGCCGCGACGCTGCACTGCAGAAAGCAGCGGCTCTGCAGGCCGGGGGTGACCGCAGAACGAGTTGGTCCACACCCCTGGCCAGGTCTTCTTGTCGAGTGCGCGGCGAGTCACGAGCACCTGGCCATCGGCGTTGAGGACATGGCACGAAAAAGCGAGATGGAGGGCGGTTTCGGTGCCATGCACGCTGCTCTTCGGGGCGGTGCCTACCGGGTTGCCGTCGTCGTCCAGCAAGACCACATGGTCGCCATCCGTCATTGTTCCTCCTCCTATATCGCTAGTTTAGCTAGCGATATCTCCCGTCTGATGATAACAAGGAGTTGAAAGGGGTGTCCATCATGACCACGCCGTGGGTTCCGCAGACTCCACACCAGCAGGCTGTGCTGGACGTTCTGCTAAGCATCCGTGCGCTCAATGATGCCATGGACCGCATGAACGGCGGCATGAAAGACGACATGGACATGAACGCGACGGATCTCGCGGCCCTGCGCATGATGATCGTGCGAGAGCAGCGGGGCGACACCGTAAGCCCGCACGAGGTCGCGAAGCACCTGCGGATATCGACGGCATCGACGACCAAGCTGCTGGACCGGCTCGAGAGCTCCGGGTATATCGAGCGACACCCGCATCCGCGGGATCGGCGGGCGCGCATCCTGACGTTGACGGCGCACTCGCGGGCGACCTTTTTCAAGCACTTCTCCGAGCACCTCGAGCAGATGCGTCGCGTGACCGAGCCATACACAGAAGACGAGCTCAAGCTCATCGGGCGGTACTTGACCGACGTGAGTGAGGCGATCGATCCCAGCTGAGCTCACCCCGGTGCGCTGCTGAGGCAATGGGGAAGGCCCCGGATCTTGTGGATCCGGGGCCTTCTCTTGGTTGCGGGGGCAGGATTTGAACCTACGACCTCTGGGTTATGAGCCCAGCGAGCTACCGAACTGCTCCACCCCGCGGCACAAGGGTCGACTCTAGCACGGTTCCCGCAGCCTCGCACCTCGGGACACCCAGCCGGGGTCGCCGGTTGCCTCGACTCCCGCTCGCCGGGGAGGATGGCCACATGATGGCATCCCGAGGCGAGATACCGGCGGCGCCAGCCGTCGACGCCGGCCCGGACGGGCGAGCCGAGACGCCCAGCGAGCGCGCCGATCGCAACTGGGATGACGTGCTGCAGGAGTTGCGGGTGCTCCAGACCGGCACCCAGATCCTCACGGGGTTTCTGCTCGCCGTGGCGTTCCAGCCGGCATTCGACGACCTCACCGATCCGCAGCGAGCGTTCTATCTCGTTCTGCTCGTGCTCGCGGCGCTGAGCGCGATCATCGCATTGGCGCCGGTCGCGATGCACCGCAGCCTCTTCCGCAGGCTCGCCAAGCCCGACGTCGTGCTCTTCGGCCATCGAGCGCTCATTGGTGCACTGGCTACGGTGGGTGTCCTTCTGATCGGGGTCGTGGCTTTCGTCTTCGACGTCGTTCTGGGGTTCGACCCGGCGTGGATCGCAGCTGCTTCCCTCGGCGCCGCTGTCGTCATCCTGTGGCTCGTCGTGCCGGGGTATCTGCGCAGGCATCACTCCCGAAAGGTGGACCGCTCATGACCCGGATGCCGGCACCTGCGGTCGCCGTGGCGATCGCGCAGTTCGCGCCGTCTGCGGACAGCGTGGCCAACGCGCAACAGATCGATCGGATGGCAGACGTTGCAGCTGATCGCGGCGCGAAACTCGTGGTGTTCCCCGAGTACTCCAGCTACTTCGTGGACCCGTTCGACCAGACGCTCGCGCGTCACGCGCAGGACGTGGACGGGCCGTTCGTTGCGGCACTGCACCAGTCGGCTCAGCGCACCGGCGCGGTGATCGTCGCGGGCCTGATCGAAACGGCAAGCAACCCCGGGAAGGTGCGCAACGCGGTGGTCGCCGTTGGTCCAGGCGGCGTCCTCGCCGTGTACCGCAAGCTCCATCTCTACGACGCGTTCGGGCACCGGGAGTCGGACTGGGTGGAAGCGGGCGAGATCGCGCCACCGCAGACCTTCGAGGTCGGCGGGCTGCGCTGGGGTCTCATGACGTGCTACGACCTGCGTTTCCCCGAGGTCGCACGGACTCTCGCGGATGCCGGAGTGGAGGGCATCGTGGTGCCCGCAGCCTGGGTCCGGGGGCCGCTCAAGGAGTTCCAGTGGCAGACGCTGCTCGCGGCCCGCGCGATCGAGAACACGGTGTTCGTCGCAGCAGCAGACCACCCGCCACCGCTCGGGGTGGGGGCCTCGGTCCTGCTTGACCCCCAGGGTGTGGCGATCGCGGGGGTCGGGACCGGCACCGACGTTGCGGTCGGCTACGTGGACCCGGATGCCGTAGATCGCGTCCGGCGCGTCAACCCGGCCCTCCGGCTGCGTCGCTTCGAGGTGATCCCGCGCGCCTGACCGGTGTCGGAGGTGTGGCACCGAACGAGAGCATGACGACTGCATAGTCCGCTCCCGACTCAGCCATAGGATTCACACAGCATCCGGCGGCACCGTTGATGGTGCTTGGAAGGAGCATCCATGAGCACCGAGAACACCGCAGACCCCGCCGACTCGCAGCGTCCCGCTGACGCCGCGGGCGCTGACCTCCCCACACAGGGCACCGACGCCTCCGCGCAGGTCGCCGACGCGGTAGCGGTCGACGCCGCTGTACCGGCAGAGTCAACGCAGCCGACCGAGCCGCTGCCGCCTGCCCCCGGAGCATCCCCTGCCGCGAGCGCGTCACCGATGTGGGCTCCTCCCGCGGCTGGCACCCACCACCCGCAGTCTCCCTACGCGCAGGCGCCTTTCACCGCGCCGGGTACTGCCCCGCAGTACGCCTTCGCTCCCACCACGACGGCGGCGCCCCGCGCCAAGGTCGGCGCCGGGACGGTTGCCGGGATCATCATCGCCGCAGCACTCGTGGGCGGCGCCGCCGGCCTTGGCGGTGCCTACGCCGGGGCCGCGTTGTTCGCCCCCGACACCGTGACGACGGCATCCGGACCCGCGAGTGTCACGGTCAACGACACGTCCTCTGTGACGCAGACGACGGGGATCGCGACCAAGGTGCTTCCGAGCGTGGTGACAATCGAGGCAACCTCCTCCAGCGGCGGGGGAACAGGTTCTGGCGTCATCCTGACCTCCGATGGCTACGTCGTGACGAACACGCATGTCGTCACCCTCGACGGTGCGACCGGCGAAGCGACGGTCCGGGTCACCACCTCAGATGGGCGGGTCTACGATGCTGATGTCGTCGGCACCGACCCCACCTACGACCTCGCCGTGATCAAGCTCGTCGGTGCCGAAGACCTGACGCCCATCGAGTTCGCGGACTCGTCGGATCTGAATGTCGGTGACCAGGCTGTCGCCATTGGTGCGCCCCTCGGGCTCGCGAACACGGTGACCACGGGTATCGTGAGCGCACTCAACCGATCGATCCAGATCTCCTCGTCTGCTGCACCCGACACCGAGCAGAGCGACCCCAACTCCGAGGATCAGGGTGGCGAAGGTCCGTTCTACTTCGACTTCGGTCAGGGTAACCAGGGCAGCACCGGGTCGAGCGAGACGATCTCGATCGCGGTGATCCAGACGGATGCCGCCATCAACCCGGGTAACTCGGGTGGTGCACTGGTGGACTCCGACGGCAAGCTCATCGGCATCAACGTCGCCATCGCCTCTGCGGGCGGATCCTCTGGCCAGTCGGGCTCCATCGGCGTCGGCTTCTCGATCCCCTCGAACGTCGTCGAGCGTGTGACGCAGGAGATCATCGACACCGGTTCGGCGACGCACGGATTGCTCGGCGCGAGCGTGCAGAACGCGGCGGCTATCGCCGATTCGACGATCACCGGTGCATACATCGCCGAGGTCACCGACGGCGGTGCTGCCCAGCGCGGCGGCCTGCAGGCTGGCGACATCGTGACGGGCTTCAACGGCGTGCCGATCTCGGACGCGACCGATCTGACGGCCCAGGTGCGGGCGGCCGCGGCCGGAAGCGATGCGACCGTGACCTTCGTCCGCGATGGTCAGACCCGCACGGTCGACGTGACGCTCGGACAGCTCGGCTCGTGATCGCGGCCTGAGGTTCGATCTCCACAGACCCGACCGACGCCGCCCCGGACTATTCCGGAGCGGCGTCGGTCGCTTGCGTGCCTGGGTCTTTGTCGGGACGACGCGTGATGCTTCGAGCCGCGCCGCCGATCGCCGTCGTGCCTTTGGAGACACCGCTGCCGATCGCTGATGCACCCCGGCTCACGCCGCTACCGACGGCGGAACCTGCTCGCCGCACGGCCGAGACCGCAGAGTGCTCGAGCCGCCGGGCGCCGGGACGTGGCTCGGTTTCCGGTGGGAGAGCCTGCGGAGGAATACCGAAGGCTCGGCGCGAGCCCGCGAGCACCCGCCGGCCGAGGATATGGTTGCCGGTGCCGCCGATGGCCGCGCCGATGCCGAACGGCAGAGCCTTGCCGATCCAGGACGCTCCGCCCTTGGCTGCGAACTGGCGGACGAAGGTGGTCTTCAGGCGATCGACGAGGGGACCCATCGCGGCCTTCGGGATCGTCTTGGTGACCATCTCGCCCCAGTAGGTCGAGCGCGTCGGCCCACGCCCGGTCGCCTGATTCGCCAGCTGCGAGACGAGGTCAATGCCTTCTTGCCCGAGCATCAGCATCAACACGAGCGCGCGGGCGCGGTTGGGATCCGAGACAGGAATGCCGTGCACTTCGGAGACGGACTGTGCGAACAGTGTGGTCGCTTCGAGGAAGGCGATGGTTTCGACGCCGCTCAGCGCGAGGGTGACGCCGGTGCCGATGCCTGGGACGACGGCCGTGGCCCCCACTGCCGCACCGCCGGTCGTCACCGCGGCGAGGTATCGCCGCTCGAGGGTGCGGATGATCTGGGCGGAGGTTGCGTTCGGTTGACGAAGACGGATGCTGCGCACATGTGCCAGCACGACCGGCCGCTGGATTGCCAGCACGCGATCAAGCGCTCGGATGAACAACGGGTGCTCGTCCGATCCTTCCGGAGGGAGGCCACCCGACCAGGGCGCGTCATCCGGCAGCGAATGGATCTGATGGACCTTGTCGGCCATGGGGCGATCCTAAGCGCTCCGGCTGGGCATCCGCCTGGCATGGAGTGTCATCGGGGGGTTGAAGCAGAGGTCGATTGATAGTTTGGAGCGGTGACTGAGGCGACGGATCTTCCCGACGAGTCCTCCGGCGAGTCCGGCCAGACGCCAGGGGAGGGGCCCGCGAACAAGCCAGCGTCGCCGCGTACGCCGCGCACCCCGCGAAAGACGTCGAGTTCGCGAACGACCGCCTCGAAGACTTCGGGGTCCAGCCCCCGCACGCCACGCAAGCCCGCGGCGAAGCGACCGACGACTGCGAGCAAGCGCCCTGCCTCGGCGGCGAAGCCCCCGGTACAACAGGATGCCGCGTCCGCTGAGCCTGAGGTGACGGCGGTCGCTGGTGCTCCGGTTGATCCTGCGCTCGAGGCTGCGCTGGAGTCGATCACGGCCAGCGAGACCCGGGATGAGGTCGACGAGACCGTGGTTCCGGAGGCCGATGAGACTGAAGCCGCAGACGACTCCGTGGCGGATGACTCCCTGGTAGATGTCTCGGTGACAGCTGACTCCGTGGATTCAGCCCAGTCGGCCGTCGCCACGATCGACGGGTCGACCGACCTTGTGTCCGTCGAAGCCGAGGATGCGATGCCCGAGCCGGCGCTCGTGCTGCGCGACATCCGCAAGTCGTTTGGCGATCTTCAGGCACTGGACGGGATCAGCCTCGAGGTTCCCGTGGGCAGCTTCTACGGGATCGTGGGGCCCAACGGGGCGGGCAAGACGACGACGCTGTCGATCGTCGCGGGGCTGCTTCGCGCCGACTCGGGCGAGATCACGATCGCGGGCGTGGATGCCGCGGCCAAGCCCGTCGCCGCCAAACGCCTCATGGGTGTGCTTCCCGATCGGTTTCGCACGTTCGACCGGCTGACCGGTCGCCAGCTGCTCTACTACTACGGCGCGCTGCGAGGTCTCCCGCCGGCGGAGGTCGAGAGGCGCACGATCGACCTTGCCCGCGCCTTCGATCTCACCGAGTCGCTCGGTCGGGTCGTGTCGGATTACTCGGCGGGTATGTCCAAGAAGATCATGCTCGCTGGCGCTCTCATCCACTCGCCCCGCGTCCTGGTTCTCGACGAACCGTTCGAAGCTGTCGACCCGGTCTCGAGTGCAGCGATTCTCGACATCCTGCAGGCTTATGTCGCCCACGGCGGAACCGTCATCCTCTCCAGCCACGGCATGGAACTGGTGGAGCGGGTGTGCTCCCGTGTCGCCGTGATTGTCGCCGGGTCCCTGGTCGCGGAAGGCTCGATCGACGAGGTGCGCGGCGAGGTCAGCTTGGAAGAGCGATTCGTCGAGCTTGTCGGTGGGGCGGGCGAGCTGGAGGGTCTCGAGTGGTTGCACACATTCTCCGACTGAGACTCGCGCTGCTGCTCGGTGCCTTCCGCGGGGATCCGCAGAAGGTCACCCGGGGCGTTGTTGGGGCGTTGCTGCTGCTGGCGGCGACCGTTGCCGCGTGCTGGGCGCTCCTGGGAGTGCAGGAGTCATCGTCCGCCGCCGTCGGGGCCATCACGGTTTTCTGCGGCGCAACACTCACGCTCGCCTTCGCGCTGGCTCCCATCGTTGCCGCGGTGACCGATCCGCTCGATCCACGCCGTTTTCGGGTCTTCGCACTTGCACCCGAACCCCTCGCGGGGGCTCTCGCCCTCGCCGGGCTGCTCAGCGTCCCCGTCCTCGGCCTGGTCGCTCTTGTCGCGTGCGCGGCTGTTGTCTGGGTGGCCGCGGGAGCTACCGTCGTGGCTGCGATCATGGCCGCTATCATCGGGGTCGCGACCTGCGTCCTGTTCGCCCGCGTCTCGTTGGGGGTCGCCGGCATCATCTTCGGTGATCGCCGGTCCAGAGAGCTCTCCGGGCTTCTGCTGGTCACCGTGCTGGTCATCGTCGTCCCGGTGGGCGTCTTCCTGGCGTCACTCGATTGGCGTGGCACCGTCCCAGGCCCACTGCAGCAGGTCGTCGACATCCTGAGCTTCACCCCCATCGGCGCCGCGTGGGCGTTCCCGCTGCTGTTCACGCGCGGTGACGCATCCGGAGTTCTTGCCCTGCTCATCGCCCTGGGAACCGTCGCTGCCCTGGGGTTTGCATGGCTCGCGCTGGTGCGTCACTTCCTCTCGAGCATCGAGAAGCCCCTGACCACGCGCGAACGGGGCGGGCTCGGCTGGTTCAGCGTCGTTCCGGGAACACCCGGGGGAGCGGTCGCCGCTCGGAGCCTGGTGTATTGGCTGCGTGACAGGCGCTACCTCGTGAACACCCTCGTCATTCCCGTCGCGGCGGTGGCCACTGTCGTGCCGCTGCTGATCGCGGGCGTTCCCGCCAACGTCGCGGCGCTCGTTCCCATCCTGTTCGTCGCGCTCTTTTTCGGGTGGCTGCCGCACAACGATCTGGCGTACGACTCGACGGCGATCTGGATGCATGTCGCCAGCGGCCTGCGGGGCCTGCCCGACCGCGTCGGGCGACTTGTTCCGATCCTCGTCATCGCCATCCCGGTGCTGGCGATCGGCATCCCGATCTCCGTTGCCCTCCACGGGCGATGGGCGATCGCGCCGGCGATCGTCGGCGTGTGCGCGTCGCTGTTCTTCTCGGGCCTCGGGCTGTCGAGTATCGCTTCGGCAGCCTCGCCCTATCCCGTCACACCCCCGGGCGAGAGCCCTTTCCAGCAGCCCCAGCGCACCGGTTCGAGCGGAGCTGTGCCGCAGGCCCTCGTGATGCTCGGCTCGCTCGCCGTGTCGGCCCCGAGCCTGTGGTGGACGTGGCTTGCGCTCACGCGCACGATCGAGGCCGCATCGCTCGCTCTCTGGGTCGGAGTTGCGACCGGGCTGGTTGTCCTGGTGGCGGGGGTCGCGATCGGGGCCGCCGTGTTCACGCGTCGCACCGGGCGGATCATGGAGTTTGCCGAGGCATCCTGACGCCCCTCCCGGCGCGGCTGCTCGTGCGGCGTCCGGCCGCGCGGAACCCGCGCCGGGGCCGGATGCCGCGACTACACTGACTGTCCATGAGCACTCCGCTGGACAGCCCCGACCAGGGCGGACTTGCGACCCTCGATCGCGAGCTTGAAGAGCTCCTTCGCGAAGAGACCGTCGAACCCGGGGACCACGAGCGGTTCTCGCACTATGTCAAGAAAGACAAGATCCTTGAGTCGGCTCTCACCGGCAAGCCCGTCAAGGCGCTGTGCGGCAAGAAGTGGACGCCCGGTCGCGACCCCGAGAAGTTCCCGGTATGCCCGACCTGCAAAGAGATCTACGAGCGGATGCAGCACTGAGGCGACGCGCTGGAGCAGTCAGCCCGACTGGTATCTGGTCTCCAGGGCCGGCTCCGAACGGCTGAGCGCGAGTGCCGTCAGCGGAAGTTCCGCGCGTGCGCGCGCGTGGTGCTCCCGAGCGACGCTGACCCCATGGGGCCCCTCGGCCGAAGCATCGATCTCGCCGTGGACCACGAGCGGAACCTGCAGGGCGCGGGCATCCGCATGCGGCGCCGGCGTCTCGCGGTGCTCGAAACCTTCGGCGACGACGATGAGCTCTTCGCGGGCAATCCCGTCCTCAAGGATGCGAAAAGCCGTCTTTCGCCCGCCCTGCGAGGCTTTGGCTGTTGAGGTCTTCGCCACCGGAATCCACGCTCCGCCGGCATCCTGGCGTGCCACGAGCTTGTAGACAAGGCCCGCCGTCGGCGAGCCGGAGCCCGTCGCCAGTGCCGTGCCGACGCCGTAAGCATCCACCGGGGATGCCGCCAGTGCCGCGATCGCGAACTCGTCGAGGTCGCTTGTGACAGTGATGCGCGTACCCCGAGCACCGAGGGCATCGAGTTGCCGTCGAACCTGCGCAGCGACGATGGGGAGATCACCCGAGTCGATCCGCACCCCGCCGAGCCTCGTTCCGGCGACCTCGATCGCGGTGGCTACGCCCGTCTCGATGTCGTAGGTGTCGATGAGAAGCGTGGTCTGGTCGCCGAGGGCCCGCAGCTGTGCTGCGAAGGCATCGGCTTCGGTGTCGTGGAGCAGGGTCCAGCTGTGCGCTGCCGTGCCCATCGTGGGGATGCCCCACCGGCGGCCCGCCTCCAGGTTGCTCGTGGCGCCGAATCCCGCGATGAAGGCGGCCCGCGCCGCAGCGACAGCCGACCATTCGCCGGTGCGTCGCGATCCCATTTCCGCGAGGGGGCGGTCACCGGCGGCAATACTCATGCGTGCCGCGGCGGCAGCTACCGCGGAGTCGTAGTTCAGGACGCTGAGGGCGAGGGTCTCGAGGATGACGGCTTCGGCAAAGGTCCCCTCGATCGTCAGGAGCGGCGACCCCGGAAAATACAGTTCGCCCTCCCGGTAGCCGTGGATCGATCCCGTGAAGCGGTATCCCTCGAGAAAGCGCAGTGTCTGGGCATCCACCACCCGCTCGTCCCGCAGGAAGCGCAGCTCGTCATCACCGAACCGGAAGTCGCGTAACAGGCTCAGGAGGCGCCCGGTGCCTGCCACGACGCCGAACCGGCGGCCGCCGGGCAGGCGTCGCGCGAAGACGTCGAAGACGCACCGGCGCGAGGCAGTGCCATCGTGGAGTGCGGCATCGAGCATCGTCAGTTCATACCGGTCGGTGAGCAGGGCCGTGCTGACGGATGCTGTCATGCGCGCCAGCCTAGTGATGGCGCCGCCGCGGCATCCATCCCGTGCCGCCAGCGACGGGTGAGAGACGAGCGCTGGCGTAGGCTGGTGCACCGTGAACAACGCGCCGATCGGGATCTTCGACTCCGGTGTCGGCGGGCTCACCGTCGCGCGGGCCATCTCGGACCAGCTGCCTCGCGAGTCGCTGCTCTACATCGGCGATACCGCCCACTCGCCCTATGGGCCCAAGCCCATCGCCGATGTGCGCCGCTACTCGCTTGAGGTGCTCGACGCGCTCGTCGCGCAGGGTGTGAAGATGCTCGTGATCGCCTGCAACACGGCATCCGCCGCGGTGCTGCGCGATGCCCGCGAACGCTACGACGTCCCCGTCGTCGAGGTGATCGGGCCAGCAGTCCGGACGGCGATGTCGACGACCCGGTCAGGGCGGATCGGCGTCATCGGCACCAGCGGCACGATCGGCTCGCGCGCCTACCAAGACATGCTCGAGGTGAACGACCGCCTCACGGTGTTCGCGCAGGCGTGCCCGCGCTTCGTCGAGTTCGTGGAGGCAGGCGAGACCGACACCGCCGAGGTGCTCGCCGTGGCCGAAGAGTACCTCGCGCCGCTGCGGCATTCCGCCGTCGACACCCTCGTCCTCGGTTGCACGCACTACCCGTTCCTCAAGGGCGCGATCAGCTACGTCATGGGGCCGGATGTCTCGCTCGTTTCCAGCGACACCGAGACGGCGAACGACGTGTACCGGCAGCTCGTGAGCCGGGATCTGCTGGCGGGAACGGATGCCACGGCGACCCACACCTACGAGGCCACCGGCGACTCCGCTGACGAGTTCGTGAGACTTGCCCACCGGCTCATGGGCCGCGAGGTGCGAGACGTTCGCCTCGTGCAGACCGGAGCCATCGACCTGCGGCACTGACCTGCCGCACTGACCGACGCTCCGCCGAGGCGGAGCATCCGACCCGAAAGAGAACCCGCATGAGCGAGATCACCCGCACCGATGGCCGCGCCGTCGACCAGTTGCGCCCCATCACGATCGAACGAGGCTGGTCGGCCCAGGCAGAAGGATCAGCGCTGATCAGCTTCGGCGGAACCCGCGTGCTGTGCACGGCATCCTTCACCAACGGTGTTCCCCGGTGGCTGACCGGCAAAGGTAAGGGCTGGGTGACCGCCGAGTACGCGATGCTGCCTCGCGCCACGAACGACCGCAACGACCGCGAAAGCGTCAAGGGCAAGATCGGCGGGCGCACACACAAGATCTCCCGCCTCATCGGCCGGGCGCTGCGGGCCGTCGTCGACACGAAGGCGCTCGGTGAGAACACCATCGTGATCGACTGCGACGTGCTGCAGGCAGACGGCGGAACCCGAACCGCCGCCATCACGGGGGCCTACGTTGCGCTTGCCGATGCGATCGAGTGGGGCCGGCGCAAGAAGTTCATCGGCCAGAAGTCGCAGGTGCTTCTCGACTCGGTGGCTGCCGTCTCGGTCGGCATCATCGACGGTGAGCCGATGCTCGATCTTGCCTACGTCGAGGACGTCCGTGCCGAGACCGACATGAACGTCGTCGTGACGGGGCGCGGGTTGTTCGTCGAGGTGCAGGGCACCGCCGAGGGCGCGCCCTTCGACAAGCGGGAGCTCGATGCGCTGCTCGAGCTGGGGCTGTCGGGATGCGCGACCCTGCGCGACATCCAGACCGAAACGCTCAGCGCTGACTCCGACAGTGCGGGTGAGTGATCGGATGCCGCAGCAGATCGTCCTGGCAACCCACAATCCCCACAAGGTTGCCGAGTTCGGCCGGATCGTCGCGGCGACCCGTCCCGACCTGCACGTCATCGGCTACGACGGACCCGAGCCCGTCGAGGATGGCGTGAACTTCGCCGAGAACGCCCTGATCAAGGCGCGGGCAGCTGCCCGTCATACGGGTCTTGCAGCGCTCGCCGACGACTCCGGAATTGCCGTCAGCGTGATGGGCGGGGCGCCGGGAATCTTCTCGGCGTACTGGGCGGGTCACAAGAAGGATGCCGTCGCAAACATGCACCTGCTGCTGGACCAGCTCTCCGACATTGCGGACCCGCATCGGAAGGCATCCTTCGTGTCGACCATCGCGCTGGTCGTGCCCGAACCGGGCTCGACGGCCTTCGCGATGGAGCACGTGGTCGAAGGGCGCTGGCACGGGCGACTGGCCCACGAGCCGCGCGGGGACGGTGGGTTCGGATACGACCCGATCTTCATCCCCGACGGCCAGGAACCCGGCGCCGAGCGCACGGTCGGCCAGTGGAGCCCCGAGGAGAAGACCGCGGCCTCTCACCGAGCGCAAGCGTTCATCGCCCTCGCGCCCCTGTTGTCGGCGCTCTGAACTCGCGGAGCGGAAGCGAGAATCAGACTCGTTCCCGATTGGGCGTAAAGCCCTGCCGCGGGCCGTTCTCGCCCCTACGCTGGGTGCCGTGTCCAACGGATCGGGCACGAGATGTAGACGCAATGCGATTCCTGACGGGGCGGTTATACCACTCCGGGGCGTGTGGGTACGAGGGTGTCGAACTCTTTGAACCCCGCGAAGTCGGGGAAGAGGGTGCGCGCTGAGCGGTTGTATGTGCCTTCGAGGTATCGGAGGAGCTTCGTCTTCAGTGGCGATGACACGATTACGGCAACGAAAGGAACCTTCGGGGGACGCCCGGCGTTGCGCTCATTGAGAAGCGCTCCTTGAAGCACTTCAGGGTTCCCGGGCTGGAACGGAACGTGGAGACTCTTGAAGGGGGTCGTGTCGACGAGTTCGAATCCGTGTACCAAATTCACGCGCTCTCGCTCGGGGACCGGCCCAGTGACGAAGAAGCCCTCTTGAGCCCGCAAACGCGCGTTCGGGCTTGGGGACTCCACTATGACCGGGGTCGCGCCTCTCAGGACTGCTCTTAGGGTCGCGCCGTTGGGATCAGAGAGGTCCGCGACGGTGAGAGTACGAGAACGCACGGTCGCGACCCGCTCCCAAGCGGTGGTATTTAGCGCCAGAAGCAAGCCCGCCTTGGCTAGCGCCGGACTTTTTGGGGTCTGACACGCGAACCAGAGCGCCGTCATTGGATTCGACGTGAAGTCAATCAGCCGCGTTGCGATCCCATAGTGCTGAAGATCTGACAGGAGCTGGAGGTCATCGACGTACCCGGTCGATTCGACCCCGAGGCCCCATTTGCGCGCGCGTCCAAGAATCTCGATCTCCGCCGTGCGGAGTTGCTCTTCATCCCCACCGACTTGCCGATGGAGTGAGGACGAGAGATCGTAGTCGGCACTCGACATCCCGCGCCACGCGAAGTGCTGACCTGTGCTGTAGACACCTATCGAACCGATAGCTGCCATGACTTCGCGCGCGGTTTTCGGCTGAATCCACCAGCCCGTCCGCTTCCAATCGTCAATCAAAGTACCCGGCATGAAGCGAGACTAGTGGGGGGGCCGCGGACGGAGACGGGGGCCTGCGCGTGCAAGAGCCCCAACAGCTAGTCCGCAACTTCTTCGCGGTGGCCCAGATCGCGCTCATAGGGGAGAACCTCCCAGCCTCTCTCGCGCGACCATTTCACCGCTGGGGTGCCTGCGGTGCCGATCACCCAAACATCGGTGATCGGCTCTATCCCTGAAAGCGGACTAGAGCGAACCTCTGTCGCATCCCAAAGTCCGCTCCATATCTCGAAGGGGGCACCTGACTCGTGCACTATCAGCGCAAGATGCAGCCGACTTTTGCCGGAAGCGGCAAGCTTCTGAGCCTTGTTCCGCCACTGGTTGCCGCCCGTGAGGCTCATGACCCAATCGCTCAGGCCCGTTAGGTACTCATCAATGAAACCCGCCGTCGCTCTCGGCAGTACATCGATGCGACCGCCCCGGCTCGCACCGACGTACCGGTGCAGGCGGTAGCTGTTGAGCATCAACCACTGACCGGCTTCGAGCGCGGAGATGAGCTCGGTACAGTCATCGCTGTCTGTAAACCCCGCGGTCTCCATGAACTGGGCGAGCACGGGGGCATGCCGAGCAGCCTTGCGTCGGTCAATGCGGCCATGTGGATACCGCAGCTCCCACCACCCGGCGAGATTCGGGGCATCGAGCTTCGTCGAAAAGGAGAGTGTCTGGAGTGCGCCCTGCTCGGCGATCACTGTGACCTCCAGTGCACCATCGTCCGAGATCAGGGCGTCCACCATGCGTGGCCGCGAGCCGTCATCGAAATGGATGACGGGCAGTCCGGATACACGCCGAATCACCTCTTCGGCGAACCACTCCGTGCGATCTCCGAGCACCATGCGAGCCACCGTAGCGGGCCCGTCACGAAGATGCGCCTTCACTCTCTGCCGTTTGGTAATTGCCGACATGGGTCGGCAAGAACGCGGGAGTCGGTATGGTGCGAAGGTGGATGAGCAGTGGGCCATCGAAAAGCTGGAGTGGTGGATCCAGACAGCGCGGAGATCTCGCGCCCAGTCGCAGGGAAAGACCTTCGGTTTCACCTACGACACGTACCCCGACTATCAGGCCCTTAGAGATGCGTCAGCACAGACACTCGCGATCATTGCGCGGGTACTGAACCGCAACGATGTCCCTAATCTGCTGCGGCGATCGGATAACGCATACTGGGTGGACGGTGGCATAGAGTTCGCGGAACACGCCCTGGCGGTCTTGAAGACACGAGGCGAGACGCGAGAGAAGCTGGGCACGAACGCTCCCACGATGAAAGCGGATGCACTGCATCCAACGATCTGGCATGCCGCGTCAGGACGCTGGGAGTCCGGCCACTACTCGGATGCCGTCCAGCGGGCCGCGACGGCCCTCAGCGGCCAGGTGAAGGATCTGACGGGCCGGTATGAGCTGGGAGATAGCGAGCTGGTGTCGCAGGCGTTCTCGATGTCGCCGCCCCAGGAGGGAAAGCCCCGTCTCCGCTGGCCGGGCAACGACGATGATCTGACGGTGAAGTCCATGCGAGTCGGGATCCTGAACATGGCACAAGGCGTGTTTGCGGCGATCCGGAACACAACGACGCACGCGACGACGGAACTGCCGAAGCAAGAGGCGCTGGAACAGCTCGCCACGCTGAGCATCCTCGCGCGCTGGATCGACCAATGCGAACTAGAGCGGACCGACTGATGGTGATCAACTGGGATTCGTTCATCCCGGACCTCATCGTCGCTATGTTTACGGGCCTCGTGGTCGGTGCAATCCTCGCGTGGACTCAAGCGCGCGCAGCGCGGAAGAGAGAACACCGAGAGATCGAACTTCGATGGGAGGCTTTGCGCCCGCGAGTCGGAGCGCTATTACTGGACCCGTGGGATCGGCGAGTGATGGGAGCGACGCTCACCGAGTTCGCGAGCCGCACCGACGCTTTGCTTGAGCTGGTGGAGGATGTTCCGCTCGGAAGCTGGGCGGAGATCCTGGACAGTGACGAACTTCGAAGCCTGCATGAGTTCTCGAAGGCTGCGACCGAGCTGCGGGGCGCAGCACCCAGGTTCGACAGTTTCCTAATCGACAGAATCTCTAGCTACTTAGTGGACCCCGCGACTGCGGATGTCGCGGAATGGCGTGCCGCACGCGACGCTGCGGAGCTAGTGGCCCCTGTGGCGAACGAGAGGCTGTTCTCCCCTCCCTTGAACCCTTCGGCCGGCAGACGCTTCCGAGACCTTCGATATGACAGTCCAGTGGTGCAGCACGTCGTCGACAATCCGCCGATAACGTACGAAGAAGTTCTGCCAATGGTTGAACGCGCCGAGGCTCATTACTCGGCCTGCACGCGCATCGTGGACGCGGCCATGACACGGTTCTGGTACCACTAGGATTATCTGACGCGCTCCAGCTCGCACCCATCTCGGCGGGCATCAGCTTTCGAGGCGCATACGCGCTAGTGTCGCTCTGCGGCGCGGCCAGAGTGGGACTGGCGGCAGCGTGACCGGGGCGGCGGGTGCGCTGCCAACGAAGACTTGCTCTCGCCGCCTACGTCCTGCCGGAGCTGCTTGCTCTCGATTTCTGGCGCTGCCCGTGGCGGCTGTCTGTTGTCAGTTGTGGCCCCGGTGCGCCGACCCTTGCATGGTCAACATTCCTCGCCCGAGCTATCGTCGCGTCATGGATGTTGCGGAATGGAGTGGGATGGCAGGCGGCGTGGCTGGATTGGTCGGGGGTGGTGTCGCGATATGGCAGGGGATCAGCGCACGAGCTGCTCGCCGTGACGCGGAGGCGGCCAGCGCCGAGGCGGCTGTGCTCGCCGCGGAGGCGAACGCTGCGCTACACCGCATCGCCGCTGCGCAGGAATCGATCGCGACGGTATCGAGGCCCAGTGCGTGGGGGGTGCCTAAGTCGCTCGGGGGCGACGTCTGGGTGATCCGGAACACATCTGGGCGTCCGATCGACTTGGCTACTGTCGAAGTGTCCCCTGAGCGAGCCCAAGCGTTGCTGGAAATCGACGGTGAGCTTCCCCGCCAGTTCCCGTCTGGTGACCTGCTGGAGTTCGCTGCTCGTGCCCGCAACGGCCTCAGCATCCGAACCTTCACGCTCGTGTGGCACTTTGCCGACGAGCCGGAGAGTGAGACACACAGCTCCGTGCGCACCCTGCACTAAGCCTCGTGCGTGCGATATCACGCGGTGTCCTTGGCCACGAGTAGAGTGCCGTTCCTAGACGAAGGGAGGGCCCGGTGAACTTCAAAATGAACCCCGACTTCCCCCGCCAGATCCAAGAGCAAGTAAACAAGCTGAAGGCGGTTCTAGGCGGAGTCTCCACTGAGTACGCAGGCCAGAACGTTGAAGTCGTCAGAGATGCGCTCCGGACCAGATGGCACGCTGTCGGTAACGGTGCGAGAGTTACGGACCCGGAGCTGACTAACGTGGCAACGAGGATCAGCCTCGGCAAGCGCGTTTGGCTGGAGGACGACGGCAAGGTTATGTCTGAAGACTAGGCGGCCATGTCGCCTGGCAAACCAGCTGATGTTGCCAGCCATGGCGCCCTTCGGGACTTGCCTGCCCGCCTGGGCGATCACGCGGCTAGCCCTCTCGCGGCTTGTCGTGCCCGGGATAGGGAGGCGGATGCGCCACTTGCCGCTCGGGAGTTGCTTCGCTTTCTCCATGGGAATCCTTCCGTTTGACTGCTGTACGTCGCAGGTAGACGGGTCAGCAACCCTCTGGAAGCGGAGCGACTTTGGACACGGGTGTCTACAGACGCCGGGTTTGGCCTAGAGCCGACTGGGAAACATGAGAATCAGACTCGTTCCCGATTGGGCGTTGAGCCCTGCTGCGGCCTGCTCTCGCCCCTACGCTGGGTGCCGTGCATGATCACGCTCCCGGCATCCGTGGTGCGAGCAACCGTCGGCTGCTGACGGCCTCGCTCACGATCACCTCGGTGGTTCTCGTCGTTCAGGTGGTCGGCGCGTTCCTGAGCGGTTCGCTTGCCCTGCTCGCCGACTCCGTCCACATGCTCACGGACACGGCAGCCCTCGTGATCGCGCTGATCGCGAGCATCGTCGCGGCCCGGCCGGCTACCGATCGGCAGACCTACGGTTACCAGCGTGCCGAGGTGTTCGGGGCACTGATCAACGCCGTGCTGCTGATCGGTCTGTCGGTGTGGATCGTCGTCGAGGCGATTCAGCGCTTGCTCGATCCGGGAGAGGCCGAGGTGCGCGGCGGGATCATGCTGATCGTCTCGGTCGTCGGACTTCTCGCCAACGCCGCGGCGATGTGGCTGCTCTCTGCCGCGCAGCGCACGAGCATCAATGTCCGCGGCGCGTACCTCGAGGTCCTCGGCGACCTTCTGGGGTCGGCGCTGGTCATCGTCGCCGCGATCGTCGTGCTGTTGACAGGGTGGCAGGCAGCGGACGCCGTCGCGTCGCTGCTGATCGCGGCGCTGATCGTGCCGCGCGCGGTCGGGCTGCTGCGCGAGGTGTTCCATGTGCTGTCGGAGTCGGCGCCGAAGGGTACGCATGTCGCCGAGATCCGCGAGCACATCCTCTCGGCAGCGGACGTCGTCGCGGTGCACGACATCCACGTGTGGCAGCTGACCCGCGGAGCTCCGGTCTTCACCGCCCACGTCGTCATCGACCCGGATGCCATCGCCGCGGGGCGGTCGGGCGAGATCCTCTCGCGCCTGCAGACGTGCCTTGCCTCACACTTCGACGTCGAGCACTCGACCTTCCAACTCGAGCCCGCCGGCCACGTCGAGTCGGGTGACGCCACGCACGCCTAGGGGCCGTCCTCCAACACCACGTCCTCGGGGGAACGATCGGGACGGAGGCCGCGCCAGCGAGCGTGGCGCAGGATGCCGCCGGGGGTGAACTCCGCGAACTCGACCTCACCGACGAGCTCCGGCCTCACCCAGATCGCATCGCTCGCGTCGGCTGCGGGCACGCCGACGAACGGATTCTCGTCGGTCCCGAGAGGTGCGAGCAGGCGCCCGAGGGTCGCAAGCGCGGCATCCGAGAAGCCCGTCCCGACGCGTCCCGCATACTGCAAGCCATCCGGGCCTGGGATGCCGACCAGGAGCGACCCGATCGCCCCTGACCTGCCACCCTGGCCGGGCCGGACGCCGCCGATGACGACATCCTGGGTGCGGGTCAGCTTGATCTTGAGCCAGTCGGGGGAGCGCTCGCCCGGCCGGTAACGCGAGCCGGGGTTCTTGACGACCACCCCTTCGAGGTCGGCCTCGCGTGCGGCGTCGAGTGTCGCATCCAGGTCATCGAAGACCGGCGGGACGGCGACACGCTCGCCCGCCCCGTCGGCAAGACGCTCCAGCAGCGCGCGGCGATCACGCAGCGGCAACGCCGTCGCATCCCGCCCGTCGATCTGCAGCAGATCGAACAGGTAGTACCTCACCGGCGTGCGCGCGGCTTCGCGGACGATCTCGGCCGGATTCGCGAGGTTCATCCGCTTCTGCAGCAGCGGAAAGCTTGGCCTGCCCTTCTCGTCCAGCGCGACGATCTCGCCGTCGACGACGCACGGCGCCACGCCCAGCCCCGCATCCTGCAGGTCCGGATAGGTAGCCGTCAGGTCGTTGCCGCTGCGGGCGCGCAGGGTGAGGGTGCTCCCGTCCCAGGTCCCGACAGCACGGATGCCGTCCCACTTCATCTCCACCCAGGGCTCGCCGCCCCAGCGGGCGATCGCCCCGGCGGCGAGCCCCGGCGTCGACAGGGATGCCAGCATCGGGGCGACACCCCCGGCATGCTGGGGGGACTCGCGCGGTTCGGGAATTGCGCGGGGGGCGGGGTTCTTCGCCGTCGGCGCGTCCTTCATCCGGTGGAGGAGCCACTGCGACTTCTCGCCGTCGCCGGCGGTGCGGATGAGCGCGAAGCGCGCGTCATCCATCGCGCCACCCGGGGTGCCGTGAGCGCGGAAGATGACCTCGTCGGCGCGCCATTTCTCGGTTTCGTAGGTGCCCGTGTCCCACACCGTCATGGTTCCGGCACCGTACTCGCCCTTCGGGATCGTGCCGTGAAAGGTCAGGTACTCGATCGGGTGATCCTCGGTCATCACGGCGAGGTTGTTGCGGTTAGGAGTCTCGGGGATGCCGCGCGGCACCGCCCAGCTCACCAGCACGCCGTCCCGCTCTAGGCGCAGGTCGAAGTGCAGACGCGACGCGTGATGTTCCTGCACGACAAAGCGCGCGGGCTCGCCCTCACCGCGCACGGTCGGTCGGGCACCGGCATCCGGAGCCGGCTCCGGCGTTCTCGCAGCATCGCGCTTCTCGCGGTAGCGATCCAACGAAGCGGCAGTCGACGCACCGAAGAACGGTGCCATCCCCGCTGCCGCACGCTCGAGAACCTCCGAGAAGAGCAGTTGCCGCAGATCCGGTTCGGCGAGCTCATCCCAGGTGCGCGGCGCTGCCACGGTGGGGTGCTCGCGCCCCCGCAGAGAATACGGGCTGATCGTGGTCTTCTTGCCGTTGTTCTGGCTCCAGTCCAAGAAGACTTTTCCCGCACGCACCGCCTTGGACATGGAACTCACAACCAGATCCGGATGATCCGCCTCGAGCGCCCGAGCCAGCTCACGCGCCAGGTTCGAGGCGGCCTCGCTCGTGAGCGTGCCGGGTAGCGGTGCGTAGAGATGGATGCCTTTGCTGCCGCTGGTGACGGGCACGGGTTCCAGCGACATCCCGCGCAGGATCTCCCGTACGAGCCGCGCGACCTCGGCGCACTCGGCCAGCCCCACACCCGGTCCCGGATCGAGGTCCAGGACCAGGCGGTCCGGGTTCGCGGGGGAGCCATCCGACGCGAAGCGCCATTGGGGCACGTGGAGTTCGAGGCTCGCGACCTGCCCAAGCCAGACGAGCGCCGCCTGCGAATCGACGAGCGGATACGTCTTCGTTCCGGAGGAGTGCTCGATCGGCATCCGGGGGAGCCACTCGGGAGCGCCGCGCTCGAGATCCTTCGTGAAGAACGACATTCCCGGATGCCGCGCGTCGCCCACACCGTCGGGCCATCGCTTTCGTGTCACGGGGCGCCGCGCCAGCAGCGGCAGGATCGTCGGGGCGATGCGGCTGTAGTAGTCGATCACCTCGCGCTTGGTGGTGCCCGTTGCCGGATACAGCACCTTGTCGAGGTTGGTGAGGCGCAACCGGTGCCCCTGCACCTGCACAGTCTGCTCCCGACCCGCCATGGGCCCAGGCTAGCCCGCGGTGCCTGAGACGGGTCGGATGCTGGCACTGGGCGCCGCGAACGTGTGTACTGGTGTGATGAGGTCCATCTGGAAGGGCGCGTTGACGTTCGGACTGGTCAACGTTCCGGTGAAGGTCTATGCCGCCACTGAGGACCACGACGTGTCGCTGCATCAGGTCCATGCCGCCGACGGGGGTCGCATCCGCTATCAGCGCGTGTGCGAACTCGACGGTGAGGTCGTGCCCTACAGCGAGATCGACCGAGCCTACGACGATGGCGAGAAGACCGTCATCTTGACGAAAGAGGACTTCGCGGCGCTTCCCTCCGAACGCAGCCGCGAAATCGAGGTCGTCGAGTTCGTCCCGACCGAGCAGGTCGACGTCCTGACGCTCGACAAGGCGTACTACCTCGAACCGGACTCGAAGTCGCCCAAGGCCTACGTGCTGCTGCGCAAGACACTGGAGCAGACCGACCGCACCGCGATCGTGCGGTTCTCGCTGCGCCAGAAGACACGGCTGGCGGCGCTTCGCGTGCGCGGAGACGTGCTCGTTCTGCAAACCCTGTTGTGGGCAGACGAGGTGCGGGAAGCAGCCTTCCCCTCCCTCAGCGAGTCGGTGAAGATCTCCGACAAGGAGCTCGAGCTGTCGGCATCCCTCGTCGAGAGCTTCTCGGGCGATTTCGACCCCGCCGACTTCGTCGACGAGTACCAGCAGGAGCTGCGGACCCTCATCGAGGCCAAGCTCGAGAAGGGGGATGCGCTCGACACCTCCGAGACGTTCGGTGAGCAGCCCGAAGACCACGGTGGCGAAGTCATCGACCTCATGGAGGCGCTGCGCGCCAGTGTCGAACGCTCGCGAGCCGCACGCGAGAAGAAGTCCGGTTAGTCAGGACGAACCGGGAAAGGCCGCGGCGAACAGCGCGTTCGCATCGGCGGTGAGCGCCTCGGTCTGCGCGCGTAGCTCCGCCGCCTGGACTTCTTGCTCGATGATGGCAGGTTCCCGTGCGGCGAGGTCAGCGGCCAATCCGTCGAGTTCGTCGGCTCGGAAGCGCAGGTACTCTTCCCACGACGTCTGACGGCGCTCGCCCGCGAACGTCGTGAACGTCACGACGTACGATCCGCGCTCGGCCTCCGGTGTCGCCTCGAACTGGGCGAGATCACTGCTGTACCGGGTCAGCGCCTGGTCGTACCAGCTCTGGTCGGCGTTCCACTGCGCGCGTGCCTGCCCGGCCGCGGTCTCGGCCTCGGCGACCCGAGACCACGCGGCCTCGACGTCGGCCCGCACGCCGTCGAGCACGGCGATCGACGCCGCGTGCACCGCGACGAGGGCCGAGCGGTCGGCAAAGGTCTCGGAGTAGAGCGCCTCAAGCTCGGGCGTGAATCCGCCGTCGAACTCCACCTGTGAGCCCAGGTAGGCGAAGAGCTCGTTGCCGCGACGTGATTCGTCTGCGCCCACCGACGCCTCGATCTGTGCGAGCACCGGATCACCTTCGGGGATTCTTGCTGCTTCGGCGGCGACGAGCGCATCGACCTCCCGCTGCTGGTCAGGGCTCATGCGGCCGTAAACGGCGTGGAGCAGTTCGTGCGCGGCGAATGTCACCGTGAAGCCCGTGAGGCGTTCGTCGCCCGGCTCGAAGAGGTACATGCGATCTGTGCTCGGCCGGTAGCAGCCGAGGGTCACCGCGCCGCCTTCTGCCTCGCCGCCCTGCGATGGAGAGGGGGACGGATCGGGCTCACCGCCGTGCCCTCGTTCGCACAGGGTCAGGATGTCGTCGCCGACCAGCTCTGGTTCGGTGCGATAGAACACCTCACGCCCCGAATCCGTTAGTGACATCTGAGCGGCGAGCGCCGCTACTGCGGCTGACGGCTCGCGCACAGGTCCCCAGTCGCCGGGCAGATCGAGCGTCTGCGCAACCCACCCCTGAGCGGGCAGCAGCCAGCCGCGCACCGGTTCAGGCAGGTGCTGAGCGAACATCACGCTCGCGCCGAGTGCGATCGCAACGACGAGCGCGCCTAGCGCAACCCACCATCCGGTGGCGCTGCGCCGCCGGGTCGGCGGATCCGACGGATGATCGTCGCCCGCCGGATCCGGTTCGTCAAAGAGGGTCATCGGGTCTCCGTAGGTGTGCGCTACGAACAGTAGCGGGCAGAGGATGGAGATCGCTGATGCTGATGGTGTCGGCATCCGTTCGTCTCGCATCGCTATCATCTGGGCGACTCGACATGACTGAACCGATGAACCACTCACCCGACCCGCCAGTGCGCTCTGGAATCGGTGGCACGCTCGGCCTGCTTGCAGCGATTCTTGTGATTGCCGGGACGCTCGTCTGGGTCGTGATGAACGTCTCTGCGGCGGTGTCAGCCCCCGAGGAGGGCCGCGCATCGGTCGCGCCGCCCGCCGTGGCGCCAGAACCGCCTGCCTCGGACGCGGATGCTGCGGCAGACGCGGTGCACGATGCAGCGCCCTCGGGCCCAGCGTCCTCGAGCCCCCTGCCCGATCCAGCCTGGGTAGCGCGGGTGGCCTCAGCTACCGGCATCCCGGAGCGGGCCATGGCCGCCTACGCATCAGCAGCGCTCGCGATCTCGACGATGCAACCCGGCTGCGGGCTGGGGTGGAACACGATCGCCGCGATCGGATCGGTGGAGTCCGACCACGGGCGCCACGGGGGAGCGGTGCTCGGCACAGACGGATTCCCCGAGCCCGCCGTTCGGGGTGCCGCGCTGGACGGGAACGGGGTTCAGGCGATCCCCGACACCGATGGTGGGCGGTGGGATGCCGACACGGTGTGGGATCGGGCGGTGGGACCCATGCAGTTCATTCCCTCGACGTGGGCGCGCTGGGGCTCAGACGGCAACGGCGACGGTGACTCCAATCCGAACCAGATCGACGACGCCGCGCTCGCCGCGGCTCGCTATCTGTGCGCCTCCGGATCGGTTGCGGCCGCCGACGCGTGGCGGGCCGCGGTGTTCAGCTACAACAACCTGGACAGCTACGTCGATGACGTGGCGCGGCGCGCGAACGACTACGCGACGCGCGCCGGTTGAGGATGACCTTACTGAGAGTCCTCGGGGCGGTGCTCGAACACGTCGGGCTCCAGAGCCAGGTCGCGCGCTTCGGCGGCATCGGTCTCGAGCTTCCCGCCCGACGCAGCCTCCTTCCGAGACTTCCACTTCTCACTGAAGTAGTGGTACGCGACGACCAGGGCTGTGCCACCGACCGCGACCAGCAGGATGATGTCGATGTACTCGGTGACGAGGTCACGCACCCACGGGATGTAGGCGATGAGGTAGCCGACCATGGTGAGGCCGAAGCCCCACAGCAGCGCGCCGATCAGGTTGTAGAGCGTGTACCTGCGCCAGGGCATGTGTCCAACGCCCGCGGCAACGGGGGCGAAGGTGCGCACGATCGGAACGAAACGGGCGAGGATGACGGTGATTCCGCCGAATCGTTCGAAGAACGCGTTGGTGCGCTCGACGTTGCGCTTGCTGAAGATCCCGGACTCCTTGCGCTCGAAGACCGCCGGTCCGCCCTTGTGGCCGATGTAGTAGCCGACCTCCCCACCGATGAAAGCGGCGAGGGCGATCAGCGAACACACGACCCAGATGTTCACGCCGAACACGTCGTTGGTGTGGGTGAGGAGCCCCGAGATGATGAGCAGAGTGTCGCCGGGGAAAAGGAACCCGATCAGCAGGCCGGTTTCGGCGAAGATGATCAGGCACACCACCAGCAGTGCCCATGGGCCTGCCGCGGAAATGATCGTCTCGGGGTCGAGCCAGGGGATGAGAGCCAGTGAGTGCACGAAGGTTCCGTCGGTGTCGGCGGTCAAGGGCGCGGCAGGATGCCTTGCGTGCGGAAGGTGGGACTTGAACCCACACGCCCGAAGGCACAGGAACCTAAATCCTGCGTGTCTGCCAATTTCACCACTCCCGCGGGTGCGATCAGTCTACTGAGGCTCATTTGACGATCTCGACGTTTGCTCTCAGCGCCGACCTCGGGGTCCGGATTCAGAGAGCCGCCACTGCGACCTCGACCCCTTGCGCTGGCCGCTCCACCGCGACAGGGTGTGCAGTAATACTGCACCAGGCAGTGTCGCTTGGCGAGAGGAAACGATGGTGACGACCGAACAGGTACAGCAGTGGCTGGATGACTACCGCACGGCGTGGGAGACGCGAGACGCGGATGCCGCGGCGGTGCTGTTCACGGATGATGCGACGTACCGCGAGCAGCCGTACGAGGAGCCGTACCGCGGGCGCGAGGGCGTGCACGCCTATTGGACGCGCGTCACAGCGACGCAGTCAGATGTCAGTTTCCGCACGGGGAGAGTGGTGACCGCCGGTTCAAATGCGGCTGTCGAGTGGTGGGTCACGTTGCGCAATGACGGAGCCGAGGCGACGCTCGCGGGGGAGTTCTTCCTGGAGTTCAACGAGGGCGGCCTCGTGCGTCACTTGCGCGAGTACTGGCACTTCGCTCCTGGGCACATCGAGCCGCCGACGGGTTGGGGGCAGTAGGTCGCGGGGCTGGCAACGGATTGGTCACGGTCGCGTACCCGTCGTTCGGAACCCTTGCGTTAAGTGTGGCGACACGGCAGAGTGTACGCCAGCACTGAACACTGTCCAGGCCGGCTTTCGGGAGAGAGCCGCAGGGCCGCCCACCGTGTACCCGATTTCAAAGGAGAAGTCATGCCACTCAGCACAGCTATTCCACGGCGAAGAGGGGTTCTCGCCGGTGCGGGGATCGCCGTCGCAGCCCTCGCCCTCGCAGCGTGTTCGTCGGGCAGCACCGACGCATCGGGCTCGGGAGAGACATCGGCCCCCAGTGACGAGCCGTTGCAGATCGCATACATCTCGTTCGCTGTTGCGAACACGTACGACGAGCCGATGCTGGCTGCAGCGCAGAAGTCGCCGCGGCAAACAACGCCGAGATCACCGTGTTCGATGGAAACCTCGATCCGGCTACCCAGGCAACCCTCATCGAAGCCGTCATCGCATCTGGCGACTACGACGGCATGATCGTCCAGCCCATCTACGGCCCCGCGATCATGGATGTCGTGGCCGAGGCGATAGATGCCGGGCTCACCGTGGTCAACATCGACCAGATCCTCGGCGAGGACTTCACCTCCGGCGCTACCCAGTTGCCGGGACTGGCCTCGAACATCGTGTTCGTGCCGACGATCCTCGGCCAGAAGCTCGGCGAGCAGACCGTCGAGGCCTGCGCGTCGATGAACCTCGACCCGTGCAACGTCGCGTATCTGCACGACCTGAAGACCTCGAGCGTGAGCATCGCGCTGTGGGATGCCTTCAGCGAGGCAACCGCGGGAACTCCCGTGACTGTCGTCGCCGAGGGGGAGACGTTCTGGAACCCGGCAGCGGCGCAGACCGCGGTGGCCGACATCCTGACCGCGAACCCCGACATCGATGCGATCGTCACCTCGGACCAGGGGCTGCAGGGCGCGGTTCTGGCGATCGGAGATTCGGGAGCCGCCGTCGGCGATTACCTGCTCGTCGGGTACGGCGGCTCGCAGTGGGCCCTCGACGCGATTTCGGAAGGCATCGTGTACTCCGACGTCATCATGGCTCCTGCCACGACCGGTCGCCTGGGAATGGAAGCGATGATCGCGGCGCTGCGCGACGGCAACGACATGGGAGATGTCGACCCGTTCGCCGACTTCCCCAACAACGGGGTCATGACCCCCGACACGGTTGACCAGTTCACTGGCGAGTGGCCCGGTTGATCCATGCCGCACCAACCGGCTGACGCCGGCGTCCCGCAGCTCACCGTCGAGCTGCGGGACGTCGGCAAGTCCTTCGGCGGTCTGCCCGTCCTCCGCCATGTCGACCTGACGATTCGTCCCGGAACCGTCCACGCCCTGGTCGGCGAGAACGGCGCGGGCAAGTCGACGCTCGCGAAGATCATCGCCGGCCTCTACAGCGCCGACGAGGGGGAGGTGCTCGTCAACGGCGAGCGCGTGAGCTTCGGGTCGCCGCGGGAGGCTCTCGATCACGGCATCGCGACGATCGCTCAGGAGTTGGCGCTCGTTCCGGCCCTGTCGGTCGCCGAGAACGTCTTCCTCGGACGCGAGCCGCGGCGGATCGGGTTCATCGGTCGCAAACGGCTCGGCGCGCAGTACCGGGCACTGAGCGAACGCACCGGGTTCGATCTGCCCGCGGACGTCCCAGTGGGCGCGTTGCGTACGGCCGACCAGCAGAAGGTCGAGATCATGCGTGCCCTCGCGCGGGGCGCGTCGGTCATCATCATGGACGAGCCGACGGCGGCGCTGTCGGGGGCGGATGCCGACCTGCTGCACGCCGTCGTGCGTCAGCTCGCGGCATCTGGGCACACCGTCGTTCTCATCTCGCACTTCCTCAGCGAGGTGCTGGAGCTCGCCGACGACATCACCGTGCTTCGTGACGGTCGCCTCATCCGCACCGGCGCCGCGGCCGACGAGACCGAGGCAAGCCTCATCGAGGCGATGCTCGGCCGGACGCTCGGCGCCGTGTTCCCGGAACAGCCTCCCGCTCCCACGACAGGCGACCCGGTGCTGACCGTGACAGATCTCGTGGCGCCCGGGGTGCGCGGAGTGTCGTTCTCGGTGCGACCTGGCGAAATCGTGGGGCTCGCCGGGCTCGTCGGCGCCGGTCGCAGCGAGATCGTGCACGCCATCTTCGGAGCCGCGGGCCGCCACGGCGGTTCCGTCGAGTTGATGGAACCCGGGCGTGGTGATGGCGAGAAGCGAACTCCGGTGGGCGCGTCGGTTCCAGCCGCGCTCAACGCGGGACTGTTCCTCATTCCCGAGTCCCGTAAGGACCAGGGGCTGGTACTCGGGCGGTCGATCCGCGACAACGTGACCCTGTCGAATCTCGCTGCGTTCGCCCGCGCGGGATGGGTGCGCACTCGTGCCGAACGCGTCGACGCGAAAGCGATGCTCGATCGCGTCACCGTCGCCGGTGATGATCGCCGCAGCGTCTCGAGCCTCTCGGGCGGCAACCAGCAGAAGGTGTTGTTCGCGCGTGCTCTGCAGCGGCCCCGCACCGTGCTCATCGCCGACGAACCGACTCGTGGTGTCGATGTCGGGTCGCGTCGCGCGATCTACGACCTCATCGTTGCCGAAGCATCCCGCGGCATCGGGGTGATCGTCGTCTCATCCGATGTGGAAGAGGTGCTCGGGCTCGCCCATCGCATTCTCGTCATTCGCAGCGGTCGCATCGTCGCGGAGCTCTCGGGTGACGACAGAACTGAAGAAAACGTCCTCACCGCAGCCTTTGCGGATCCGATCATGAGTGGAAAATCATGACCCTGACCACCGGCACCGTGCCCACCCAAGCGCAGCAGAGCGTCCTGTCGCGCATACCGTGGCGATCGGTCGCGATCGTCGTTCCGTTCCTTGCCGTGTTCATCGCTCTCTCGATCGGAAGCCCCGCGTTCCTGTCGTTCCAGAACATCGGCAACGTGCTCGACCGGCAGTCGGGCATCCTGATCATCGCGGCAGCGAGCACCCTGGTGCTGATCGCCGGTGGAATCGACCTCTCGGTCGGTGCCACCTACATGTTCACCGCCGTCGTCTGCGGCACCGTGATCATCAAGGTCGGCGGCACCGAGGGTGCTGTGCTCGGCATCCTCGCGGGAGTGCTGTCGGGCCTTGCCGTCGGCATCATCAACGGCGTCATCAGCACATATCTGCGGATCAACCCGCTGATCGCGACCCTGGCGATGAGCTTCATCATCTTGGGCGCGACCAAACTCGTCTCGCAGGCGGGTAAGGAGGGCATCGGCCAGATCAGGGTCGACGTGCCCGAGTTCACCTGGATCGCCAAGACCGAGCCGCTCGGGATGTCGCTGCCGATCTGGATCGCTCTGGTGGTGGTGGTAGCGCTCGGGATCGTGCTGTGGCATACGACATTCGGGCGCTACGTCTATGCGGCAGGTGGCAACGCCGAAGCGGCGCGACTTGCCGGCATCCGGGTCAACGTCGTTCGGATCGCGACCTTCGCGCTGACCGGTCTCGGGGCGGGGCTTGCGGGAGTGATCGACCTCGCTCGCACGCCCTCGGTGCCCGAGAACGACGCGATCGCGACGACGCTGACCTTCACGGTGCTCGCCGGCATCGTCGTCGGCGGCACCTCGATCCTGGGTGGCGAGGGGGCGGTGTGGCGGACGGTGCTCGGCATCCTGTTCATCGCGATGCTCTACAACGGCTTCACGCTGCTGAAGATCGATCCACTGTTCCAGGGCATCGCGCTGGGCGCCATCATCCTGCTCGCCGTCGGCTTTGACGCCTGGTCGCGGCTACGACGGCGCTGACCGGCGCCGGCGTCAGCGCTTGGGGGCGAAGAAGAAGTAGATCAACGGGCCGATACCGCCGAGCAGGATCACGAACGCCCAGATCGGCTTCTTGCCGTTGAGCTTGTTCTCGGGACGGATATAGAGGTCCCAGAACGCCAGGCCTGCCCAGGCGGCGCGGATGACGCCACCGACCAGTCCGCCGACGATTCCCGTGCCGGTCTTGCGTGCCACGTGGCTCGGCGTCTTGATGGTCATGATCTTCGCCCTCCGGGTCTCTCGTCCGAATGCTCCCGTGCCATTGTGCAACGCGGATCCCGGGCACCGACAGGGGCCTCGCGGGCGGTGGGACCAGTCGCACTGGTGTGCGCGGGCGCGCCTGCCTACGCTCGGGGTGTCGCCATGGCCGCGGCGCGGGAGGTTCGGATGAGGTATCTGCGATGGATTTGGGCATACCCGCTCGTGACGGCTACCACGCTGGTTCTCGTAGCGGTCGGGGTGTTGGTGGCCTCCGGCCTGCCTGACGTGGCCCGGTGGGTCGCGACGATCTGGGTTGCCGGGGTCATCGTCTGGACGCTCGTGGGCATGGTGCGCGACGTCCTGCGCGGGCACGTCGGGCTCGATGTTCTCGCCGTCACCGCGATGATCGCGACCCTCGCGGTCGGGGAGTACCTGGCGGCACTCGTGATCGTTCTGATGCTCGCGGGGGGTGCGGCGCTCGAGGATATCGCCGGCCGGCGTGCGCGCCGGGACCTTCGCGCGCTGCTGGACAGATCACCGCGCACGGCGCACATCGTGACCGGCGGCGGGTCGGGGGCTGTCGAGATCGTGAAGGATGTCCCGGTCGATGAGGTCGCCGTGGGCGACATCCTGTTGGTGCGCCCGGCCGAGATCGTGCCGGTGGATGCCGTGCTGCTGAGCGCGAGCGCGGAGTTCGACGAGTCCTCTCTCACCGGTGAGAGCCTGCCCGTGCAGCGGGACGAGGGCGACGAGGTGTTCTCGGGAGCCGTCAACGGGTCTCGAGCCGTGCAGGTTCGAGCGACGCGACGCAGCGCCGATAGCCAGTACCAGCAGATCGTCGCGCTGGTGCACGCTGCCGAGAGCTCACGGGCTCCGGTTGTGCGGCTCGCTGACCGGTTCGCCGTGCCGTTCACCGCGGTCTCGCTCGTGCTGGCGGGAACCGCGTGGGCGATCTCGGGAGACCCTGTCCGGTTTGCTGAAGTGCTGGTGCTGGCGACCCCGTGTCCGCTCCTGATCGCCGCACCCGTGGCGTTCTTGGCTGGTCTGTCGCGGGCGGCGAAGGCTGGCGTGATCATCAAGAGCGGCGCGGTCATCGAGCAGCTCGCGCGCGTTCGCTCGGCGGCCTTCGACAAGACGGGAACTCTGACGTGGGGTCGCCCGGCTCTCGTTGCCGTGCGGCCGGCGGACGGGTTCACCGCCGACGAGGTGCTGCAGTTCGCGGCCTCAGCGGAGCAGTACTCCACGCATGTGCTAGCAGAGAGCGTGCGCCGCGCCGCCCTCGACCGCGGACTCGCTCTGCTGCCGGCGACTGACGCCTCGGAAGAGGCCACCAATGGTGTAAGTGCCTCGGTGCAGGGGCGACCTGTCACCGTCGGGAAGCCCGCGTATGTCGCGGCGCTCACCGGAACGGCGGCGCAACAGACCCTGGATGCCGGCCAGGCTGCGGCCTACGTTGCGATCGATCGGCGGTTCGCGGGAACGATCATCCTGGCCGACGATCCCCGCCCCGATGCAGCGGGCGTCATCGCGTGGCTTCGGGAGACCGGTGTGGACCGGGTTGCGATCTTCACCGGTGACGTGGGCGCTACCGCGCAGTCGGTTGCGGCGGCGGTCGGTATCGACGAGGTGCACGCCGAGCTTCTGCCCGGCGACAAGGTGGAGCTTGCCGCTGGTCTGCAACCTCGTCCGATGATGATGGTCGGCGACGGGGTGAATGATGCGCCGGTGCTCGCGGCATCCGATATCGGCGTTGCGATGGGCGCACGCGGAGCGACAGCTGCCGGGGATGCGGCGGACGTCGTCATCCTGTTGGATGCCCTCGCCCCGGTTGCCGACGCCGTTGCGATCGCCCGCCATACCCTGCGCGTCGCGCTGACCGCCATCGGTGTGGGGATCGGGCTGAGCATCGCCCTGATGATCGTCGCGATGACAGGGGTCATCCCCGCCGTCGCAGGCGCCCTCATTCAGGAACTCGTGGATGTCGCGACGATCCTGTACGCGCTGCGGGCGCTGGGTGCGCCGAGCGGGATCGGGCGACCCGCCACGTCCCCCGCGGGGTGACCGAGCGCGCCCCTCGCTGTGGATAACTCTCGCGGCGCGGCGCGCGGCCTTGTCAGGATGCACGGGTGACCCTCACCTCGCCCGCGGACCCGACAGTTTCGGTCGTCGCGCGTGTGCGCGAGTCGCTGCGGGCGGCACAGATTGACCCGCAACGCGACCCCGATCGGGCGAGTCAGATCGCAAGGTCGGAAGTGCGCCGGCACAACGATTTCGCGCTGGCCCGCGGCGAGCGGACCCTCGATGACGAGGCCCATCACGTCCGCGACATTCTGGCCCAGCTCTCGGGGTTCGGGCCGCTGCAGGCCTACCTCGATGACCCCGAGGTCGAGGAACTCTGGATCAACGCTCCCGACCGGATCTTCGTCGCGCGCGCCGGCGTCGCGTCCCGGGTCCCGCTCGCGCTGACCGATACGGCGGTGCGAGACCTCGTCGAACGGATGCTGCACGCGACCGGCCGCCGCGTCGATCTCAGCCAGCCCTTCGTCGACGCTTCACTTCCTGACGGGAGCCGCTTGCACGTCGTCATCCCCGACATCACGCGGCGTCACTGGGTCGTGAACATTCGCAAGTTCCTGCCGCGGTACCGGTCGCTGGATGACCTCGTCGCGGCGGGCAGTGTGACGGCGGCGGATGCTGACCTGTTGGCGATCGCGATGCGGGAGGGGCGCAGCATCCTCGTTTCGGGTGCCACCCACGCCGGCAAGACGACGCTGCTTGCGGCGCTGATTGCCGCGTGTGCGCCGTCGCAGCGCATCGTCACGGTAGAGGAGACGTTCGAACTCGCCGTCGAAGCCGCCGATCTGGTCGCGCTGCAAGGGCGTCAGCCGAGCCTCGAAGGGGGAGGGGAGGTGACGCTACGCCGCCTCGTGAAAGAGGCGCTGCGGATGCGGCCAGATCGGCTGGTCATCGGCGAGGTGCGAGACGTCGAGGCTCTCGATCTTGTGCTGGCACTGAATACCGGCGTGCCCGGCGCTGCGACGATCCACGCCAACTCCGCAGCCGATGCACTCCGCAAGCTCTGCTCCCTCCCGCTCTTGGCGGGCCGCAACATCGACAGCGGCTTCGTGGTGCCGGCGGTTGCGGCATCCGTCGACCTCGTCGTCCACTGCCAGCGGGATGCGACCGGCAGACGCCGGGTGACCGAGATCGTCGAGCCGACGGTGATCGAGGATGGCATCATCCAGACCCGGCCCGCAGCCCGGCGGGAACGGCAATCACTGATGCGGAGCAGAGACCGATGATCCTGCTCGTGGGCGTGATGCTCGGCGCAGGAGTGCTGCTGATCATGTCGCCCTGGCTCTGGCCGGCGGGGCGCGGCACTGTGTCGCCGGCGGCACCCTCGGCGCTGACCCGGCTGATCGGCGAGGCAGGCTTCGCGGAGCGGGCGAATTCTCGCAACGTCTTGGCCTCTTCGGCTCTTGTCGGGGCCATCGCCGCCGCACTCGTGTGGCTGGTCTTTCCCACGCTGCCCCTGTGGCTTCTGGCGGGTCTCGTCGGCGCATACGCTCCCATCGCGTGGTTGCAGTCTCGCGCTCGGCGACGCGCCAAAGAGCGCCGAGGCCTCTGGCCCGATGTGTGCGACCTGCTCGTGTCGTCGGTTCGGGCAGGGATGTCGCTCGCCGACGCGGTCGCGAGCCTTGCCGTGTCGGGTCCCGAGCGACTTCGACCCGACTTCGTCAGGTTCGCCCGCGACGTCTCGGCATCCGGGCACCTGGATGCCGCGCTCGCCGGCCTGAAGACCCGCCTCGCAGATCCGATCGCCGACCGCATCGTCGAGACCCTGCGGATGGCGCGGGAGGTCGGCGGTACGGAGCTCGTGCCGACCCTGCGCGCGCTGGGGGCGGCAGTCCGGGCTGATGCGGCGCTGCGTGCCGAGGTCGAGGCGCGTCAGTCGTGGATTCGGGCGGCGGCGGTTCTCGGAGCTGTGGCGCCGTGGGTGATTCTCGGTCTTCTCGCGCTTCGCCCCGAGGCTGCCGCCGCGTACGGCTCGCCCCAGGGAGTCGCGCTGATCATCGGTGGCGCCGTCGTCACCGTCGTCGCGTTCCGGCTCATGGTCCGTGTAGGAAGGCTCGCCGAGCCGCGGAGGTGGTTCGCGTGAACCCCACGGATGGAGCCCTTGCCGTGGTTTTCGGCGGCGCGCTCGCTGGAGGCATCCTCCTCGTCTTCTCCGCGTCGCCACGCTGGCGCGCCCGCGGATTGACGGCGCGCCTTGCCCCGTACCTGCGCGATGTCACGGACGGGGACCCCGGCCGGGCGTTCAGCGCCATCACCGTGCCCGTTCTCGGATCGGCCGCGCCAGCGTGGGATGCCGCCGCGCAGCGACTGTCGAGCATCCGTTCCTCGTGGCAGCGCTCGCGTGCACTTGTCTGGGCGCTGCTGGGAGCGGGAGTGGGAGCTGCCCTCGCGACTGTCGTTGCGCTGACGCAGGGTCCCCATCCAGGCCTGCTCGCACTGCCACTGGTCGGCGCCACCGCTGCTGCGGTAGGCGAGCAGTCGCTCCGACGCGCGGGCGAGAAGGCGCGCGAGCGGCGACTACATGAAGAGCTCCCGGTCGTGCTCGAGTTCCTTGCACTCTGCTTGTCTGCGGGGGAAGGACTGCTCGATGCGCTGCGGCGCGTGGGCAGTCGGGGAACTGGGGAGCTTGCTAGCGGCATCCGGGAGGTCGTCGTGGAGGTCGGCACCGGGTCGGCCTTGACGGACGCCTTGCTCGCCTTCGCTCGCAGGGAAGACAGCCCCGCCCTGTCGCGGGCGATCGATCAGCTCGTGGCGGCGGTGGACCGCGGAACGCCGCTCGCTGATGTGCTGCACGCCCACGCTGCCGACGCGCGGGCGGGGGAGCAACGCGAGCTCATCGAGCAGGCCGGCCGCAAGGAAATCGCGATGCTCGTGCCGCTGGTGTTTCTGATTTTGCCGGTGAGTGTGCTGTTCGCGATCTTCCCCGGCGTCGTGATGCTCGACCTCGGATAAGTGCCTACCAACAGAGAACACCGAACCGAAGGAGATGATGATGAGACGGATGCTGGACCGCCTGCGTGAAGCGATCGCGCCACGCGCGGGGACCGACCTGGAGGATGCTGGCGTCGCCGCCGCGCTGCGTGAAGACCGCGGTGACGTACCTGGGTGGGTGTTGATCACGCTGATGACCGCGGGACTGGTCGTGTTGATTTGGGCACTCGCGGGGCCGGCGCTCTCGGGACTTTTCGAGCAGGCGATCTCCCGCGTCTCGGGCTTCTGAGGCGGCTGGCTGTGAACGAGCGTGGCTTCTGGGGCGACGACCGGGGCTCGGCTCCGGTTGAGTTCGTCATGGTCGCCGCGCTGCTCACGGCCCTCACCCTCGGGGTGATTCAGCTCGGAGTCGCTACCTACGTGAGAAACGTCGTGCACGACGCGGCGGTCGAGGGGGCGTACTACGGCGCGCTCGCCGACACCTCCACCGGCTCAGCCGTCGATCGCACACGGGAGGTGATCACCCGGGCGATCGGAGCCGAGTACGGCACGGATGTCGGCACCCGCGAGATCATGATCGACGGTCAGTCTGTCGTCGAGGTCACCGTGCGGGCCAGCATCCCGCTCGTCGGCCTGTGGCCCAGCGGTCTGCAGACGGAGGTGACCGCCCATGCTCCGCTGGAGTCGTTCGATCGCTGACCGGGTGCGTAGGCGACTGGCTCGGATGCTGCGGGAGGAGCGCGGATCGGCGTCGCTCGAGTTCCTCACCGTCGGACTCCTCATGCTCGTGCCGCTCATCTATGTCGTCGTCGCGCTCGGCCAGATTCAGCATCAGGCGCTTGGCGCTGAAGCCGCAGCCCGCCACGTTGCGCGCGCGATCTCGCTGTCGACGGATGAGGCATCCGCGGGTTTCAGCGCATCTGAGGTGCTGTCGGCCGTGATGGCGGAGTACGACCTCGATGCCTCCGCCACATCCCTATCGATCTCGTGCGTTCCGGCGTCGGCTTCCTGTCCGACCGCGGGTGCGACCGTGCGGGTTTCGGTTGCGACACGCGTCTCGTTGCCTCTCGCGCCGCCGGTGCTCGGACTCGATCAGATCGCGAGCGTTCCAGTCGAGGCCAGTGCCGTGCAGCGGATGTCCCGCTTCTGGAGCGGGGGATGAGGGCTGTGCTGAGGCACTTTCGTGAGTCGGTTCCTGCCGCGGGTGACGAGGAGGGCAGCATCCTGCCGCTCGTGCTGGGGTACGCGATGCTCGCGCTCGTGCTGATCCTCGTGACGGTCGACGCGACGAGTCTGTACCTCGCGCAGAAACGGCTCGACAGCGTCGCGGATGCTGCGGCGCTCGCCGGCGCTGACGGGTTCACGCTCACGATCGCCGGTGGTGCGCCGAGGGCCGAGCTCTCGTCGGGCGACGTGTACGCGCAGGCGAGCGCGCTGCTGGCGCAGTCGGATGCCGACGCGAGTCTGGTCTCGGCATCCACTCCCGACGGCGTGTCGGCTCGGGTGACGGTCGCGGGGCAGTGGCATCCGCCCGTGTTCAGCCTCTTCGTGCCCGACGGCGTCTCGCTCCAGGCCACCGCCACCAGCCGCAACGCGCTGCGGTGAATCACCACGAAACGTACGTAATACCTCGAAAAGGGAGTAGCGTGTGGTCATGACTGATATCCCGATCACGGATGCGCGCGATCGTCTCGCCTCCGTGATCGACGAAGCCCGCCGGGGGACCGTGTATCTCACCCGACGTGATCGGCGAGTTGCGGCGATTGTTGACCCGGAAACCCTCGCTCAGCTTGAGGCTGACTCGGAGGAACTCAGCGACATTCGCGCGGTCGATGAGGCCTGGGCCGAGACCGAGCGACTGGCCGAGACGCCCATCCCGTGGGAGGACGTGAAGCGCGAGCTCGGGCTGTGACCTACCGCATCGAGGTCCTTCCCGCGGCGGTTCGCGAAATCCGCAAGCTTCCCTCAGAAGCGAAGCGGCGCGTGCAAGCCGTCATCGAACTGCTGAGCGAGAATCCCCGGCCGCCCGCGGCGACGAAGCTGACGGCCCGACCCGAGTGGCGGGTGCGCACTGGCGACTACCGCGTGCTCTACCGCATCGAGGACGACATCCTGACGATCGTTGTCGTGCGTGCCGGTCATCGGCGGGACGTCTATGAGAGATGACTCAGTCGGAGTCGTTCACCTCGATGACGATCCGGCCGTCGGCTCCGATGACCCCGGGCCCCTTGTCGGGAGTTGGCGCGGGCGCGGGGATGATCTGCTCCTGCTCCCACGCCAACCGCGCGTTGTGGGCTGACGGGTAGAAGAACTCATCCATTCCGAGGGCTCCCCCCGAGCTTGTTGGCCGAGAGTGCGGTGATCGGCCCTGCCGCCAGGCGATCACGCCGCCGACCACGAATCCCGCGGGTACGAGAGCGAGTACCGCGATCCCGAGCCACCCGAACGAGTCCAACATGGGCCGAGAGTACGTCCGCCCCGCGGAAAGCGGATCCCCCTCAAGACGGATGCCGCGCGGTAGCGTTCGATCGTGGATATGTCCCGCCGCTCAGTGGGAGGCCCACGTGATCGGCTCATCCTGGGTTGAAAATCCGTTCCGGCGCCGAGAATTCACTCGGGCGACACATCCGGGGGCGCCAGAACGGATTCTCGTCGTTGCGGGCGACGGAGTGGTGAGACGGGCGCCTGATCAGGCGTCGCTGCGCACCGCGTTCAGCTCTGGAAGCCGATGAGCCAGCGGATGCCGTACCGGTCGCGGACCATGCCGTCGTAGTCGCCCCACGGGCGCTGCTGCAAGGCATCCACGATCTCGCCGCCGTCGGCCAGCGCGCCGAACCAGGCGGTCAGGCCCTCGGCCGCTGCGGTGCCGAGCAGCGAGAACTCGACACCGGCCATCGAGACGGTCTCCTCGCCGGGCGCGGCATCCGCGGCGAACAGCGTCACGAGGCCCGAGAGGGCTCCGTGGGCGATCGCGTCTTTCGGCCCGTCAGTGCGTGAGAAGTCGACGTACGTGTGCAGCTCGAGCTCTCCGCCGAACACGGACTGATAGAACGTCAGCGCTTCTCGCGCGGTGCCGTCGAAGTGCAGGTAAGGCACCAGGCCACTCATACGGCAGCCCTGCGCGCGAGCGACCGGCGGATGAGCTTGTCGCCCTCGACGACGATCGGGGGAATGAGGGCGAGCCCGATCGCGAGCCACCACTGCGGGGCATCCAGGGGAGTGGTCATGAGCAGCGCATTCATGAAGCCGAGTTCGACCGAGAGCACGGTCAAGACGATCGGTATCCACATCCACTTCAGGGCGTTGCTGATCGGTGCGGCAAGACCGGATGCGGGATCGCGGCGCATCGCGAACCCGGCGAGGACCATGCCGAGGCTCAGCACGACGAAGGTCATCGTGACAGGGACCGACGGCTCGGTCTGACTCGGGGTTCCCGGCGAGAGCAGCATCGCGGCAAGCGCGGCGCCGAAGATCGCGACGCCGTACAGCAGCCACTGCCCGATCGAGCGGGGGTTGGCCAATGGGATCTTCGTGTTTCGCGGCGGCTGCGACATGAGTCCTGCCGGGCTCGGATCCAGCGTGATGACGAGCACGGGGAAGAAGGTGATGAAAAAGCTCAGGAACAGCACCATCAGCGGCGTGATGGGGGTGCCGTTGTTGATGTCGAAGATGCTCGAGACCAGGAACAGCAGCACGAGGGAGAACAGCCCCGCCATCTGGTAGCGGATGTAGCTGACGATCTTGTCGTAGATCGTGCGGCCGAGCCGGATCGCCTCGACGAGGGTGCCGAAGTTGTCGTCGGTGAGGATCATCTTGCCGGCCTGCTTCGTCACCTCGCTTCCCGATCCCATCGCGACACCGATGTCGGCCTGCTTGAGGGCGGCGGCGTCGTTGACGGCATCCCCGGTCATCGCGACCACGTCGCCGCGCTCCTGCATGAGGCGGGCGATCCGCAGTTTGTCTTCGGGGGTCACGCGTCCGAAAACGTGGAGTTCGGGCAGGCGCGCGGTGAGCTCTTCGTCACTGAGCGCTCGCAGCTCGGGGCCACTGATCGCGCCGGCGCCGAGGCCCAGCTCCCGCCCGATCGCGGCTGCCGTCACGGCGTGGTCGCCGGTGATCATCCGCACCTCGATGCCCGCCTCGCCCGCGATGCGCACCGCCTCGATCGCCTCGGGGCGCAGCGGATCGATGATGCCGACGAGAGCGACGAACGTGAACTCCTCGGCGAGCGACATCGGGTCGGCCTTGGCTGCCTCCTCCTTGCCGGCGAGGTTTCGCACGGCGATCGCGAGGACGCGCAGACCATTGCGGCTGAGCTCGGCGTTCGCTTCCAGGATGCCGTCCTTCGCGTCCGCGATGGGCACGATGCCGTCTTCGGTGACAGCGTGCGAGCAGCGGTCGATCACGACATCCGGTCCGCCCTTCATCGTCGCCAGGAACGTCTCGGTGCCCTGCAGTGGCGCGTGGTGGAAGGTCACCATGAACTTGTAGGCGGAGTCGAAGGGAACCTCGGCCTCGCGCGGGTAGGCGCGGCGGCTCTCTTCGGCATCCACGCCGAGCTTCGCGGCCAAGACCACGAGGGCAGCCTCCGTCGGGTCGCCGACGACGACTCCGGCATCCGAAACAGTCGCGTCGGAGTTCAGGCATAGGCCGTAGGCCAGCGGCGTGAAGTCGGGAACCTCCTTGCCTGCGGCGTGACGAAGCGCGCCGGTCTTGCGATAGCCCTCGCCCTCGACGGTGAACCACTGCCCGAGGGCGTAGAGCTTGGTGGCCGTCATCTGGTTGAGGGTCAGCGTTCCGGTCTTGTCGGAGTTGATCGCGGATGTCGCCCCCAGCGTCTCGACGTCACTGAGGTTCTTGACGACTGCGCGGTGTTCGGCCAGCTGCCGGGCGCCGTACGCGAGCATCCCCTGCACGAAGGTGGGGAGGGCCGATGGGATCGCCGAGACAGCCATCGCGATGCCGACGAGCAGCACCGTCGCAATCGTTTCGCCGCGTAGGAGCCCGAGGATGATCATGATCGCCACGGCACCCCACGCAACGAACCCGAGCACCTTCGTCAGGCCGTCGAGCTCGCGCTGCAGTGGCGACTTGGAGGGCGCGACCGCGGTGAGCATCGCCGCGATCTGCCCCATCTGGGTCGACATCCCGGTTCCGGTGACGACCATCGCGGCGGTGCCGCGCGTGACCGTGGTGTTCTGCCACAGCATGTTGGCGCGGTCGCCGAGCGCAACGTCGTGGCCGTTGATCGTCGCGACATCCTTATCGACCGGCGCGCTTTCGCCGGTGAGGGCGGCCTCCTGGGTCTGCAGGTTCGCGGAGCGCAGGATGCGGCCATCGGCCGGTACGAGATCGCCGGCCTCGAGCTGCACGAGGTCTCCCGGCACGATCTCGGGAGCGGGCACCTCGCGCAGCGACCCGTCTCGCACCACCTTCACATGGGGGATCTGCAACTTGGAGAGTCCGTCGACGCTCGCGCGCGCGGCAAGTTCTTGCCGGGTGCCGAGCACGACGTTCAGCACGATGAGGGCCGCGACGATGAACGCGACAGCGAACTGGGCGATGATGAGGCTCACCACGACGACCGCGACCAGCATGAGGTTCATGGGATCGGCGAGCATGCGCAGGGCAATCGTCCAGGCGCTCGGCGCCGGGGGAGCGGGGATCGTGTTCGGGCCGCCGGTTGCCAGGCGCCGGGCCGCATCGGCCGAGGTCAGGCCGGAGGTGGCATCCGTCCCGAGACTGCGTACGACGGAGTCCGGATCGAGGGTCCACCATGCGGTGGTATCGGATGCCCGCACCGATGCGGCCTGGGTGGATTGTGGTCTGGTCTGCTCGGTCATGCCGGTCCCTTCGCCGGGCCCGATCCTATCGGGGCTCGCGAGTCGCGGACAGTGCCATCCGTCGCGCACTCCCGGTGCAACGCCCAGCATTCTCACGGGTGGTCTCCGAGCCTTCTCATAACTGCCGGACGTACCGTCGAAGAGTGCGTTTGGCAGTACACGAGTTCGGCAGCGGTGACCGTACCGCCGCCATCGTTCACGGCATCAGCGGATCGGGCCTGCTCTGGCAGGATTTCGCCGAGCGACTCTCGCTGCGACATGGGATGCGGGTGCTCGCCGTCGATCTGCGTGGTCACGGCTCCAGCCCCCGATCGGAGCACTATCGCCTCCGCGATTTCACCGACGATCTCGTTGAGACCCTGCCCACAGACCTCGACCTCGCGATCGGCCACTCGCTTGGTGGACGAGCGCTGGCCGACGCCGCCGCGCAGCTGCAGCCGCATCGTGCGATCTACCTCGACCCGGCGCTCGACGTCGACGCGGGGGTTGCTGGTCGTCGCCTGCTGACCTACCGCATGGCGGGTCCGGTCGTGGCCCGGATGCTGTCCGTTGTCGACCCGGCAGTGCCGGCGCGGGATCGGTTTATGGCGCTGTCGGTCGTGCAGGAGCTGGATGCCCACCGCGTCGAACCCGCGCCGCCTCCTGTGCCGTCAACGATCGTGAAGGCGACGAAGTCCCGCCTTCTTCGGAGCCGCTACCTCGAGCGACTGAAGGCGTATGGCTGGGATGTGCGGGAGTTCCTCAGCCGGCACGAGATGCAACTCCTCAAGCCTGAGGCACTGCTCGACGCTCTCGAGGATGTGCTGCGCGCACCGACGCGAGCCCTGAGCGCGGTCTGAGTCTTCGCTGGCAGACCTCAATCGAGGTCGATGCGTTGACGCGCCTCGGGAACATCCCAGGCGTTCGGACCGTCTTCCGCTGACTCGGTTGAAGCAATCCCGGGGCACCATCCGGTGATCGCCATCGCCACGAGGGCGAGTGCGCCAAGCAACGCGGGAACAGCCAGAGCCCACACACCCGTGGTCGCCGCGCTCCCGGCGATGACTGCGACAAAGACGGCCGCCGCCCACCGTGCGATGCGCTCGCCGCGCGTGATCGTGCAGACCCGGAGCAGGCTCACGGGGTGCTCGTGGCGTCCTGGGTCGCGTTCTGCTGCGCGATCTGGCGACGCACGTCATCCATATCGAGGCCTTCGACCGCGGTGATCACCTGCTCGAGCTGGGGAGCGGGCAGCGCGCCCGGCTGCGAGAAGACGAGGATGCCGTCGCGGAATGCCATGAGCGTCGGGATTGAGGTGATGCGGAAGCCCGCCGCGAGCTGCTGCTGAGCTTCGGTGTCGACCTTCCCGAAGACGATGTCGGGGTGCTCTTCCGACGATTTCTCAAAGACGGGACCGAACATGCGGCACGGCCCGCACCACGCTGCCCAGAAGTCGAGCAGCACGATGCCGGAGTCATTGATGGTCGTCTCGATCGTCTCGAGGGTGATCTCACGGGTTGCCATGATCTGTATCATACCCTAGGGGGTATATCCCTCGGGTGGATTCCGTACTGTTCGTGTCGGGAACTGCCTGCTCTGCTCAGAAAGGACCCCTCATGCGCCGCATCCGTCTTGCCCTGGCCGCACTGGCCGCCGTTGTTCTCGCGACGAGCCTCGCGGCCTGCTCGGCGACGCCATCGGTCGCGGTTCCCGAGGGAACTGTCATCATCGACGTGCGGACGCCCGACGAGTATGCCGAGGGGCACCTCGAGGGTGCGATCAACGTCAACCTGCAGTCGGGTTCGTTCGAGCAGCAAATTGCCGAGCAGCCCCTCGACGGCACCTACATCGTGTACTGCCGCACCGGAAACCGGTCGGCACAGGCCGTCGCGATCATGACGGACCTCGGCTTCACGGATGTCACCGATGCCGGCGGCGTCAGTGACGCGTCAGCTGCGACCGGCATCCCGATCGTCACCGACTGACCTGCTCAGCCCGCGCGACCCGACCGCGGCACGAACCGGGGAACCCAGCGCACGAAGGCGGCCGCGCCCAGGAGCCCGAGTACACCGACCGCGCCGGTCGCCACCGACAGGGTCGAGACCGCCGCGATCCCCGAGACGAGCAGCGGTGCTGCGGCCCCACCGGCGTCGGTGAACATGCGCCACGACCCGAGGAACGGGGCGGGGTCCGTGCGCGGGGCGACGTCGGCGCCGAGGGTGAGCAGGATGCCGCTGGACAGCCCATTGCCGACCCCCAGGACCGCGGCGAACATCGCGAACCACATCGCCGACGAGTCGAGGTCGTGCGTGAAGGCGAGTGCGAGGAATCCGAGGCCCATCAGCAGCATCGCGGGAAGGGCTGCCCACAGCCGTCCGAAGCGGTCCATGACCTGGCCGCTCGCATAGAAGAGGGCGAAATCGATCGCGCCCGAGACGCCGACGACGAGCGCAATGGTCTGTGCGTCGAGCCCGATCGACACGCCCCACAGTGGCAGAACCACCTGACGGGCAGATCGCACCGCAGCCAGCGACGCCGCAGCAACCCCGAGCCGTGACAGGACGGCCCGGTAGCGCCAGGCGACGGCGAAGACGCTCTCGCGGCTCCCCGGAACCCGGATGCTGCCGGTGATCGCCTCGCCCGTGTCCTCTTCATCGAGTTCTTCTCGGGTCTTCTCCGCAGCCGCATCCGATTCGGCATCCGTCTCGACCGCCGAGAACAGCTGTTCGGGGTCCGCCCCGAAGACGACGAGCAGCACGGTGGCCAGCAGGCACACTCCGAAGAACCAGATAGCAGCGTGTTCGTCACCGAAGGCGGCAAGAAGCGCAGCCGCGACGAAGGGACCCACGAACATGCCCAGCCGGAATGTGCCGCCCAGCAGCGACATCCCGCGGGAACGGAACGACAGCGGTACGCGCGTGGTCATGAACGAGTGCCGGGCCAGTCCGAAGGCAGCGGCGCAGACCCCGATGAGCAGCACGGATGCTGCGAACACGCCGAGCACGGGAGCCACGATCATGCCTGCCACCCCGAGCAGGGCGAGTGTGCCGGCAACCGCCATCGTGATGCGTTCACCGAAACGCGCGACGGCCCAGCCGGCAGGGAGGTTCCCCGCGAGTTGGCCCACCACGAGGGCCGAGGCCACGAGCGCTGCCCCTGCGACATCGGCACCCAACTGCGCCGCGATCACGGGAATGAGGGGGATGACGGCGCCCTCACCCAGAGCGAAGAGCACCGTCGGGAGGTAGACCATCGGTCCGAATCGCCACAGCACATCCCGCGCGCGGATCGGGGCGGGAGGATCGGACATCGGTTCCACGTTAGTCTGGACTGTCATGCTCGAACTCGATCTATCCGCCGACATCCAGGCCCTGCGCTCCACTTTCAACGACATCCAGTCCGTCGTCGACGTCGATGCGCTCGCCGCAGAGATCGCGCGGCTGAGTGACGAGGCTGGCGCGCCGGACCTCTGGGACGACCCCGAGCAGGCGCAGAAGGTCACGAGCGCCTTGAGTCACCGACAGGCTGAGATGTCTCGCATCACCGCCGTCGCCCAGCGGCTCGATGACCTCGAAGTGCTCGTCGAACTTGCCAACGAGATGGAAGACGAGGAGTCGGCGGCCGAGGCGCGACGTGAGCTTGTCGAGCTCGAGAAGGTCATCGGCGACCTCGAGGTGCAGACCCTGCTCGACGGGGAGTACGACGATCGGTCCGCGGTCGTGACGATCCGCTCGGGCGCCGGGGGCGACGATGCCACCGATTTCGCCGAGATGCTCATGCGCATGTACCTGCGGTGGGCCGAGCGGCACAAGTACCCCGTGAAGGTCATGGACACCTCCTACGCCGAGGGTGCCGGCATCAAGTCGGCGACGTTCGAGATCGACGCCCCCTACGCGTACGGCACGCTCTCGGTCGAGGCCGGAACCCACCGCCTTGCGCGGATCAGCCCCTTCGGTGCTGCCGACAAGCGGCAGACCTCGTTCGCGGCTGTCGAGGTGATCCCGGTCATGGAAGAGGCGGTCGAGGTCGACATCCCCGAAGGGGACATTCGCGTCGATGTCTTCCGCTCGTCCGGTCCCGGCGGCCAGTCGGTCAACACGACAGACTCCGCCGTTCGCATCACCCACATCCCCACCGGGATCGTGGTGTCGATGCAGAACGAGAAGAGCCAGATCCAGAACCGCGCCGCCGCCATGCGCGTTCTGCAGACCCGGCTGCTGCTACTCAAGCGTGAAGAAGAAGCGGCCAAGAAGAAGGAACTGGCAGGCACCATCACCGCCAGCTGGGGCGACCAGATGCGTTCCTACTTCCTGTACGGCCAACAGCTGGTCAAGGACCTGCGCACCGGTCACGAGGTCGGAAACCCTGCTGTCGTGTTCGACGGCGACCTCGACGGGTTCATTGCCGCAGGCATCCGGTGGCGCAAGCGCAAGGATGACGTCGACTGATGCTTCGCTCCCGCGTCGACGGCGGGGAGCCTGAACGTTCTCGATGAAGACTGCGCCGCCACGGGTGTCGCACCCGGCGGTGATCACCTGCGCGCTTAGGCTCAGATCGCCATGATCCGGTTCGAGAACGTCACCAAGCGATACCGGGGCACCGCGAAACCCGCCCTCGACCAGGTGAGCTTCGAAGTGCTCCGCGGCGAGTTCGTGTTCCTCGTGGGTGCGTCGGGATCGGGTAAGTCATCCTGTCTGCGCCTCATTCTGCGAGAGGACATCGCCACCTCTGGCAACGTCCTCGTGCTCGGGCGCGACCTGCGCACCCTCGCCAACCGCAAGGTGCCCTACTTCCGCCGCCACGTCGGCGCCGTCTTCCAAGACTTCCGGCTGCTGCCGAACAAGACGGTCTTTCAGAACGTCGCGTTCACACTGCAGGTCATCGGCTCCTCGCGCGGGTTCATCAAGCAGGCGGTTCCCGAGGCGCTCGCCCTGGTCGGACTCGCCGACAAGCAGAAGCGGATGCCGCACGAACTCTCGGGTGGTGAGCAGCAGCGCGTCGCGATCGCCCGCGCGCTGGTGAACCGCCCTCAGGTGCTGCTGGCCGATGAGCCCACCGGGAACCTTGACCCTGCGACATCCATCGACATCATGCAGTTGCTCGCGCGGATCAACGCCGGCGGCACCACCATCGTGATGGCAACCCACGAGGCGGGCTTTGTCGATCAGATGAAGCGGCGCGTTATCGAGCTGCGCGGCGGCCAGATGATGCGTGACGAGCGCCACGGTGGCTACGGCGACACGTCAGGTCTGCCGCGGCTTCAGCCCGAGCAGGTGCGCGGTGCGGCTGCGGCTGCTGCGCTCACCGCGGTCCTCGAACTGCAGCGTGAGGTCGGCATCGAGCCGACAGTGACGGATGCCGAGATCGCCGTCGCCGCGGCAGTCGACATCGCCGACGACCCATCGACGGCGTCTGTAGCCTCCGCCCTCGCTGAGGTGCGACCCGCTCCCGTCGACCCCGATGTGCCGGCCCCGGCTGTCGCAGAGGCTCCGGTGGAGGCGGCTCCGGCACCGTCACCCGAAGAGCGACCCGCATCCGCGCCGAATGCACCGTCGGTGCCGCCCGAATGGCAGGTCTCCGCGGCGCAGTCCGCAGCCGCTCCGCGACCCACGACGCAGCCTGTGCCTGTCATCGACATCCCCGAAGTCGAGGTCGAAGAGCTGGGGCTGGCAGAGCGGCTGGGGTTGGCCGGCGAGCGCGGCGATGATGAAGTCGGGCCTACCTCATGAGGGCCGGGCTCGTCTTCGGTGAGGCGCTGAGCGGCCTGCGCCGCAATGCATCGATGGTGATCTCCGTCGTCTTGGTGACCTTCGTCTCTCTGACCTTCGTCGGCGCTGCGATGCTCATGCAGCTGCAGATCGGCACGATGCGCACCTTCTGGGCCGATCGCGCCCAGGTGCAGATCTACATGTGCAGCTCCCTGTCGCAGGTTCCCACCTGCGCAAACGGAGTCGCGACGCAGGAGCAGATCGACGGCGTCCGAGCCAAACTCGATTCGGATTCGCTTGCTCCACTGATCAGTGACCTGCAGTTCGATAGCGCCGAGCAGGCCTACCAGGATGCGATCGATCTGCTCGGAGAGGAGTACAACGGCATCCTCACCGCCGACCAGATCGGTGCGCAGTTCCGAATCACGCTCGCAGACCCGACCAAGTCAGCAGTGATCTCCGAGGCGTTCTCGGGATCGGATGGGGTGGAAGAGGTCAAGGACCAGCTGCAGTACCTCGAGCCGTTGTTCTCTGCGCTGACCGTCGCGACATACGTCGCCGTCGGGATCGCGGGGCTCATGCTCATCGCGGCCGTGTTGCTCATCTCGACGACGATCCGCTTGTCGGCGTATGCGCGAAGACGCGAACTCGGCATCATGCGGCTCGTCGGAGCATCCAATCGGTTCATCCAAACGCCCTTCATCCTCGAGGGTGTGTTCGCTGCGCTCATCGGCTCGGTACTGGCGAGCGTCGCCGTTGTAGCCGGAGTGCAGTTCGGTGTGCAGGACTACCTGCGTTCACGCATCCCGTTCGTGGCGACCTGGGTCGATACCGCCGATGTGCTGGTGGTCATTCCCGTCCTCATCGGGATCGGCATCGTGCTCGCCGCGCTCTCGGCGGGCTTCGCGATCCGGCGCTGGCTTCGGGCCTAGTCGGCGGGAGCGAGGAGAACAGCGATGGCGCAGGATCCGCGAGCACCACAGCCGGTGGGGTCCGCGCCGGCTTGGGGGATTGCGGGCATCATCCTCGGGCTCGGCCCTCTGCTGCTGTTCGCGGTGGCCGCTGCGGCAAATCTCGGTGGCCCGCTGATCTCGGTAGCAGTGTTCGGGCTTCCGGTGCTCGCGACGACGGTGTTCGCCGTGCTTGTCATCCGTCGCCTCCTGCGCGCCCGGCAGATCGGCTGGGGCTACACGGTTGCTGCCGTGACGATCTTCGCCGGCGTTGTCGGCTACCTGCTCTGGTTCTTCCTCGCACTGTTGGCGATCCAGTTCGGCAACGGGCCGGCCTGACCCGCCGACTGCCGCGCAGCCAGCGCTTGGTACACTGGTGGGCTGCGTCGAAAGGAGGAGCCATGCCACGCGAACGCGGAGAGAAAGTCATCGCGACCAATCGTCGTGCGCGCCACGAGTACTCCATCGAGAAGACGTACGAGGCAGGCTTGGTGCTCACCGGCACCGAGGTGAAGTCGCTGCGCCAGGGACGCGCGAACCTGAGCGACGGATACGCCTACATCGATGGCGGTCAGGCGTTCCTGGATTCGGTTCATATCCCCGAGTACTCGCAGGGGCATTGGACGAACCACTCGGCTAAGCGGGTACGCAAGCTGTTGCTGCACAAGGACGAGATCATCAAGCTCAGCCATGCCGTCTCGGCGGGCGGCTACACCCTCATCCCGATGAAGCTCTACTTCTCGGACGGGCGCGCCAAGGTCGAGATCGCGGTGGCCAAGGGTAAGGCCGAGTACGACAAGCGTCAGACGCTGCGCGAGCGCCAGGACAAGCGCGAGGCCGAACGCGCCATGCGCACCAAGAACCGCCTGGGGGAGTAGCCGGCCTCCGTCAGTGGGCGCTGAAGCGTGCTTCGACGGCCGCGCTGACCACGATCTCGGCGGGCTGTAGTTCCAGAGGGGCGCCCGCGTCCATCGAGCTTGCCGCCATCATCATTCGGGGAGACGGGCCGGGTGCTGCACCCGCGGCTCCGCCTCCGAGCAGGCCCACGTCGGCCACCTCGACGGCGGTGACTTCAGCGAGTCCGAGGGCCGCAGCGTAGGCGGTCGCGCGGGTCATCGCGACCCGGACCGCCTGGGCTGCGACATCCGCTTCGACGGCTGAGCGGGTCGCGTCGGTGAGCATCCACTGCACCCCATCGACCTGGATCGCGTCGAGCTCGGCGATCTCACCCAGCCATCCCGAGAGCGCGTCGAGGTTGGCGAACGTCGCCGACACGTCCAGCGACGCGTGGTGCACGAGCGGCAATTGCTTGCCCTCGGAGTTCCAGGGGCGCTCGGAGCGCACGGCGAGCCGGCCGGTCGACCACTCGCGGATCTCGCCCGCGTCCTGTCGGGCCGTGAGCGCGGCGCGCAGCATGCTCGCAGCATCCGTCGCTCTGCCCATGACGTCGGTTCGTTCGCCGCCTTCGGTCCGGATCGTGAGCCGCGCCACGGCCTCTTCGGGGGCAACCCGGGTCTGGTGGTCGCCGCGGACGGTGATGATGACATCGCGCATGGGTGTGACTCTACGTCGTGCGGCTGAGCGCCGGGAATGCGTAGGATGCGGCATCCGTTGTATCCTGTAGAGCTCGGGTGCTTTGCATCCTGAACCTTCGAAACTCCACAGTGTGACAGCGGCCCTTCGCAAGAAGGACTCACGGGGATGATCGGTTTCGACATCGTCTGCGAATTCGCGAGAAGCGGGCCGAGGATGCGGGGTTATCTCGTAAACGCCCCCTGCAAACAAATAACTGCCAATAAGAAGCAGTCTGACTTCGCCCTCGCTGCCTAAGCAGCGAGCCCGAGTCCGTTAGCCCGTAGGCGATCCCGCTACGGTTCCTAGCGTCATCTAAGGGATCTTGCTGCGTGACGGCGTCTGGACGTCACGCGGGACTTCTCCCAGGCTGGGCTTGTCGACTTAGGTGTCTGTGACAAAGGTCGGAGCCGAGCAGAACGCTTTCACAGAATGCGCCCGGAGAAGGCGCGATGACCCAGCGATGGACGGGGGTTCGATTCCCCCCATCTCCACCACGGCACACAGAAGATGGATGCCGAAGCCGCTGTCACACTGTCGGAGGGAGCCTCCGGGATCGGCGCGTGAGCGCTGGTCGAGGAGGCTCTTCTGTTTCTCGCGCGTGCGAGGATGCTGCTATGCCCGGCTCTCCGCTCATCTCGGCCGACGAACTTCTCACGCTGCTCGAGATTGGGGTCGACATCCGCCTTCTCGACGTGCGCTACCGCCTCGACAAGCCGGACGGTCGGGACGACTACCGTGCTGGGCACCTTCCGGGTGCGGTGTATGTCGACATGGACACCGAACTTGCGACGCACGGTGCGCCGTCTGAGGGTCGGCACCCGCTGCCATCGCGCGCGACGCTGCAGGATGCCGCCCGCCGCTGGGGGCTGCACGCGGGTGACGCCGTGGTCGTCTACGACGATTACCGCTCTGTCTCTGCGGCGCGAGCCTGGTGGCTGCTTCGGGGCGCCGGCGTCAGAGACATCCGCGTTCTCGACGGCGGCCTGTCGGCGTGGCGGGCGGCCGAACTCCCGCTCGAGACGGGCGACGTGTCACCCGAACCGGGATCGATCGTGTTCGACGGCATGGATGAGGGCATCTCAATCGATGACGCCGCAGCCTGGCCGCAGCGCGGGGTGCTGCTCGACGCGCGTGCACCCGAGCGTTACCGCGGTGAATCCGAGCCGTTCGATCCCGTTGCCGGGCACATCCCCGGCGCGGTGAACCTGCCCGCCGATGCGGTGCTCGAGGGAGCGAACTTCGCATCGCCCGCGACGATCCGCGCAGCGTTCGAGAGTGCCGGCGTGAGCGACCTCACCCCCGCCGCTGCCTATTGCGGCTCGGGCCTGACCGCCGCGCACACGGCGCTTGCCGGAGCGGTGGCAGGCGTGGAGGTCGTCGTCTACCCCGGCTCATGGAGCCAGTGGTCCAACACGCGAGGCCGCCCCGTCGCGACAGGCGCCGAGCCGGGAGCCTGAGGGGCGCACACCGCGGCGAAGGGGCTGGATCAAGACCGCACCCGGTGTCACACTGCTCGCATGACGAAGTTCATGATCTCGTTCCCGAGCTCGGCCATGGTGGTTCCTGACGACGAGTGGGAAGCGGTGGGGGAAGCCGCGCATGCCGTGATTCGCGAGGCGAAGGCGGCTGGCGTGTATGTCTTCGGTGGCGGGGTCAATGAGAGAGTCGCACCGGTGCGCGTGGATGGCGAGGGAGTCGTGACCGAGGGCACGTATCCGAGCACCGGTGACATGTTCGGTGGCTACACGATCATCGAGGTGCCGACGGCCGCCGAGGCATACGAGTGGGCCGCGAAGATCGCGGTGGCGTGCCGCTGCCCGCAGGAAGTGCGTGAGTTCCAGTACGACCCCGAGTCCTGAGCTTGTGCCCGAGGGGTCGCAACACGCCGTTCATGCCCGCGTCGCTGCGGCGTGTTGCGACCCCTCGCGTGCGAGGCCGATGCGTCCACACGCCAACTGTTGCGTGAGCGTCAGCTCCAGAGAGTCTCGATCGGGATGTCGCGGCCCACGATCCGCTCGGCGGCGCGGTGGCCCGAGAACATCGCCGCGGGCACCGTCGCCGGATCATCGGTCCAGGTCGCCTCACCGGCCAGGTGCAGCACGCCGCCGATCGGCGTCGCGAGGTCGTCGTGGTCGGCGGTCGTCGAACCGAGCGTCATGTACGCGTACGACCCTCGCGCGAACGGATCATCGTGCCACGACGTGATCGCGACGCTCGTGGGTTCGACGACGCGGTCGCCATAGAGCCGGCGCAGCTGCGTGAGGATGTCGGCGACGACGCGTTCGGCATCCCACCCGGTGACCTCACGCGCTGTGGGGCCGGCAGCGAAGGTCAGCAGCGTCGGCGTTCCGTGGAGCGCCGTCAGGTCGTACCAGGAGTGCCACGCGCGGCTTTGGGGTCCCTGCTGACGGATGGCGTAGACGCCCTCGTCCCAGAACTTCGTCGGGAAGCGCAGGAACACCTTCTCGAACGCGTTCATCGTCAGGCGCGACAGTGCACCGGCGACGGGCTCAGGAAGCGGGGGACGGATGACGAACTCGTCCGATCTGAGCACCCCCACGGGAACGGTGACAACACCAGAGCTGCCGCCGAATACGCCCCGATCGGTCGAGACGACGACGCCGTCATCCGACCAATCCACGTCCGTGACAACGTGTTCGAGACGGATATCGAGCCCGTCGGCCAGCCGCGTGGCGAGCACGTCGTACCCGTCCGGAAACACGACCTCGTCACCCTCGATCGCGTCGTCGTCGAGTCCGTGCGCGGCGAGATCCTCGATCCAGGCGCCGTATTGCTCCTCCGCCCGGTGTTCGAGATATTCGCGCACGCGCTGGGTTCGCTCGGCATCCCAGCCCTGTTCGGCCAGTGCCTGTTCGGTGACATCGCGATACGAGGCGTCGGGTGCGGATGCCGCGATCACGGCGAGCAGAGCTGCATCGACCGTATGCACATCGTCGGCGAACGCGCGAGCCTCGGCATCCGACAGCCGCCGACCGTCTGGGTCGTAGTAGGCGATCGGCTGGCTGTCGGGTTGGTACCCGCCGACGGTGAACTCGACCATCGGCATCCCGAACGCTTCGGCCGCCGCGGCGACGGGGCTGTCGGTGACGCCGTGGATCCAGGATGCGCCGAGATCGGTCACCTCACCGCCCGTGCGGTCGGTCTGCAGGCGACCGCCGACGCGGTCCCTGGCCTCAAGGATGACGACGGTCCGGCCGGACGCAACCAGCAGTCGCGCGGCGGTGAGACCGGCGATCCCGGCGCCGATGACGACGGTGTCAAAGCGTTCCATGCCCTGATTCTGCACTGTGCGGGGGCTCACGGGCAGCAGGAGGTCAGGGGCGGCGCCCGAGCAGCGCATCGACCGTCGCGGTGACGAAGGATGCCGCGGCGCCAATCGCCAGCGCGACACCGGCGGCAACGGGGGAGAGCGAGCCGCCCTCAAACGGCGGGAGCACGAACATCACGAACGACGCGACGGTCAGCATCCCGCCGAGGATCACGGTCGAGACGCGACGGATGACGCCGGTGACGACCCGGCGATCGCGATCGTCGGCAAAGAGGCGGATCTTGACGGTGAGTTTGCCGTCGGCAAGGTCGCCGACGATGGTCTCGATCCGATCGGGGAGCCGTCGCAGGCGCGGGAACGCGCCCAGGGCAGAGCGCCCGATCGCGCCAGCGAGGGCGCGCGGCCGCAACTGCGACAGGATGAGCGCCTGCGCCGCGTCGCGGGACTCGCCGATGACATCCATCGTCGGTGCCGCGGTGCGGAGGGTTCCCTCAAGGATCGCGAAGGCACGACCCGCGGCCACGAGATCGGGCGGAAGTGCGGTGCCGTACCGGGTGAAGAGGTCGCTGGCGTTATCGATCGTGCGGAGCGTGATGCGGGATCCGCTGCCGAGATCGTGGGTGACGAACTCCGCGAGCGCACGCCGGAAGCTGGGCTCGTCGGCGGGGTTTGCCAGCGGCATGATCGCCAGCGCGGCATCCGCGACCCGGCGGGTATCGCCCTGCAGGAACGCGATCGCGAGGTCTTGCACCGTCTGGCGCAGATCCCGGTCGAGCCGACCGACGGAGCCGAAGTCGATAAGTGCCGGCGTGCCGTCTGGGTCGATGATGACGTTGCCCGGATGCAGGTCGGCGTGAAAGACCCCGTCGATCACGAGCTGGCGCAAGAAGCTGCGCAGAACGGTGCGCAGGGCATCCTCGATCTCGTCGCTCTGCCCCTCGCGCCGCAGCGCCGTGATCGTCTCGCCGTCGATGAACTCCATCGTGAGGACGCGGTCGGTGGACAGATCGGGGAAGAACCGCGGGATGCGCACCTCGTCACGAGCCGACCGCGCCGACTGGGCGAGGCTCTCGAGGTTGCTTGCCTCACGCGCAAAATCGGCCTGATTGCGCAGATCCTGGGCGTATTGCTTGGCGATGTCGAGCGCGCCGAACTGGCGGGCCTGCTTGATGCGACGGGTCGCCCAGCCGGCAAGCCGCAGCATGATGTCGATATCGCAGTCCAGCAGGGCACGGATGCCGGGGCGCTGCACCTTCACGGCCACGACGGTGCCGTCATCCAGCGTCGCCCGGTGCACCTGAGCGATGGATGCGGCAGCCAGCGGCTCCACGTCGAAGGTTGCGAAGCGGCCGCGACGCTCGCCGAGTTCGCGCTCGAGGAGTTCTTCGATCTGCGCGGCCGGCGCGGGGTTGACTTCCTTCTGCAGGCGCGAGAGCTCGCGAACCCATTCGGCCGGCAGGATGTCGTCGCGTGTCGAGAGGAGCTGTCCGGCCTTGATGAAGCCGCCACCTGCTTCTTCGAGCGCTTCGCGAAGCCCTCGTGCCTGGCGCGCACGAAGATCGGCAGTCGCCGGGCCATAGCTGAAGTCGAGCTTGCGGAAGGGGAGGAGGCCATGGCGCCGAGCGAGCCCCCAGATCTGCCGGAACCGGGCACGACGCTGTCGCCAGGTCAGGGGCTTCTCGCCCGCCGCCGCAGCGGCGAGGTCGGAAAACCGAGGTGGCGCAAACAGCGACGAACTCACATCCTGATTCTTCCGTGTCTTGCGGTGCCCCGGGTCAACCGGGTAACGGTGGGGCCATGACCGATACGAAGACGCAGGTCGGGGTGCGTCGGAATCGGGCCTGGAACTCGCCGTCGGCGATCTTCCTGCTCGGTGTCGTGATCATCCCGACGATTCTCGCGATAGCGACCACTGCCCGGACTTCGCCGGATGATGCGGACTACGTTCGCATGGCTTTCGCCACGGTGATCGGTGCCACGGTTGCCATCGTGACCGTCGTTGGGCTCGGGGTCTTCTTCCTGCGACGCCGCAGCCCGTACCTGTTCTGGTACACGCTCGGAACCCTGGCGGTCGTCGCGTTCCAGATCAGCGCGATATCGTCCGCCGCCGACACGCTTCTCGACCGATTGGCGATGTCATGACGGATACCGACACCCAGGCATCCGTCGCCGGAAACTCGGTGCTCCCCGGTGTTGAGATCGTCGCTGCCATCCGTCGTGTCGCGACGGTGGCGGCCCTCGCTCTCCTTGCGTACATGACCTTCACGCGCGGCAGCGCTGGCACGTGCGTCGGCGGGGTCGGCGCTGACGGCGGCTACATCGACGCGAATGGCGATCCGACTGACGTGGCGCCGCAGTGCATCTCGCTGGCGCTGGAGCCGAGCCCGGTAGTGATCATCGCCGTTGTGCTCACCTTCATCGTCGCGCTCACTCTCGTGATCCGACGAGCGCAGACGGTTCCCCCCTGTGCGTCAGGATGGGGTGAGACACCAGCACTGCTGACCTTCGCACTGCACGGGGCGAGAACGGACCAATACTGAGATGACGATGACGGTTGCTGACG
>NZ_MKTR01000008.1 GCF_001898325.1 Microbacterium sp. 67-17
CGAACTGGAAACAAGCCCTCGAACAACTCGCACTCGCCTACCCCGACCGCATCACCCCCTACCTCTAACCACCAACACCAACCCGCTTACACAGAAGACTTGACAAGCCCCACTCCAGCGACCCGTCATCAAGATGCGTGATCACCCACCCGCCGTGGTGTCTCACCGTGTGGTGGCCCTGGCACAGCGGGGCGGTGTTCGTCACACTCGTTTCACCGCCGTGTTCCCACGCGACCGAATGATCGATCTGACACTGCGAGGCAGGTTTCGAGCATCCCGGGCCCATGCACCGGTCAGCCCGCCACTTCACCAGCTTCGCGAGCTCCGGCGGTGGCCGATACCTCGTGCGCCCGACGCTGATGACGGCGCCGGTTTCGGGGTGGGTCAGCACCCTCATCCACCCCGACGCGCCACTGGCCAGCTCCCGGGCGGTGTCGATCGGGATCGGACCGACCCCCTCCACCTCCGCAGGATCGGTCACACCCTCGACACCGAGAAGGGCAAGGGCGGGGACGGTGACGACCACGGTCGCTTGGATACCCCGCGCCTGCTTCGGGTGCTGGGGAACGGTCCCGTCGATGAGGAGGTCGCAGAACACGTCAGCCCGAATCTCATCCAGACTCCGCTCCACTGAACCGTCCGACTCCCCGCCCCGGGTCGAACCGCGGTCGTGGTCACGGATCACCACAGCCTTCTGGGTGACACGCCCGAAGATCGCGTGGGCTTCCACCGACGGGACCAGGGCGTGCACCCACGACATCGAATCCCCCGCCGGCTCCACCATGATCCGACGCCCCCGCACCGCCACCTCATGCCGTTCCGTCAACGTGGGGGCGGTCTCCCGCTCAATCAGACGGCGAAGCGCCCGCCGGAACGACCCCACCGGCAGAGACTGCGCCAACCCCAACGCCCGCCCCACCAACCGTGCCGCAACCTCCCGGTCAAGGACGTCGAGGTCATCGACGAGGATCTCCGCATGACGCACCGTCACGCCCGAACGAGACAACGACTCCAGAACCGTCGGGTAGGAGTGGACGAGGGATTCGGCGCGGGCGAGCATCATCCCCGCCGCGTTCTCCGTGATCCGCAGAGCCGCGGCAAGCTCCAACCGGAGGGAGCGCATCACCAGCTCCCGCGACCCACCCCCATACCGTGACACATCATCCAAGGCTTCCAGGCGCAGGTCATCGACCCTGGCGAACCGTTGCGCCGCGAACACCGCCTCCAAATCAGACGCCTCCAGGACAAGTGCGACAGCGTCCGGACGCGGCGGCACCCACCCGGCAATCTCCGCATCCCACTCACGCACATCGCTCTCATACAGGAACACGTCAGCATCCGGACCCTCGGGCCACTGACCCGACCCGTCCATGCCGACCTCATCCATACCCCCGACACTACGAGGGGGGTCCGACATTCAAACGCCCGTCAAGCTGCACCGAGTCCGGCGTGCGAAGCCAACAGTCATCCAGCACCACCGCCCACCTCGGCTGCGTGGGGGTAGCTCGTACTACGGTGATCGACATGACGGCGTCCCTCTCCCCCGACCAGGCGCGCGGGCTACGCCACGGCGCCCAGCTGCTCGGCGGCTCGCCCCTCTCCCCACGGGAGGTGGTGGATCGAGCGGTCGCGCTCCAAGGCCAAGATCTTCCGGCAGTCCTGCGTGCGATCGCCCTTCGGTCGGCCCCGGGAACGACCGTCGATGATGTGCGCGCCGCGTTCGACAGCGGGGCGCTGGTGCGGTCCTGGCCCATGCGCGGCACGCTGTTCGCGACGACCCCCGAGCACCTGGCGTCACTCCTCGCCCTGACCGGCACCAGAACGCTGCAGTCGATGGCGCGCCGCCGCGAGCAACTCGAGCTGGATGACGCCACGATCGATCGTGCGCACGACGTCGCCGTCGCGGCGCTCGAGACCGCTCCCCTGCGGCGCGCCGACATCCTGGCGACCTGGGAGGATGCCGGGATCTCGACCGACGGCGGGCGCGGATACCACCTCCTCGTCCACCTGTGCATCAGCGGACTGGCGCACTGGGGCGCGTTCACTCCTGACGGATCTGAGCAGTACCTCACCCTCACGGCGACCCAGCGTGACACCGACACGGATGCCGCACTCAGCCGTATTGTCGCAGGGTATGTCGCGGCGCGGGGACCGGTCACCCTCGACGACCTGGCCTGGTGGACGAAGCTCCCCAAGACGGGCCTGCGCGCCGCTGCGGCATCCGTCGACGGAATCGAGCTGGCACAGCTCGGTGAGAAGCCCGTGTATCTGGGCGCTGAGACATCGGCGTCATCAGGCTCGCGCTGGCCCGACTCTGTTGAGACGGTGACACTCGTTCCCGCGTTCGACGAGTGGATCCTCGGCTATGCCGACAGGTCGCTCGTGGCCTCGGACGCGATGTTCGACGCTCTTGTCCCCGGCAAGAACGGCGTCTTCCGCCCGGCAGTCCTCGTCGACGCCGCCGTGGTCGGCACCTGGCGCTTCTCAGCGCCCCGGGGAGCAAAGAACCGGACGCCGGTGGCCGAACTCCTCGAGCCGGTGTCCAAACGCACGGTCACCCTGATCGACGATGCGCTGAGCGCCTGGCCACACGACTGACGCGACGCTGGCCGCGAACCTTAGAGCAACGGGCGGGCGTGCCAGATGCGGTCGAGGTAGTCGCGCATCGAGCGGTCGGATGAGAAGAACCCGCAGCGGGCGATATTGAGGATCGCCGATCGGGTCCAGGCATCCTGGTCCGCATATGCCAGGTCGACGCGGGACTGCGCCTCGATGTATGAGGCGTAGTCGGCGAGCACCATGAAGCGGTCGTCATACAGGAGGTTTGAGACGACCGGTTCGAAGACGGTGCGGTCGCCACCCGAGAATGCGCCGGAGGCGATGAGGTCCATGGCGGCCCGCAGCTGCGGGTCGGCCTGGTAGAAGTCGGCCGGCTTGTAGCCCTTCGCCCACAGCGCCTCGACCTCGGGCTCGGTCATGCCGAACAGGAAGAAGTTGTCGTCGCCGACGAGCTGGCGGATCTCGACGTTGGCGCCGTCGTCAGTGCCGATCGTGAGAGCACCGTTGAGGGCGAGCTTCATGTTCCCCGTACCGGAAGCCTCCTTGCCGGCGAGCGAGATCTGCTCCGACAGATCGGCGGCCGGGATGATGCTCTCGGCGAGCGTGACGTTGTAGTTCGGCGGGAAGACGACCTTCAGGCGCCCCTCGACGCGCGGGTCGTTGTTCACGACCGACGCGACCGAGTTGATGAGGTGGATGATGCGCTTGGCCATCGCGTACCCCGGAGCAGCCTTCGCCCCGAAGATAAAGGTGCGCGGCTGGATGTCGGCGGCCCCGACCGTGCCCGAGATGATGCGCTCGTACTCGGTGACGATGTGCAGCACCTTGAGGGTCTGGCGCTTGTATTCGTGGAGGCGCTTGACCATGACATCCAGCAGATGCGTGTCGTCGATGGTGACGCCGTCTCGGCGCTGCAGCACGTCGCTCAGGCGCCGCTTGTTGGCTGCCTTGACTGCAGCGAACCGCTCACGGAACTCGGGGTCTTCGGCGAGCGCCTCGAGCCCGCGCAGTCTCTCGAGGTCGACGGTCCAGCCGGCACCGAGCGCTTCGGTGATGAGGCTCGCGAGCGACGGGTTCGCGAGTCGGATGAACCGCCGCGGCGTGACGCCGTTGGTGACGTTCGTGAACTTGTCGGGGTACATCTCGGCGAACTCGTGCAGCACCTTGTCGCGAAGCAGCTGCGAGTGAAGCTCCGCGACACCGTTGACCTTCGCTCCCGCGACGGTCGCCAGGTAGGCCATTCGCACGGAGCGATACGGGTGCTCACCGATGATCGACATGTTGCGAATGCGCATCATGTCGTCACCGAACCGCTCCCGCACCTCTTCGAGGAACTCGTCGTTGATGCGGTAGATGATCTCGAGGTGTCGCGGCAGCAGCCTCCCCAGCAGGTCAACCGACCACACTTCGAGGGCCTCGGGCAGCAGCGTGTGGCAGGTGTAAGCGAAGCACTTCTGCGTGATCGCCCACGCGTCCTCCCACTCCATGCCGCGCTCATCCACCAGCACGCGCATGAGTTCGGGCACGGCGATGACCGGGTGCGTGTCGTTGAGCTGGAAGATCACGCGGTCGGGCAGGTTGTTCAGGTCGAATCCCTCGAGCAGCACGTTGTCGAGGAAATCGTTGATGGATGCCGCGACGAAGAAGTACTGCTGCTGCAGGCGAAGCTCCTTGCCCTGGGGTGTGGAGTCCTCGGGGTAGAGCACCTTGGAGATGTTCTCGGCGAAGGTCTGGGCGCGCACCGACTCTTCGTAATCACCGGAGTTGAAGATGCGCAGGTCGAAGGCGTTGGTGGCAACTGCGCGCCACAGCCGTAGCGTGTTGACCCGACCGTTGTGGTAGCCGGGAACCATCATGTTGTACGGCACCGCGAGCACGTTCCAGTCCGGAATCCACCGGGTGCGGGTAACGCCGTTGTCGTCGTAAGTCTCGGTGCGACCGCCGAACGAGATCGTCTGCGCCGCCTCGGGGTGCGGGAACTCCCACGGCGAACCCATGCGCAGCCAGGCATCCGGCTGCTCGACCTGTTCGCCGTTGACGAAGGTCTGCCGGAAGATGCCGTACTCGTAGCGGATGCCGTATCCGATCGTCGGCACGCTCATCGTGGCCAGCGAATCGATGAAGCAGGCAGCGAGGCGCCCGAGCCCACCATTACCCAAGCCCGGTTCGACCTCGACCTCGCGCATGTCGTCCATCGAGATACCGCACTGCGCGAGCGCCTCCGTGGCGATCTCACCCAGGCGCGCGGCGAGCAGATTGTTGTCGAGCTGCTTGCCGAGCAGATACTCCGCCGAGAGGTAGCAGACGGTCTTCGCCTGCTGCTCGCGCTGCCGGGCCTGATCTTCCAGCCAACGAGCCATGAGATAGTCGCGGACCGTATCGGCGAGCGCCAGGTACTGGTCGTTGGCATCGGATGCCGACAGCGAGACGCCCTGATCGAAGTTCAGGTTCGCGAGGAACTGCTTGACGAATCCGTCTACCGACGCGGGCGGTGCGATGACGGGAGCAAGGGCGAGGGGGTGCGTGGGACGCAGGGTCGCGTCGGAGTTCTGTGTGTCGGGCACCTCACGACGATATCGAGTCCGGCGGGGTGAATCATCCTCGGTCGCGAATCGCCATGCGAGGTTTACACAGTCGTCACGAATCGCGCACCAGCACGCGTCTCACTCCGCCCGGTCGGCTATCGCCGGCCAGGCGGGGAAGGGATCGCGAAAGCTCGACCACACCTGCGGTCCCGCAACCAGCTCGTCATCGGTGAGCGCAACACTGTCGAGGGCTTCGACGAGGCGGTCGCGATCCAGGTCGAGGCCGATGATCGCGAGCTCCTGACCGAATGCAAGCGTCTCGTCTTCGGGGTCTGCGGCATCCTGATCAGGCATGGGCGGGAACGAGATCATTCGCCCGACATGCTCCCAGCGAGCGGCCCGGTATGGGCGCGTCGCAAAGCGGCAGAATCCGGACGACCGGAGGACACGTCCAAACTCGCCAGGTTCGATTCGCTCATTAAGCAGAACCTCGAGCCGCCCGGGATGCAACGGGCGCACGTTCTCGTAGCGGAACGCACTGACGCGCGGATCGGTCATGTGCGGATCGAAGTGACCATTGATCACGCCGATCCATCCCGGCGAATCCTGACCGCGCGTAAACGCCACACGGTCGGTCCACGGCTCCATGATGCGTCGCTGAAGGCGCAACCGTGCGCGCGGCGCGAGGTGACTGAGAACGGCCATGACCGTGGAGAGTTCGTGCGTCTGAAGCGTTGACCAGTTGACCAGGACGAGATGGGAGGCGAACTCGATCTGAGTCGCCGTCACGAGGGCTTCAGCAACATCGTCCGTCATCGCGACGCCGGCCTCGACACCAACGATCCGCGAGAGGTAGGTGTCTCGCCACAGATCCTCGATCAGGTGTGACGCATCGACAACGCAGACGACGCCCACCAGTGCTGTCGGCGCCGATTCGTCCGCGAGGCTCCCGATCAGGTCGGTCATGCTCGCGCTTGTCGGGAACTCCATCAGCGCTCCCGCCGGCGCATTCACCCACGGAGCGATCGAGAGAGCCTCGTCGACCGGATCGGGCGACACGGCCAGGCGTGCTGCGGGGACCAGCATCCGATGCGTCGCAGCCGCCAACTGCATGGAAAAGACCGCGCGCTCGGAGGCGCAACTCCCCACAACCGCGACGACATCAACCTGCTCCACTCGGCTCACCCACTTCTCTCGCGCCTGATTCCGCGTCGACATCGTCAACGCCTATATTGAGATGATAACCATTCTCAATAGGAGGCAGGAATGAAAGTTCGCGCATCGATCAAGTCGCTCAAGAACCAGCCGGGAGCCCAGGTCGTTCGTCGCCGCGGGCGGGTCTACGTCATCAACAAGCTCAACCCTCGGTTCAAGGGACGCCAGGGCTGAACACGCTGGTGACATCGACACGACCCGCACTTGACGCCCTCGTCGTCGGCGCTGGCCCGGCCGGCATTGGCACCGCGCTCGCGCTGGCCTCTATCCCCGACCTCACCTTCGGCGTGCTCGAGCGCGGACAGATCGGGCAGACGTTTCTGGATTGGCCGGAGGCCCAGACATTCCTGACTCCGTCGTTCACCGGAAACGGCTTCGGCGCGACTGACCTCAACGCCGTCCATCCCGAGACCTCTCCGGCGTTCTCGCTCGGGGTGGACTACCCGACCGGACGGGAGTACGCGAAGTACCTGCGGAGCGTCTGCGCGCATTTTCGCGTTCCCGTCATGGATGACGCAGAGGTCACGCACGTGAGCACGACGGATGGCGGCTTCGCCCTCCAGACGACACGGGGCGACGTCGAGACTCGCGCACTCGTCTGGGCAGGTGGTGAGTTCGCAGATCCGAGACGCCCGCGACTGTCAGGGAACTCGCTGACCGACCACTCCATGGATCCGGCGAGTTGGCCACCGCGAACAGGTCACCTCGTCGTCATCGGCGGCTATGAGTCGGGCATCGACATCACCTGCCATCATGTCGAGCGCGGTACCCACGTCACGGTCGTCGACGGGAGCACCCCGTGGGACGCCGGCACCGGCTCGGATCCCTCGTTCCGCCTCGCACCACGCTCACGGCGACGGCTGGAGCACGCGCGCGCGAGCAGCCGACTGACCCTGGTTGCAAGCCACGCGACCGCAGTCAAGCGCAGTGGCGACTCCTGGGTCGTGAGCCTCGACAACGGCGCCAAAGTGACATCGGACTCCCCTCCGATCTCGGCAACGGGATTCGGCCCCGGGCTCGGTCCGGTCGTAGCACTCTTCGAGACACGCCCCGACGGCTGGCCCGCTCTCGACAACGACGATCAATCGACGATCACCCCGGGGCTGTTCCTGTCAGGCCCCGCCATCCGGCACGGTGGCCTGAAGTTCTGCTTCGTCTACAAGTTCCGGCAACGCTTCGCACACATAGCCCGGGTGATCGGAGAACGCGCCGACAAGGACACCTCAGCGCTGGAGGCGTACCGCGCAGCCGGCATGCTCACCGATGATCTCTCGTGCTGCGGCGTGGAATGCGCGTGCTGAGCCCGCTTTCCCGCCCCGGGAGCGCGACGGCGCTCTTCGCTGCGGCCATCCTCGCGGGGAGCCTTCTGGGCGCTCTCGCGCCGACAGCAGGCTCAACCGTTGGGTCCTTCGCAGACCCCCTTATCGTGCTCCTCGTCGGCATCCTCTTCTTCACACTTCGCTTGGACGGCCTGTCAGCATTGCGACGGGCACCGCGCCTGGTTGCCCTGGCCATCGGCATCAACTTCCTCGTGATCCCCCTGATCGCCTGGCCGTTGACCGCCCTCCTCCCCAGCGATGCGCTCCGCCTGGGAGTGCTGCTCTATCTCCTGGCTCCCTGCACCGACTGGTTCCTGGGGTTCACGCGGATGGCTGGCGGCGACACCACCGTTGGCGCCGCGCTGATTCCGGTGCAGATGACGCTGCAGCTGTTGCTCTACCCGGTGTGGCTCTCGATCTTTACGGGCCAGAGCGCGGCGCTCGTCTTCGACTCCGCCACAGCGACCCTTCTCACCTGGTTTGCACTCCCCGCGGGCATCGCGCTAGCCGTGCGCCTGCTCACCAGGTTCGCACTTCCTGTCGGGGCGCGATCGGCGCTCTACTCGGCTGCCGACCGCGCGGTACCGTTCCTGATCGCGGCAGTGATCTTCGCACTGTTCGCCGGCAACGTCGAGACGATCGTGAGCGACATTGGTTCGTTCGCGTGGGTTCTGCTCGTCGTCTTCGTGTTCTTCATGATCACGTTCGGGATCGGCGAGGCAGCATCGGCGCTGTGGCGGTTGAGCCATCGCGAGCGCGCACTGCTGACCATGACCACCTCAGCGCGCAATGCACCTCTCATGCTGGCGCTGACCACTGTCGCGCTTCCCGACCAGCCGGTGGTGGCCGCGGCGATCGTTCTCGGGATGCTGATCGAGTTCCCCCACCTGACCGCACTCACTCATGTGATGCGCCGCCGCCTGGCACGGCGCGCTTCGGCGCCTATGCTGAGCGGATGAAGCCGTTCATCCTGCTGGCGACCCGCGCCGAGGACGGTCCGGCCGATGAAGAGTACGAGCTTTTCTTGCGCTACACCGGCCTCGCCGAGTCCGAGCTCCAGCGCGTGCGACTGGAGGCCGGCCCGATGCCGGAGCTGGATCTCGATGATCTGTCGGGGATCTTCGTCGGCGGCGGGCCGTTCAACGCGTCGGATCCGATCGAGCAGAAGTCAGCCGTGCAGCGGCGCGTGGAGGCAGAGTTCGATGCGCTCCTCGACCAGGTCGTCGCACGGGACTTCCCGTTTCTTGGAGCCTGCTACGGCGTCGGCACGGTCGGGGCTCACCAGGGTGCCGTCATCGACCGTACCTACGGCGAGCCGGTCGGAGTGGTCGAGGTTTCGCTGACGGATGCCGGAAGATCCGACCCCCTGCTGGCCGGCATCCCACCCCGTTTCGATGCGTTCGTGGGGCACAAGGAAGCGATGCGTTCGCTCCCCGCCTCGGCAACGCTATTGGCGTCATCCGCCTCGTGCCCGGTGCAGATGTTTCGGGTGCGCGAGAACATCTACGCGACGCAGTTCCATCCCGAGCTCGACGTCAACGGCATCACGTCACGCATCCACGCGTACACCGATTACGGGTACTTCGCACCGACCGAGGTGCAGATTCCGCTTGCCGCCGTCCGGGAGCGCGAGGTGCTGCATCCGAGCCGCATGCTGCGCACGTTCGTCGAGCGCTACGCCCGCTGACAGGTAGCGGGTCAACGGGCCAGCGAGCGCACATTGGCTCTACGCACCGGGTCACCTGATCGGTTGGATGGGCGCCAACCATCACGAAAGAGGAGAGCGATGCAGGATGCTTCGATCGTCGTGGTCCCGGGGCTCGGCGGTTCATCAGCCGGCCACTGGCAGTCGATCTGGCAGGAGCAGTATCCGGCGTGGGTGCGCAGCGCTCCGGCATCCTGGGACCAACCGGACTTCGACGACTGGGACAGCGCCGTCGGCAGAGCAATGCACGCAGCCGGCGGACCGGCGGTTCTCGTCGCCCACAGTCTCGGATGCCTCAGCGCGGTGGCTTTCGCGGCGCACTCTCCCGAACGCGTGCGCGGTGTCTTTCTCGTCGCTCCGCCCGATCCGGATGCGCCGTCGTTCCCGACCGAGGCGCTGAGCTTCCGGGCCGCCACCGCGTCCCTCGGTCCCCTTCCCATCCCCGCGATCGCCGTGACCAGTACCTCCGACCCCTACTGCCCGACCGACCGCTCCCCCGACATCTGCCGCAGATGGGGTGCGCATCAGATCGATATCGGCGACGCCGGACACATAAACGTCCTGAGCGGCCACGGTCCGTGGCCCGAGGGACTCGACCTCCTTCGAGGCTTCTTCCGTGACCTCGAGGGCAGCCGTTGATGACCGCATCGTTCGACCAGCTCACGGCAGAGCTTGTCTCGGCGGCGACCGGCCGCACCGAACTGGTCGCCGCGCTGCGACCTCCAGCGGGTCCCGTGACGTTGCCATCACCGCTCCCCGTCGCCCAGTTCGCCACCGCGGCGGTCTGTGCCGCATCGGTTGCCGCCGCCTGCCTTGCGTACGCGCGCAGCGCTGGCCGCGAAGCCGACTCGGCGAGCCTCAGCCCCATCGTTCTCGACGGACCGCGCGTGACTTCGGCCTACCGCAGCGAGCAGGTCTTCACCTGGAACGGCGAGAACCCGGATGCCTAGGCCCCGGCATCCGGGTTCTTCGAGACGTCCGACGGGTGGGTGTGGACCCACGGAAACTATCCGCACCACGGTGCGGCACGACGTCGGATGCGGGGGCTCGAAGCCGACGCGGGCAAAGACGCGATAGCCGCCGCACTACCCCTCGACTACCCCGCGACGGTACTTCCCTACGGCTGGTCGGCGCCTGCCTGGTAGCGTGCGGCACGGATGAGGTCGGCCGAGTGCGCCAGATGCGCCCGCACCGCCTCTCCTCCGGCGTGCTGCACCTCATCGAGATACGCGGTGTGTTCTCGGGCGAGCGAACCGGCCGGATAGTCGGGTTTGACGTGGGTGAGCAACAGAAGGATCTCGGACTCGAGCTGGCGATGCGCCTGCGCGATCCGCGGACTGTCGGCTGCCTCGACGATCAGCCGGTGCACCTCGGCATGGGCGCGGGTCGTAGCCAGCCAGTCGCCGGCTGCCTCGGCCAGCGCGAGCCGGTCGATGGCCTCAGCCACGGGACGAGTGACCGCATTCGGCCATGACGCACCGTGCTTGGCGCTGACCTGCCGCACCGCTTCTGCCTCGAGCGCGCCGCGCAACTCTTGGAGCGCTTCGACCGCATCGTTGTCGAGGTTTGCGACGCGCGCTCCGCGATAGGGCTCGATCGTCACGAGACGTTCAGCCGCGAGCGTCTGCAGCGCGGCGCGCACCGTATGGCGGGACGCACCGTACCGCTCTGCCACGTTCTCCTCTCGCAGCGGTGCATCGAGGTCCAGGTCACCCGACAGGATGCTGGCGCGCAGCGCCTCGGCAAGGGCGGCAGCCTGGGTCGGCCCCGGCTCGCTCTCACGCCGGCGCGGAGACATCCGTCTTCTCCTTCCGTGCGCCTGGCAGGGAGAGCACCACAAGTCCCGCGGCGAGCACGACAAGCCCGATCGCCGACGCTGCGGTGAGCTGCTCGTGAAGCACCCACACGCCGAGCAGTGTCGCACCGAGCGGCTCCGCGAGGGTGAGCGTGGCGACCGTTGTCGGGGCGAGGCGCCGCAGGCCCCATCCGAACAGCAGGTACGCGACCGCCGTGGTCACGACACCGAGCCACAGCGCGAGCGTGAGACCCGCGGGTGTGAGCAACCACGCGGGCGAGCTCACCAGAAGAAGCGGCAGGCTGACGATCGCCGCCACTCCGAAGACGGTGCCCATCGCTGCCTGGAAGCCCCACCCGCGGTCCATCAGAAGTTTGCTCGCCAGCGCATAGAGAGCGTACGAAGCTCCCGCGGCAAGCGAGGCAAGGATTCCGAGCGGTCCCACAGTCGCGGCTCCAGCTCCGCCCACCAGCCCTGACACGAGAACGACACCGACCAGCGCAATGGCCGTGGCAACACCCCACCGCGCGCTCGGCATCCGTCGACGAATGAGTGCGTCGAAAATTCCCGTCACGATCGGAGCGGACCCCAAGGCGATGACCGTACCGACGGCCACCCCGTTGAGGCGGGTACCGGCAAAGAAGGTCGGCTGATAAGCAAGGACGCCCGCCGCCCCGACCGCCACGATGACCCACGCCGGTACGCGGCGGGCGACAGCAACCGCCGAGGGCGCTGTGCGCGGCATCCGTGGGCGGGCAGCCAGCGCGATCGCACCGAGAATCCCCCCACCGATGAGAATGCGGGCGGCGCCGACCGAGAGCGGCGATGCATCGACATCGGCGAGCGCCTGCGCCGTTCCCGTCGTCGCGAAACACAGCGCGGCAAGCAACACAGCGATCACTCCGGACACCGGAACATTGTTACACAATGTCCCCCCGCTCAGGGGCTAGCGGGTCGCCGGCTGCACCTAGAAGCTGGCAGCGCAGGCTACCGCCGACGACGGCGCGTCCGGATCGGAAACCACGGGCAAGACGGCTTCAAAGACGACATCGGCCCCTGACTGCAGGATTCGCGTGTTCGGTCGGCGGGTTCCGATCCCGGATGCTCGTCGCTCGGCAGACGGAAGGGTTCCCGGCGATGCGACCGTCACAACCAGGCGATCATCGCTCGGAACGGCAAGCGAAACGGTGGCCTCCCGCGCTCCCGAGTGCTTGACCGCGTTGACGAAGGCTTCGGTGACCGCCTCGGCGGCCAGCTCATCGGTCTCCTGATCACCCAGCGCCGTAGCGGCAGTGGCCGAGACCGTGTAGGAGATGTCGAGGACCGCTCGCCACGCGGAGATGACGCGACCGAGGGAACCGAGGGGACCGTGCAGCGATCCGCGCTCGACGTCTCGCTCGTTGACCGGCCCCTGCACTCGATAGAAGGCGGCATCCGTTCGCGCACGGAATTGGGCAACCTCACCCACGGTGGGCTGTCGCTCATCGGCCTGCGCGGCAAGGATGACGCACTGACCTTGCACCCCGCCATGCAGGATGCCGACCGCATGGCGCAATGGATCCGATGCCCGAGCGCTCTCGCGTGCCACGTCTCGCGCCGCACCCGCGAGCAGGTCCTGCGACATTGCCGCAGCCAAACGCGCCTCGCGCAAGGCGTCAGTACAGACTGACACCGAGATGGCAAGACCCGGGACGGCAACGATGCCGACGTATGCCACCAGGCCGATGTCGGGCAACAGCGTCACCGACAGCACGGCGACAGCACAGCCCGCCAGTACCCAGAGGAGCAGGAACAGCAGGGGCCGCCAGCGCGCGCCGGGCCGGGGAAGTAACCAGCGGCCGACGTAGCCCGCGGCCAGGTCGATTGCCAACAGACCCATTACCCCGAGAATCCCGACGCTCGGGCCGCCCTGCATGATCGAGAACGGAAGAGTTGCCACCGCATAGATCGCCGCAACCATCAGGAGCGGCGGGTTCGCCAGCCGCTCCGAGATCCTGCGGGGCCGCAGGGCGGATGCCGCCACCGGACCAGGCACCGGAGCAGAGGCATCCGTTGCATCAGCGCGCGCCTCGAGCAGGTGACTCTCGCGCCGCACCTCTTCGGCGTAGGCGCGCACGCTGTCGAAGTCGACGGGGCGAGCCAGCAGCACGTTGCGGGATGCCTGGAGTCTGCGCACCGTCGCGGCGAGCACCTCGCCAACCTCGTCGGCCTGAGCGCGCGCCCTCTCGAGGCTGGCACGCATCGGCGCCAGCGCTCGTTCGAGGCGCGCGTTGATCGCTCGCCGGCGGGCGTATTCCGAGAGCGTGATACTGACGAGCGAGAACAGCGCAATCCCGGCAACGATGTTCGTGACCACACGCGGGAGGAAGACGCCAGCCGTAGCGACGTCCCACAGCCACCGCGATAGCAGGTCGTTCAGCGGTGTTCGGATGATGCAGATCACCAGCAGCGTCGTCAGGACGGCAGCCCCGCGGGCAGGTCGTGAGCGCCAACGGCGCTCTGCGACCGCCGCCGGCAGGACGAGAATCGCCAGCACGATCCACCCAAGCACACCGACCACCATGGCCTGCAGGTATCCCGTCACCGACGCACTGTTGACCGTCGGCACACCCACGATGGCAGCGAGCACGAACGAGAGGAACGCGCTCCATCGGTTGTAGAAGGAGCCGTCGGTGACGGCGCGCCACCAGATCTCGGCGACTCCCGTCACCCGCAGACGCTCCCACACCTCGATCACCTTGCCCCAGATTCAGACAACCGTATCCCGCCGCGGGCGAAACGCGTCAGGTGCCTTTGGCCCTACCCCGTGAAAGAGCAGTATCCGCGGCTGTCAGCACGAGGGTTGCAGCCGCGTAAACGACGAGATCCCGCGGGTCGAAGACGGTGCCGAGGACGAGCATCGCCGGAGGGAACGCGTTGCCCGCCGCCAGGGGGACGCCGGTGAGCTGTAACAACTCGATGCCGACACACCAGGCGAGCGTGACAGCACCGACGAGGAGCGGATGTCGCCCGGGCATGATCGCGATAAGGAAGGCATACACGGCAACCGCGTAGAGCGCGTCCCCGGCAATGTCGGTGGCTGCCGTGTCGGGCAGGAAGAGGTGAACGCACAGTCCCGCTGCGATCACCATGAGCAGTACCGCGAATCCCACGACGCGCCGAGTGCGGGTGCGGCTGCGGCGCGTGACATCGGTCATGCCCCTACCGTCGGGCGACGCCTGACACCGTGATCGTCACCCGTACCCCGAGTCGCGGGAGGCGTACTGTCGGAGTATGACCGGTAGCGCCGAGTGGGCTGCTGAGGGCCGCGTCCGTTTGAGTGGTGGTCTTTCGCTTCGTTGCGATGATCAGCTGTCGTTAGTTTAGGCGGCGGTGATCTCGGGGA
>NZ_MKTR01000009.1 GCF_001898325.1 Microbacterium sp. 67-17
TGCACTTCTACAATCACCACAGGCCCCACACTGCGATCGGGAAGCTCCCGCCCATCAGCCGGATCTCAAACAACCTGCCTGGGCAGTACAGCTAGATCTCGGTGCCGGGCTCGACGACCGCGCCGTGGACGAGACGGCGGAACCAGCGCTGCGCCGGCGTGAGGCTCGACTCACGCCGGGTAAAGATCGCCACCGGCGTGCTCTGGCCCGGCCAGGGCAGGTCCGCGATGCGGAGCGCCGGGAACCAGCCGCAGAAGACCTCGGCAACGTGGCGCGGGAGGAACGTGACGAGGTCCGTGTCTTGCAGCACCGCAGGGAGCGTGCCGTACTCCTCGACAGTCAGTGCGACCTGCGGCATGAGTCCGTGTTCGAGAAGCAGCTGCAAGGGGTAGGTGTGCCCGCCCCGGGATGACACGCGCACGAACCCGCGGCCGTCGAACATGTCGGGACCTGGCGGGGGCAACGGATGCCGCCGCGACGTGAGCGCCACGTACTCCACAGCGCGAACCGGCGTGCGCCAGAGGCGTGCGGCATCCATCAGCGCCACGGTGATGGCGAGATCAAGGTGTCCGCGCACCAGCTCTTCCTCCACCTCGTCGGCGTCCAGCCGCTTCACCGCCAGGCGCGCAGTCGATCGCTCACGAGCCAGTGCCGCCATGATCGGAGGCAAGAACGTTTGCTCGCCGATCGAGGTCAGCCCGAGGGAGAGCTCTCCCGTGAATGCTGATGGATCGAAGGATGCCGTCTCGCTCACCGTCGACTCGATCTGCGCGAGCGCTTCGTGCAACGGCCCGAACAGCTGGGTCGCGCGGGTCGTCGGCACCATGACGTGCCCTTCGCGCCGGAACAGATCGTCGCCGAAGCGCTCTCTCAGACGCGCGAGTGTATAGCTCACCGTGGGCTGCGTGACATGCAGGAACTCCGCGGTCGCCGTGAGGCTGCGCAGTTCGTAGAGCACCACAAAAGTGCGCAGTTGATTCAAATCCGGGATGGTCATGCATCGACTCCGTCTATGGAGAGGGACTCCGGAATCTATTGGACCACACTGAAGCCTCGACTTACCCTCGAAACAAGCATCCGCTCGCGACAGCGCCACTCCAGTGACTGCGCCAATCCAGTGACAAGGACGACACTCGGTGATCATCGACATCCACGGCCACTACACGACCGCCCCCTCCCAGCTGGGCGCGTGGCGTGACCTGCAGATCGCCTTCGCGAACGGTCAGGGCGAGGCTCCCGACCCCGCAGCGTTGCAGATCAGCGACGACGACATCCGCGAGACGATCGAGGCCAACCAGCTGAAGCTCATGAACGAGCGCGGCTCCGACCTCACGATCTTCAGCCCGCGGGCATCCTTCATGGCCCACCACATCGGCGACCTCGCGGTCAGCCAGACCTGGGCCCGCATCTGCAACGACCTCGTTGCGCGGGTCAGCGAACTCTTCCCCGACCGGTTCATCATGGGCGCGATGCTGCCGCAGTCGCCCGGTGCGGATCCCGCCACCTCGCTGCCGGAGCTCGTGCGCGCCGTCGAAGAGCTCGGAGCTGTCGAGATCAACCTCAACCCCGACCCCTCCGGTGGGCTGTGGACCGCCCCGGCGCTCACCGACCGCTCGTGGTACCCCATCTACGAGAAGCTCGTCGAGTACGAGATCCCCGCGATGATCCACGTGAGCACCTCGTGCAAGCCGCAGTTCCACACCACCGGCGACCACTACCTCGGCGCCGACACCACGGCCTTCATGCAGTTGCTCAAGGGTGACCTCTTCCGCGACTTCCCTGACCTGAAGTTCGTCATCCCGCACGGCGGCGGTGCCGTTCCCTATCACTGGGGCCGTTTCCGGGGCCTGGCGATGGCGCTCGGCAAGCCCGAGCTCGAAGACCACCTGCTGAACAACGTGTTCTTCGACACCTGCGTCTACCACCAGCCCGGCATCAACCTCCTGACCGAGGTCATCCCGACCGAGAACATCCTGTTCGCCAGCGAAATGATCGGCGCCGTGCGAGACATCGACCCGCGCACCGGTCACTACTTCGACGACACCAAGCGCTACGTCGACGCGACCCCGAACCTGACGGATGCCGAACGAGAACTCGTCTTCGAGGGCAACGCCCGCCGGGTCTACCCGCGGCTGGACCGGGCGCTGACGGCCCAAGGTAAGTGAGAGGACCATCATGCGACTGAACAACCTCGGCATCGTCCGCACGAAGATCGACCGGCCCGACCCGGCAGATGTCGCGCGCCTCTCGCAGTTCGGCGTGGCGACAATCCACGAGGCGATGGGCCGCGTCGGACTGCTGCGCCCCTACATCCGTCCCGCCTACACCGGTGCGAAGCTCTGCGGTCCCGCGGTCACCGTGCTGCTCCAGCCCGGCGACAACTGGATGTTCCACGTTGCTGCCGAGCAGGTGCAGGAGGGTGACGTGATCGTCGCCGGCTGCACCACCGAGAGCGAGGACGGCTTCTTCGGCGAGCTCCTGGCGACCTCCCTCACCGCCCGCGGCTGCAAGGGCCTGGTCATCGACGGGGGTGTGCGCGATGTCGCCGACCTCGAAAAGATGAACTTTCCCGTCTTCTCCCGCGCGATCAACTCCAAGGGCACCGTGAAGGCGACCCTCGGCTCGGTCAACGTCGATGTCGTGGTGGCGAATGCCCTGGTGCACCCGGGCGATGTCGTGGTGGCGGATGTCGACGGCGTCGTGGTCGTCCCCCGTGAGCTCGTCGGCGCGGTGGCCGACGCCAGCCAGAAGCGCGAAGACAACGAAGAGGCCAAGCGCCAGAAGTTCCGCGAGGGCGTTCTGGGCCTCGACATCTACGGCATGCGCGAGCCGCTTGCCGCCGCCGGCCTCGAGTACGTGGAGGACTGACGATGGCCCACGGTGACACGAGCGGAGGGTTCGAGAAGACCCCCGGGTGGCTCGACTGGTACGACGGACCCTCGACGCCGACCTTCCAGGTGCCTGCGGGCGCCGTCGACGCCCACTGCCACGTCTTCGGGCCGGGCGAGCAGTTCCCCTACGCGCCCGAGCGCAAGTACACACCCTGCGATGCGTCGGCCGACCAGCTCTTCGCGCTGCGCGACCAGCTCGGCTTTGATCGGAATGTCATCGTGCAGGCCACCTGCCATGGGGCCGACAACCGAGCTCTCGTCGACGCGCTCGAGCGCAGTGGGGGGCGCGCCCGCGGTGTGGCCACCGTGCGCCGCGACGTCAGCGCCGAGCAGCTCGCCGAGCTGCACGCGGCGGGGGTACGCGGGGTGCGCTTCAACTTCGTCAAGCGACTTGTCGATCGTGTGCCGACCGATTCGCTGGACGAGATCGTCACGAAGATCGCCCCGCTGGGCTGGCACGTGGTGATCTACTTCGAGGCCGAGGACCTTCCCGACCTCTACGATTTCTTCTCCGCCATCCCCACCGATGTCGTCGTGGACCACATGGGCCGCCCCGACGTCAGCAAGGATCCGGACGGTCCCGAGTTCGGACTGTTCCTGCGCTTCATGCGCGAGAACCCGAACGTGTGGACCAAGGTGTCATGCCCTGAGCGTCTGAGCATCACCGGGCCTCGGGCTCTCGACGGTGAACAGCACGCCTACACCGATGTCGTGCCGTTTGCCCGACGCGTGGTCGAGGAGTTCCCCGACCGCGTGCTGTGGGGAACCGATTGGCCCCACCCCAACCTCAAGGACCACATGCCCGATGACGGGTTGCTGGTCGATTACATCCCCCAGATCGCTACGACCCCCGAGCTGCAGCACAAGCTGCTGGTCGAGAACCCGCGGCGACTCTACTGGCCAGAAGGAGACTGACCATGGCACTGGACAAGCCCTACAAGAACGTCCCCGGCACGATCATTTTCGACGCCGAGCAAGCCCGCAAGGGTTACCAGATCAACCAGCTCTGCATGTCGTTCATGAAGCCCGAGAATCGCGAGCGGTACCTCGCCGACCGTGAGGCCTACCTCGACGAATGGCAGCTGACCCCCAAGGCGCGTCAGGCGATTCTCGACCTCGACCTGAACTCGGCCATGGAAGAGGGTGGCAACATCTACTTCCTCGCCAAGCTCGGAGCCACGCACGGTCTGAGCTTCCAGCAGATGGCCGGTTCGATGACCGGCATGAGCGAGGCCGCCTACCGCGACATGATGATCGGCGGTGGCCGTCGTCCCGAGGGCAATCGCATGAAGGACCTCGACGGCTGGACGCCGCCGCAGCCCGGCGAGAAGGCCGAGACGATGCGGCCGGATGCTCCCGCCAAGCTCACCTCGGCGCTGTACACCTCGCACGTACCGGCGATCGGCGCAGCGATGGACCTCGGCAAGACCGAAGAGCCGTACTGGAAGAAGGTCTTCGACGGCTACACCTGGACGCGGAAGTGGGCAAAGGAGAACACGCCGGATGTCGTCATCCTGGTCTACAACGACCACGCGACGGCTTTCGACTCCTCGCTGATTCCGACGTTCGTGCTCGGTACGGGCGCTGAGTACCCGGTTGCCGACGAGGGCTACGGCCCGCGCCCGGTGCCGGATGTCAAGGGATACCCAGAGTTCGCTGCTCACCTGGCACAGTCGGTCATTCAGGACGACTTCGACCTGACCCTCGTGAACGAGATGGTCGTCGACCACGGACTCACGGTGCCACTGTCGCTCGTGTACGGCCAGGTCGAGGAGTGGCCGGTCAAGGTCATCCCGCTCGCGGTCAACGTCGTGCAGTACCCGGTGCCCTCGGGCCGCCGGTGCTACGAGCTCGGCAAGGCGCTGCGCCGTGCCATCGACAAGTGGGACGGCCCTGAGCTGAACGTGCAGATCTGGGGTACCGGCGGCATGAGCCACCAGCTCCAGGGGCCGCGCGCCGGTCTCATCAACCAGGAGTGGGACAACGCGTTCCTCGACATGTTGATCTCCGACCCGCTGGGCCTTACCGAATGGCCGCACATCGACTACGTCGACGAGGCAGGCTCCGAAGGCATCGAACTGGTCATGTGGCTCATCGCCCGCGGCGCGATGGACGACCAGTTCGGCGGCGGCGCCCCCGAGGTGAACCACCGGTTCTATCACGTGCCCGCCTCCAACACGGCGGTCGGTCACCTCGTCATCACCAACCCGGTCGCAGCCCCCACCGAGGCTGCCCAGGCCGAAGATGAGAAAGTGCCCGTCGGCGCGACTGCCTGACTATAGACCCGCTCCGTGGGGATCGATCGCGCGGTCCCCACGGAGCGCACCACGTTCGAAGAAGGAGTGCGAATGAGCAGTGACAAGGTCCGGATCGCCGTGGTGGGTGCCGCAGGCGCCTTCGGCATGAAGCACCTCGATGGCCTGGCGAACATCGCCGACGCTGAGGTGACCGTCGTCAGCGGCACCAAGCCCGAGGCCACGCAGGCCGTCGCCGAGAAGTACGGGGTTCCGACCGCCGTCGTCGGCTACGACGCCGTCCTCGAGCGCGACGACGTGGATGCTGTCATCCTCGCCACACCCACCGGGATGCACGCGTCGCAGACGCAGGCCGCGCTCGCCGCAGGTAAGCACGTGCAGGTTGAGATCCCGCTGGCCGACTCGCTCGCGGATGCCGAAGCCACGCTGGCCGCTGCCGAGGCCTCCGATCGCGTCACCATGGTGGGACACACTCGCCGCTTCAACCCGTCGCACCAGTGGATCCATCAGCGCATCCAGAGTGACCAGCTGCACATCCAGCAGATGGATGTGCAGACCTACTTCTTCCGTCGCACCAACACGAACGCAAAGGGCGAGCCGCGCTCGTGGACCGACCACTTGCTGTGGCACCATGCCGCCCACACCGTCGACCTGTTCGCGTACCAGGCGGGGCGCATCGTCCAGGCCAACGCGATGCAGGGTCCCATCCACCCGCAGCTCGGGATCGCGATGGACATGTCGATCCAGCTCAAGGCCGAGACAGGTGCGATCTGCACCCTCTCGCTCTCGTTCAACAACGAGGGTCCGTTCGGCACCTTCTTCCGCTACATCGGCGACACCGGCACCTACATCGCCCGCTACGACGACCTCGTGAACGGCAAAGAAGAGCCGATAGATGTCTCACAGGTCGCGGTCAGCATGAACGGCATCGAACTGCAGGACCGCGAGTTCGTGGCTGCAATCCGCGAGGGACGCGAACCCAACTCGTCGGTGCGGCAGGTCTTCGACTGCTATCGCGTGCTCGGGATGCTGGAGGAGCAGCTCGCATGACGCTGCCCCGCTACGGGCTCGGGTGCATGTCACTCAGCCACGCGTACGGGGTGGCGCCGCAGCCTGACGAGGGGCTGCGGTTGCTGCAGACCGCGCTCGACGAGGGCGTCACGTTCTTCGACACCGCCACCTTGTACGGGGGCGGGCGCAACGAGGAGTTGGTCGGCAAGGCCATTGCGGGTCGACGGGACGAGATCATCCTTGCCAGCAAAGGCGGGATGGCGATCGTCGATGGTGCTCGCGTGATCGACGGTCGCCCGGAGACACTCCGTGCGCAGGTTGATGCGTCGCTTCGCCGCCTGGGCGTCGATCACATCGACCTGTACTACCTGCACCGTTGGGACAAGTCGGTGCCGATCGCCGACAGCGTCGCCGCACTCGCTGAAGCCATCGACGCCGGCAAGATCGGAGCCATCGGACTGTCAGAGGTCTCGGTGGCACGACTTCGGGAAGCCCAGCAGGTCGCGCCCATCGCCGCGGTGCAAAACGAGTACTCCCTGTGGAGCCGCAATGCGGAGCTTGGCATGCTCGAGGCGACGAAGGCCGACGGCGTCGCGCTGGTCGCGTTCTCGCCGGTCGCGCGCGGGTTCCTTGCCGATGCCATCCACGATCCCGACGAGCTCGTGGCGAAAGACATCCGTCGCGGGATGCCGCGGTTCCAGTCGCCGCACTGGGAGGCCAATGCAGCGTTGCTGCCGGCATGGCGCGCCCTCGCTGCCGAGGCAGGGGTGAGCCCGGCCCAGCTCGCACTCGCGTGGCTGTCGTCCCGAGGCGAGCACGTCGTGCCGATTCCCGGAACCACCAACGTCGATCACCTGCGCGAAATCATCGCCGCCGCGCAGCTCGAAGTCGCGCCCGACATCCTGGAGCACGCGGGGCGCCTCATCGACACGGCAACGATCTCGGGTCCTCGGTACTCGGCGAACAACGCTGCCGAGGTTGACACCGAGACCTTCGAGGATGCCGCGTGAAGGCCATCTCGTCGATGGCTACCCGGCTGCTGCTCGCCGACCTGATGGCGGCGGCTGACGACGCTGGGCTCGGACACGTCGAGATCGAGTCGGTCGGTGGAGTGGATGCTGCAGACCGGGTCGCGGCCGGCGAAGAGTTTGACCTTGTCTTTCTCGCCGACGGCGCGCTCGCGAAGCTCGCCGTCGGCGGACACGTCGTGCCGGGCACCGTCTCTCCCCTCGTGCTGTCGCAAGTGGCAGTCGGCATTCCGTCGCATTCTGGCGCCCCGGCGGCCGCGGTCTCCGATGCCGCGTTCCCGGACGCTGAGGGTGTCCGCGAGGCCATCCGAGCAGCGACCAGGATCGGATACTCAACCGGCCCGAGCGGCACCGCGCTGGTGTCGATGATTGAGGACTGGGGCCTGAGCGCGGAGGTCGGCGACCGCCTGGTACAGGCGAGGCCCGGCATCCCCGTCGCGCGTCTTCTTGCCGATGGCGAGGTCGACCTCGGCTTTCAGCAGCTGAGTGAGCTTGTGGGCAGCCCGGGTGTCACGGTGCTGGGAGTTCTGCCACAGGACTGCGCGATCGACACCGTGTTCTCGGGCGCGGTCGCCACGACGTCGTCGGACCCGGAGGACGCTGCTGCAATCCTCGCCTTCCTGCGCACCGGCGCTGCCCAGGACATCGCGCGCTCGCACCACTTCGCTCCGCCGCCCGCGCCGTAGCGCGCTGGCCGCGTCTTTCAGCCGGGCGTCCCGGCGAGAAGAGCGTGGGCAACGCGGTCGCCGGAGACCAAGGCGCCTTGAATCGAGGCTGTGTCGCGGTGATCGCCTGCGATGTAAACGCGTTCCGAGAGTCGCGCCGGCGTGACGGTGCGCAGCGGTGCTGACTGCGCGGGCAGCGCGTGCGGGATGTCATCGCGTCGCAGCAGGCTCCAGTCGGTGGCATCCGCGCCCCAGATCTGAGTGACGTGCCGCCGCACCTGCACCTCGGTTGGCGCCTCGTTGACGCTCCCGCGCGTCGCCCGCTGCAGCAGACACGTCGCCTGAACGAGGTGCATGCCCTTCGGCGCGTACGAAGGCGCGACGTGCGACATCACCGCCGTGTTGACGACCGGTCCGGCGCGCGTGCCGTCGACGGCGATCATTCCGGATGCTGAGGGCGCGGTATCCGTCGCAAACCACCACGTCTGCAGGCCACGAGTCGGCGGCACGGGAATCGACGTAAGTGCGGATGCCGCATCCGGCCCGACCGCGACGATCACCGCTCCAGCGATCACCGGGGCTGTCCCGGCGACATCGACCTCGACGCCGGTGGCAGTCTCACGGAGTGCGGTCACCCGGCGCTGCACCGCAATCTCAGCGCCGAGCGTTCGCGCGTAGGCGGCAAGCTGTTCGGGAAGAGCCTGGATGCCACGTTCAGGCAACCCCGGTCGCCCCAGCGCGAACATGCGGATCAACAGTCGGACGAAGGCGTCGGAGGTGTCGAAGCTGCCGTCAGCGATGACACCGGAGAGGAACGGCTCGAGCACCTCGCGCCGCAGCGGGCCGGTCAGCCCAGCACGATCCCACGCTTCACGTACCGGCAGATCGCGCCCGACCGTCGCCCGGCGGATCACCCTCCGGGGGGCCAAGAGCGCCGGCAAGGCCCATCGCGCAAGTCCGGCAGCGTCCCGCGGAGCGAGTAGTCCACTGCGGAGCGCGGCAGTGAGCATCGACGGATGCCGGCGCGGGTCGGCCAGCGCCTCGACGCCGTGCTCGCGTCGAACGTGTACGCCGACGGGGAAAGGCTTCAGGCGCAGAGCCTGAACATCGATCCACCGACGCACGGCGGGGTAGGCGGGATTGAGCACCTGGAACCCGCGGTCGAGGAGGAAGCCGTCGACGACGTCAGTGCGTTGCCGTCCGCCGACAGTGTCGGCAGCTTCCAGAACGAGAACGTCGCGTCCGGCGTGTCCGAGCGTGATCGCCGCCCGAAGTCCTGCCAGCCCGGCACCGATCACGACCACATCGTGGTGGGGAGCGTGTGCCATAACTGTTCTCCGGGCTCAGTGCTACGGGGCGACGAGTCCCGCAGAACCCATGATCTTCTCGGGCTGCAGTTCGATCGCGACTCGACGTGGGTTGGGCTGTGGCTGTCGGTATCGCGCCGCATAGAGTTCCACGGCCCGCGCGACGGCATCCGGGTCCCGCGACACCGTCGCATGCCCCGCGATGCTCAGCCACTGCGGTCCCGCGATCTGGGCGACGGTCGCGCGCCCATCGCGCTCGATGTTGCGCACCTTCTGGCTGCCGTCCATCGTGATGATGCGCACCAGGCCGTCCGCGAACGTGAATCCGACCGCGACGACGTGAAGAAATCCCGAGGGCGCGAGTGTCGACAGCGTTGCGAGGTGGTAGTCCGTGACGAAGCGCAGGCCGTCTGCGGTGAGAGCCGTGGTCATGCCCTCGATCCTGCCGCACCAGCGTCGACAGCGCGCGCCACATCGTGTGAGACTCGGGACACCATGCCTCCGACTCCCGACGAGCTTCGCGACTTCGTGCTCCTGCGCCGCGTCCGCGACCGCATCGACCGCGAGTACGCTGCGCCCCTGGATGTCGAGCAACTCGCGCGCGGCGCTCACATGTCAGCGGGGCACCTGAGCCGAAAGTTCAAGGCGGCATTCGGTGAGAGTCCGTACTCGTACCTCATGACCCGTCGGATCGAGCGCGCCATGACACTGCTGCGACGGGGAGATCTCAGCGTCACCGAGGTTTCCCTCGCCGTGGGCTGCGCGTCCCTCGGCACGTTCAGTACCCGGTTCACTGAGCTCGTCGGAATGCCGCCAAGCGTCTACCGGGCGCGCGCCGAACATGACGCGGCGGGCCTGATTCCCTGTGTCGCGAAGCAGGTCACGCGGCCGATTCGCCGCTGACCGCGGCATCCTGGCGCTGCAGTGCACGCAGCGCCAGGAATGTCACCCACTTCGATGGTTCGCCCGGATCGACATCCAACGGGAACCAGACAGCGCCCTCGAGTTTCTCGCCCTGGAGCCATCTACCGTCGGGCTGGCATGCTGCGCGGACCCGTTCGACGGTGTCGACGATGCGAGCGTCGGGGCGGATGCCGTCGTGCGCTGCGGCCTCGGTGAAGTAGTCGACGGCCTTGAGGGCCGTATGCGGGTGGCGATACGGGTACATCAGCAGATCCGCCCACGGTCCCACCGGTTCGCCCGTCGACAGACGGTAGCGCAGGCGCCGCTCGAGCAGATACTCCTCCCCGCGATGACGGACCGCCGTCAGGGTGTCATCGCCCGTGAGCTGCTCATACGCCAGGATGCCGCGCACGGCGTTGATCGTGGAGTGAAACGACGACCGCGTCGACCCCTCGACCCATTCGCAGTTCCACCCGCCATCGGGCAGCGTCTTGGTCGCGAAGAACTCCACGATCGGTGACACGTCGGCCCCGAGCCACGCCCCATTGGCGAGGGTCATCGCGTTGATGCAGACATCGGTCTCGCCATCCCAGTACGGGAGGTCGTCGTACTCCCACCGAGCGTTCTCGCGTAGCTTCTCTGCCGTGCCGGCCAGGGCCGAGGCATCCAGCCCCCACTCACGAAGCGTCGTGAGGGTCCAGGTCGTCGCGGTCCAGGGCTGACCGGGGCCCTCGCCCCGATACCCCGCCGAAAAGTAGGCGCCTCCCGCCCATTGGCCATCGGCATCCTGCACCGCGAGCAGCCGCGCAGCATCGCCCTCGTGTGCCATGCTCGCCCGTGTCGCCTGCCACACGTCTTCGGGCGCTCCGGTCAGATCTCGCTGAACCTGCCAGCGCAGCGTCGGGTCCGAGTCCAGCAGCCACTGCTCGAGGTCGTCACGGCTCATGTCCGAAGGCTAGGGCAGCCGGCCGACACGCGACAGGTGTCGCGAGCAGCCCGGTCGATCAGGAATCGAGAAGCGCAGACCGGATGCGGCGACTACCGTGACCGGTATGCAGACCACGATCCACTCGAGCTTTCTTCCCCATCTCGACCCCGAGGAGTCGCTCGCCTTCTACCGGGACGTTCTCGGATACGAAGTGCGGCTGGATGTCGGGTACGAGGACATGCGCTGGATCACAGTGGGCCCGGCCGGCCAGCCCGACACCGCGATCGTGCTGCATCCGCCGGCCGCTACGCCGGGACTGACCGACCAGGAGCGCACGACGCTGCTCGAGCTGATCACGAAGGGCTCGTACTTTGGGATCAACCTCGCAGCCCGCGACCTCGACGCAACCTTTGCGGCACTCGAGGCTGCCGGCGCCGAGATCGTGCAGGAGCCGATCGATCAGGACTACGGCGTGCGGGACTGCGCGGTGCGCGACCCCGCCGGCAACCTCATCCGCATTCAGCAGCTCACCGACTGACGCGCCGCACTCCCGGGCCCCGGCTCACGCGAAGGCTGCTTCGACAGCCGCCTCGATGTGCAGGCGGGCCGTCGGAAAGACCGGTACCGGGCAATCCTCCCCTGTCACGAGCAGTTCGATCTCGGTGCAGCCCAGGATGATTCCCTCCGCGCCCTCGGCGACCAGATCCTCGATGATCCGCCGGTACGTGGCGCGCGACCCATCACTGACGATGCCCATCGCGAGCTCGTCGAAGATCACGCGGTGCACGAGCTCGCGGTCCGCGTCCCCCGGGATCACGACATCCAGGCCATGCTCGGCGAGGCGCTCCCGATAGAAGGACTGCTCCATCGTGAACGCCGTCCCGAGGAGCCCGACCCGCGACAATCCAGCCGCCTGGACGGCAGCTGCCGCGGCATCCGCGATGTGCAGCAGCGGAACGTCGATCGCCGCGGAGACCTCGGGCGCGACCTTGTGCATCGTGTTGGTGCAGATGAGCACCATGTCGGCGCCGGCATCCTGCAAACCACGGGCGTGGGTCGCGAGCAGGTCGGCAGCATCGTCCCACCGGTCCTCGCGCTGCATCCGGCCGATCTCGGCGAAGTCGACGGAGTCCAGCAGGATCTTCGCTGAGTGCAGCCCGCCCATCCGGTCTCGCACAGTCTGGTTCGCGATGCGGTAGTACTCCGCCGTGGATTCCCAGCTCATGCCGCCCAGCAGCCCGATCGTTCTCATGTTCCAACGAGACCACTGGGTGATACCTCAGCACAACGGCATACTTGTAAGGCAAAACCAAAGCAGTGCTAATGAATAGGGATTCGATGGAGCCGCACGAAACGCACGCTGACCTCGAAGCACCGCGGGCGCTGCCGGCCCTCGACCCCCGGAGCATCCTGATCTTCCGTGAGGTCGGACGCACCGGGTCGCTCACCGGCGCCGCGCAGGTGCTCGGCTGGACCCAGCCTGCCGTGAGCCAGCACGTCCGTCGCCTCGAGGCTGCTGCCGGCGTTCCACTTCTCGCGCGCGAGGGACGCGGGGTCGTGGTGACGGATGCCGGGCGTGCCCTGCTGCGCCATGCCGACGCGCTCGCTGCGGCTCTGCAGGATGCCGAACACGAGCTCGCCGACCACGCGCACCTGCGTGCGGGCCGCGTGCGGATCGCATCCTTTCCCTCGGCCAGCGCGACGATCGCGGCGCGTGCCGTGAGCGACCTGGCTGAGAGATTCCCGGGGATCGACCTGCGGCTGGAACAGCTCGAACCACCAGAGGCTCTTCGCGCGCTCGAGGAAGGCGCGTGCGACATCGCGATCGTGTTCGAGTACGACGATGGGCACGTGTCGGTGCCGGTTGACGCTGACCGCACGCCGCTGGCCGTCGATCCGCTGCAGATCATCCTTCCCCCCGGGCATCCGCTGACGGCCCGAGCCGAGATCCGTCTCGACGATCTTGCCGACGAGCAGTGGGTTACCGGATGCATCAGCTGCCGCCGTCACCTGCTGACCTCGACCTCGGCCGCAGGGTTCACTCCCGACATCCGTCACAGCACCGATGATTACGTCGTCGTCCAGGCGCTGGTCGCGACGCGCATGGCAGTGGCAGTTCTTCCCTCCCTTGCCGTGCGGGCGAGCCGGAACCCGGACGTGACGGTCCACCCCCTCGCCGACCACGCCCCGCGCCGGGTCTCGGCGATCACCCGGCGAAGTGCCCGGTCAGTGCCGTCGGTCGGAGCAGCGCTCGCGGCGATTCAGCGGGCAGCACACGCACTGAACGCGCCGTGACTTTCGGCATCCGCCCCGCACCGTGCCCGGGCGGCGGAAGAATGGGGCCATGGATGCCGCACCGCGCCCCCTGACCGAGATGCCCGACCCGCAGTACGTGATGGTGGGCGAGGGGTACCGCATCGCCACCTACTCGTGGGGAGACCCGGACGCCGAGACAGTCCTTGCCGTCCACGGATTCTCGTCGAGCTGCCGCGACAACTGGGTGAACACCGGCTGGGTCCGCGACCTCACCCGAGCTGGCTTCCGCGTTCTCGGTGTCGATCAGCGGGGGCACGGCGCGAGCGACAAGCCGCACGACCGTCGTGCCTATGAGATGCGGGCGTTCATCGACGATCTCGCGACAGTACTTGATACCTACCTGATCGACTCCGCACGGTATCTCGGTTACTCCCTCGGTGCGCGCGTCGGATGGCAGCTTGCCGTCGACCGCCCGCAGCTGGTGACCCGCGCGGTGCTCGGTGGCATCCCCGACGGCACGCCGCTGGCCCGGCTCCAGCTCGACCAGGCGAAGGCGTATGTCGCCGACGGTGCGCCGGTCACCGACAGGGTCACCAACAACTACGTGACGCTGGCTGAACGGGTGGCGGGCAACGATCTGTCGGCACTCGTCGCGCTCGCCGAGGGGATGCGGTTCGGTGAGGCAGGCGACCCCGATCCTGCCCGGCCTCCCCAGCAGCCGGTGCTCTTCGCCACCGGCAGCGAGGACGCGATTCTTCCGCGATCCCGGCGACTTGCCGATGCGACACCGAACGGCACGTTCGTCGAGATCCCCGGCCGCCACCACTTCAACACCCCCGGTTCCCGCGACTTCCGCGCCGCCGGCCTGGAGTTCTTCGCCGCGGACTGACATCCGTCATCCGTCATCCGTCATCCGGCTGGCGCCTTGTCGCAACGGCGCATGGGGGGTGCGACTTGCCGGGTGATGGATGCC
>NZ_MKTR01000010.1 GCF_001898325.1 Microbacterium sp. 67-17
CACCGCCGACCCCAGGCGCCCAAGCTGCCCGAGGCCGCCTGGATCAACCAGCCCTCACAGGAGGCCCTCATACAGACCGCCTGACGGAATCTGTCTCACCCGCCTTGACACTTTCCGCTTCGATTACAGCCCGATCACGGAGCGACCGACGATTTCGTGGCCGAATGGGGCCCGAGTGGCGTTCTATGTCGGGCTGAACATCGAGCACTATCAGATCGACAAGCCCTCCACGAGCATCTTCGGCGGTACCGCGATGCTGCAGCCGGATCCACTCAATTACGGCTGGCGCGATTACGGTCCGCGGGTAGGCCTGTGGCGGATGATCGAGAGCCTCGACCGACATGGAGTGCCCGCAAGTGTGCTTCTCAACTCCGACGTTTGTCGGCACTACCCCCAGATTCTCGAGGCAGGCCGGCAACGCGGCTGGGCGTGGCTCGCGCATGGCCGCGACAATTCCACCTTCCAAGCTGGAATGGGTGCTGACACGGAGCGCGCCTACCTTCAAGACGTGACGGATACAATCGCCTCCGCCACCGGAGTACGGCCGCGGGGCTGGCTTGGCCCGGCGCTCACAGAGACGTTCGAGACGCCGCGGATCCTTCGGGAGCTGGGGTATGACTACGTCCTGGACTGGACGAACGACGATCAGCCGTATCCGCTGAACGTCGACGGGATGTTCAGCGTTCCCTACACGATAGAACTCAACGATGTGACGATGTTCGTGAGTAAGAGCTATACCGGCCCGCAGTTCCTGGAAGCGGTGATCGACCAGTTCGATCAGCTCTATTCAGACTCCGAGCACTCGGGTCGCGTCATGTCGCTGCCGTTGCACCCGTTCATCGTCGGCCAGCCGTTCCGCCACCGCTACCTTGATCGGGCCCTCGAGCACATCACGTCTCACGATGGTGTCTGGGTGACGACGAGCGATGCCATCGCGGCGCACTATCAGTCGACGGGGAACAGGAGAGCCGATTCGTGACGAATACGGAGCTGATCGATGAGTACGCACGGCTGCGCGACGAGTTCAAGGCCAAGGGATTGGGCGGCCGGATCGGCTACGGCGAGAAGCCGGCGCTGCTGATCGTCGACTTGATCACCGGATTCACGGACAGCCGTTCGCCCCTGTCAGGCGAACTGGAGTCACAGCTGGCCGCCACCAATGCCTTACTCGTCCCCGCCCGTGAACTCGAGATCCCCATCTTCTTCTCGACGGTCGCGTACGACACCGAATTGCAGGAGGCGGGGCTCTGGATCAAGAAGATCCCGTCCAACCACCTGTTGGTGGAGGGCAGCGAATGGGTGGAGGTCGACAGCAGGCTGGGCCAGCTGCCCCACGAGATGACCCTGGTGAAGAAGTACGCATCCTGCTTCTTCGGAACTGATCTCGCCGCACGCTTGATCTCACGGGGTGTCGACACCATCATCATCGTCGGCTGCACCACCAGTGGGTGCGTGCGCGCCTCGGCGGTTGACGCCTGCTCCTACGGCTTCCACACCATCGTCGTCGAAGAGGCAGTCGGCGACCGGGCAGCCCTTCCGCACCTGGCCAGCCTCTTTGACATCGACGCGAAGTACGGCGATGTCGTCAGCCTCGACGACGCACGTGCTTACCTGCGGGGGCTTGCGCAACAGAACGATTGACTGCAGTAACGCCGTGGGGCCAACTTCCTCTGTGCGGAATATTGAACCGGCGTGCAGGCCGAGATCCCGCAGATGCTGGCGCAGGGCGGCGGATCCATCATCAACACCGCCTCGTCCCTCGGGCAGGTCGCCATCGCCCACCAGTCCGCCTACGTCACGTCGAAGCACGGCGTCATCGGCCTCACCCGAGCCGCCGCGGTGGAGTACTCCGACAAAGGCATCCGCGTGAACGCAGTGCTGCCCGGGGTGATCCAGACGCCAATGATAGACGCGCTGGAGGAGACCTACCCCGGCTTCAAGGACGCGCTGCTGACGAAGCACCCGATCGGCCGACTCGGCACGCCGCACGACATCGCCGAGATGGTCGCGTGGCTCGGTTCCGACGCGGCCGCCTTCGCGACCGGCGCGCAGTTCGCCGTCGACGGCGGGTACCTCGCGATTTAGACGAGGTGGCCACGACGGACGGGAGGCACGGTGTCAGCTGACACCGTGCCTCACGTCCGTCACCGGTCGCGCCGCGACCCGCGTGTCAGCCGTTCTTCGCGGCCAGTCGGTCCGTCTCGCTGTCGTTCCGCCACCCGGCGGTCGCGCCGCCGTCGACGCTGTAGTTCTGTCCGGTCACCCAAGAGGACTCGTCGGAGGCCAGGTAGAGCGGCATGTACGCGATGTCCTCGCCCGTGCCGGGGCGTTGAATGAGCGCGTTGCCGACCTGCCAGGCCTTGCCCTCCGCATCCACCGCCTTGTCCGTCGCCGGGGTGCTGACGAAGCCAGGCGAGATCGAGTTCGCGCGGACGCCGTAGCGGGCGCCCTCCGCAGCGAGCGACTTCGTCATCGCGATGACGCCGCCCTTCGCGGTGGTGTGCGCGACCTGGCGAGCGGCTCGATCCCGCGACCTTCGCGATCGACGGAAAGCAACTCGAGATCGATCTCGAGTTCGAGGCCTGGGCCAAGAGCGCGCGCCGCATCGGCGCAGCCACCCGGCGTCCGGCGAGGACGTCGCGGGGCGGACGGGCCGATCTCAACACGGTGCGTGAATGGGCCAGTCAGAACGGACACCAGGTCAGCGATCGCGGCAGGGTTCCCGCGTCCATCCTCGAGGCGTACGACGCGGCGCACTGACGCGGTCACTCCTGGGCTGAGCCGCGCGCTGCGCGCCAGTGCTCCGTGACGGGATAACCGGAGCGCACGTGCGCGCGCACGTGGACCTCCCCCGAAGGGGATCCGCTGCCGCCCGGCTCCGGCGGCGGAGGGTTCTGTGTCCAGCCTGAGCCAGGGACCCAGACCGTCCCCGGTTGCACGGGCGCGTCGGCGAGCGCGGGATCGATCAGCTGACGCGCGAGAGCCACGGCCTCACCCAGATCGGTGATCCCGCCGGCTGAGGGCGTGCCGGCCGCGAGCACCCGGTAGGGACCGTCCCAACCGTCCGGGACCGTGAACGTAGTGAACGAGTCGAGCTTTGACAGTGCACGCTTCGCGTCGATGGCCATCTGCAGCTCGCGCAGGTCGACGCGCTGCGTGCGTGCAATGGTGACGATGTCCACCAGGTCTTTCGCGCGGCTGCTGGGGCGGCCGTTGTAGGTGCTCATCGTCGCAGTGACCTTCTCCGCGACCTGATCGGAGATCGGGAACAGCCGGTAGGGGTGCGACGGGACCGGCCGCCCCAGCTGCAGCCGCGTCGACGGCTCGATCGTCTCGACGCGGCCGACCGGGGGAGGGCCGACGACCACGTCGATGGGGATGTCGGAGATCCTCCGGCCGGTGTTCGCGTCCAGACATGTGAACACCAGGCGCCGGGTCGCGACACCCGGCTGGTTCTCTCCTCGCCCGGTCGCACGGGCACGGGTGAGCTGGAACCGCACATGGTCGCCGAGATCACGCGCGGCTGCCTGCTCGAGCGCCTGCTGCGCGGCATCCAGATCGGCGGCGCCGGTCGAGGCCAGATCCAGGTCTTTCGTCGACCGTGACTTCGGCACCCGGGCGAGCATCGCCGTGCCGCCCTTGAGCAGCCACTCGGACTCTTCCCCCTCCGCAAAGACCCGGCTGAGGAAACGATCGTGCTGTGCCTGCACGATCTGCGCATTCACATCCAGCGCGCTCGCGCCGTCACCGGCTGCCTTCGTCGCGGCCGCCTTGATCGCCTGCGCAAGCCCCGTCCAGTCTTTGTAGCCGTCGGGCTCAGGCATCGGCCGGCACCACCGCGTCGACGCCCGCAAGAGCGAGCAGATCAGCCGCGAGCGCGGCACCCGAGGGGTACTTGTTGGGCTTGGCCAGCGGCTCCAGATACTCGGTCAGGCGGGCGGGGGAGAGCAGCTTTCCCGCGTCCGCGGCGTCGGCGAGCGCATCGGCGACGAGGGAGCGGTCGACCCACTGCTCGATCAGGTCGGCGATCGTGCGCTCGACGCTCATGGTCGGCATCCCGTCGACGGAGACCACCTCGGTGGGCGCGAGCTCGCGGGTGCGGAGCCGCACCCCGTCCAGGCGGGTACCGCGGCGGGTGGGAACGACGAACTCGAGTGGCCCGGGGAACCAGTCGCCGATGCCATGCAGCTGCGCGGCCGTCTGGCCTGCGGCGACGACGGGCGGGACGCCGGTGTCTGTGCGGGGACGGTCGGCGCCGCCGAGGGCGAGCCAGGTCGCGAGGATCGCCTCCTGCTCGTGCTCTGGCGCGCCGGCGAGGCGGTAGACGCCGCGCGCGACGCGGATGAGCGCGCCGCTGTTGGCGAGGCGCGTCAGGGTCGGGCGCGCCACGCCAGCCTCGAGCGCCTGGGCGGTGGTCACCAGGCCCCAACGCTGTGACGCGAGCTCGCCCAGACGAGCGAAAGTTGATCCTGCCATGCGCACAGTGTAGCGAGAAACCGCAACAAACGTTGTAGCTCGTTCAGATTGTCGACTTCGAGCCTCTGGGGCCACCCCTTAGCAGTGAGGGGGTTCCAAACCCTCGGGAACGGGTTATATTCGGGAATATAACCATCTGTGAGGAGGAGAAGATGCGGACCCACACCTGCCCGCCGGACCACAAGCACGGGCTGACCTCCACCTGCTACGTCGTCCACCTCTGCGGGTGCCGCGCCTGCATGGACGGCAACGCGCGCCGCCGCCGCGACCGCTACCGTCTCCTGGCCTACGGGCGATACCAGGACGCGCACCAACCCATCGAGCCGATCCGGCAGCACCTGCAGGCACTGGTCGACACCGGGATGATCCCCGAACGGATCGCCATCAGCGCCGGCGTCGGCGGCGCCACGGTCCGTCGCCTGCTCAACAGCGAGACGGCACGGTTCGTCACCGGCGCCACCGCCCGCAAACTCCTCGCAGTCACCCCCGACAGCAGCACTCTCGCCGCGCAGGGCCGAGTCAACGGCCGCGGCACCCGCCGGCGCCTCCAGGCTCTGGCCGCGATCGGATGGAACCACCACGAGATCGCACGCCGACTCGGCTACCCGCGCTGGAAGGTCAACAAGGCACTCGAAGGCGCCTACGTGGACATCCGTGTCCACGACGACATCGCCGCGCTCTACGACGAGCTCTGGGACCAGCAGCCCCCCACCCACACCCGAGCGCAGCGGGTCGGCCGCTCCTACGCACTCACGGTCGCACGCCGGCACGGCTGGCTGCCGCCGCTGGCCTGGGACGACATCGACACCGACCCGGCACCGCCCACAGCCGGGCAGGAACCCCTGCTCGACGAGATCGCGATCGAGCTCGCTCTCGCCGGCCAGAACGTCCGCCTCACCCGAGACGAGCGCCTCGAAGCCACCCGACGCGGGACCGAACGCGGACTCAGCCTCACCCAGCTCAGCGACCTGCTCGGCGTCGACGTCCGCACCATCGACCGCGACCGTGACGACCTCGGACTCCGGCAGGCCGCCTGATGAGCAAGACGCTCGACATCCTCGAAGCCGCCCTGCACGGCACCACCGCCGGCTACCTGGCCGGATGCCGCAGCAAGGGAGGATGCCCGAACCACGGCAACCGCCAGCTGCTCACCTGCACCGAAGCGGCCCGCGCCCGCCGCCACTACTTCTCGCTCGCCTCGCTCGAGGAGACCGAGCCGATCACCCGGCAGATGCTCCGCGACGCCAAGAACAGCCCCTTCGCACCGAAAGAAGCCGCAGATGTCTGACCAGCCGAACACCTTCACCATCGACTCCACCAAAGAGGGAGAGTGGCTGCGGGTCGTCCGCGCGCTCGGCGGCCATCGCTGGGCCCTGTCGCTGCGCTTCAACCCCCTCCCGCTGACTCAGCGAGGCGCCCGGCACACCCGGCCAACGCGGCAGCCCACACCCCACGCGGCAGCAGGCCACGGGCCGAACGCGAGACTGCACCTGCCCAGCTGCGCGATCTCCCCCCAGCTCGGCAACGGCCGCGGCGCCCACCTCAAGCAGATCCCCCACCTGGGCCGAACCGAGGAGCACTGATGACCGACATCGCCGTGCGCCTCCAGGAAGCCATGACCATCCAGACCGGCACACCCGTCACCGTCCGATGGAGCTTCCGCGAGTTCGCGCTCAACTGCACCCGCCGCGACGGCCGCCCCCTCACCCAACGGATGCACAGGCTCTTCCAGACGCTGCTCAACCGTGAAGCGCTCCGCGAGCTCACTCCAGGAGAAGACCCAACGATGGGATCCCGCGCAACCCTCATCGAGATCATCGACGACCTCGCCGTCAGCGCCGACCACCAAGGCGCCCGCGCGGCCGCGCTCGCCGAGGTCCTCCTCAGTGCCGGCATGTTCCACCTCGGCGACCAGCTCCGCCGCCAGAGCCACGCACTCTCAGAGCTCGACGCCGACGACGAAACCCTCGAGGTCATCGACGAGGCACGCACCCAGATCGCCCGAACCATACTGCTGCTCGACCAAGCCGACACCGCACAGGCAAAGGAGCGCAGATGAACCGACGCACCCGCCGCGCCAGCACAGCCCTCGCCGCGGTCGCAGCTCTCGCGCTCGGCTTCGGCGCCCACCAGCTGGGCATCACCTCCTGGATCGACACATGGACGCGCCCGCAGGCACCCGCCCCGGACCCGACCTACGACTACACCGCGCTCGCCGCAGTCGCGCAGGAGCTGCCGCTGATCGATCCCACCGAGGAGATTCCCGAGTATCGCCGCGCCACGTTCGGCGAGCGCTGGATCGACATCGAGGGAAACGGCTGCGATCAGCGAGACGATCTCCTCGCCGTCCAGCTGCAGGACGTCGTCCGTGACGGTTGCACGGTGCTCTCCGGCGTGCTCGACCCCGATCCGTACACGGGCACACGCATTGAGTTCGAGCACGACCGGATCGCCGCCCCTGGAGCCCCGGGAAGCTCCGGCGTCCAGATCGACCACATCGTCAGCCTTTCGGCGGCGCACGCCGGGGGCGCGTGGGCGTGGACCGAGCAGCAGCGCATTCAGTTCGCCAACTCGTTCGACAACATCGTCGCCGTCGATGGCAACACGAATGCGGCCAAGAACGACCACGGGCCAGCCCTGTGGCTGCCATCGAACGCCGACTACGTGTGCACCTACGTCGCCCGCTACACGGAGATCGTCGACACCTGGCACCTCGCGGTCGACGAAGCCGACCGCGGTGCGCTCGTGGACACGCTCTCAACCTGCGCTGCCCAGCAAGCCAGCGACGAGAGCGGGAGCATGTCGTGAAGCCGCTACGAACCCGCGTGGGATCTCGCCGCGCGCGCCTGACGCTTGGCCGCGCGAGCGCGGTCTACGACCTCGTTCGCATCCGTCGTGTCGACACCGAGGGTGCGCCTGATCACCTCGAGCTCGGCGTCGGTCCAGCGGGTGCGCCCTCGCATCCGCTCACCGAACGTGACGACGTTCAAGCCGAGCAGGTCGATCAGAGCCGCCTGCGTGGGAACCTCGGGCGCCCCCGCCCCGTCCGCGATCGCCGCCCGCAACCGCTCCGCGAAAGCCGCATCGCGCGCCAGTCCCGGCATCAGTCGCGGCCGGCGGCCGCGCTGCGAGGGCGCCCTGCGCGCGCGCTCCTGCGCGAATGCGTCGATCGCGGCCTCGTCGTAGAGCGGGGAGTTGCCTTCTATGGCAACCGGCTCGGGGAGCAGAGGACCCTCCTGGCCGGCTCTGCGCAGCTTGTTGCTGATGGAGCGCATCTTGTAGACCGCGACGACGGACACGCCGAGCTTCTCGGCGACGTCCGCCGTGGTGAGGTGCCGTCCGGTCATCAGCGCTCCTCTCAGCTGGATGAATATAACCACTTTCGCGGTTACGGCGCGCCGCGGCAACCAGACCCAACTTGGTTGGGGATGCTGGGGCGCATGGCTAACAAGGACGCGGACGCCATCCGTGAGGAGCTCCGTCGCATCGGCCAGCAGCTCGCGCAAGCGGACGAGCTGCGCGAACGCCGCGGCAAAGTCGTCGACGAGGCGCGCGCGGCCGAGCTGACCCAGCGAGAGATCGCCCTCCTGCTGGGGATGACCGAGGAAGGGCTGCGGAAGGCGCAGAAGTCCTACCACGGACGCGGGCGCTCTTACGGCGGCCGCCTCGCGTCCTAGCGACCCCGCCAGACCTTCATGGAGCGCCCGTCGACTGCGAAATCTGATTGCAATTTTCAAGCACTCTTGACTAATATAACCTGACGAATGAGGGGGTGAGATGGACGAGCTGAACTACCGACCCAAGCCGTGGACGCCGAAGGACGTGCCCACGATCTGGGTCGACCAGACCACCGGGCAAGGCGTCACCGACGCCGGCACGCCCGTTCGCCCCGTCATCGGCGAGCGCCGCAAGAACCCCAACCTGACGGACCTGCTCGACACGGCTGCCTCGTACGGCGCTAACCGCATCATGCTGACCGGGAAGCGCCCCGAGCCTGCGCCTGGCGTGCGGCACTGGCTGTACGTCCAGACCCCGAACTGGAAGCCCGGAGCCCACTGGGTCAACAACGGCCCGCCCACCGGTCGGTTCGAGCACGCGGTCACCGGCTTCAAGATCGAAGTCCGCACCGCGGAGGAGTGGTTCGGCGACGGGCCGCTGACCCCTGCCCAGGCTCGTCTGGCCTGGAACGTCACCGCGTCGATCATTCGCCACGCCGACGAGAACGCGCGCCTGTTCAACAGCCCTGCCGCCACCGGAACGAACCTGTGGGCGCTGTCGCTGCCGAAGAACATCAACCCCGTGCCGGTCGAAGACGACATCGCCCAGGAGATCCACTTCACCTCGGGCCTGCACCACTACGACCACCTGGTCGCGGGGGAGTCGTTCGCCAAGCACGAGGACTGCGTCCCGCTGATCGACCCGGCCAAGACGAAGAAGATCAGCGAGTTCGCCTACGTCGACGGCCGGTTCATGTTCGCCGGCGTCGGGCGCGAGCTCGGTATCGGCCCCGCGATCCGGCTGAACCAGGCCGCCGCGTACGAGCTGCTCGAGCAAGACCCCTACGCGCGCGCCCGCTTCCACGTGCGGTTCCGCGTCCCTCAGGGCTGGAACCACGTTGGCCTGCTCGGTGTGAAGCACCTGGACGTTCGCGAAGGCTGGTTCTATCCGAACCGGCCCGGAGCGGTGCACGACACCTGGGCCGACGGCAGCGAGATCCACGTCGCCCTCAAGCACGGGTGGGAGATCCGCCCTCACGAGGCCGTGGTGTTCCGCAAGGCCAAGCCTCTAGACACCTTCACCGAGCGCATGACGCGCGCCCGCGAGCGAGTCCAGCTGCAGGACGAGATGCACCCGGACCTGCGCCGCGCTGTGCTCGCCGCGCTGCGGAACATCATGCTGCACTCGATCGGTGCATTCGCCGCCGCGGGCCGCGACGAGACCCGCGTCGCCGCGTCGCCCGATGACGTCCCGCCCGAGTACAGGGCCAAGATGCTGCGACAGGGCAACCTCTGGATCTATCGCATCCCGTCGCGCCCGAACGACCGCACCCGAAGCTTCTACCACCCGGAGCTCGCCGCCCAGGTCTGGGGTCGCGCACGCGCTCGCGTCCTCCACGGCCCCAGCTCCCTCGGCGGCTACACCTCCGGTGCTCTCACGGTCGACCCCTCGACGCTCATCGGCATCCAGGGTGATGCGATCTACACGACCAAGCTGCCGGCGTGGTCCCTGCCGGACCGGTTCATCGGCGGCGGCGACGACGGCAAGACCGGGCGCCTGCGCCTGCAGGGCTACCTCAACGGATCCTTCATCACGCCGGAGACGCTGCGGCAGCGTGACGCGCTGAAAGCACGTGCCGAGCGGGCCGGCATCGCCAAGGCGCTCGAGCAGGCAGAGGAGAAGGGCTGATGGCTGACCAGCAGCGCACCGCCCAAGACCTCATCCGCGATCTGCGGCGCAAGGGCATCAGCACGGCCGAGATCGCCGAGGAGCTGCACCGCTCGCCTCGAATGGTCCGCAAGATCCTCAACGGCGAAACCAGCGGCGCCCTCTACCGCCAGGCGCTCCAGGAGCTCGCTGACACCGGACGCCTCACCCACGTCCCGCCGCGGCGCCGGCGCAAGGACGGCTCGATCGCCCCCGTGCGAGGCAAGGCCGGCGCCAAGCCCGTCATCCCCGAAGACCTCAGCGGCACCTACGTTGAGGGTCGCCAGGGTGGTCGGCTGCGCGTCGACGTGGCATACGCCACCGGGGGCGACCGGTACATCGAGATGCGCATCCCCAAGGGCCGCACCGCGAAGGGCCGCGAGCAGGCGAACGCCGAACTGATCAAGCAGGTCCGCAACGCCGCCAAGGGCCAGTCCCACGACAAGCAGAAGCAGATCACCGCCCACCTGACCTTCTCCAACGGCCGCGTGATGGAGGTCAACTCGTACAACGCCTCGACGATGCTCAAGCGCATCCACGAGAACGGCGGCGACGCCCTCGGCTGGTTCCGCGAAGAGTCGAAGAACCGATACGTGAACCTCGACACCAGCCGCGACACCATCACCGGCGTCACCCTCAACGTCGTCAGCACGGCCAAGACGACCGAGTACCAGAGGCAGGCCGAGCGCGGCCGCACTCGCCGCCCCCGCTCGCTGTCGCCGGCGGAGCTCATCAGCATGGAAGAGAAGCGGCGCATCGAGGAGCGCCGCGCTCGCCGCCGTGGAAACCGAGGAGGTGGTCAGTGACCATGGCCGCCCCGAAGAAGCCCACAGCTGCAGCGAAGCCCCGCGCACGCAAGGCCGCGCCCCCCGCTGAGGAAGTCACCAGCGACGTCGACCAGGCAGCGACGTCCGAAGCACCCGCACGCGCACCTCGCGCAAGCCAGAAGCCGGCAGCGGCGAGCGCGACGCCTCCTGAGTCGGCCGAGGCGGAGACGCCACCGCCGGCGAAGAAGAAGCGGGGGCCCTACAACGTCGTCTACGTCCAGAAGAAGCCCGTCTCGATCCGTCTCCCCGACGACGCGCTTGAACTGATGGACTGGGCCAAGCAGGATGCAGCCAGCCGCGGCGACCGCCTCACCAAGGACGAGATCGTCACCGTTGCGCTTCGCGCCTACTGGGGCCGCAAACGGCGCCGCGGGTAATGACCGTCTCCTGAGCTGCTGGCAGGGAAGTCGAGATGAGTGAAACTAACGGGCCGGCCGAGTTGCCGGTCTACTCGATCGCCGAGGCATTCGTGAAGCGATCCGGAATGTATATCGGGCAGCCCGTCACGTTCGAGCGAGTGCACACGTTCCTGCTCGGTTTCGAAACGGCGATGTTGTACGTTCGCGACGAGCTCGCGCGCGATCGCAATGCGTTTCAGCCCGTGGGCGTGCTCGGTCAGTTCCGGGAGCAGCTGCGATCCGAGGGGCGGCTCAGGTGGGACTCCTGGTCCCTGACGATCGTGGCGGAAGCGATCGGCTGGACTGGCGACGAGCCTCCGGCGATCGACGATCTGACCGAAGAGCAGCACCTCGAGGCAGTCCGGGACCTTCTCCCGTTGCTCGAGAAGGTCTTTGCCCTCCCCGCGGAGCTTGTCACCTCGCTCCGTGACTCCGCCTGAGAAGGGTAGGCACCCCACCGCTGTCGGTGTGTCGTCCCGCCCATCGAGTTCGAGAACGCGTTCTATGCTGTGCGGCGATGATCAACCTGACCGCCACCGTCCCGCTTGGACCGCTGACAGAACTTGTCGGACGATCCCTCTCGGCGACTGGGAGATGGGTCAACTCATCCGGTAGCGCCTACCTGTCATATCCATCACTCAGAGGATCCTGACCCGGACGAACGATCGCAGTCGCTCGAGGGCAAAGGACCCGTGCGGATGTCGCGCGTCACACCTCGACCTCGAACGGCAACTTTCGCAGTGTCGTCGCGGAAATCCCGGTGCTCTTGTACATCCGGGCGTGGGCGTACTGGATCTCCGGCAGCAGATCGATGCGGCCGATCGCCTCCAGCATGATCTCGTCGGCCTGACCGGTGAGATGACGCAGTTCGGGGATCGCGTACCCGCCCACGTACTTCCCGGAGTTGAGATCCCAGGAGCGCACGGCCGGCAGCGCCTCCTCGATCCTCTCGCCGAGCTCCACCAGAGCATCGAACGTGTCCTGCCCGTAAGCGTGCGGGGAGAATGGGATCTGCGACATCGTGCCCTTGGTGACGTTGAAGCAGTCGCCCGTGAACGTCCACCACAGGAACGCCAGCCGCGACGCCGCGATCGCGCTGGCCGCGAGCTGGTCCTTCCGGTTCTGAACGAACAGCTTCCCCTCGTTGAGGGGCACCGTGGCGTGCGTGGTCTTGTCGTAGGTGACCGGCGGCACCGTGTACGTGCTCAGGAAGTACGTGGCGGTCTTCTTGAAACCGACGGAGTAGTCGCTCACACGGACAAGCGGCGTCGAGGAGATCGTGCCCTTCGCAAGCAGCGTGTCGATCAGCTCGAACATCGCGTCGCTGCTGGCGCGCATCCAGTTCGGGGTCCGCGAGCCGGCGGGCCGAAGCGAATACCGCAGTGTCGCCATCAGATGCGGACGGAACGCCTCGATCCAGCTGTGGGTGAGCGTCGTGTGCAGCTCGGAGACGCTGCCATACCCGGCGGCGGTGATGATCGTGCTGCGCACCTTCACCTGGAACAGGGCAGCCGGGCGTTCCTGGAAGGTGCTCACCCAGATCGCATCGAACCGCCGCTCGTAGAACTTCCGCAGTGACTCGTCGCGATCGGCGAACTGGCTGCGGATGGGAACGATCAGGCTGAGCCGGCCATCCGGGCGCGTGATCTGCGCCGAGCGCTCGCAGCAGGAGGCGTAGATGTCGTCGACGTTGTCTGTCTCGAAGCCGGTGATGCGGTAGCTGAGCTCGCGCCGGTTGACGTAGGGTGGGTTGCCGATGACGACGTCGAAGCCGCCCTGATTGGGGTGTGACACGTCGCCCCGCACCGGCAAGAAGCGCGGCCCGTACAATGTCCAGCGCATCGAAAAACACCCCGCGACCTTCCGACTACCTCCGGACGTCTTCGAGTACATCAACCAGGCACGCGACGAAGCCGCGGCCCGTGGTGATCGCCTCACCAAAGACGAAGCGATCACCATGGCAGTCCGCGCGTTCTGGGGCGGCAAGCGCCAGCGCCGCCGCTGATCACCACACCGACATAACCGACGAAAAGAACTCTGGAGGCATCTGATGAGCCGTCGATCTATGCTCGAGCAGGAAACCGATCCGCTACACCCCGCGCGGATGCTACCGCGCACCTGAGACGAACGCGCGGTCCTTCACCGAGGATGGCTACATCTCGACATGATCAACCGAGGCAGCGAGAAGATTTCGTGCGAAGAGGTGGAGGACCTCGTCTACCGCTATGACAGCTTCGATCTAGCGGCCGCCGTCGCGATGCTCGACCCCGTGTTCAGCGAGCGGGTATGCGTCTACGTGAGTCTCAAGGAGGGCGGCCCGCTCGGGCTCGAACGGATCCGCGCCGCCATGGAGTCCGCCGGGGTGGCTAAGCATAAGCACCCCGAGCGGCTGATCGCCGTCGACGACATGCCCCTCACCAAGGTAGGCAAGATTGACAAGAGGGAGCGGAGAGGGCTTTGCCCGCCGCGACAGCGCCTAATGGGGCAGACGCTCAGCGCCCGCGCCGCCACGCGAGCCAGTGGCGGATGCTCTCCTCGAGCGCGTGCAATAGAGGCAACATCACCCAGATGACGCACGCGACGGTCAGTGGCGTCGTACATAGGATCTGGAGGTACGGCGGCAGGCCGGTCAGGAGCGGAGCGATGAAGTAGGCGTTGAACATGGCAGGCGGTACCAGCGCGATCCACACTAAAATCGCCGTCCACCACCGCGGGCGCGCGGGACCGGCCGTCGGGATTGCACCGGTGAGGGCGTCCGGAGTCAGTGGACGGGCCTGCCCGATCGTGAGCGGCACGGCCTGTTGCAGGTGCGCCTGCCGCTCCTTACTGTCCTCCCACCGGATGAGGTCATGGGGGGAAGCGAACGTGATCTCGACGACAACCTGGCGCCGGTGCCGTTCCGAGACTCGGACCTTCGACTCCCGGTAGCCGGGGAACGACTGGGCCCGGCCGGTGAAACCATGCGCCCACTCGGTGAGATCGTCCAGCCGCCCGGGGACGGCTGTGCGCGCCACCCGAGCCGTGACCGTGAGGTTATCTGGTTGCATGGTGTCCTCCCGGGGCAGAGGAAGCCCCGTCTCCCAGCGTATTGCGCCGATGACGCGGCACTGAACAGCTTCCGACCATCGGGGTCCGGATCAATAGCGCGAAATAGTGCTCTTCCGAGCAGTGGAGTGTCACCGCCACTGCCGCCTCACGCAGGATGGAAAGTTGAAAGACCTGGATCGACGGGGAGGTCATTTGCACGAGGCGTTTCGCTTGCTGCGGGAAGAAAGGCTCAAACGAGGCCGATACCATCGCCGAGCGACGGTGTATCACCCGGACGTAGAAGAGGTCGACCAGCTCTACGGTGTCCGGCTTCAGCTGGAGTCCTTAGGCGCGCGCCGGACGGTGGACGGATGCTGCGCTCCGAGATCGGCGCTTCGCGCGAGTACGGGACGCTAATGGATGCGGCGCTGGCAGTCGGTGACATGGACGCCTGGCTGGTGGCGCACCACGCGTTCCTCCGCTGCTGCGTCGCGCGTGCAGACATCCCGTTGGGGCGGGTAGTGGACTCCTACCCGGAACGCTGCTTACACATCTATCAGTTGTGGCACCCGCAGTCGTTCGCCATCGCTCATCGCGAGTACGAGGCCGTCCTCGAGTCGATCGTCAGGCGTCCGACGCCCAGGGGATCGATCTGTCGCCGCTGGCGACCCACGAGTTCGCCTTCGACGATGCCGCCGCCGCCTTCGAGCAGTCCCGCGACGCGTCCAGCAGCCTGAAGGTCCTGCTCCGACCGTAGAGCGCCTGGGCCGTCGGGGCCGTCACAGGGAGCCACGCGGGCGGCGTGGGGTGGCACGGGCTGCAGTGGCACCGCGGAGACGATCCTCCCGCCTGTCGGGTCGGCATCGGAGCGCGCGGTGCAGGAGGAGCGCGCCCACGTTGCAAGTAAGCTTTCTGCCGTGCAGAATCGACAGCTCGGGTCGCCGGGCGATCCACCCCAGTATCCGATCGAGTCGGTCGACAACGCGCTGAAGCTGATCCTGCTGCTGGGTGAGGAGCACGAGCTGCGGCTCACGGACGCCGGTGCCCTCCTCGGGGTGGCGACCTCGACCGCGCACCGACTTCTCGCGATGCTGGCATGGCGCGGCTTCGTGCGGCAGAACCCGGTGACCAAGGCTTACGGCCCTGGCCCGGCGCTGACGACGGTGGCCTTCTCGGTGCTGCGCAGGATGGATGTCCCGAGACTGGCGCAGCCGATCCTCGAGGACCTCAGCGCCGCCCTCGGTGAGACCTGCCACCTGGGCACGCTCGAGGGCAACCATGTCCGATTCCTCGCCGTTGCCGAGCCCGATGTGGCCGTGCGCGTGGTTTCGAGACTGGGCAAGACCCTGCCGGCGCATTGCACCTCGACCGGCAAGGCGCTGCTTGCCGAGCTGAGCGACGAGCAGCTCTTCCGGCTGTACCCGGACGAGCAGCTCGAGATCGTCACACCGAACTCCATACGTTCCCGAGACGAACTCGTCGCCGAACTGGTTCGGACACGACTGGACGGTTATGCCGTGAATCGGCAGGAAAGCGAGGACGGCGTGGCGAGCGTCGCGGTCCCGGTCCACGTCTCGTCGGGACTGCGACTGGCGATCAACGCCTCCGCGCCCGTGCAGCGGTTACCGCCGGGCAAGGTCAAGTCCCTAGCGCGGTCACTGCAGGACGCCGCGATCCGCCTCGCCGAACTGTTGGGGTGAACCGGCCCGGGTCGTCGTAGCGCCCATGGATGCGCTGCGCACGCGAACACGCCGCTGATGAGCGTGGCTGCGGGAGCGACCGACCCGCCGCCGTGGGCCTCAGTGCCCGTTGGCCGGATCGTCCGGGTCGCGGGCGGCTTCTTCGCCTTGATCCAGCCCACTCAGCGTCGCCATATCCTCCGAGCTGAGCGTGAAATCGAAGACGTCGATGTTCTGCGCGAGATGCTTCTCATCGCCGGCGCGCGGGACGGGAACGATCCCTTCCTCGATGTGCCAGCGCAGTAGGACCTGTGCGGGCGACTTGTCATACTTCGACGCGATCGCGGTCACCGCGGGATCGGACAGCAGGGCTCCTCCGCGTCCGAGCGGGCTCCACGCCTCGGTCAGGATGCCGTGAGCGCGCTGGAAGCTGCGCTGTTCGACACGGGCGATGTCGACGCTGAGCTGGATCTGATCGACGTCGGGGACGACACCGGTCGCGTCGACGACGCGCTGAAGGTGGTGAGACTTGAAGTTGGAGACGCCGATCGCCTTCACTCGTCCCTCTTCGAGCAGTCTCACCAGACCCTTCCACGCTTCGACGTATCGGTCGAGGGCCGGAACCGGCCAATGGATCAGGAACAGATCGAGGTAGTCGACGCGAAGGGTCTTCAGCGATCGGTCGTACGCGCGCTGCACTCCCTCGACGCTGTGGTCCTCCTTGTTGAACTTGCTCGTGATGAAGACCTCGTCACGAGGGATGCCCGATGCACGCAGACCGGCACCGACGGCCTCCTCATTCGCGTACTTGTACGCCGTATCGAACAGGCGGTAACCGTAGCCGACCGCCTTCTCGACCATCGTTGCGCACTCGTCTCCCGTGAGTGGCCACGTGCCCACCCCGATTCGCGGGATGCGGTGACCGTGCAGGAGGGGGAGGGTGGTGTCGTCAGCTCTCATCGGGCGGCCGCCTTCGCCGGAGCCGTGCTCGAGGGCTCGAGGAGGGCGCGCAGCCGATGTATCAGCTCGTCCGCCTTCGCTCGCGAGGCGACCGAGCGGCGGGCGTCGACGAGGGCACGCGGCCAGTTCACGATGACGGCACCTTCGGCCTGCCCTTGGCTCTCGCCGTACACGACGGCGAAGCGGTCCTGCGCAGGGTCGCCCACCATCGTCCAGTGATCAGATCCGGTATGCCCGACGATCTGGATCTTCCAGTCGTACTGGTCGCTCCACACATACTCCGTCGGGTCGTAGCTGCGCAGGTCATCCGGGTGAGCGATGTTATGCGCGACAATCAGCGCCTGATCCGTCGCGCTCGTCCAGTGCTCCAACCGGATCGGGTCGGGATGCCGTCGGTTCATGAATCGTGCCACGTCGCCGATCGCATACACGTGGGAGACGCCGACGGCGGCAAGCGTGCCTTCGCAGACGACACCGTTATCCAGCGCGAGGCCCGACGACTCGAGCCACTCCGTGTTGACGACCGCTCCGATACCGAGCAGGACAGCGTCGACATCCAGCGTCGCGCCATCGGTGAGCGTGACCTGGACGCGGTCACCCGTGCGCTCGACGTTCTCGACGGAGACGCCGAAGCGTAGCTCAGCACCCTCCCTGCGGTACTTCTCCGCGAAGATACCGCCCACTTCCATATTCATCGCCCGGCCCATCGGAGCACCGATCGGTTCGATGATGGTGACCTTGACACCGGCCGCAAGCGCTGTGGCGGCCGCCTCGGCGCCGATGAATCCGGCGCCGACCACCGCGAGGTGGCGGCCCGGAACGAGCTCCTTGCGCAGCTCGTCGGCATCGGCGCGGGTACGCAGCACGTGGACGCCGGGAGTGGAAGCCCACGGGGTTCGGCGAGCTCGGGCACCCGTCGCGATGACGAGGATGTCGTAGGTCAGCTCGCTGCCGTCGGCGAGCGTCAGCGTCTTGCCGGCAGGATCCAGCTCGGTCGCGGCGACGCCGAAACGGGTCTCGACCCGCAGGCCTTCGAGCGCTTCCGCCGTCGTCAGCGCGATCTCCGGGTCGGATGCGGCGCCGCTGAGGTACTTCTTCGACAGCGGGGGACGGTCGTAGAGGGGATGGCTCTCCTGGTCCACCAGCGTGATCGCGCCGGTGAACCCCTCCGAACGAAGATTCTGTACGAGCTTGACTCCGGCGACGGAAGCACCGACGACGACGACGTGAGACATGCGAATCGGCTCAACCCTCGACAGACAGCGCCGAGACCGGGCAGCTTCGGGCGGCTTCCCCGACGCGAGTGCGCTCCGCGTCCGGCACCTCGAGCTGCAAGAGCACGACCTTGCCGTCGTCGTCGATGTCGAAGTAGTCTCCCGCGGCCACGACGCAGTTCGCGTAGCCCTGGCAGAGGGAGAGGTCAGCCTTCACCGTGGCCATGGTCATTCCTCGTTGATGATGGGTCGGGGTCGGGGAACATGGGCGCGTACGGCGACCCGATCATCGCTGAGAACGTCTGGACGGTCTGCCAGGTGAGCGCCTCCAGCTCGAGCGGGTCGAGTGCGATCCATTGTCCGGATTTCGGAGAGTCGATGAGCAGACGCGTCCCGTTGCGGGTCTCGACCCGGCTCACCGTGATCTCAGAGAACTCGTTGGCGATCGTGAGCGGCTCGCCGACGGTGCGCGCGACCAAACGTGCGCGCTCCTCGGCGGCGGCGATCGCGGCGGCCCGATCGACGTCGGCGCCTTCCCACTCCAGGGTCACAGGAAGATCGCCAGGTTCTGGGTGCGCAGCACCGACTCGTCGACGAGGATGACGCGGCGCGCGAGCTTGTACTCGCCTCCGACGTCACGGAACACATCCTCCCGGTGGGCGGAGATGATCGACGGCTCGTTCACGTCTCCTCGGCTGCGGAACAGCAGCATCGCGGAGTCGGCGAGCACCTCGCCGGGCACGTCGGTCTCGAACACCCGCACGTTGGTCACGAAGTGACGCAGCCGGGACGGAGGGTCCTCGGTCCAGGCATGCTCGGTAAGGAACCGTGCGACGCGCCGGCTGAGCGAGTACTTGTTCTCGTCCCAGTGCGCCATCCCGGGGGACGTGCTGAAGGGCGTGCCGAGTGCGGTGGTCACGCGGACGGGCATGACGTAGTGGATGTCTTCCGTCAGCATGTCCAGCCAGCTCTCATACCGCTGCTGGTCGAGAGTGTAGGCCTCTTCGACGAGCCAGCGATGGATCGTGGCGTGCAGCTCGCTCGTGAAGGGCAGGGACGAGCCCACCCGGTCGGCGAGGGTTGACGACTTGCGAAGCCGGGAGACTTCGGAAACTGCCTTGCCGGTCTCCTCGATCATCGGACCACCTTCTGACCATTGTTCGTGATGCCCGCAGGTCGGGGCTCGACATCCAGTGGCGGCTCGCCGCCGATCGACAGGGCACGGAAGTCGACGCCCTCGTACTCCGACTCCAGGTAGTCCGCCCAGCGGTGGAGCAGATGGCGCTGGTTGTACTCGCCGTAGCCCACGTGCGCGACGCCGGGGCCGGCGAACTGGTCGGGGCCGAGCGGCTCGACGACCGGCGATCCATCCTTGAGGATGCCCATGCGGCTGTTCAGGAGCAGGCGCCGCGCCATTGATCCCTTCGCCGTGTTCGTGAGCGAGACCCAGTTCTCCACGTCGTCCTGCTCGAACATGCCCGTCGACCCGAAGCACATCAGGTAGGCCTTGTACGACAGTGCCTTGAACTCCTCCGGAGCCTCAGCGTCGACCGCGAACCAGGAGTACACCTCGGTCTCGTCCTCGCTGATCGGAAGCCACGTCCGGATGGAGATGAACGGGAGCACGTCCTCGTCCGAACCCTCCTCGACCTTGGGCCAGTTGTGGACGAAGGACATGTTCGGGAAGAGCGAGGCCGCGGAGATCATGAACCCGTCGCGGCCGATGACATCGAGCTGCTCCTGAGACCAGGTCGCCTTCATCCGCTCGACCATCTCGTCCGGGTAGCCGACGTACCGCAGCCGCTCCTCGAGCGTGCCCGGCGGGAGCTTGTAGGTCGTGCCGCCTCCGTTGCCGGCCCAGTATGTGTTGCCGTCCTTGCGCTTCTCGGCCTTCGGCTCGCGGAACAGCCCGATCTCGACGACCGAGGTGTGCGTCTGGGGCGTGTGGTACATGTCGCCGGCGAAGTTCTCGGCGCCGATCTTCCAGTTCGCCTTGACGCGCCACCGCTGCGGGCCCCGGAGCTCGATGCCGCTGGGGCTCTGCCGGGTGTAGTAGTCGAGATAGAACTTGAAGTCGCCGATGTAGTCCTCGAGGCTCGGCGCATCCGGGTCCATGCTGATGAAGATCAGGCCGTTGTACATACCGAGGTTCGGCGCCGGCAGGAGCCGTGCGCCCTTTCGGCTGAACCCGGCCTCGCCGCCGTAGGCCTCCTCGTGGAAGGGGAGTCCGACGATGCGTCCGTCGTTGCGGTAGGACCACCCGTGGTACGGGCAGCGGAAGTGCGAGGCGTTCCCCATCTCGGCCCGGCAGACCTGCATGCCGCGATGCAGGCACATGTTGAAGTGGGCGCGGATCTCACCCTTCTCGTCGCGGACGATGATGAACGAGTCGTCGAGTATTCGCCGGACGACGTAGTCGCCGGCCTGAGGAATCTCGGACTCGTGGCCCACGAACAGCCAGGCGCGGCTGAAAAGGTTCTTTCGTTCGCGCGCGAAGATCTCCGCGTCGTTGTAGATGTACGCCGGTATCATTCCGCGACGGATCTCGTCGTAGATCGTCATGCTGGAAGTGCTCATCGTCGCGCCTATCCGTAGTGTAATGCTTCGACACCGCTCCGACGTCGCACGTCGAAGCAGGCCGAGGCATAGTTTCTGATGTGCAGAAATTGATTCTGCCACACACGCGCGCCTTACGTCAAGTGGGCCCGAGGAAGGCCTTCGCGGCCGCGCTCGGAGGAGGAGGCGATGCGTCGCGGCTGCGAGGACCATCCTCCCGTCCCAGAGGGTGGGCATGCTCCTCTGGAACACAGAAACCGCTTCTGCTGGAAACGAGGAGTCAATGATGAGCCCGTCGACCGATGTCGCAGACCGGGAATGGACCGTCACTCTCGATGGCAAGCCGTGGGCCAGTGCCGCGCGCTACGAGGTCGAGAACCCCACGACCGGGCGTCCCCTGACCTCCGCCCCCGACCTCTCCGAGGAGGAGGTCGGGCGCGCGGTGGCGGCGGCGCAGGCTGCGCAGCCGGCCTGGGGCGCGATGCCGCCCCGAGCCCGGGCCGCCGTGATCCGGCAACTCGCTGCGACGATCCGAGAGCACCGTGAGGAGCTCGCCACTCTCGACGCACTGGACGGCGGGTTCACCCTCTCGATGATGAGGGGCGATGTGGACGCGGCGGCGGAACTCATGGAGATCTTCGCCGACATGGCGCTCGACCTCGGTGGCCGGACGATTCCGGTGAGCACGAACCTCCACTACACCATGCAGGTGCCCTACGGAGTGGTCGCGCGTATCGGTGCGTTCAACCATCCCTTCTTCTTCGCGGCGGCGAAGGTCGCCGCGCCCCTCGTCGCCGGCAACGCCGTGGTCCTCAAGGCCCCGGACCAGACGCCGCTGTCTTCGTTGCGCCTGGCCGAGCTCGCGGTCGGGATCCTCCCGGACAATCTGTTGATCACCGTCAGCGGTCGCGGCGCGGTGACCGGACGCGCGCTGGTGCGTCATCCCGAGGTCCGCCGGATCGGTTTCATCGGGTCCACCGCGACGGGGCAATCGATCCAGCGGGATGCAGCCGAGACCGGAGTCAAGCACGTGTCGCTCGAACTGGGCGGAAAGAACGCTCAGATCGTCTTCGCCGACGCCGATTTGGAGGCGGCTGCGGCCGGTGCCGTCGCGGGTATGAACTTCACGTGGGTCGCCGGACAGAGCTGCGGCTCGACGAGCCGCCTGCTCGTGCACTCCTCGGTGGCCGACGAAGTGATCGGCCGGGTCGCCGAGCGCATGGCCGCGATCCGGGTGGGAGACCCGCTGGACCCGTCCGTGGACATGGGCCCGCTCGTGTCGGAGGCACAGTTCCAGAAGTCCATCAGCGCCATCGCCGAAGGCAGGAAGGCGGGTGCCACCGTGGCGACGGGCGGCGGCCGTCCCGCCGGCCTCGATGAGGGGTGGTTCGTCGAGCCGACGCTGCTCACCGGTGTCAGCCCCGGGTCGTTCGTCGAGCAGAACGAGATCTTCGGCCCCGTCCTCTCCGTCACCACCTTCGACGCCGACGAGGAGGCCGTACGGATCGCCAACGGCGTCCAGTACGGGCTCACCTCGAGCATCTGGACGCGCGACGTCACGCGCGCCCACGTCGTCGCCCGGCAGATCGAGGCCGGCTACATCCTCGTCAACAGTGGCAGCCGGCACTTCTGGGGACTGCCGTTCGGAGGGGTGAAGGCTTCGGGGATCGGCCGCGAGGAGTCCCTCGACGAACTGATCTCGTACACCGAGACGAAGACCGTGACCGTTCTGCTCTCGTAGGGGGGCAGCGCTGCGCGCTGTACGTCGTCGCAGCAAGCGCGGCGCGATCCATGCCGGCGGTGCTGGGAGGCGCTGTTCCCGTCAGCCTCGGGCAAACCCCGTCGAGGCGAAGGCCGCCTGCAGGGATGCCTGGGCGCCGAAAACGTTCCCCGGGCCATCACAGAGGCGACACAGCAGTACACGAAGTGGTCGGCTGAGATCCCCCGGGCGGAGCGGCTTCCGGAGTTCCTCGAGCGAGCGTTCCAGATCGCTTCCACCCCTCCCTACGGTCCGGTGCACCTCGGCATTCCGATGGACTTTCTGGAAGAGGAGATCGAGTTCACCCCGGGACCGGTGACCGAGTATCTGCATGAGGCGCTCGATCCGGATGCGGTAGAGCGTCTCGCCCAGATTCTCAGGACGGCGGCCAGTCCGGTCATCGTGGTGGGGACAGAGGTCGCGCGGTACGGTGCGATTGCCGCGCTGGAAAGGCTCTCCGACCTGGTGGACGCGTCCGTGCTCGGGGAGATCAAGGGCGCCGACCTCGCCTTCCCGAACACCAATCCGAGGTACGTCGGCAAGCTGACCGCATCGAGCCCTGCACTGGAGGGCGCAGACGTCGTCGTCCTCCTCGGCGCCGAGCTCACCGAGGGGCTGGCGATGCCCCTGCCGGATTTCGGTGACAGCCTCGTGGTGCAGGTCACCGTGGACCCGCTCGCTCTGCGCCGGCAGTACGCAGGTCAGGTCGGCATCCTCAGCCACCCCGGGCGCCTGCTCGATGCGGTCGCCGATCGCCTCGCTGAAGGCGGAGCGGTACCCGTGAGCTCGGGCGGGCGGGTGCGAGGGCTCAGAGAGCGCTGGGAAGCGGGCCGCGAAGCCTTGCGGTCGCGCCTGCTCGGCGAGGCTGATGGCGCGGTATCGGCGGCCCACATCGCGGACCTCATCCATCGCCTCGGCGGCTCCGAGACGATCGTCGTCAACCAGTGCGGATCCGCGGAGGGCTTCATCGACACACTCGTCGACTATGGCGCACCGTGGACGTATTTCGGCCTCTCGGGGAAGGCGAGTGCTCAGGGTTGGGGCGCGCCGGCGGCGGTCGGCATCCAGATGGCTCGTCCCGATCGTCGAGTGATCGCCGTCCTCGGCGATGGCGGGTTCATGTTCAACTCCACAGCGATCCACACCGCTGCCGCGTACGACGTTCCGGTCGTCTACCTCGTCCTCGACAACGGGGGCTGGCGGGACGTCGCGACCGTGACGGGAGCGATGGGCAGCTCGCTCGGAGAGCCCGGCGCAGAGGATGCGATGCGCTGGACCTTCCGGCCCCCGATCGACCACGCATCGTACGCCCGAAGCCTGGGACTGAAGTCTTGGCGGGCGTCCAACCCGGAGGAGCTCGAGAGCGCGTTCGCCGCCGCGTTCGCCGAGGATGGGCCGACGCTGATCCAGGTCGCGTCTGCGATGGGCGATGTCCGGGTCTTCGGGCAGGCGTTCGCGTGAGATGTCGAGCAGGAGTGACAGCGCCGTATACGGTGAGTGAGCCGCGTGTTCGGGCTGACAGCGACACGTACGTCTGCAGTAGGGAGCGATGAAGGATGTCAACTGGTGATCGACTAGGGGTTCGAGAGGATCTCGTCGATGCGAATCGCATTCTCGTCCGCCACGGCATCCTCGATGCTTTCGGCCACGTGAGCGTCCGTGACCCCGACGACCCGAGCAGGTTCCTCATCTCCAGAAACCTGGCCCCCGGCCTCGTCACGCCCGACGACATTCAGGTGATCGGATTGGACGGGACGACCGCGGACGACAGACCGAGCTATCTCGAACGATTCATCCACGGCGAGATCTACCGGGCACGCGCCGATGTCCAGGCCGTTGTCCACAGCCACTCCGCGTCGATGGTGCCCTTCAGCATCTCCAGGACGCCTCTGCAGGCGGTGTGGCACATGGCGGGCTTCCTCGGCGAAGCGGTCCCGGTCTTCGAGATCCGTGACAGCGTCGGGTCCTCCAGCGACCTGCTGATCCGCAGCGGTTCGCTCGGCGCGGACCTTGCTGCGACCCTCGGGGGCGCGGCGGTCGCACTCATGCGAGGACACGGATTCGTCGCCGTGGGCGACTCGATCCCGCAGGCGGTCGCCCGCGCGGTCTACGCGGACCTCAACGCCCGAGCACAGGTGACGGCCGGTCAGCTCGGCGGCTACACCGCCCTCACCGCAGAAGAGGGCGCCGCGGCCGCGGAATCCAACAACGGGCAGCTCACGAGGGCCTGGGAGATCTGGAGAGCCAACGCCAGGCGCGGGGAGAGCGTCTGAAAGCGCGCCTCCTCCAGGCGCGCTGAGCAAATCCGCCCGCTCGCGGCCGGCGCGTCATCGCGTCGGCGAAGCCGGCCGTTCGCCCCTGGTGGGGCGGTCCGGCATGCCGGCACACGCCGCCCGCGCCTAACGGCTCGCGCCATGTTGTGTATCTGACACACACAACAGTAGTAGGGGGGGTCGGACATTTGACGGGCCGGGGGGTGGACACGGGAGCGCCCCGCCGGATCGTCTCGGCGGGGCGCTCGGGTGCAGCGTTATCGCGCCGTCCACCACCGCGGGCGCGCGGGACCGGCCGTCGGGATTGCACCGGTGAGGGCGTCCGGAGTCAGTGGACGGGCCTGCCCGATCGTGAGCGGCACGGCCTGTT
>NZ_MKTR01000011.1 GCF_001898325.1 Microbacterium sp. 67-17
CACTTCTACAATCACCACAGGCCCCACACTGCGATCGGGAAGCTCCCGCCCATCAGCCGGATCTCAAACAACCTGCCTGGGCAGTACAGCTAGGCTGGCGGAATGCCGGTCATCCTCCCCTTCGACGGGCACGAGCCCGACATCTCCGCCGACGCCTGGGTCGCCCCGAACGCGTCCGTGATCGGCAAGGTGCGCATCGCTGCAGATGCCAACGTCTGGTTCGGCGCGGTGCTGCGCGGCGACATCGACGAGATCGTGCTCGGCGAACGCAGCAACCTCCAAGACAACGCGGTGATCCACACCGAGGCGGGCAACCCGACGATCATCGGCGCCGACGTCAGCATCGGCCACGCCGCCGTCGTGCACGGCTGCGTCGTCGAAGACGGATGCCTCATCGGCATGAACGCGACCGTGCTGAACGGCGCCGTCATCGGCGCGAACTCGCTCGTCGCCGCGGGGGCGGTGGTGCTCGAGGGAACCGTCGTTCCGCCGCGATCGCTCGTCGCGGGCATCCCCGGCAAGGTGCGGCGGGAGCTCACCGACGAGGAGGTCGCCGGGCTGCTCGGCAACTCCGCGCGCTATGTGCCGCGGTCGAAGATCTACCGCGCGGCCGAGGTCTAGAAGACCGCCGCGAGGTCACCACCAGAACCTCGCCCACCCCGAACCTCCGTCATCGATCCCCGGATGCCCGGGCGCATCCAATCCGGCGACCTCGCGCACCAGGGCGGCCAGCCTCGCGGGCTGCTCGTATGTGACGAAGTGCCGGGAGCCTTCGATGGTGCGAGTCTCGTAGCCCAGCCGCCGCAGCTCTCTCGCAACATGGTGCCTGGGCGCAGCCGACCGAGACCCCGTCGTGACCACGCATCGGGGTCCCCCGACCGGTCGACGTCGAGGCTGAAAGCTGCGGAACATGGCGATCTCCTTCGCCGTCGTCGCGTCGACGTCTCCGTGGTCATCGAGCAGGTCGACCGACCACCTCCTGCCATAGAGCGCCTTACCCACCGCTGTCGTCCCGCCACGGCGAAAGGCCTCGGCGGTCGGGGAGAGAAGGTCCGGCACCAGGTTCCCCGCCGCCGGCTCATGGAGGACGAATCCATGGCACGCGGCACCCATGCCCGCGAGCGCGAGACCGAGGGTTGCCCCGCCTGACATCCCCACGATGACCGCGCCCGCCGCATACTCGGCCAGCCACTCGATCTCGTCCTCCAACCGACCGGTCTTCGGGCGACGAAGCGCCCGGAGCTGTGGAATCAAGCGCTTCAGAGGATCCCAGACGGCAGGTGAGGCCGCGACCCCGTGAACCGCGAGGATCGGGACGTCGTCAGCTGGCATCGGCCGCCCTGTTGAGATCATCGGCCGCCGCGGCCATATACGAGCGCCACCCGCCGTACGCGGTGATGTCACGCGCTCCCTCGAGCGCCGTCGGATCGCAGACGAATCCGTGGACGGCGGTGCCGTCGTCGAGCTCGAGCGTGCCGATCGCCAACGGTGCACTCACACCGCGGAGAAAGGACCCGACGGTAGCAGTCGGAAGCCGATAGACCTCGACCTCGATACGAGCGCCTTCTCGTAGATCGGTCACCAGCCCGGGACGTCGCGGCTCGTCGCCGGGGAGCGCGTAGAGCCGGTACCGGGGTGCGGTCATCGTGCGCCGGCTCAGGAGCCCGCCGCGATCGGTGATTTGGTGATGAAGTCCGAACCCCTCGAGATGGGCGCCGACGACGGCGACCTCCATCAGCGAGTCCTGGTCGACCGCATCCGCGAGCGCCGACGCCAGCCCTGCGAGTTCCTGGTCGGCACCGGAAGGCCCATGAAGGGTGACACCGAAGGGGACGTGCGCCGCCGTACTCCCCGCCGGGACCGCGATGGCGCACATGTCGAGCAGGTTGGTAAAGGTCGTGTAGGTACCCAATTGCGCGTTGAGTTCGACGGGGTCAGCGCGCATCTGCTCGACCGTGTAGGTCTTCGTCACCGTGGGAGTGAGCAGAGCATCGACCGAACGGAGGATGTCATCCGCCTCCCGCCGCAACTCCCACACGCGGTGCATACTCGACCAGACCTGTGCGGCCGACATCGCACCGGCGCCCGCCAAGATCTGGCGCACGACCGGGTCGACGTCGTCTCGGTCCTCCTCGAGCGCGACCGAGACGGCGGTCGCGCGCTCAGCAAGCCACGCACCGCCATACAGGTGACGACCTGCCTCGAGAAGCGGGGTGTAGTCGATCTCAACCAGTTCGGCTCCGGCTCGGACGAGGTCGGCACGGACCCGACTCCACGCGTCCTCCTCGCCACGCTCGCCCCATCCGGCGACAACCTCAGGCACGCCCAGGCGGACTCCGGCGAGCGAGACCGAAGCAACCCGGGCGGAAGGAACCGGGAGCGGGCGCGACCAGGGGTCCTGATCATCGAAGCCGGCGATCACCTGAGCCACGATGGCTGCGTCGGCAACCGAGTTCGCCATCACCGAAACGCAATCGAGCGACCGGCACGCCGGCACGACACCGCGAGTGCTGACAAGGCCCACACTCGGCTTGAGACCGACGACCCCGTTCAACGCCGCGGGAACGCGCCCGGACCCCGCGGTATCGGTCGCCAGAGAAAACGCAACCAGGCCCGCCGCAACAGCTACCGCGGATCCTGATGACGACCCGCCGGAGATGAGGGAGCTATCGTGGGCCGAGGAGGGCGTCCCGTAAGGAGAACGGGTACCGTTCAGACCGGTAGCGAACTGGTCCAGGTTGGTCTTGCCGACGAGGATCGCGCCTGCCGCGATCAGGTCGCGAACCACGGGTGCCGACTGCTGGGGGCTGTAGGCGAAAGACGGGCACGCCGCCGTCGTCGCCCACCCCTCGACGTCCATGTTGTCTTTGACCGCGAAGGGGATGCCCCAGAGCGGAAGACGATCGCGATCGGCAGGATCGAGTGCTTCAGCATCTCGGACGAGTCGATCGGAGACCGAGATCCAGACTCCGTCACGTCCTCGCGCATCGATCGCAGCCAGAGTGCGCTCCGCCACATCGCGAGGTGTGCAGGTTCCCCGCCGGTACGCGGAGTGGAGGCGGGCGATCTCCATGCGAGGAGAGATCACCGCGCGGATCCCTTACCGAACGCGTCATCCAGCGCCGACGACTCCGCGACCGCACCGAAAACACCCCCCTGCATGGTGATCATCTTCAGCGCCGCCTCGTAGTTTCCGTGATCGGTGGCGCCTGTGCAGTCACTGAGCAGAAGGCACTCGTAGCCGCGATCGTTCGCCTCCCGCATCGTCGTGTGCACGCAGACGTCGGTTGTGATCCCCGTCAGAATCAGATGAGTGATCCCCCGAGTGCGCAAGATCACGTCGAGATCGGTTCCGTAGAACGCCCCCTTGCCAGGCTTGTCGATGACGATCTCGCCCACGAGAGGTGCCACTTCGGGCACAATCTGCCACCCGGGTTCCCCGCGTACGAGGATGCGTCCTCCCGGTCCTGACGACCCGATCTCGGCACCGATCTGCTGCGAGCGCCAGAGTTTGTTGGGCGGGCAGTCCGAGAGATCCGCCCGATGACCCTCGCGAGTATGGATCACCTGGAGGCCTGCCGCGCGAGCGGAACCGAGGATCCGCGCTGTGGGCGCGAGTCCGCGTCGGGTGAGTGTGAGGTCGTACCCCATGCGGTCGACGTAGCCACCGACCCCGCAGAAGTCCACCTGCCAGTCGATACACAGGAGCGCGGTCGACTGGGCGGAGAACGTTCCGTCGAACGGCCACGCGTACGGTGTGGCCGCTACCGGCCCGAATCTGCTCGTCATCGCCTCGTCTCACCTCCGCCCGTGGGTTCCTGCCACACCACCGTCACCGGACCTCCTCCAGGTGGCCCTTGGTTCTCGGCGCCTCCGGAGACGTAGATCGATGTGCGCCCGAACACCCCCGCTAGAAGGCCTCCTACGGCCGCGCGCGCGTGTCGTGTCGACGAGAGGTCGGTGTCGGTGAGCATCGTGTGCCGTAACCCTCGGATCCGCCCGTCCGGACTCGCCTCGGCCTTCGCGAAGACCTGCACGATGGTGCCGCCGGCGGCTCGGATGCGATCGCGGAGCGCGACGATCTCCTCCACGTCGATCGCGTCGTGCATGACCACCGTCTCAGCGTTCAGCTGTCCGCCGGGGTCGAGTCGAGACCCGAACGCCAGCACGAGGCACCGGTCGAGCTCGATACCGGCGGAAGCCGAAGCGACCGCCGACCAGACAGAAGGATCGCCTGCGAGGCCTTGGTCCGCTTCGACTCCGCCGATCTCTCCGCACGCGAGCGCGACGCCCAGCGAGCTAGCCGCTCGGGATCGCGCCATCGATAGGTAGGGATCATCCGTCACGGCCCCGCCTCTCGCTGACACGATCTGCTCGGTCGTCAGCAAAGGGCATTTCACGAGCACCATGTGGGCGTTGCGTGGATCAAAGCCTCCGTTGCGGCACGCTTCGAGCGTCGCCGCAGCGACCGCGTCGACCTGCTCTCGGCGCCCGAGCCCTTCGACAGATAACCGAGGGGTCTGCGCGAACCCCGCCGCAAGTCGCCCGTTGCCTGATGTCGAACCCTCCGAAACCACGGTGACATGCGGGCTGAGGACTCCCTCAGTGCCGCCCGACATGACGGTCAACGCCGGTTCCGAGAGCCCCTCGGTCCAGGCGCGAGTCGCGAGAGCCCGGCTGAAGTCGTTAACGCCGCCGTTCCCCTCCGTCTTTCCGATGACGGCAAGGACCCTTCGCCCGAACACCCTGTCGACCGGGGCGTCGTCGGGGGCAGCAACCGGCACGACCGTCAGATCGACATACATCAGCGCGTCCGGTCGTCGGCCGGGAGCGATTCCGCACCCAGCGCGGCGAGGACGGAGTCCGATGAAGCGACAGCCGCGAACAAGCCGCCCTGCATCGTGAGGATCTCGATCGTCTGCAAGTGCCGGGCGCGATCGGTCGCGGCCGTGCAATCCGACAGCACGAGTACCTCGAACCCGCGATCGTTGGCCTCCCTGATTGTGGTCGACACGCAGACATCGGTGGTCAACCCCGTAATCAGCAGATCGGTAATCCCCGCCATGCGCAGAATGTGCTCGAGGTCGGTGGCGTAGAACGCACCTTTGCCGGGCTTGTCGATGACCGTCTCACCCGCAAGCGGGGCCAACTCGGGGATGATCTCCCACCCAGCCTCGCCTCGAATCAGCACGCGTCCCAGAGGCCCGACGGACCCGATCTCGACCCCCTGACTGGCGGAACGCCACCTCTTGGTGTCGGGCAGATCAGAGAGATCGGGGCGGTGCCCTTCTCGCGTGTGGATCACCGTCAGCCCGAGTTCGCGCGCCCGCCCAAGCACTCTTTGGGTGGGTTCTATCGCCGCACGGGTCAGGCTGATGTCATAGCCCAGCGAATCAATGAATCCACCGCTGCCGCAGAAGTCGACCTGCCAGTCGATGCAGAGCAGAGCCGTGCGCGTGAGATCGAGTTGACCGTGCCACGGCCAGGCATAGGGATCCGCCTGGATCGCCTGCGGTGTTGTCGTGGTCACTATGACTCCCTTGCTCACCTCGATCGTATACGACCTACCGGAGAGGGCCGGCGTCGGAGTGTTACCGCCGTGTTAAACCTCAGCGACGGATGAGCTCGTCGAAGAACGCAAGGTCGCCGAGGACGTGCTCGCGCATGAGATGAGCCGCGGCCTCCTCGCCGCCGAGAATCGACGCGCAGATGTCGCGATGCTCATCCCACGACCCGGCAGCGCGCGCAGCCAGCTCCGCTCCGAATATCCAACTGAGGCGGCTGCGCAGCGTCCTCAGCATCTCGACGAGTTCTCGATTTCCGGAAGCAATCGCCACCGTGTCGTGGAATCGCTCCACCAGCTCCGAATGGCGCTCGGGTTCGGTCACCGGGTCGAGGGTGCTGCCCTCTTCTGTAAGAGATCGAAGTTCGCGTGCCATCGCCCCTCCGTGGGCAGCCGCGGCAAGCCGCGCCGCCATCGCCTCGAGTTCGGCGCGGATCGCGATGAGCTCGCGGGTGCCCGATGACTCGGGCTGGGCGACTATTGCACCCTTGTATTTGCGCAACTCGAGAAAGCGCTGCTGCTCCAGCACCTGAAAGGCCTCGCGCACGGGTACTCGGGAGACGTCGAAATCGGAAGCAATCTCCTCCTCGCGAAGCCGGCTGCCGGGAACGTACGAGCCATCGATGATCCGTCCCCGGATCGCGGCGGCAATCACGTCGCGCAGGGGAAGCCCAGCACGAGAAGCCATGCTCCTCACTCTAGGGACCAACCCCGCCAGATGCCGAGTTCCGGTCGCCTCAGCTGGATGCTCCCCCGCTTGCGGACGATTCCGCCTCCGTCGCGTCCAGTCGCGCGTTCAGCCCGTCGACGATGCGATGCAAGCGATCATCCCGCAGCAGATCCGGCTCACGGGGTCGCTCGAACCCCACTTCGACGACATCGGCGACCTGCGCCGGTCTGGCGCTCAGCACGACGACTCGGTCGGCGAGGAACACCGCCTCCTCGACGCTGTGCGTGACGAGGAGCGTCGTGATGCGCAACCGCGTCCACACCGCCTGCAGCTCCACATTGAGTCGTCGTCGCGTCACCGCGTCGAGCGCTCCGAACGGCTCGTCCAGAAGCAGAACGGAGGGATCCAGAGCCAGAGCCCGCGCGATCGAGACTCGTTGACGCATCCCGCCGGAAAGCTGGGACGGGCGCGCATCGGCGAAGCCCCGGAGTCCGACCAAGTCGATCAGATCATCTACCTGGTGCCGATCGACGTCACGGCCCGCGACTCGGAAAGGGAGCTCAATGTTCTTGCGCACCGTCAACCACGGCAGCAGTGCGTGGTCCTGGAACGCGACACCCAGGCGATGATCGCGCGCGAGGACTCGCGGATGCTCACCGGCGATCGTCACGGACCCCGAAGTCGGCTCGTCAAGTCCGGCAATCATCCGCAAGATCGTCGACTTCCCCGAGCCCGACGGGCCGATGAGCGCGACGAACTCCCCCTCGGCGATCTCCAGGTCTACCCGCTTGATCGCCTGGACCGACGCTCCGCGCTTCAGCCGGAACGACTTCGAGACCGCCTCGACCCGCACGCTGCGCCCGAGAGGCGCGCCGGCGTTCATCGGCCCACCTGGAGTCGTGCGCGGTCCGCGATGCCGCGGGAACGCTCCGAGGCCTCCCGCACCAGGGCCGCGAGGTCGCCGTCAGCGCCAAGGAAGGTAGGAACGCCGCGTTCGACGACGACCCGACCGTCGACTATCACGGTACGTACCGCGACCGTGGGTTGCAAGAATACGAGCGCCGCGTACAAGTCGGCCGCGGGCGTCATCCGCGGCTCCTCCAGATCAAGGATGACGAGGTCGGCGCGCTTGCCGACCTCGATCGATCCGATCAGGTCATCCATACCCAGAACCCGCGCTCCCTCGATCGTTGCCATTTCCACGACCCGCTGCGGACTGATCGCCCCCGGGTCACGACTCACCGCGCGGTGCAGGAGCGCCAGGAGCTTCATCGAACCGAAGAGATCGACCGCATCCGAGCAGTTCGCATCGTCCGTGCCGATCCCCATCGGGATGCCCGCCCGGAGCATTCGCGGAACCGGCGCGACCCCGGCGCCTAGAAAGGCGTTGCTCGCCGGCTGCGTCGATACCCGGGTGCCCGATTCTGCGAGCAACCGGATCTCACGATCGGAGACGTCGATGCAGTGCGCCGCGAGCAACCTCTCATCGAGCGCACCGACGCTGTCGAGATACTCGACCGCGCCCATCATGTGCTGCACGCGCTCCCGCTCGTCCTCGGCGACGTGCATCGTCCACATGGTTCCGCGCTCGCGCGCGATCTGTCGGCTCCGCTGCAGGGCGCGTCGGGAGACGATTCCGGGGATCGCCGGCGACGGCCACACTCGGATCCGACCCTCACCGGCCCTGTCGTACCTCCGCACGATCTCATCGAGGTCGGCCAAGACGCGATCGGTGTCGACGAAGATGTCGCTGTCCGGAACGTCCGGGGCCTTCGCACGGACCGCGCCGAGATAATCCTCGAAACCCGGCGCAGGCTGGTCGGCGAACATGCGAGCGTATACAGCGCGGATGCCGCTCTCGACGAGGGCCTCGACAGTGCTCGCCGCGGTGGAGACCATGGAACGCGTTCCAGCATCCTCGTTGTCAACGATCGTCGTCACACCGTTCATCAACGCCTCCGTCGCGAACAGCAAGGTCGCGCACCGGATGTCGTCGTTCTCGTACACGCTCAGGCCCGGGTACAGCACGTTGTAGAGCCACTCGTAGAGTGGCCGATCGTGGGAGTAGCCGCCGCGAAGCAGGATCTGCGGCACATGGGTGTGCGCGTTCACGAGTCCCGGGATCACCGCGCGCCCCGCCGCCTCGATCACCCGCGAGCCGACGGGAATCTCGACGTTCGATCCCACTGCGACGATCTCGCCGTCCTCGACCAACACGGTCGCCCGCTCGAGGTCGCGGCGCTCATCGTCCATCGTCAGCACTCGCGCGTCAACGATCGCCACCGCGCTCATGCCCGCGCCTCCTCGCCGGCTGCCACCGCATCGAGCTCCGCGAGCAGCGCGCTACGACGGTCATCGTCGCAGAAGGCCGACTCGATCGATGTTCGCGCGATGGCGAGAAGGTCATCGCGCTGCCAGCCGAACGCCCGCGCGGTCGCGGCGTACTCCTGGTCGAGAATCGATCCCAGGGCAGTGCCGTCGTCGGTGTTGAGGCTGATCCGCACCCCGGCTTGCCGCAACTCCTCGACTGGATGCGCGGCCCGGCTCTCGGTAAATCCAAGAGCGACGTTCGACCCCGGGCAGATGCCGAGCGGGATGCCTCGGTCGGCGATCTCGGCGACCAGCGCCGGTTCCTCGATCGCGCGGAAGCCGTGATCGATACGATCGGCCATCAGGAGGTCGATCGCATCGCGGACACCCTCGGGACCACTGGACTCCCCTGCGTGAACGGTCCGGTAAATGCCACGGGATGCCGCGCGGCGGAAAGTGTCGGCGAACCTTGCGGACACACGCCCGGCAACCGCTTCGTCGCCGTCGATCGACAGGGCGACCACCCGCGGATGGTCCCGCTCCAGCATCCAATCCAGCAGTTCATCGGCCTCAGCGGCGGATTGCTGGCGCAACAAGCTCAGGCACAGGCCAGTCGACGGGAGTCCGTCCTGTTCCGCCTCTCGCCATCCGGCGTCGAGGGCGTCGACGAGTCCCGCGATATTTCCGCGCCAGGCCTCCCAGTGGGTCGGGTTGATGATCACGTCGGTGTAGCGGATGCCGCTGGCCGCCTGCCTCTGGGCGAACCGATAGGCGACGGATGCCGCGTCGTCGGCGGTCCTGACCAGCGACGCACCCCAGTCGAGGAACTGGAGAAATTCGGTGAGTCCGTCGAAATCGAAGAGCTGCTCGGCCGGTCGGCGAAGGGGCACCCCGTACTTGCCGGCCAGTCGCATCAGCTCCTCCCGGTCGATGCATCCGTCCAGGTGCACGTGGACCTCGGCTTTGGGTACCGTCCGTACCCAAGCCTCGTCGATGTTGTCGTTCACGATCATCCCTTCCCATTACTGCCGTCGTGATAAGCCGCTTCGAGCCACCGCGTCACGGCCGAAGCCAGCCCGAAGAATGCGAGAGAGAGCACTGTGGCGACGATGGCGGCACCCCAGGATCGCGACATGTCGTAGGAGACCCGCGACACCACGAAGAGCTGCCCGAGACCCGACGACCCGACGACGAACTCGGCGAGCAGCACCCCGACCACCGACCCGACCGCAGAGAGCCGGAACGCCTCCAAGAGCGAAGGGACCGCGGCCGGGAGATCGAGCCGCCGGAACCTCGTCCATCTCGAGGCTCCCAGCACCGTCAGCAGGTCCTGCTTGCTGCGCGAGGCGGAGGCCAGACCGCGCGACACCAGGACGAACGCTGGAAAATACGCGACCAGTGTGGCGACGACCAGCACGGTCGGCGTTCCGTAACCGACAATCCGCGCGAAGATCGGAACCATCGCCACCATGGGAACAGCGCGGACGATCAGCACCGCGGGCCGCACCGCCGCACGCACGACTCCTGAGAGATGGGCCGCGATGGCGAGTCCGATGCCAAGCAGTTGTCCCAGGACGAGACCCGTCGCGGCCAGCCCGGCGCTCACCGTGAGGTCGGGAAGATACGCATCCGGATGTCCGACCAGGTCGGCGAGAACACTCGCCGGGGAGGGCATGACGACCCGGTTGACCTGCCCGATCACGACCCACAGCGCCCACGCGGCGACGATCGCCACGACCGCCACGTTGTCCCAGGCGAACCGGGCGACCGCTCGCCCGATAGCCGTCACGCGCGCGTTCACAGCCCGAACCTCGCCGCGCTCCGCCGGGCGAGTGACGCAGCGCCGCCGTAGACGATGCTGGCGGGCACTGCGGTCAGGACCCCCGCCGCCCACAGCAACGGGATGTCGTAGTTCTGCATCGAGTTGATCAGCAGGGGCCCGATGCCCCGGGCGGAGCCGAACCACTCGCCGATCACCGCCCCCAACAGGGCCGCGGGAATCGCCAGCTGAAGAGCCGCGAACACCGCTGGGAGCGCCGCGGGCGCTTCCAGCTGCGCGAGCACCGCGATCCGCCGGGCACCCAGTACGGCAAACAGGTCCTCCTGCGCCGCCCGTCGGGTCCACAGCGCGGAGCAGATGACGACAAAGGCAGCGAAGTAGGCCGCTGTCGCCGCCAGCGCCGCGGGCACGACGGCGCGGGGCAGAAGGACCATGAGCAGCGGGCCGAGGGCGACGACCGGAACCGCCTCGACGAGAACCGCGAAGCGCTCCGCCGGGCGACGCGTGACCGGCATCAGGCGGGAGAGCACCGCGGTCGCCACCGCGGCGCTGATTCCGATCACGCCGCCGAGAAGCCCCTCCTGGACGGTCACCCCGAGCGCCCCCCACAACCTCGGCGCACGCGCGGGATCGACGATCACCCACAACACGTCGGTGAGGGGTGGCCAGGAGGTGGAGAGGACCCCGGTCCGGCCGATGATCTCCCACGCCGAGGCGAAGAGGAGCACGCCGATCACGATCTCGATGGTCTTTCGGGACCGCGTCGCCGTGCCGACCGGACCGAGGTCCTGCACAGTCATCGGAGCAGGGTTGCCGATCCGCCGAAGACCTCGTCGAGCAGCGATTCGTCAACGTAAGTCGCGACATCAGGAAGATCGGTCATGCCCGCAGCCCGCAGGATCGGGTACATCTTCTGCTCGATGTCCTCCGCCGAGATCCGCAACAGACCCGACTCCGCGGTGAGATCGCTCGTCGTCATCGGGATCTGATTGATGTTCTCCTTGATCTGCTGGCTCAGCGAGAGTCCCAGGTCGGCTCCCCACACGTCGACCGCGAGCTGCGCGGCCACTTCGGGGTCGTCGGCGTTCTTCTCCCAGCCCTTCACGGTAGCCCGCAACCAGGCGACAACCAGGTCGCGGTTCTCTTCCAGGTAGGTGCGGTCGACGAAGATCATGTTGGAGTAGACATCCAGACCCAGGTCCTGCCACGACACGCTGGTGTAGTCCACACCCTGCTCTTCGAGGATGAGTCCCTGGTTGGTGGCGAAGGCGGTGATCCCGTCGACGTCTCCGTTCACGAGCGCTTGCACGTCGTAGCCGATCGGCACGAACTCGTAATCCGGCTCTAGCCCGTTGATGGTGAAGATGGCATCCAGTTCACGCTGCTGCCCCTGGGGGCTTCCGATGCGCTTGCCGATCATGTCCTCGACCGAGTTGATCGGGTTCTCGGAGAGCGACAGGATTGCCAATGGGCTCTCCTGGTAGACAGCACCGACGAGCACCACGTCGGCTCCCTCCGACACGGCGTCGATGAACGAGGTGAAGTTCGTATCGAGTCCGATCGGTGCGTCACCGGATGCGACGATCTGAACGGTGTTGGAGACGTTGGGGCCGCCCGGCAGCCATTCGGCGACGATGCCCTCCTCCGCGTAGTAGCCCTCGCTCTCGGCGATCCACATTCCGGCGAACTCCACGTTGGTGACCCAGTTCAGCTGTGTCGCCACGACCGGAAGGGACTCTTCCTCGGTCGATGGCTCCGCCGCACAACCGGCGATCGTCAGCATCCCCACCATGGTCGCACCCGCCCAGGCGAGACGCCTATCGCGGTGGCTTGAAGTCTTCATAAGCCTCTCAATTCTCGCGGCAATCATGACGCGATCTCTCGCGTTTTGTATACGATCCATGCTCGCTGGCTGTCGTTGCGCGGGCATGGCCTGAACATTTCCAGCGTGTAAAAGATGCTGCGCCGCCCGCAGGGGCGGGTCACCGGCGCCGTTCCCGGCACTGAAGCGTTCGGCGAGCACCCCGAAGTCAGGCGGTCGCTGCGATCCTCAGGATCACAACGCCGACGATCGACGACCCCCGCGATCCGGGAATTCGCGCGGCGATACCTGGGCGTGCTGCCGTGGCGCCTCGCCCACCGGGCGCGGTTCCTCCTGCTGGTGGCGCCCGTGAGGCTCGTCGTCGTGGGCTCCGGGGCGGTCTGGACCCGTGGTCGGCGTGATCGGTGCCTTCACGTCATGATCGTCGCGTTCATCCGGCATTGTCAGGCCGACTGGAACGCCGAGGGACTCATCCAGGGATCGAGCGACATCCGGCTCAACAACACCGGACACCGATAGGTGGCGGATACCCCGATGACCCTGCGCTCACTGCCGTGGATGCGGTCGTGAACTTCCCGCTCCTGCGCGCCCGCGAGACGGCCCGCATCATCGCGGAAGGGCTGAACACCCCGTTCGGCACCGCGTATCCGAAGCTCGCCGAACGCGACTACGGCGAGCTGGAGGGCACCTCGGCCGCCGCCGCGATCGCGCGCTGGCCCGACCGGGAGTATCCGGGCGCAGCGTCGCTCGACTCCGTCGCTGTGCACGGGGTCGTGGCCCTGACCCGCATCGCCACCGACTTCCCGGCAAGGCGGTGCTCGTGGTCTGCCACGGCACGCGAGGTGGTGGTGCTCGAGGGGCACGATCGTGCCGCCGCAGTCGCTCGTCGCGGGCATCCCGGGCAAGGTGCGCCGCGAGCTCACTGACGAGGAGGTCGCGGGGTTGCTCGGCAACTCCGCGCGCTATGTGCCGCGGTCGAAGGTGTACAAGGCGGCGGAGGGTCAGGACGCCGCGGGTTAGGACACCGCCGCGATCCGCAGGATCACGACGCCGACGACCGGCACCAGCGCGACGACCAGCGCCAGGATCGCGATGCCGCGCGCGAGACCGCGCACGAGGCAGACGATCGAGATCACCAGCGCCGCCAGCACGAGCGCGGCTCCGGCGAGGAACAGCACGATGAATCCACCCGCTCCGCTGCCGCTGCCGTCGAGGGCGGCGGGAACCCCGAGCACGAAGCCGGCGTACATGGCGGCGGTGCCAAGCACGGCGAGCAGGAGGGCGATGCCGGCAGGGACGCGGGTGGGGCTGACGTAGACGTCGCTGTCACTCATGGCGACCACCCTAGGTGTAGCGACCCGTGAGGTTGTGAAGGCGGCAGGTGGGGGTGTGGCCTCCGAGGGCGGTGTGGGGTCGTCGGTGATTGTAT
>NZ_MKTR01000012.1:0-90355 GCF_001898325.1 Microbacterium sp. 67-17
GTGACCACGAACTGGAAACAAGCCCTCGAACAACTCGCACTCGCCTACCCCGACCGCATCACCCCCTACCTCTAACCACCAACACCAACCCGCTTACACAGAAGACTTGACAAGCCCCAACGGTGCCGTGTTCGTCACCGAGGTTTCGCCACCGTCAGCCCACGGCACCGAGTGATCGATCTGACACTGGGAGGCGGGTTTCCCGCATCCCGGGCCCATGCACCGGTCAGCCCGCCACTTCACGAGCTTCGTCAGCTCCGGTGGTGGCCGATACTTTGTGCGCCCCACCGAGACCACGGCCCCGGTTTCGGGGTGGGTGAGCACCCGCATCCACCCTGAGGCGCCACCTGCCAGTTCCCGGGCGGTGTCGATCGGGATCGGACCGACCCCCTCCACCTCCGCCGGATCCGTCACACCCTCAACACCGAGGAGCGCCAGGGCGGGGACGGTGACGACCACGGTCGCGCGGATCCCCCGCGCCTGCTCCGGGTGCTGAGGCACTGTCCCATCGATGAGGAGGTCGCAGAACACGTCAGCACGAATCTCATCCAACGACCGTTCCGACCCATCCCCCCGCTCCCCACCGCGGGTGGTTCCACGGTCGTGGTCACGGATCACCACCGCTTTCTGCGTGACCCGCCCGAAGATCGCGTGGGCTTCCACCGACGGGACCAAAGCGTGCACCCACGACATCGAATCCCCCACCGGCTCCACCACGATCCGCCGCCCCCGCACCGCGGCCTGGTGACGTTCCGTGAGCGTGGGGGCGGTTTCCCGGTCGATCAGGCGGCGTAGCGCCCGCCGGAACGACCCCACCGGCAACGATTCCGCAAGCCCCAACGCCCGCCCCACCAACCGTCCCGCAAGATCAGGGTCCAACCCGTCCAGGTCATCGACCAGGATCTCCGCATGCCGCACGGTCACCCCCGCACGGGAGAGCGACTCCAACACCGTCGGGTACGAGTGGACGAGGGACTCCGCGCGGGCAAGCATCATGCCCGCCGCGTTCTCCGTCACCCGCAACGCTGCGGCGAGCTCGAGGCGGAGGGAGCGCATCACCAGCTCCCGGGACCCACCCCCATACCGGGTGACATCATCCAGGGCCTCAAGGCGGAGGTCATCGACCCTGGCGAACCGTTGCCCAGCGAACACCGCCTCCAAATCAGACGCCTCCAGCACCAGGGCGACAGCATCCGGACGCGGCGGCACCCACCCGGCCACCTCCGCATCCCACTCCCGCACATCCTGTTCGTAGAGGAACGCGTCAGCATCCGGACCATCGGGCCACTGACCCGAATCACCCGCACCAACCGCTTGCATACCCCCGACACTACGAGGGGGGTACGACATTCAGACCCCGGGCCTCACGAGCCACGAGTGATTGACTTGGCGAGTGAACCTGAGCCCGTGCCTCGCTCGTGATATGGCGGATCTGACGACGTTCCTGGCCGGAGCAGACTTGACGATCAGCGGCATCGATGAACCGGGAGTACAAATCTGGGTCGAGTGAGACACCGCCGGAGAAATCGTCGGAAGCACGGGTTACGAGCTCAGCGGAGATGGTGACCACGCGCTCATTCGGAGTGTTGCCGTAGCCAGTCCAGTTCGCTCCCGCGGCCGCGGAAAGGCCCTCGCACGCTTCGCTCTCGCTCGGGCAGCCGAAGGAGGCGCGAAACGTGCGTGGCTGTTCAGCCGTCGCTCTGGCCCGTTCTGGCAGCAGTTGGGTTTTGAGCCTGCCGACAGGTACGAACTTGCAGACGCGCTAGCGAACACCCATCAGGTGCGGCTCTTCCAGCAGACCGGGCAACTGCACAACGAACGGGCCTGGTCGCGGGCGCTTACCCCTCAAGGTTGAGTCGGTAGCCCATACCCGATTCAGTCAACAGGTGGACCGGGTGGCCGGGGTCGACCTCCAGCTTCTTGCGCAGCTGCGAGATGTAGAGACGCAGGTAGCCGGTATCGGTGACCTGCTCGGTCCCCCAGAGGGTCTTCAGTAGCGTCTGCCGTGTTACCAGGCTTCCGGGGTTTCGGGCGAGGAACTCGAGCATCCGCCATTCGGTCGGAGTCAGATGAACACGGGAGCCGCGGCGCCGAACACTCTTGGCTGACAGATCGACCTCGACATCCCCGAAACGCACCACGGATTCGCCCGCCGGTGCCGATGATGACCGTCGTGTCAGTGCGCGCAGGCGTGCGAGGAGCTCATCGATCTGGAAGGGCTTGGTGACGTAATCGTCTGCGCCGGCATCCAGCGCTTCGACCTTGTCGGCGGAACCCGAACGTCCCGACACGACGATGATCGGCACCTCGCTCCAGCCGCGAATGGCGTGGATGACCCCAACCCCGTCAAGGTGCGGCATCCCGAGATCGAGCATGATCACGTCGGGGTGCTCCTTGGCGGCGAGCGCTATTGCCGCCGGTCCGTCTGGCGCCGCCACGACGTCGTAACCGTGCGCGGCGAGAGTGATGCGCACGGCCCGCACGAGTTGCGGGTCGTCGTCTGCGACCAGGACCTTCACGACGCCACACCCCTCCGCTCGGCGACAGCCGCATCGTCATCCCCGACCATAGGCGCGGTGCCAAGCTCCACCACCATCGTCAGGCCCCCGCCCGGGGTGTCCTCAGCCATCAAGGTCCCGCGCATCCCCTCGGTGAAACCGCGAGAGAGCGCAAGCCCCAACCCGAGCCCCGTCGTGTTGTCGGTGTCGCCCAGCCGTTGGAACGGCGTGAACATGTCCGATCGACGATCCGTCGAGATGCCAGGACCACGGTCGATGACCCGCACCTGAACGCGATCACCGAGAACGCTGGTCGTCACTCTCACCGCGGTGCCGACCGGCGAGTGACGCTGCGCATTGGTGAGCAGGTTGACGACGACGCGCTGCAGCAACACCGGGTCGGCGAGCACGTCCGGCACCTCGACATCCAGAGCGAGCTCTACCTCGGTCGGGCCCAGGCCGAGTTCGTCGAGTGAGGCGAGCACGACGTCTCCGACATCCGTCGACGTCAGCGAGACGGCGAGTGCTCCGGCCTCGATCCGGCTGACATCGAGCAAGTCCGTGAGAAGCCGCGAGAGGGTGTTGAGACTCTCGAGGGCAGTGTCCAGCAGGTCAGCGCGGTCCTGTTCACCGAGCGCGGCGCCCGCGGTGCGAAGCCCGCCGACAGCGGCGAGCGCGGCAGCGAGGGGACGACGAAGGTCATGGCTCACCGCTGAGAGGAGGGCGCTGCGGACCTGATCGGCTTCGGCAAGGATGTCGGCTGCCCGGGCGGTCTCCTGAAGTGCTGTCTGCTCGAGCGCGGCATCCAGCTGGGCTACCACAACACCCAAGAGGCGCCGCTCCGATGCGTCAAGATCGCCGCCATGAAGTTCCAACGTCGCGCGCTCGCCGATAGGCACGTCACTGTGACGCCCGTTCAGCAGCGGCTCGCCGTCGGTTGCGAGCACGTCGCCTGATTCGGCGACGAGGCGGGCGCCCGACATCCCGAACGCCTCACGCGCACGTGCAACGAGGGCCGGAACGGCGCCTTGACCGCGCAGGACCGAGCCCGCGACAGTCCCGATGAGCTCGGCTTCGGCGGTCGCGCGCCTGGCATGACGCGCCGCACGAGCCGCTCGATCGACGACGAGACTGACGAGAATCGCGATGATCACGTACAGGACGAGGGCCCAGGCGTTACGTGGGTCCGCAATCGTGATCGTGTACAACGGCTCGACGAAGAAGAAGTTGAGCGTGAGTCCCGACATGATCGCGGCGAACACAGCCGGCCAGATTCCCCCGACCAATGCCACAGCGACGACGAGCAGCTGATAGGCAAGCACATCGGCAGTGATGCTGTCTTGATCCCGGATCGCAGTCAGCAGCCAGGTGAGCAGTGGGCCACCGCTGACGGCGAGCGCGAAACCCAGGATGCGGCGGCGGATGCTCAGCGCCCCACCCTTCAGCCGGGGAAGCGAAAACCGGCTACCGGCGGCGGCATGAGTGACCATGTGAACATCGATGTCACCGGACTCACGAATGACGGTTGCCCCGATCCCCGGCCCGGTCAGCGCCGACGCGAGTCGACCGCGCCGACTGACACCGATGACCAGCTGGGTCGCGTTGACGGATCGAGCGAACTGCACCAGCGCCGTTGGGATGTCGTCGCCGACAACCTGGTGATAGGTCCCCCCGAGGCTCTCGGTGAGGGTTCGCTGCGCCTCGAGCGCGCCGGGAACCGCGCCGCGAAGACCGTCCTGGCTGCTCACGTGCACGGCGAGCATCTCACCCCCGGCAGAGCGAGCAGCGATCCTTGCGCCCCGACGGATGAGAGTCTCCCCCTCCGGCCCGCCTGTGATGGCGACCACGACGCGCTCGCGCGCCTGCCAGGTCCCGCTGATCCCGTGCTCCTGACGGTAGGACTGCAGGGCACTGTCAACCTCGTCGGCGAGCCAGAGCAGGGCGAGTTCACGCAGCGCCGTGAGGTTCCCGAGGCGGAAATAGTTGGAGAGCGCGGCATCGACGCGCTCGGCCGGATACACGACACCCATGGCGAGGCGATCGCGCAGCGTCTGCGGAGCGAGGTCGACGACTTCGATCTGGTCGGCGTCGCGCACCACGGCGTCCGGCACCGTCTCGCGTTGCACGACACCGGTGATCTTCTCGACAACACCGCCCAGCGACTCGATGTGCTGAACGTTGAGAGTCGTGATCACATCGATTCCCGCTGCGCGCAGGACCTCCACATCCTGCCAACGCTTCTCGTTGACAGAGCCGGGCGCGTTGGTGTGAGCGAGTTCGTCGACCAATGCGACGGCCGGTTGGCGACTCAACACTGCCTCGAGGTCCATCTCGGTCAACGCGGTGCCACGGTGGTTCACCGCCTTACGCGGCATGACCTCAAGCCCCTCGGTCAGGGCAGCGGTGGCGGCGCGACCGTGGGTTTCGACGATGGCGATGACGACGTCGAGTCCCTCACTCAACAGTCGTCGACCTTCCTCGAGCATCTCGTAGGTCTTGCCGACACCGGGCGCGGCGCCCAGCAAGACCCGCAACGATCCGCGCTTCATGGGATCACCCTAGTTTCCGCATCCGTCCTCACGAGTTTCTGCATCCGTGCTCATGGGTCGAGGGCATCGAGGGCGAGGTTCAGCGCCACCACGTTGACCCTCGGTTCGCCGAGGTACCCGAGGTCTCGATTCTCGGTGTACTGCGACACGAGCGCTGAAACCTCGCGCTCGTGTAGCCCGCGCGCCTCAGCGACACGCGCCACTTGAAGCTCGGCGTAGGCAGGACTGATGTGGGGATCAAGCCCCGACGCGCTCGCGGTCGCGGCATCGGCGGGGACCTCCGATTCGGCGACGTTCGCGAAAGCGGCGATTGAGGCTTTGCGCAGAGCGATGGCCTCGATGAGGTCAGGATTCTCCGGACCCCAGTTCGAGCCGCTCGAGGCGCCCGCGTCATACCCGTCGCCGGCAGCGGAGGGCCGCGACTGGAAGTACTCGGGAAGGGGGTTACCGTCGGCATCCGTGAACGATTGACCGATCAGCGCGCTGCCGACGACCTCGCCGGACCTGTCGGTCACCAGCGAACCTCCTGCTTGCCAGGGGAAGGCGAGCTGACCGATTCCCGTGATGAGAGCCGTATAGCCGACACCGAGCACGACCGTGAAGACGAGCATCGCGCGGATCGCGACTGCCGCCTGGCGAAGGGTTGCTCGCGTGGTGTGACTGGTTGACATTGCGTTTCTCCCAGGGGTGATCAGAAGCCAGGAACGAGGCTGATGACGAGATCGATCAGCTTGATCCCGATGAACGGGGCAATCACGCCGCCCAGGCCATAGATGAGCAGGTTTCGGCTGAGCACGCGGGATGCCGACGCCGGCCGGTAGGTGACACCGCGCAGTGCGAGCGGGATGAGAAAGACGATGACGACCGCGTTGAAGATGATCGCGCTCGTCACCGCCGAGGCCGGTGAGCTCAGTTGCATGATGTTCAGGGCCGCGAGGCCCGGGAACACACCCATGAACATCGCCGGGATGATCGCGAAGTACTTCGCGATGTCGTTGGCAAGCGAAAAGGTCGTGAGCGAACCGCGCGTGATAAGCAGTTGCTTCCCGATACGGACGATGTCGATCAACTTGGTCGGATCGCTGTCGAGGTCGACCATGTTGCCGGCTTCCTTCGCCGCCGAGGTGCCGGTGTTCATCGCAACCCCGACATCAGCCTGCGCGAGCGCCGGAGCATCGTTGGTGCCATCCCCCGTCATCGCGACCAGACGCCCACCGGCCTGCTCCCGCTTGATGAGAGCGAGCTTGTCTTCCGGAGTCGCCTCGGCAAGAAAGTCATCGACCCCCGCTTCCCGCGCGATCGCCGCCGCGGTGATGGGGTTGTCTCCCGTGATCATCACGGTACGGATACCCATCGCGCGAAGTTCCTCGAACCGTTCGCGCAGACCCTCTTTCACGACATCCTTCAGGTGCACAACGCCCAGAACCGTTCCCACCGTGCCCGTCAGGGTCGCCACGACCAGCGGGGTTCCGCCCGACGCTGCGATGCGGTCGGCTTCGGTAGCGACCTGCGCGCGTGCCTGTGTGTCGGGCGCCGCACCGGATTGATCGAGCCACGCCAGCACGGCGCTTCCGGCGCCTTTTCGCACCAGCGTCCCGTCTGCAAGGTCGAGCCCCGACATCCGCGTCTGCGCCGAGAAAGGAACCACAGTCGCGCCTTCCGGGAGGGAAACTCGGATGCCACGGGCCACGGCGAGGCCGACGATCGAAGCGCCCTCGGGAGTGGGGTCCGCCAGCGACGAGAGCGCCGCGACCCGGGTGAGGTCAGCATCGGACACGCCGTCGAGGGGCGAGGTGTGGGTTGCGCGGCGGTTTCCGAACGTGATCGTGCCCGTCTTGTCGAGCAGGAGGGTGGTGACGTCCCCAGCCGCTTCGACTGCCCGACCCGACATGGCCAGCACGTTGCGCTGCACGAGGCGGTCCATCCCGGCGATACCGATCGCCGAAAGCAGCGCCCCGATCGTCGTCGGAATGAGGCATACCAGGAGCGCGACGAGGACCGTGATCGATACCGGAGAGGCAGCGTACGACGCGATCGGGTTGAGGGTCAGCACGACCATGACGAACACGAATGACAGACTCGACAGCAGGATGCTCAGGGCGATCTCGTTGGGTGTCTTCTGACGCGCGGCTCCCTCTACGAGCGCGATCATGCGGTCGACGAATGTCTCACCGGGTTTCGATGTGATTCTCACGACGATCCGGTCGGAAAGCACGCGGGTACCGCCGGTGACGGCAGAGCGATCACCACCCGATTCGCGCACAACAGGCGCTGACTCTCCGGTAATCGCAGATTCGTCGACTGTCGCAATCCCCGCGATGATGTCACCGTCGCCGGGGATGAGCTCCCCTGCCGCGACGATGACGACATCGCCGAGCGTGAGTTCTGCCGACGAGACCTCCACCGTCGACGCGCGCTCGGCCGCAGCATCCGACACGGAGTCATAGTCGCTGACTCGCCGCGCCATCGTCGAGGTCCGCGTGCGCCGCAGCGTTGCCGCCTGCGCCTTGCCGCGTCCCTCGGCAACGGATTCCGCGAGGTTTGCGAACAGGACAGTCAGCCAGAGCCAGATCGCGATCGCCCATGTGAACCCGAGGGGCACGGGAGTTCCGCCGGATGCCTCGGGCCCGCCGAGGAACGGCTCCGCGATCGCGATGGCGGTCGTCAGGGCTGCACCGACCCAGACCAGCAGCATGACGGGGTTACCCCACAGCGCCGCGGGGTTGAGCTTTCGCAACGCGCCGGGCAGCGCGGAGACCAGTTGGGCGCCGCTGAGCACGCGCGAGCTCCCAGGGTGCTCGGGTTGATCACCGCGAATCGCTGGTGTGTGTTCGTGGGTGGTACTGGACATCAGACAAGCCCTTCCGCCAGGGGTCCCAGCGTGAGTATGGGGAAGTAGGTGAGTGCCGTGACCACCACTGCCACGACAACGAGGAGACCGACGAACTGCGGTCGGTGGGTGGGGAGTGTCCCGACCGTCTCGGGCACGCGCTGTTGCGAGGCAAGGGTTCCCGCCAGTGCGAGCACGAGAACGATGGGGATGAATCTGCCGAGCAGCATCGCGGTGCCCAGTGCCGCGTTGAGCCACGGCGTGTTGGCCGTCAGACCTGCGAAGGCGGAGCCGTTGTTGTTGGCTGCCGAGGTGAAGGCGTAGATGACTTCGCTGAGTCCGTGGACGCCGGGATTCCAGATCGACGTGGACTCGACATCCGCTCGCACTGCCGGGATCGCAAAGCTCAGTGCGAGGCCGGACAGGACGAGGGTCGGTGTCACGAGGATGTACAGGCTCGCAAGCTTCATCTCCGTCGGCCCGATGCGTTTGCCGACGTACTCTGGGGTGCGTCCGATCAGCAGGCCCCCGACGAACACGGCGATCACTGCGAGCACGAGCATTCCGTAGAGCCCTGATCCGACGCCGCCGGGCGCGATCTCGCCGAGCATCATGTTGATCATCGGGATCATGCCGCCTAGCGCGGTATAGGAATCGTGCATCGAATTGACAGCGCCGGTACTCGTGAGGGTCGTTGCGCCGGCGAAGAGCGTCGATCCCCAGATCCCGTACCGGGTCTCTTTGCCTTCCATCGCCGCTCCGGCAAGCTGCGGAGCACTACCCAGACCGAGCGACTCCACCCACGTCAAGACGGCGATCGAGACGATCGCGATGACGCTCATCGCCGCGAGAATCGCGTATCCCTGGCGGTTGTCGCCGATCATCTTTCCGAAGGCTCGAGGCATCGCGACAGGGATCGCGAGCAAAAGCAGGATCTCGAACACGCTCGTCCACGGCGCCGGGTTCTCGAACGGATGTGCCGAGTTGGCGTTGAAGAATCCCCCACCGTTGGTGCCGAGCTCCTTGATGGCTTCCTGGCTAGCGACCGGACCGCCCGGGATCGTCTGAGTCGCTCCGGCGATCGTGTCCACGGCCGTGAACCCCGCGAAATTCTGAACGACGCCGGCAGTCAGGAGCGCGATTGCAGCAACGATGGCCAGCGGCAACAGCAGCCGAGTGATGCCGCGAATGAGGTCGACCCAGAAGTTCCCGATCGTGGGCGAGCCACGGCGGGCGAGTCCACGCACGAGAGCGACGGCAACGGCAATGCCGACAGCCGCCGAGACGAAGTTCTGAACCGCGAGTCCCGCGAGTTGGACGGTGTAGCCCAGGGTCGTCTCGGGTGAGTACGACTGCCAGTTCGTGTTGGTCACGAACGAGACAGCGGTGTTGAAGGCCAGCCCCTCGGGCACGGCAGGAAGACCCAGCGAGTAGGGCAATACGGCCTGGAAACGCTGCATCGCGTAGACGACGAGAACGCCGACGGCAGAGAAGACGAGAACGCCCCGCGTGTAGGCCTGCCATGTCTGCTCAGAGCGCGAATCGACTCCGATCAGCCGGTACACGCCTCGTTCGACGCGCCAGTCCTTCGTCGACGCGTAGGTGTGGGCTATCCAGTCACCGAGGGGGCGGTAGAGCAGGGCGAGGATCAGCAGCACGGTGCAGATCTGAAGGATGCCTGCCCAGATCGTCGAAGCGTCCACCTTAGAACCTCTCCGGGTTCAGGAGCGCAACGATGAGATAGATGAGCGAAGCCACAGCGAGCGTGACGGCCAGCACAGAGAACACGATCATCGGCGCTCACCTGCGATCGGCAGGGTTGGAGCAGGGTCCGAAGACGGCCGGATCAGCCGCTCGACCCCCTTCGCGATCAGGCCGACAAGCGCGAACAGCGCCAGCGTCGCGGCCACAGAGATGACGTCGAGCACAGGGACTCCCGAGGTTGCTGTTGCGCCGTCGGATGACGGGCGCTCAACAGATGCAACCGCTCCCCCGCAGCGGGGTCGACGATCCTCACGGAATCCATACGCCCGCCGCCGACATGCTCACGGATCCTCGACAGCTCGTGCCGGTGGGACTCGAACCCCGCCCCACCGCCACTCCACGCGCCGCTCCGCAGCGCGCGGAGCCACCGGCGGCGTGGGCCCGAGTGTAAGTCTCGCCCACCAAAGCGACGAGGCACGCCGCCGCGCTGCGCGCGGCACCGTGCCTCGTACCCCCGGTGGGACTCGAACCCACACTTGAGCGATTTTAAGTCGCCTGCCTCTGCCATTGGGCTACGGGGGCGCCGTTGTCGGCGCTCCCACGCTACCCCGCAGGGGCGCCGGCGACGGGTTGTGTCAGGACTTGGTGCCCGCGGGCTCCTTGGCGGGCACCGCCGACGCAGCCGGAGGCTTCGGGCGTGCCGCGAACTCCTCGAACACGTACCGCGGGTGCTGGACGGTCGACAGGTTCACGATGTCGCGACCCAGCCAGAGGTTGTTCCACCAACCCCAGATGACCCGCCACTTGCGCTCCCACGACGGCATCGCCAGGCCGTGGTAGCCACGGTGCGCAAGCCAGGCGATGAAGCCCTTGAGCGCAAGCTTGCCCGACTGGAAGACACCGTTGTACAAGCCAAGGCCTGCGACAGCGCCGAGGTTCTTGTGCACGTACTCGACGGGAAGCTCGCCGCGCAGGACCGCGGTGATGTTCTTCGCCATGAGCTTGGCCTGACGCACGGCGTGCTGTGCGTTCGGGACGCAGTAGCCGCCAACGCCGCCACCGGTCAGGTCGGGCACTGCGGCCACGTCACCCGCAGCCCAGGCACCCTCGACGATCTCGTCCTCGCTGCCGACACGAAGGTCGGCACGGGTGCGGATGCGACCACGTTCCTCGACGGGCAGGTCGCTGCCGCGGACGACAGTCGGGTTGGCCATGACACCGGCGGTCCAGACGATCAGGTCGCTCGGAATGACCTCGCCGGTAGACAGCTCGACGTTGCCGCCGACCGCTCCGGTCACCTGTGTGTCGAGGTGCACGGCGCCGCCGCGCTCACCGAGGGACTTCATGACCCACTTGCTGGTCTCGAGCGACACCTCAGGCATGATTCGGCCCATCGCCTCGACGAGGTGGAAGTGAGTCTCCTCGAAGCTCAGCTCGGGGTACTTCTTCAGCAGTGCGGATGCGATCGAGCGAAGCTCAGCGAAAACCTCGATGCCCGCGAACCCACCGCCGACCACGACGACCGTGAGCAGGCGCTCCCGCTCGGGGCCGGGAGGAAGGGTCGCTGCCTTGTCGAAGTTCGAGAACAGCTTGTCGCGGATGGCGACCGCCTCTTCGATCGTCTTCAGACCGATGGCGTTGTCGGCGATTCCGGGGATCGGGAAGGTCCGCGAGACGGCGCCGGCGGTGACGACGATCTGGTCGTACTCCTCCTGCCAGGGCTCGCCGAGCGTTGGGGTGACCGTCGCCACCTTGTTGGCGTGGTCGATACCGGTGATCTTCGCCGTCACAACGCGCGTGCGCTTGAGATGACGACGCAGCGACACCACCGAGTGGCGGGCCTCGATCGAGCCCGCAGCCACCTCGGGAAGGAACGGCTGGTAGGTCATGTACGGAAGTGGGTCGACAATCGTGACCTGTGCTTCGCCGCGGCGAAGGTGCTTCTCGAGTTTCCAGGCCGTGTAGAAGCCGGCATACCCTCCGCCGACAATAAGGATCCTGGGGGTGGTGTTGCTCACGATGGGAGAACTCCTGAGATGTTTCAGCGGCGGGGGGCGCGGGGCGCCAATCGGACGCGTCGGACAGCAGCAGTGACGCCGAGCGCCACCAGTATAGCCGCGACGGTGCCCGCCGCGAGCGGGACCGTCCCGTAGAGCAGCGACTCGGTGCTCGGCAGAAGGGGCGAAGCCGCAGCCTGCTGCTCCACGGGGGGCAAGGGTTCGACCGCGGCGGGGGGAACCGTCGGCTCGGGATCGGGCACGAGGTTGGCTCGCCGATAGATGGTGATCCACTCGGCCAGACTCCCGAGCGGGTTCTCCCTGACTGCGGGTACGGATGCCGTCACGGCGGCCTCGGCATCCACCAGACCGTAGCCGTAGAGCGGGTCGGGCAGGTCTGTCACTCCGGCGGGCGGCGTCGCGGTACGGATGATGCGATTGATGACATCATCGGCATCCATATCGGGATACGCAGACCGCACGAGTGCCGCGATACCTGCCACGATGGGCGCTGCGCCGCTCGTGCCATCCCACTCGACGACCTTGCCGTCCGCGGATACCCCGAGGAGGTTCTCGCTGGGAGCAGCCACGGCGATCGTGATGCCCTGCGTCGAGGCCTCTCGACTTGCCCGCCCGTGCGGATCCACCCCACCGACGACGAGGACACCGGGGATCGTCGCCGGTGCACCGACAACTCCCGTCCCGCTCCCCCGGTTTCCTGCGGCAGCCACGACGACCACGTCGTGCTCGAAGGCATACATGAACGCATCGTCCCAGCTGCGATCCCAGTCAGGGGTGTTGGTGGTGAACGACAGGTTGATGATGTCAGCGCCGTTGTCGACAGCCCAATAGATCGCTTGGGCGATCTGTTCGGCGAAGGGGACGGATGCCGACACACCGAATCCCACGGAGATCGAGAGGAGCTGGGCATCCGGAGCCACGCCGAGCATGCCCGTCACCGGGCTTGTTCCGCGGGAGGCGGCGAGGGACGCGACCCAACTGCCGTGATCGGGGTCGCGGGCTCCCACGGGGGTGCGCCCGTCTGGTGATCCAAGACCCGAGACATCCGTGCCCCCGACCACGCCCGAGAACTCCACGGGGCCTTTGCCGATGCCGGTGTCGATGACCGCGATCCGCACTCCCGAACCTGTGGAGGTCTTCCAGGCGTCGCGGATGCCGTAATCGTCGAGCCAGTACTCCGCCGCGCGGAGCGGGTCGGGATCAGATGGCGAGGGTGAGGGCGTAACCGTGAAGCCAGGCAAGACGATCAGGCCCGCGATGGCGAGCGTGACGGCCGTCAACCGACGAAGACGACGGGGCTCTGCCCCCGCCACAGCGCTCACGCCAGCTCCTCGGAAACCGCGTCGAGCGGCCGGATGGCAGCTCCCGGGTCAGCGCACACGCACCGAGCCGGAGACCAGTCCGACAGCGCGAGCGCCCGGTCCCCGATCGGGTTCACCCCCGGGCCCGCCGCGAGCGAGTGCGCCAGCACGGCGTGCAGGCACTTCACCCGCGTCGGCATCCCGCCCGCCGAGATCCCCGCGATTTCCTCCGGGTCTCCGTAGCGAGCTCTGTCATCGAGGTAGCTCTGGTGCGCGAGGCGATACGCATCCGCGATCTCATCATCTGTCGCGAGCTGGTCGGCGAGTTCATGCATGGTGTGATCGGCCTCAAGCGCCGACATGGCCGCCGTGGCCCCCGGGTGCGTCAGATAGTAGAACGTCGGGAACGGGGTCCCATCGGGAAGCCGCGGCGCCGTCGCGACGACGGTGGGGTTCCCGCACGCACAGCGAGCGGCGATCCCGAGCACCCCCCGAGCCGGGCGACCCAGTTGCTCGCGCAGAACGGCGAGTTCAGCCTCGGTGACGGGAGCAAACGGAGGCCTGGACACCCCTCCAGGCTACCGACCCGCTCCTGAAGTCCGGCTGCGCGTCCCGGTGCGACGTGGATCGGTCGGCGATTCGCTGCCGCCCGCTGTCACGGCGCGACTGGGGAACCGGATGGCGACGGATCGGGATCGGGAACACCGATGACCGGAAGCGCAGCCGTCTTCGCAAGCCCCGCCGCCGTCACTGAGCGCACCAGTTGCGACATCCAGTCGGTCGTGGTTTGCACCACCTCGTCGCTCACCGGCGCCTGCTCGGCGGGTATCGCCGAATCAGGCAGGTCGTTGTCGACGAGGTACACAACCTCACCGGGGCGCACGTAGTACAGCCGCTCGCGGGCCTGGGTCGTGATGTAGGCCGGGTCTTGCCACCGGTCCTTCTCGGTCTCAAGGGCAGCGATCTGGTCCTCGGTCACCTGCACTGCCTGCTCGAGTGCAACAATCCGTTGACGCTGCTCCAGGTAGGTGCCGACGGTGGGAACCAACACGAAAGCTGCGAGGACCACAAGCCCCAGCATGATCACCATGAAGCCCGAGAGCCGGATGCCGCCGAGCCAGCCCCGCACGTCGACGCGGCGTGGCGAGCGAGCACGGGGAGAACGAGAACGGGGAGCCGGACTGGTCATCACGGCTCCCCTCTCGTCAGGTCAGTTCGAGCGCATCAGCCTGTGAAACGGGGGAAGGCTCCACGACCGGCGAAGACCGCCGCGTCGCCGAGCTCTTCTTCGATGCGCAGAAGCTGATTGTATTTCGCGACGCGCTCGCTGCGAGCAGGCGCACCGGTCTTGATCTGACCGCAGTTCACGGCCACCGCGAGGTCGGCGATCGTGGTGTCTTCCGTCTCGCCCGAACGGTGCGAGAGCATCGACCGGTAGCCGTTCGAGGTGGCAAGGGCAACGGCATCCAGGGTCTCGGACAGCGTGCCGATCTGGTTGACCTTCACGAGCAGCGCGTTGGCAACGCCCAGGTCGATGCCCCGCTGCAGGCGGCTCGGGTTGGTCACGAACAGGTCGTCACCGACCAGCTGCACCTTCGAACCGATCGCGTCGGTGAGCGCCTTCCAGGCGTCCCAGTCGTCTTCGGCCAGCGCATCCTCGATCGTGACGATCGGGTAGTTCGCGACCAGGTCCGCGAAGTAGTCGGTGAGCTCAGCTGCCGTCCACGGCTTGCCCTCAACGGTGTAGACGCCGTCGGAGAAGAACTCCGTGGCCGCAACGTCCAGACCCACGGCGATGTCTTTGCCGGGAGTGAAGCCGGCCTTCTCGATCGCCTTCATGAGGAAGTCCAGGCCCTCGCGGTTGCTGGGCAGGTCGGGCGCGAACCCGCCCTCGTCGCCGAGGCCGGTAGCGAAGCCCGCAGCCTTCAGCTCGCCCTTGAGGACGTGGTAGGTCTCGGTGCCCCAGCGCAGCGACTCAGCGTACGTTTCGGCGCCGATGGGTGCCAGGAAGAACTCCTGGAAGTCGATGCCGTTGTCGGCGTGCTCGCCGCCGTTGATGACGTTGAACAGCGGAACGGGCAGCACGTGCGCGTTGGGTCCACCGAGGTAGCGGAACAGCGGCAGGTCTGCGCTGTCGGCCGCGGCCTTGGCGACAGCCAAGCTCACACCGAGGATCGCGTTGGCGCCGCACCGCGACTTGTTGTCGGTTCCGTCGGTCTCGATGAGAATCTCGTCGACGATGCGCTGCTCGCTGGCATCCACACCCTCGAGCGCCGGCCCGAGCTCGTCGATGACGGCAGCGACGGCCTTGAGCACGCCCTTGCCGCCGTACCGGCTCTTGTCGCCGTCACGCAGTTCATACGCTTCGAATGCGCCGGTGGATGCACCGGACGGGACGGCCGCCCGCTGAACGGTGCCGTCTTCGAGGAGGACTTCCACCTCGACGGTCGGGTTGCCGCGCGAATCGAGAATCTCGCGCGCGCCTACAGCCTCAATCAATGCCACGAAAGGACTCCTTGTTTGGGAGGGTTGTGTCGGAGCGTCGTCGGTCCGACATCGAGTCTAGTGACGACGGATGCCGCGCCACAGGCCCGCGCGGACGGAGAAAAGCTCAGACCACGACGGCGAGCGCGATCCCATCCCATCCTTTGCGATCCAGCGTCTGCAGTGCTGTCGCATCGAACCGCGGGTCCTCGCGGAGCATCTCGAGCCCCTGCCGGGTACCGACGACCTGACTCGTGGTGTCGTGAGGATCGGCGACCTGGCCCGATCGGCCGATGTTGTCGACGACGACGACAGTTCCCGGACGCCCGAGGCGCGCCGCCCAGTCGAGGTACACCGTGTTGGATTCCTTGTCGGCATCGATGAAGACAAGATCGAAGGGATCGTCGCCCGCAAGGGTCGGCAGGACCTCTGCGGCCCGCCCGACGCGGACGTCCACGCGATCCCCGACGCCCGCACGGTCGAGGTTGGCCCGCGCGATTGACGCGTTGAGCGGCTCGGCCTCGATCGTGACCACCGTTCCGCCGTTCGGCACAGCGCGGGCCAGCCAGATCGTGGAATAGCCGCCGAGGGTACCGATCTCAAGAATCCTGCGGGCGCCGGCGATCCGGGCGAGCAGGTGCAAGAGTTTCGCGTTCACGGGGGCAACCTCGATGGCGGGCAGCCCCGCGCGGCCCTGCTCTGCCAGTGCGGCATCGAGCGCAGCATCCTGGTCGACGAGCGTCTCGGTCAAGTAGTGATCGACGCGCGTCCACGCATCCGGGGTGGGATCTGGCATGGCATCAGCCAACCGTGCCCGGCTCGTGCGGTCAACGGGTCGCGCAGGCACATCTCCCGGGAACGTGCCCTCGCGCCCATCGATCGTCAGATCGTCTTCTCGGCAGCGCGCTGGCGCAGCGCATTCAACAGCGCTGAGGCTGTCGAGGCGTCGTCGACGGTGACGACAAAGACGCGGCCACTGCGCCGTGTCACCTCGAGTGCTTCGCCACGCCGAAGAACGACACCGCGACGTCCGTCGATCGCGAAGCGCACACCCCACCCGCCGAAGTCCGCCAGGGGACTGACGAAGACGGCGTGCACGGCACTCACCTCACCCAGAGGAATCCGAAATCGCGGAATGCCGAGGTAGCTCGTGACACGCAGACCTTGGTCGTCGATCCGCACCCGGAACATCGTGGTTGCGGCGACGAGCGCGCCCACGATCAGCCCCACGATCAGAAGGATCACTGCGGCGCTCCCTGAGGTGAGGAAGCTCACCATCGCCCCGCCTAGCATCACCACCACGAGGGCATACAACGCGATCATGCCGGGCATGGACATCGTGACGCTCCTCAGCCACAAGACGCGCTCGGTCGGTGCAAGCGGTGCGAGAGTGCCGTCATCGCTCAGCGCGGCGTTTCCCCCGCTGACTGTGACGGCGGGCTGAGCGAACCATCCGACCAGTCCCAGCACCAACCCCGTCACCGCCGCAGCTACGACGGCCGGAACAATGTTCGGTGCATCGGTCCCGGACGCGAGCCCCCGCTGACCCAGCACCGACCAGGTGGCGAGCATGAGGACGCCGGCCACAGCGGCGGGTGTCATCGCGCCGAGGAAGCGAAGCGTCGGACCCCACTCCCCCTGTCGTGCTCCCGCGTAGGCGAAGACACCCAAGAGCGCTGTGAGGCCCACTCCGACGGCTGCGCTGATAACCGGGACGACCCACGGCGCTGCGAAGCCGTCCGGTTCACCGGAGGCGCCCCAGTGCACCGCGACCGGATCGGGCAGCGCGGGGATGGCCAGCACCTGAACCACAACGGCGATGACGGTCAGCGTGAGGGGGACGATGAGCGCCCACCAGATAAAGGCCCGCCGGGCACGCGCGAGGTCGGACAGTGAGTCGGTCATCGGATCTCCTCCTCGGAAGAATCGGTCGAGTTATCTGCAGAGCTGCGAGGATCGGCATCGGTGAGCAGGGAGGCGAGGGCCGAGGGCGCAATTCCCCGCCGGCGGGCACTCTCGGCGAGGGAGCGGACCTCGCGCTGCAGGTCACGCAGCCCGGATGCGGCATCCGTGACAAGGGCCCCTCGTCCGCGGCGCAGATCCACGAGCCGTTCGTCACGCAGCTGCTGATAGGCCCGCAGAACGGTGTGCAGGTTCAGATCGAGCGATGCTGCGACCTCACGCGCAGACGGCAGCCGGTCGCCCGCGCGCAGGCGCCCTCCGGCGATCTCCGCCCGGACGGATCCAGCGATTTGCTCCCACAGCGGGGTATCCCGCGAGGGATCAATCCGGAGGAGCATCCATTAATTATAGTTCAAGTAGAACAACTACAAATATAGAGATCGGAGGCGACGGTCAGGATCCCGACGCGGGCATCAGTTGCACTACCGGATACCGGGTCGCTGCGCTCGTTCTCCCATAGCCCAGCGCTCCCGCAACCGCCGGAAGAAGGGCCTCGGCGGTGCGCCGGTACCCGAGCGGGCTCGGGTGGAAGCGGTCCAGACTGAACATCTCATCGGGCTGGGAGATGAAGAAGGGTCCGACGGCGTGACGCAGTGACACGGCGTACGCGCCGGCGCCGACCGCCGCGTCCTCCTGAGCGTCGGCGAGCTGGCGCGACATCCGCGACCCCAGCGATCGCAGCGGTTGCGGCACGGGCCGTAGCGCCCCGAGGTCTGGGCAACTTCCCACCACGACCTGCGCACCGCGGGCCCGCAGCCGTTCGATCGCCACAACCAGGTGCCGCACCGCGGTGGAGACGGCGACGCGGTGCGTGATGTCGTTGCCGCCGACGACGATGACGGCGACATCCGGCCGATAGTCATCAGCGAGCTCGTCGAGCTGAGCGCCCAGGGCCGAAGACTCCGAGCCGACGACCGCCGCGGTGCGCAGTCGCACGGGGCGCTTCGCCTTCTTCGCGAGTCCGATCGCCAGACGCGCGCCGAGCGTCTCCTTGCGCCGCTGCGCGCCGAGTCCCGCCGCGATCGAGTCCCCCAGCACGAGAAGCTCGATCGGGTCACCCTCGAGCTTGCGGCGCCACACGCGGTCCGCCTCGAGCGCATCCTCGCCCAGCGGCTTGCCGATGAGTCGCCGGGCCTGCGCGGCCTGGCGATCGAGCAGTGCGCGCGTGGCGAGTGCCGTTGTCGCAACAGCGCCCACCACGGCAGCTCCCCAGAGCACTCCGGTCGTGATCCGGCTCATGCGGCAATTTGATCCGCTCGATCTGAATCGCCGTTGACGAGCGGGTGAACGGATGAGCGCCGAAAGAATCAGCCGAGCGGCTTGATCTCGAGGGTGTCGACCGTGGATCCCGGGCGAACTGCCGCGAAGTGGGTATACCCGTCTTCGGTCGCCCGCTCGAGCAGCGGCTTGAGGTTCTTCGGACGCTGCTCGAGCCGCACGCGACTCCCCTGCGCCACGAGAGCTGACTTCAGGGCGATCAGCTCGGCGACCTCGACCTCGCGATCGTGAACGAGCACGACGGCGTGGATGTCGTCATCGGCCGCGTCGGCGACGAGGTCGACCAGCCGCTCGAAGCCGAGCGAGAACCCGACGGCGGGAACGTCCTGGCCAAGGAACCTGCCAATCATGCCGTCGTAGCGTCCTCCACCACCGAGCGAGTAGGACACCAGCGGGTGGGCGATCTCGAAGATCGTGCCGGTGTAGTAGCCCATACCGCGCACGAGGAATGGGTCGAACACGAGCGGCGCCTCTCCCCCGCGCGCTGCCGCGACCGCCTCACCGATCGCGGCGAGCGCGCCGATCGCCTCTCCTTCGAGTCCGTCGGGCAGCGCGGCACGGATCTGCTCGTCGTCGAATCCGTTCACCGCGCCCTTCTCGCGCGCCAGGAACTCCGCAAAGGCATCGACGGCCTCGGGTGCAGCCGAGCGCTCACGCAGCTCGGTCGCGACTCCGGCGGCACCGATCTTGTCGAGCTTGTCGATCGTGATGAGGACGCCGGGTCGCTCTGCCTCGGGAAAGCTGAAGTGGTCGAGCATCGCGTCCAACAGGCGGCGGTCGTTCACGCGGACGATGCCGCCCTCGAGCCCGAGGGCATCCAGCGCGTCGAGGGTCGCGGTGATGAGCTCGGCTTCGGCGCGCGAGGAAGCATCGCCGATGATGTCGATGTCGCACTGCACGAACTGGCGGTATCGCCCCTTCTGGGGCCGCTCTGCTCGCCACACCGGCGCGATCTGCACGGCACGGAACACCCCGGGAAGTTCGGCCCGGTGGCTCGCATAGAACCGTGCAAGCGGCACTGTCAGGTCGTAGCGCAGCCCCAGATCCGAGAGCGCCGCAGGATCGTCGGCTGCCGCACGGATGCCGTCAGCATCCAGTCCGCGCCGCAGGACGTTGTAGGCGAGCTTCTCGTTGTCTCCACCGATACCGGCGTGCAGCCGCTCGTAGTCCTCGACCACCGGGGTTTCGATCTCATCGAAGCCATGGGCGCGGTAGCGCTGCCGGATGACGGCGAGCACGCGCTCGCGGCGAGCCTTGTCGGCGGGGAGGAAATCGCGCATGCCGCGCGGCGGGGTGACGGGTGGCACCGGCCTATTCTTCCAGGTCGGCGAGCTTCGCTTCGGCAGCCCGGATCTCTTCCGAGAGCGTGCGCAGCCGCTGGCGCAGTGCGCGCTCCGCATCCCAACCGTGCTCACGGGCGGCCGCGACGAGGGCGAGGAGCGCGTCGCCCAGTTCGGCTTCGGAGGCAGGTGTGGCGGGATCGTCCGAACCGGCCTCGCCCACCGTCGGCGCCACGGATGCCGGCAGCGAGGAGGCCTTGCCCACCAGCTTCTGCGCGAGTGCCAGGGTCGGCATCCGTTCACTCACGCCATCGAGCACACTCGTGCGACTGCGCTTTTCTTCGGCCTTCGCGGCGTTCCACAGCACGAGAACCTGCTCAGGCGTGTCGGCAGTCTCGCCGGCGAACACGTGCGGATGCCGGCGCACCATCTTGTCGGTGAGGGTGCGGGCAACATCATCGATGTCGAAGGGATCGTCGCTGTCGCGCGAGGCGATCTCGGCGTGGAACAGCACCTGCCACAGCAGGTCGCCCAGTTCCTCGCGCAGATCGGCGCGCGTCCCCACCTCGACAGCATCGATCAGTTCGGCGCTCTCTTCGACGAGGTAGGGCACGAGTGCCCGATGATCGATCTGCTGCGTCCAGACACACCTGTCGCGCACCGCTCGCATCGTGTCGGCAGCGTGGCGCAGCGGATCGACGGACGAGGGCTCGACGGAGTGTGTCATGACGTCGCTGCCTCACTCGACTCAATGGCGGCACCGCTTGCCCGCCGGCGGTAGTGACGGGCACGCGCCGACACGAGGATGCCGGCGATGATGACGGAGATCAAGGAGCCCGAGAGCACGCCGAGCACTGCTTCGTCGGTGAGGAGGTCGTTGCCTGTGAACGCGAGCTCGGACAACAGCAGCGACACGGTGAACCCGATGCCGCCGAGCGCGCCGGCGGCAATGAGGTCAGCCATCGGCAGCCGTGGCATCGCGGGGTCGTGCGCGACCCGCTGTGAGATCCACCCGAACAGCGAAATGCCGAGAATCTTCCCGACGGGGAGCGCGATCAGGATGCCGTAGAAAGCCGGCGTGAGTTCGTCGATCGACACCGCCGGGATGATGACAAGAGCCGACGAAAAGGCGAACAGCGGCAGCACGATGCCGTTGACCCACGGCTCCATCGCATGCCGGGTGTGAAGCGCCGGTTGCTGCGCCATCGCGAGCCCCAGGGCGACGCCGGCGATGGTGGCGTGAACGCCCGAGAGATAGACGAGAACCCAGGTCGCAACCGCGAGCACGAGGAGGATGGGGATGACCGCGGGGCGCGCCCGGGTGTCGAGTTTGCGGCTCAGGTACCCGAAGAGCACGACGAGTACTGCTGCTGCCGCAAGGAGCGCGATGTTCACACCATCGGTGAAAAGCACAGCGATGAAGATGATGCCGACGATGTCGTCGAGGATCGCGAGGGCGAGCAGGAAGATCCGCACGCCCGAGGGAAGGCCCCGACCGAAGACGGCGAGAACACCGAGGGCGAAAGCGATGTCTGTCGCGGTGGGGATCGGCCACCCGTCAGCAGACTCCGTGCCCCACGCGAACGCAAGGTAGACGACGATCGGAACGATCACCCCGCCGGCCGCAGCGATCGCCGGCTGCAGCGCCTTGCGGGCGGAGTTGAGCTGCCCGTTGGTCAGCTCGAACTGCAACTCGACGGCGACGACGAAGAAGAACAGGGCAAGGAGCCCGTCAGCGACCCAATGACCCACCGAGAGCTCGAAGACACCGGGGATGCCGACATAGGTGTGCTGCAGGTCTTGCACACTATGGCCGATCGGAGAGTTCGCGATGATGAGTCCCGCGGCGGCTGCAACCAGCAGCATGATGGCGGGAAAGCGCGCAGAGCGAAGCAACGACATGGAGTCCTTTCGGGGATGCGGCAGCCGATGCCGACCAGACTTCCCGGCTCTCCAGCCCCTATCCTACCGGCGGGGCGCAGTGCGCCTCGAAGACGGCTCGGATCGCGCCCTGTCACGAGTCGTCACCCGTCACCTTGATGAAACACCTGGCCATTACGGTGGAATCCATGTACGAACTGACCCGGACCGAAGCCATCGACCTTGTCGGCCGATACGAAGCGGGTCAGGAGATCCCGGAACAGATGCGCGCCGATGTGCGCCTGCTCGGCTCACTGCTGGGTGAAGTACTCCGCGAGAGCGGGTCGCCGGGACTGTTCGAGGATGTCGAGCGCCTGCGCCTCGCGACGATCCAGGCCTATACGGATGAGACGCCCGAGGCCTTCGCGCACGCCACCGAGGTCGCCGAGTCATTCTCGATCGAACGTGCCCACGAGGTGGCCCGCGCCTTCACCGCGTACTTCCACCTCGTGAACCTTGTCGAAGAGCACCAGCGGGTGCGGATCGTGCGCGAGCGCGACGGTCGCCCCGATAGCGAAGGCGCCGCCGACTCGATCGAGGCCGCCTACGCGCGCCTTGCCGACGAAGTCGGTGAGGATGCCGCGCTCACCCGCCTGCAGGCGCTGCGCTTCCACCCCGTTTTCACGGCGCACCCCACCGAGGCGCGTCGCCGGGCGATTTCATCGAGCATCCGCCGCCTCGCGGGGCTGCTGCAGGAGCACGACGACCGCCTGCGCGATGGCAACGACCCGGCGCGTCTGGAACGGCGCATGGTCGAAGAGATCGACACCCTGTGGCGCACGGCCCCGCTTCGCCCCGAGAAGCCGTCGCCGGTCGACGAGGTGCGCTCGGTCATGGCGATCTTCGACGAGACGCTCTACACCGTGGTCCCCGCCGTGTATCGGCGCCTCGATGACATGCTGCAGGGCACGAACGCGGGCGGTCGCGCACCGCTGGTAACCCCCTTCGTGCGTGTGGGGTCGTGGGTCGGCGGCGACCGCGACGGGAACCCGTTCGTGACGGCATCCGTGACCCGCAAAGCGGCGGGCATCGCCGCCGAACACATCCTGTTGGGGCTCGAGCGCACGACGCAGCGCATCGGGCGGACACTCACCCTGGATGCCGACACGACACCGCCCTCAGACGCACTGCTGGCCCTCTGGAAGCGCCTGAAGGCCGCAGACGAAGAGGCGGCTACCGAGATCGCGAAGCGATCGCCGAATGAGCCGCACCGCCGCATCCTGCTGATGCTCGCGCGCAAGATCGACGCGACGCGCCTGCGGGATGCCGATCTTGCTTACCGTGAGCCGAGCGAGCTCCTCGCCGACCTGCGCACGGTTCAGGACTCGCTCGTCGCGGCGGGAGCTGCCCGCCAGGCCTACGGGCACCTGCAGCAGCTGATCTGGCAGGTCGAGACCTACGGATTCCACCTCGCGGAGCTCGAGGTGCGGCAGCACTCGGCCGTGCACGCAAAGGTGCTCGCGGAGCTGGATGCGGCTGCCGGATCGACCGGCGAACTTTCCGAGCAGGCCGACGAGGTGCTCGAGGTCTTCCGCACGATCGCCTTCCTGCAGGAGCGGTACGGACCGGCAGCAGCGGGCCGCTACATCGTGTCGTTCACGCAGTCCGCCGAGGATCTCGCCAACGTCCACCGCCTGGCCCGTTACGCGGTCGGCGAGGGCGGGCGGACGCCGGCGCTCGACGTGATCCCCCTCTTCGAAACCTTCGCCGACCTGCAGGCAGCGCCCGGGATCCTCGCAGAGATCGTGCAGCACCCGGAGTTCGCGGATCGCCTCGAGCGCACCGGTCGGCGCCTGGAGGTCATGCTCGGCTATTCCGACTCGTCGAAAGATGTCGGCCCGGTCGCCGCCACACTCGCGCTGTACGAGGCACAGGCTGAGATCGCCGCCTGGGCCAAGGACGAAGGGATCGAACTCACGCTCTTCCACGGTCGCGGCGGTGCGCTCGGTCGCGGCGGCGGGCCGGCGAACTCCGCGATCCTTGCTCAGCCACCGCACTCGGTCGACGGCCGCTTCAAGCTCACCGAGCAGGGCGAGGTGATCTTCGCCCGCTACGGCGACCCCGAGATCGCGATGCGCCACATCGACCAGGTCGCCGCCGCTGTGCTGCTGGCATCCGCGCCCTCGATCGAGCGGCGCAACTCGGGCGCTGCTCGCAAGTTCGCCGAGGTGGCAGCGACGTTGGATGCCGCATCCCGTCAGCGCTTCTTCGATCTGGTCAAAGCCCCCGGATTCGCGCCGTGGTTCGCGCAGGTCACCCCGATGGAAGAGATCGGACTGCTGGCCCTCGGCTCCCGTCCCGCGCGGCGCGGCCTGTCGGTCGAGTCGCTCGCTGACCTCCGCGCCATCCCGTGGGTGTTCGCCTGGGCGCAGGCGCGCATCAACCTCGCCGGGTGGTTCGGCCTGGGGACCGCGCTGGATGCCGTCGGCGACGAGGAGCTGCTGCGCGAGGCTTACGAGCAGTGGCCGCTTTTTAGAACCATGATCGACAACGTCGGGATGAGCCTTGCCAAGACCGACCCCCGCATCGCGCGCCGATATCTCGAGCTCGGTGACCGCGACGACCTCGCCGGTCTCGTGCTCGATGAGATGGCGCTGACCCGATCCTGGGTCATCAGACTCACCGGCGGCGACGAGGTGCTCGCCAACAAACCCGTGCTGCAGCGTGCCGTGAAACTGCGAAGCCCGTATGTTGACGCACTGTCGCTGCTTCAGCTGCGGGCGCTGCGCGGGCTTCGGGACGCCGCGGCATCCGACTCCCCCGCCGATCCCGATCAGCAGCGCCTCTTGCTGCTCTCGGTGAGCGGGGTCGCTGCGGGCCTGCAGAACACGGGATGATCCTGCGCGGATCGCGCGTCGCTGCCATCCGTGTCAGTGGGCAGGGTTAGCGTCTGGGCATGGCGATCGCGACCACGGAGACCTGCCCGCTGTGCGGCACCGATGACGTCAGCGTCGACGACGTCGCATGGTTTGCCATCGAGTTCGAGCGGCGGGCTGAAGTGCAGGACGAAATCGAAGTCCAGGATGCCGTCGTGTTCCTGTGCCGCGAGTGCGGCGTGAACTGGGACTGACCGCTCAATCGAGGCGAGTGTCGTCGGCGTGCCGGGCGAGGCTTCGTCCGTAGCGCTCCGTGAGCTGGACCATCAGATCCGGTGTCTCGCGGTCGAGCCCGAACACGTAACCCGGGAAGTCCAGCTCTTTCTGCGCGTCCCAGATCTCGTCGTGCCGGTCCGGCGAGTAGAGCTGCGCCGGGTTTCCGACGGCAACCCACGCGATCGGCACGACCGTGTCCGCGGCAAGAACGGTGCGCAGGTGCACCACAGCGTTGATGCGAACCTCGCTGCGCTCGCCGATTCGCGCACCGTTGAAGACGCGCGTTCCCGTGGCGAGGAACACCTCATCAGCTACGGTCGCTCCCGAGATACTGGCCATCGGCCCGACCAGCACGTGGTCCCCGATATGCACGGGATCTGTCGCGCTTGCCCGGATCAGCGCGTTCTCCATCACGATGACGCTCTCGCCGATCGTAATTGCACCGCCCTCGGCGGTGATGACGGCGCCGTGCAGGACTTGCGAATGCGCGCCGATGGTGACGTCGCCCGAGATCACCGCGCTCGGCGCGACGACGGCGGTGGTGTGGATGCGGGGCTGCGCCCCGAGGTGCTCGAACCGCATCGATCCTCCTCGATCGGTGTCAGCGTACCGCGCTCGGCACGCCCTGATGCCCCGGGATGCTGCGAGCGGGGTCTACCGTGGAGGGGATGGCACTCTCCTCCCGAACCACGACCCGTGCGCCCCGACCGACGATCGAGTTCACCGTGCTCGAGACGACCTGGCTGAACCCGCACCTGGTGCGCGTCCGCCTCGGCGGGCCCGGCTTCGCACAGTTCCACGACAGGCCCGATACAGACAAGTACGTGAAGCTGAAGTTCACGACTCCGGAGCCCGAGTCCCACCCGGTGACGCGGACGTACACGGTGCGCCGTGTCGACCATGCCGCACAGGCGATCGACGTCGACTTCGTCATCCACGGGGACGAGGGGCTCGCGGGGCCTTGGGCGGCGACCGTGAAACCTGGCGCAACCATCAGTCTCATGGGTCCGGGTGGCGGATACTCCCCCGACCTGGACGCCGACTGGCACCTGCTCGCGGGCGATCTCTCGGCCGTGCCCGCCATCGCCGCGACTCTCGACGCCCTCCCCGCCCATGCAACGGGCACGGCGATCATCGAAGTCGACACCGACGCGGACTTCATTGATCTCGATCACCCCGCCGGTGTCGACCTCGTCTGGATCACCAACCCCGATCACGCGGTATCGGCACTGGCTGACGCCGTTCGGACGATCACCTGGCGTGAGGGCCGCGTACAGGTCTTCGCCCACGGCGAGCGCGAGGCGATGAAGGAACTACGGCGCGTGTTCTTCGATGAGCACGCGCTCGAGCGGGGACAGGTCTCGCTCTCGGGGTACTGGGCGCGCGGTCGCACGGAGGACCGATTCCAGGCCGAGAAGCGCGAGCCGATCGGCCAGATCCTCCCGCCCGCCTAGTCCTGGACTGCCGGAGCGCCAGTGTCAGCGGCGACGGGCTCGGGCCAGAGCTGACCGAGAAGCGTGTCGACCCATGCGATGAGGTCGGCTTCTGCCACTGGCTCACCGCCAGCGCGGGGCAACGGCACGACGACAGCCTCGCCACCGGCCAACAGCTTGGCTGCGGGATACAGCCGCTGCAGGCGCACGCGCATCGAATCCGCCAGGCGCGCGGGCGCGATCCGCAGGTTCGGCCCCATCGCGACGACATCCGTCAGGCCTGCGCGCGCGGCGCGACGCCGCAGCCGCGCCATCGAAAGCAGCCCCGCGACCTCCGCCGGGGGCTCGCCGTAGCGGTCGGTGAGCTCCTCGATGACGGCGTCGATCGCGTCATCCTTGGCCGTCGCGGATGCCGCGGCAGAGAGCTTCTGGTAAGCCTCGAGCCGGAGCCGCTCGCTGTCGATGTAGTCCTCGGGGATCCGGGCCTGCACGGGAAGCTCGAGCCGCAACTCAGCCGGACCCTCGACGTCTTCGCCGCGGAAGGTCGCGACAGCCTCACCGATCATCCGCAGATACAGGTCGAACCCGACCCCTGCGATGTGGCCCGCCTGCTCGGCACCGAGGAGGTTTCCAGCCCCGCGCAATTCGAGGTCCTTGAGCGCGACCTGCATGCCGCTGCCGAGATCGTTGTTGACAGCGATCGTCTCGAGACGGTCGGCAGCGGTCTCTGAGAGTGGCTTCGCGTCGTCGTACAGGAAGTACGCATAGGCCCGCTCACGACCGCGTCCCACGCGCCCACGCAGCTGATGCAGCTGCGAGAGTCCGTACTTGTCGGCCCGGTCGATGATGATCGTGTTGGCGTTGGCGATATCGAGGCCGGTCTCGATGATCGTCGTCGAGACGAGCACGTCGGCCTTGCGCTCCCAGAAGTCGTCGACGACCTGCTCGAGCTGGTGCTCGCCCATCTGCCCGTGAGCGACCACGACCCGCGCCTCGGGCACGAGCTCCGCCAGCTCGCTCGCGACCCGCTGGATGGAACTCACGCGATTGTGGACGTAGAAGACCTGACCTTCCCGCAGCAGCTCCCGGCGAATCGCTGCCGCGATCTGCTTGTCGTTGCGGGCGCCGACGTAGGTGAGGATCGGATGCCGGTCTTCGGGTGGTGTTTGCAGCGTCGACATCTCCCGGATGCCGGTCACCGCCATTTCCAGGGTTCGAGGGATGGGCGTCGCGCTCATCGCGAGGATGTCGACGTTCGTCTTGAGCTTCTTCAGGGCATCCTTGTGCTCGACACCGAACCGCTGCTCCTCGTCGATGATCATGAGGCCGAGATCCTTGAAGATCACCTTCTCGGTGAGGATCCGGTGCGTGCCGATGACCATGTCGACGGTGCCATCGGTGAGGCCGGCGAGAGTCTCGCGCGCCTCCTTGTCGGTCTGGAAGCGCGAGAGCGCCTTGACCTTCACGGGGAAGCCTGCGAAGCGCTCGGTGAACGTCTCGAGGTGCTGCTTGACAAGCAGCGTCGTCGGCACGAGCATCGCGACCTGCTTGCCGTCCTGGATCGCCTTGAACGCGGCCCGCACGGCAACCTCGGTCTTGCCGAAGCCGACGTCCCCCGACAAGAGTCGGTCCATGGGGATCGGCCGCTCCATGTCGGCTTTGATCTCGTCGATGGTCTGCAGCTGATCCATCGTCTCGGCGAACGGGAATGCCTCTTCGAGTTCGCGCTGCCACGGCGTGTCGGGTCCGAAGGCATGACCCTTCGCAGCCATCCGCGCCGAGTAGAGCTTGACGAGTTCGACGGCGATATCGCGCACCGCCTTGCGCGCGCGGCCCTTCGCCTGCGCCCAATCGCTGCCGCCCATCTTCGAGAGGGTCGGCGCCTCACCGCCCACGTACCGCGAAAGAAGATCGAGCTGGTCGGTCGGCACCATGAGCTTGTCGCCGGGGTACCCGCGCTTGGACGGCGCGTATTCGAGCACGACGTACTCGCGCACGCTCTTGACCGGATTGCGGCCACCCGACGACACCTCGCGCTTGGCGAGCTCGACGAACCGTCCGATCCCGTGCGTGGCGTGCACCACGTGATCGCCGGGAGCCAGTTGCAGTGGATCGACGACGTTCCGGCGCTTGGACGCGAGCTTCTTGACGACACGGCTGTCGCCGCCAATCGTGCGTCCGTAGAACTCGGACTCCGTGAGCACAGCCAGTTGGGCGTCCTCGAGCTCGAACCCGCGCTCGAGTTGGGCCACCGCGAGCAAGACGCGGCCGGGCTCGGGCGAGGCATCCGCATCGTCAATGATGGCCGCCGCGATCTCGCGGTCGGCGAGCACGTCGCGGGCGCGTTCGACCAGTCCCGTGCCGGATGCCGTGACGACAACGCTCCAGCCTGCGGCAACCCGTTCCCCGACATAGGCGGTGGCCCCCTCGACGTTGCCGTGGAACGACGGCACCGGCCGTGCGGGAATCCTCACGGGCGCATCGCCGAGCATGTCATCGAGGTCGTCCGCGAGCAGCCCCTCGGCTGCCGCGTCGGCGGCTCCCGAGTCGAAGGGGCTCAGCGTCCACCACACGCCGGAGCGATCGTGAACCGCCGCCCGCAACTGGGCAATCGTCAGAAAGTCGCCCCCTCCGAGATCGACCGGCGTGCTCGCACCAGCCGTCGCTGCGCTCCACGCGGCTTCCAGGAACTCGTGGTTGGTCTCGGCGAGAGTCCGTGCCCGCGTGCGGGACCGCTCGGGGTCCACGAGGACAACGGCGGATCCCTCGGGCAGATAGTCGACGAGTGTCGCCATCCGCGGCACGAGCGCCGGCGTCAACGACTCCATCCCCTCGGCAGGGATCCCCTCCGCCATCTTCTCGAGCATCCCCTGCAGCCCCGCGAACTCCGCGGCCAGCTGCCGTGCACGAGCGCGAACATCGGCTGTGAGCAGGAGCTCGCGCCCGGGAAGGAGATCGACGGCTTCGACCGCGCCAGGCAGGGAACGCTGGTCAGCGACCGAGAACGTGCGGATCTGCTCGACCTCGTCGCCGAAGAACTCCACACGATACGGATGGTCGGCGACGGTCGGGAACACATCCAGGATGCCGCCGCGCACCGCGAACTCGCCGCGACGCGAGACCATATCCACACGGTGGTAGGCAAGTTCGACCAGCCGCTCGACGATCACCGCCAGATCGTGGCCGCGTTCACCGGCACGCAGCCGCACCGGTTCGACCGCGGCAAGCCCCGCGGCCAGCGGCTGCAGCGCCGCGCGCACCGACGCGACGACGACGACCGGCTGCGCCCCAGCAGAGGATGCGACACGGGCGAGCGTCTCCAGCCGGCGTCCAACCGTCTCAGGACTGGGGCTCAGCCGCTCGTGCGGCAGGGTCTCCCACGCGGGAAAGGGCAGCACCGCCGCTTCGGGAAGAAGGGCCCGCAGTGCCGGAATCAGCGACTCAACCCGGCGACCGGTCGGGGCTATCGCTAGCAACACAGGCGGCTTGCCCGCGTCCCGGCGCCGACGAACGAGAGCGCTCAGCAGCGGGGCATCCAGGCCGTCGACAACCGAGACGTCGGCATCGACGGCAGCCGCCGCAACCACATCCCGGAAGTGCTCGGAGCGGTCGAGGGCGCGCGAGATCCCGGGAAAAGCCACCGGATGATTCTAGGCCGCCCGCCAGCCTTCCCGGGTCAGGGGCGAGGAGCGTGGTGAACCTGTTGCGCCGCGAGCAGACCCTCATCAACGAGTCGCTCGACGGCATCGGCGGCATCCGAGACAGCGAGAGCGAGTTCCTCCCGGGCAGAAGCAGGGAACTGCTGCAGCACCCAGTCCGCTGGATCCTGGCGCCCCGGCGGACGACCGATTCCGACGCGCACCCGTGGAAAGTCCGGGGTACCCAGGGCCTTCGCGACGTCCCGCACCCCATTGTGACCGCCGTGCCCGCCGCCGATCTTGAGCCGCACGGCGTCGAACGGGATGTCGAGCTCGTCGTGAACGATGACGACACGCTGCGGGGGGATCCCGTAGAACTGCACGAGTCCTGCGACGGGTCCCCCCGAGACGTTCATGAAGGTGTTCGGTTTGGCGAGTACGAGCTTGGGTCCGCCCGGACGCAGCCACCCTTCAGCGACGCGCGCGTTCGCCTTGTGGGAGCGAAAGCCCTCGCCACGCCGATTCGCGAGCTCATCGACGACGAGCTGCCCGACGTTGTGGCGGGTGCGCTCGTACTGCGAGCCGGGATTGCCCAGGCCCACGATGAGCCATGCGTCGCTCACGGCAGCGCCCTCCCGGCTCGCTCAGCCTGTCGGATTACTCCGACTCGGTCGCAGCGTCCTCGGCCTCGCCGGCGTCAGCGGCAGCGTTGTCCTCGGCGGCAGCCTCATCGGCGGCGGCGGCAGCGGGCACCGAAATCGCAACGACAAGCACCTCGGGGTCGGTGACCAGCGTCGCACCCTTGGGGAGTGCCAGTTCGCCGGCGGTGATGCGCGCGCCCTCTTCAAGGCCCTCGACATCGACCTCGACGTGCTGAGGGATGTGGGTGGCCTCGACCTCGAGCGAGACGCTCGTTGCGTCCTGGTTCACGATGGTGCCCGAGAAGGACTCGCCCACGACGACAACCGGAACGTCGACCTGGACCTTCTCGCCCTTCTTGATGACGACGAGGTCGAGGTGCTCGATGATCTGGCGCACCGGGTCCTTCTGAACGTCCTTTACGAGCGCAAGCTGAGACTTGCCGGCGATGTCGAGCTCGATCAGGGCGTTCGCGTGGCGCACGAGCAGCAGCATCTGGTGGCCGGGGAGCGCGACGTGCACCGGGTCGGTGCCGTGGCCGTACAGCACGGCGGGGATCTTGCCAGCGGCGCGCAGACGGCGGGCGAAGCCCTTGCCGAAGTTTTCGCGCAGTTCGGCGTGGACGGTGGTGTCTTCAGACATGTGCATTCTCCTTGGGCAGAGACCGGGTGCTGATCTCAGCCCGGACGTCAGGGGGTTCGACTCAACCGCGAGCGCGTGAGGAACCGTGAGGCCGCACACCCTCGTCGATAACGGATGCCGTGAGCAGTGCTGGACGCACGCGCGAGCATCCCTCGCCGAAGTACAGTCCGCAAGTCTACCAGCGGCCCGGGTACGATGGTGACGGGCCGTGACGGGCCCGCTTCCCGAGAGCAAGGACGAATGATGGACGCCCAGGTCACCTCGAACATTCTCGTCGCCGTGATCGGCATCCTCACCCTCGGCACCCTCGTCGGTGTCGTCGCGGCCTTCTGGTCGATGGGCCGCTCGGCTTACCGCAAGGAGTGAGACGCGACGTTCCCTTAGGCTGACTGCGGCAACCACCCGCAGACGCCCAGGGAGTGAACGTGACGGATCAGGCAGCGACGAGCACCGCGACAGCGAACATCGGAGTCGTGGGGCTCGCGGTCATGGGGTCCAACCTCGCGCGCAACCTCGCCAGCCGCGAGGGCAACACCGTCGCGATCTTCAACCGCAGCGCGCAGAAGACCGAGCACCTGGTCGCGGAGCACCCCGAAGCAGGCTTCGTCGCCACGTTCTCGTACGAGGACTTCGCAGCGTCTCTCACCACGCCCCGAACCGCGATCATCATGGTCAAGGCAGGCGCCGGCACGGATGCCGTCATCGACGAGCTTCTGCGCGTCTTCGAGCCCGGCGACATCATCGTCGACGGTGGCAACGCCCTGTTCACAGACACCATCCGCCGCGAGAAGGCTGTCCGCGAGACGGGCATCAACTTCGTCGGAATGGGGGTATCCGGTGGTGAGGAAGGCGCACTCCTCGGCCCGTCGCTGATGCCCGGCGGATCGGACGAGTCGTGGGTCACGCTCGGCCCCATCCTCAAGAGCATCGCCGCGGTCGCCGAAGGCGAACCGTGCGTCACCCACATCGGGCACGACGGCGCCGGTCACTTCGTCAAGATGGTCCACAACGGCATCGAGTACGCCGACATGCAGGTGATCGCCGAGGCCTACGACATCATCCGCCACGCGACCGGGTACTCCCCCGCACAGATCGCCGACGTGTTCGCCGAGTGGAACCGCGGCGAACTCGAGTCGTACCTGATCGAGATCACCGCAGAGGTGCTGCGCCAGGTCGACAGCGACACCAACCTGCCGCTCGTCGACATCGTCCTCGACCAGGCCGGTGCGAAAGGCACCGGCGGGTGGACTGCACAGACCGCCATCGACCTCGGCGTGCCGGCATCCGGGATCGCCGAAGCGGTGTTCGCTCGCTCGCTCTCGTCGCACCCCGAACAGCGGGCCACCGCCGGAGTGCTGCCTGGGCCCGACACGAGCGACGGGGTCGCGCTCATGGACGAGCCCGAAGAGTTCATCGAGCAGGTCCGTCGCGCCCTGTACGCATCCAAGATCGTCGCGTACTCGCAGGGATTCGACATCATCCGTGCCGGCGCTGCGCACTACGGCTGGAACATCGATCTCGGCCGCGTGGCGGCGATCTGGCGGGGCGGGTGCATCATCCGTGCGCGGTTCCTGAACCGCATCACCGAGGCGTACGCGCAGACCCCCGATCTGCCGGTCTTGATGACCGCCCCCTTCTTCGTGGATGCCCTCACCGGCGCTCAGAACGCGTGGCGGAACATCGTCGCCCTGTCGGCCGCGGCGGGCATCCCCGCTCCGGTGTTCTCGTCTTCGCTTGCCTACTACGACGGGCTGCGGGCGGGGCGGCTGCCGGCTGCCCTCATCCAGGGTCAGCGTGACTTCTTCGGAGCACACACCTACAAGCGCATCGACCGCGCGGGCACGTTCCACACGCTGTGGTCGGGCGACCGCAGCGAGATCGAGGCCGTCGACACCCACTGACCTCACCGAGCGCCGAAAGGCCGTGACCGACTCAGCCTCGGTCACGGCCTTTCGTTCGCGCAGTACCGTCAGATCTCGCGGACACTCCCCTTCTCAAGACGCAGGCGCCGATGAGCGCGGCGGGCGACTGCCGAATCGTGCGTCACCACGATGAGGGTCAGGCCATCCCGGTTGAGCCCTTCGAGCAGCTCCAGGATCTCGTCACGCATGTGCTCATCCAGGTTTCCCGTCGGCTCGTCAGCCAGGAGCACCCGCGGGCGCTTGGCGATAGCGCGGGCGATCGCGACGCGCTGCTGCTGCCCACCCGAGAGCTCGCCCGGCAGATGGTCGGCGCGCTCGGCCAGGCCGACCTGGGCAAGCGCCTCGGTGACGCGGCTGGCTCGATCAGCACCGGTCAGAGCGAGCGGCTCGAGTCCCATATCCACGTTCTCGTGCGCGGTGAGCGTCGGAATCAGGTTGAACCCCTGGAACACGAAACCCACCTCGGTGGCTCGGACACGTCCGAGTTTCGCGTTCGAGGCTTTCGCCACATCGACATCCCCGAGCTTGACGGCACCCGAGGTCGGCCGGTCGAGTGCACCCAGCATCTGCAGGAGGGTGGACTTTCCCCCGCCCGTCGGACCCTGGATGGTGACGAATTCTCCTTCGCGGATCTCGAGATCGACGCCCGCCAGGGCGCGGATCTTCCGGTTCTTCTGCTGGTACTCGCGGATGACCGCCTGCAAGGCGTATATCGGCGACGATGCGGCTGCGTCGACGGATGCCGGCGCGGGGTGGATCATGCTCATGGAGTTCTCCTGTTCGTTCGTGACAGATTCGTTCGCGACAGTGTTCATGTGCCTAGCCGACCGACCGCAGTGCTTCGGCGGGGCTCAGCCGGGCTGCACGCCAACCACCGAAGGCACCGGCGATCAGTCCTCCGGCGATGGCGATTCCGACCGCCGCAGCTACCACCCAGAGCGTGACGGGAGCGTGAAGAACGACATCCGTTGCCGTTTGCTGCGCCATCCCTCCGAACCCTCCGCCCATCGGACCGCCTCCTTGGCCGGGTCCGCCCTGACCGGTGGTCGAGGACGTCGAGGAGATCGTCGGTGAGATCAGGTTGATGATCCCGATCCCCGCAAGCCCGATCGCCAGGCCGATGGCACCACCGATCAGACCTTGAATCACCGATTCACCGGCTACCTGCCCGACCACGCGGCCGTTGGACCATCCGATCGCCTTGAGGGTTCCGAACTCCCGGGTGCGCCGTGTCACGCCCGAGATCGTGAAGAGCACGGCCAGCGCCAGTGCGACGGCGAGCACGAGGATCGACAGCCATGTTCCGAGGTTCGTGATGAGTGATGAGGCGCTCGAGAGGGACGACGAGACTGTCGATGCCAGATCGGACTGGGAGCTGACGGTGACGTCGGCGACGCTTCCCTCGATCTCTGCCTGGACCGCCTCGATCTGGTCGGCCGAGGTCGCCTGGACGTAGACCGTCGACACGACGTCCTCGAGCCCTGCCAGTGACTGTGCGACATCGAGCGGGATGTACACGTTGGCCGCGGTGTCGGCGTCGCTCGAGGTCGAGGTGATGATCCCGACGACCTCGACGTCGGAGCCGCCGACATCGATCGTGTCCCCGACGGCGATCTCGTTGGTGGTCGCATACGTCGCGTCCACAACAGCGACGAGCTCCCCCGCGTCGTCAGCAGTCAGTGCACGGCCTTCCGAAACCTCGACCGCCGACAGCGGCCCGACAGCCGTGTCATCAGGGTCGATCCCGAGGACGGTGAACGAGTTGAGATCAAAGGCACTGCCGCCGGCGCCGTCCGGGCCGCCCGACGGCGGCTCACCCGATTCACCCGGTCCCCCCTGCTGCATCTGTGATCTGTCGGGCATCTCACCGATGAAGGTGATGTTCGTGAGCGAAAGCGCGCCGGATGCTGCAGCAACCCCGTCGAGGGATGCAACGCTCTCGACTGTCGAGGCACCCAGTGTGCCGCGCATGAAGTCTGCCGTGAGGCGCGACTGCGACACCGATGTGGTCCCGTCCTCGGTCTGGCCGGCTTCGCTGTCGAACTCGAAGCGCTGACCACCGCCCTCGCCCGGTTCCGCAGCGGCCCCCGTCACCGTGAGATCGGTGCCGACGCCGTACACGGACTCGAGCGCTTGCGCTTGTGCGTCGCGGACTCCCGCAGAGAGAGCGTTGACGACGATGACGAGAGCGATCGCGACGGCGAGGCCCACCGCCACGATGATCGTCTGCTTCTTGCGTCCAGCGAGTTCGCGACGCAGATAAGTCCAGTACATGGGTCTCCTTCAGCTCCTGTGTGCAGCCTTCGGCACGACGGTAGGGACGACGCTGATGAGGCCGAGAAGGGATCGCTATGGCGAACCTATGGATCGCGCACCGCGCGAGACGGAGGAGTGAGCGCGACTTTCACAGACGGCGCATAACTTTCTCCATAGGAAACCCATAGCTGGAGCATCACAATGAGTCCATGACATCTCCGGCCCCCGCCCTGCGCCGACCCGACGGCGCAGCCGTCCGCATCCTCGTCGTCGATGACGAGCAGATGCTCACCGATCTGCTCTCGATGGCCCTGCGCATGGAGGGCTGGGATGTTCGCACCGCGGCATCCGGATTCGAGGCTCTGCAGGCAGTCCGAGACTTCGAACCCGATGCGATGGTGCTCGACATCATGATGCCCGACCTCGATGGAATGGCGGTGCTGCATCGGCTGCGACAGTCGGGCAACGACGTGCCGGTGCTGTTTCTGACCGCGAAGGACGCCGTCTCCGACCGGGTCGCGGGACTCACCGCAGGCGGCGACGACTACGTGACGAAGCCGTTCAGTCTCGAGGAGGTCGTCGCACGACTTCGCGGTCTCATGCGCCGCGCGGGTACGGCGACGCAGAGCGAGGACGAGCCGATTCTGCGCGTGGCCGATCTGTCTCTGAATGAGGACAGCCACGAAGTCGAGCGCGGCGGCGACGAGATCGAACTGACGGCAACGGAGTTCGAGCTGCTGCGTTACCTGATGCGCAACCAGCGCCGCGTCGTGTCCAAAGCACAGATCCTTGATCGCGTCTGGAACTACGACTTCGGTGGCAGATCCAGCGTCGTGGAACTGTACATCTCCTACCTGCGCAAGAAGATCGATCAGGGCAAGGAGCCGCTGATCCATACCGTGCGTGGCGTGGGCTACATGATCAAGGCGCCGACACAGTGAGTGATTCTCACCGGCGCGGATGGCGACCGTGGGGTCTGGAGGGGCGCCTGGTCGTCACGATCGTTGCCGTCGTGGCGCTGATCTTCGCGACGGTCAGCATCGCCACGGGAGCGATCCTCGGCTCGATTCTGCAGTCGAACCTCGATAACGAGGTCACCGAAGCCACCGCGAAGGCGCTGCGAACCGTCCACGACGCGCCCCAGGTTGCCGCGGGCACCGAGGATGCCGCGGCCCTCCTGGCTTCGGGACCGTTCGAGCCGGGCTTTCTCATCGTCATCGAGTCAGCCTTCGGATCCGTCACGGGCGGGTATGTCGATGCTGCCGGAACCGTGACAACTCTCGATGACTCGCAGGTCGACCAGATCGTGCAGCAGCTGATCCAGCCGGGCGAGGGTGGCCCCGTTCGCGAGATCACCATCGACGGCGTCGGCACCTACCGGATGGTCGCACTCGGTGGGGGCAGCTTCGCGATAGCCTCGGGCCTTCCGGTCAGCCAGGTGACGGCGACGCTCGCGCAGATCGCGACGACCGTCGCGCTGCTGACCACGGGCGGCCTGGTGCTTCTGGGGCTTGCGGTGACGGTGATCGTGCGGCGGAGTCTGCGGCCGCTTCGCGTGGTAGCCGATACTGCTGAGCGCGTCGCGAGCATGCCGATGGCCGAGGGTGCCGTCTCGATCGCTGATCGGGTGCCGGAGTCGGAAACCGACGAGCACACCGAGATCGGGCGCGTCGGCCATGCCCTGAACACCCTCTTGGACCACGTCGACGCGTCGCTGGAGGCGCGCCAGCGCAACGAGGAGCGGATGCGACGGTTTGTCGCAGATGCCAGTCACGAGCTGCGCACACCTCTCGCCTCGATCCGCGGCTACTCGGAACTGTCGCTGCGCGACCCCGAGCTGAGCGAGTCCACAGAATCGGCTCTGTCTCGGATTCAGGCGCAGTCGTTGCGGATGACGCGGCTTGTGGAAGACCTTCTGCTTCTCGCGCGACTCGACGAGGGCCAAGAGCTCGTCTACGGGGTCGTGGATCTCACGCAGCTTGCCGTCGAGGCGCTCGGCGATGCGCAGGTCGCAGGTCCTGAGCACGTCTGGCTGCTGGAGGTGGACGAGGAGCCGGTGACGGTGCCCGGCGACTCCGCCCGGCTGCAGCAGGTGGTCGTGAACATGCTCGCAAACGCACGGACTCATACCCCCGCGGGGACCGAGGTCACCCTCTCGGTCGGTCGCGAGGACGCGGCCGAGAGCGAGTCTCAGACGGATACCGCGGTGATCCGTGTCCATGACAACGGGCCGGGGATCGAGCCCGCCATCGCCGACGAACTGTTCGAGAGGTTTTCGCGCGCCGACAGATCACGCGCCCGGCAAACCGGTGGAACCGGGCTCGGCCTCTCGATAGCGCGTGCGATCGTGCACGCTCACCACGGTGAGATCTCGGTGCAGAGCCGCCCCGGGGACACGACGTTCACCGTGCGCCTTCCGCTTCCTGAAGACCTGGGTCGAGCCGGCGCCGGCCTCACCGATGCGGCTCCGACGGGTGCCGCTCAGTAGCCGCTGAAAGCGTCGGTTGTGACCGACTTTCCCCGCTCGAGAGCCGGCGCGAGGTCGGCGATCAGGCGGGGCGGGCCCGAGATCGCAGCGTGCCGGGCATGCAGGTCGGGGACGACCTGCAGCAGGCCGGGCGCGTCCAGGCGCACACCGCGCGCCCACTGCCAGTTCGCAGGCAGCGGTCCCGGGTCATCACGCGTGAAGACGACCACGGGCACCCCGGATGCCGCGATGTCGTCACGGAAGGCGAGCTCGGCAGCCTCGGAGGCGACGTAGACCAGAACGATGTCTCGGCCCTGCCCGCTCGCGTGAAGATGGCGCAGCTGCGACACGAACGGCGTGATGCCGATTCCGGCGGCGACCATGAGGAGCTGACTGTCAGCCCGGTTCGGCAGCACGAAGTCTCCCCAGATTCCGGTGACGGCCAGGGATGCTCCCGCGTCGACCTCCGCGAGCGCGCGCTTGTACGAGCTGGGCGCAGGTCCGCCCGAGCCCTCCGGGTACTCCCGGAAGGCGATACGGATCGTCGGGAGGTCTTCCGGCGCGGACGCGATGCTGAACTCACGGCGCGTACCGCGTGCGTCAGGCCTGCGGTGCGGCACGTCGAGCTCGAGGTACTGCCCGGGAAGGAAACGGATGCGGCGCTTGGCGGTGAAGGTCAGCATCCGTACCGTCGGAGTGATCATCTCGCGCGAGTCCAGGGTCAGCCGAACAGCAGCACGCACCGAGAACGCGAAGGCAACGAGGTTCCCCACCAACAGCGCGCGCTCTTGGCCGAGGGTGATCTCACCGAGAGAGATCGGCCACCCGGCAAGAACGCCGACGACACCCGCGACGAGGAACTGCTGCCAGCGCCGAGGCGGGAGCGTCAGCGGCTCGGACAGCATGAACACACCGAGGAACAGGAACGGCGAGGACCACAGCAGCGACCAGAAGATCGTCAGCGCATCGACCGCGAGACCCGCCGTCTGGTACTGGATCGTCGTGCGCACGAAGCCGACTGCGACGGCGATCAGCAGAAACACGAGGACCACGCGGATCTTCTCGGTGCGCCACAGCACCGCCAGACCGAGAACGACGACGGGGGCTGCGAGCACTGGCGTTCCCACCCACCACGCCGAGGCACCGAGCGCCGGAATCCAGATGCTCACGACCGTGAGCACCGCGGCGCCAGCCGCGGCCGGGTTGAAGATGTGGCGGCCGCGCCAGGCCAACAGGTACTTGGATGCCGCTGCCACGGCCCCTGCCAGCGCGATGCCCACCAGCGCTGCCGGTTCGAGCGTGGGTCTCAGGACGAACAGCAGGATGAACGCGGTGATCACCGAGGACTCGAGCCGGAGCGATTGCCCGATGATCCGGTGCGCGACAACATCGACGATGCCGCACGCGACGGCAAGCACCGCGAGGGTGGCGAGCAACTCCAGCGGGCTGGGAGCGACCAGTCCGAAGAACGAGACTCCGAACGCGACCACGGTCAGGGCAAGGAGTGCCAGGAAGACCATGCGATACATCGAGACCTTGCCGAGCACCGCGAACACACGATTCCACCCTGCGGTCAGCCATCCGATCATGTGAACAACTCTGCCCTACACCGCTCTGTCCCGAATCCGGGAGACCATTCGACACGTCCGGTCGTCGTCATCCGCACCCACTCGACGCCCCACCGATACGCGAGTTCCGCGCCGCCATCGAAGAACAGGGCGGTAGCCGCCGCGTCAGCCAGCATCGCCGTCGGGGCAACAGCCCAGGTCGCTGCGATGGTTCGAACCGGCACGCCTGTCCGAGCGTCCAGGACGTGGTGCAGGCCGTCGCCCCAGGCACGCCGGTTCGTCGCCGAGGCACACAGCGCCGCATCCTCGAGATCAACGACACCGATGATCCGCGTCGAATCGTACGGATGCTCGAGTCCGATCCGCTCACGCGAACCCGAGCAACGGACATCACCGCCAGCATCGACAGTGAGGGAGGCTCGCTCGGCATCCTCGAGGTACTCAAGGACGAGATCGACGAGGCGACCCTTTCCGATCGCGCCGACATCGATGAGCGCCGGTAGCGAGACCGTGAGCGCACCATCGCCGGTGGAGATGACTCGACGCCAGTCGCGTGGGGCGCTGACGGGGTCGCTCGGACGCAGCGAATACGATGCGTCATAACCGAGGGCTTCGAGCGAGACCCCCACGAGCGGGTTCACCGCCCCATCCGTTGCCGCGCCGAGGTCGTCGTAGACAGCGAACATCACCTCCGCGTCAGGGGGAAGAGCACGCGAGCCACCCGACGCCAGCGCGCTCACCGTGGAGTCCTCGCGAAAGCGCGACCACTCCCGATCGAAGTCCTCGATCAGCGCGCGCACGGCGGCGCGCTCCCCGTCCGTGAGCGGCTCGTGAGTGTCGATCATCCACTGCGTGCCGGTCGCCTCGAAGCGCCAACCCCCCGCTGGCTCCCCGTTCGCACGGGCCTCGTGTCTCATCAGATCGACAAGATCAGGCGGCAGCCTCGGACTTGATGAGCTCGAGGGCCTGCATGAAACCACCGCTGGTCAACGAGGATCCCGACACCCGGCTGACCGAGACGTCGTCGAGGCTCTTGCCCACGACCTCGTCGCTGATGCCGCCGATGAACTGTGACTGATACTGCTCGGACTCGCGCGCCTGCGGGTCACCCGTGACCTCGACATCCGTCACGATGTCGTCGGCGATCGTCAGCGTCACCGTGACCGTTTCCACCGACTCAGGCGTCGCGTACGACCCCTCCGCGGTGTAGGTGCCATCCGCGTAGCCGCCGGAAGAGCTCGATCCCGAGCTCGTGTCGGCTGTTCCGGCACCCGTCTGCGCAGATCCGGTGTCGGCTGCCGTGCCGCAGCCGGCAAGGCTCAGAGCACCGGCAACGCCGACGAGGGCGACGCCGACGCGTACCGGGCGGGAGGGGGTGCGAATCATGAGCATCCTTCCTGGGGATCGTCTCCGCCATCTTCGCTTTCATGCCTATGCATAGGCTTTGAGGCGGCGACGAACGCGCAAGGATGTCGGCTCAGGCCGCGCCGTCGAACATGCTCGTGACCGAGCCGTCCTCGAACACTTCGCGGATCGCGCGCGCCAGCAGCGGCGCGATCGGAAGCACGGTGAGGGAGTCCCAGCGCTTTCGGTCGGGGATCGGAATCGTGTCGGTCACCACGACCTCATCGATGGACGCATCCTGCAGCCGCTCGCTGGCCGGATCACTGAACACGGCGTGGGTTGCCGCGACGATGACACGCTCGGCGCCGCTCTTCTTCAGGGCCTGCGCGGCTTTGACGATCGTGCCGCCGGTGTCGATCATGTCGTCGACGAGGAGGCAGACGCGGCCTTCGACCTGGCCGACGATCTCGCTGACGGTGACCTGGTTCGCCACGTTCGGGTCGCGCCGCTTGTGGATGATCGCCAGCGGCGCACCCAGGCTGTCCGACCACGTGTCGGCGACGCGGACGCGTCCGGTGTCCGGCGAGACGACGGTGAGTTTGGCGCGGTCTTCGGGCGAGAGGTTCTCTTCGAAGTACTCCAGCAGCACAGGCTTGGCGAAGAGGTGATCGACGGGACCGTCGAAGAAGCCCTGGATCTGAGCGGCGTGCAGATCGACGCTCATGACGCGGTCGGCGCCTGCCGTCTTGACCAGGTCCGCGACGAGGCGAGCGCTGATCGGCTCACGCCCGCGCCCCTTCTTGTCTTGCCGGGAGTACGGGAAGTAGGGCGCGACGACCGTGATCCGCTTCGCGGAGGCCCGCTTCGCAGCATCCAGCATGATCAGCAGCTCCATCATCCATTCGTTGACGGGCGGGCCGAAGGACTGGATCAGGAACAGGTCGCAGCCGCGGATCGAGACCTCGAAGCGTGTCAGGATCTCGCCGGACGCGAAAGTGCGGTACTCCGTCGGGACGAGATTCGTGCCGAGCGCCGTCGCAACATCGTCGGCAAGGCTCGGGTGCGAGCGGCCGGTTGCAACGACCAGGCGCTTCTTGGTCTTGGCGACCAGGCCGGGAGCGATACCGCTGTCCCTGTCGAGATCAACCGTCTTGTTCTTGCTCGCCATCGTCCGCTTCCTGTGCGGACCGGGCACGCGCAGCTACCTCGGCGGCGGCTGTTCCCGGTCTGTTGTTCTCGACCCATCCCTCGATGTTGCGCTGAGGGGCAACGCTCAGAGCCAGCGCACCGGGAGGGACATCTTTGCGGATGACGGCACCGGCGCCGGTCTTCGCACCGTCTCCGATCCTAACGGGCGCGACGAAGACGTTGTGCGACCCGGAGTGGACCTCATCACCGATCTCGGTGCGGTGCTTGGCGAGATCGTCGTAGTTGGCGGTGATCGCCCCGGCGCCCAGGTTGACGCCGCGCCCGATCGTGGTGTCACCGATGTAGGACAGGTGCGGAACCTTGCTTCGCTCACCGATCGTGGAGTTTTTGATCTCGACGAACGTGCCGACCTTGCTCTGCGCGTCCAGGGTCGCGCCGGGGCGAAGATACGCGAACGGACCAACCGTCGCGCCTCGTCCGATGACAGCCAGCGTCGCGTCGGTGCGAGTGACCGTCGCGTTCTCCCCCACCTCGCAGTCAACGAGTGAGGTGTCAGGGCCGATCGTCGCGCCGCGCTCGACGGTCGTGGCGCGCAGGACATGCGTGTTCGGCAGCACCGTGACATCCGGAGCGAGACTGGCCGTCACATCGATCCAGGTCGATGCCGGGTCGAGGATCGTCGCACCTTCGAGCTGCCAGCGACGCACGGTCCGCGCGTTGAGTGTGCGCGCAGCCTCCGACAGCTGCACTCGGTCGTTCACGCCGAGCGCGTCCTGTGCCGCAGGAGCCTCGGATGCCGCGACGACCTCGCCTGCCCCGCGGAGGATGCCGATGACGTCAGTGAGGTACTTCTCACCCTGGGCGTTGGCCGTACCGACGGAGGCAAGGCTCGTGCGCAACTGCGCGGCACGGAACACGTAGATGCCGGTGTTGATCTCCCGCACAGCGAGCTCGTCGGGTGACGCATCCTTCTGTTCGACGATGCGGTCGACCTCCCCGTCGGCACCGCGGATGACGCGACCGTACCCCGTGGCGTCATCGAGCGTCGCGCACAGCAGCGTCGCACCCGCCGCCGCTGCACGATGGCGGGCGAGCAGCCCCTCGACGACGCTGACCTCGACCAGGGGCACATCGGCGCTCAGCACCAGCACGTCCCCGTCGAATCCATCGAGCGCGGCAAGCGCCAGTTCCACTGCGCGACCGGTGCCGGGAATCTCGTCCTGGTCGACGACATCGACTCCCGGAAGCAGGCCAGTGACGGCGTCCGCGACGAGATCGCGCTCGTGACGGACCACGACGACAGCGCGCGCCGGGGCCAGTGCCGACGCGGTACGCAACACATGGCCGATCAGCGGAAGCCCACCGATCTGGTGAAGGACCTTCGGGGTGGCGGACTTCATCCGGGTCCCCTGGCCTGCCGCCAGAATGACGACGGCGACGGGGGTTGGGTTCTCAGCCATGCTCCGCCGCCAGGACTCGAACCTAGACTTCACAGCTCCAAAGGCTGTCGTGCTGCCATTACACCACGGCGGACCGGCGCGTGACGCGGCCGCGTTCCAGTCTGCCAGAGGACGTGTCAGCCGGGATAACGGCTCTGCCACCCGCGACAATGACCTGCTGCCGAGATAATGGCTCAGTGCCCGCTGAATCCGACGAAGTCGACCGCATCGTCGGCGCGTGGAGTACCCAGCGGCCAGACTTGGACTTCTCTCCCCTCGAGGTTCTCTCGCGGGTCGACCGCCTGTCCCGGCACCTCGATCGGGCGCGCCGGGAGGCCTTCCGCCGTTCCGAGCTCGAGCCGTGGGAGTGGGATGTCCTGTCGGCACTACGACGGGCGGGCGAGCCGTTCCAGCTCAGCCCGAAGCAGTTGCTGCAGCAGACACTTGTCTCGTCGGGCACGATGACCAACCGCATCGACCGGCTCGTAGGGCGCCGCCTGGTGCGTCGCGAGTCCGATCCGGGCGACGGGCGCGGCATCCTCGTGACGCTCACGGAGGAGGGACGGACACGGGTGGATGCCGCCATCACGCGCCTCGTGGATGCCGAAGCGGTACTCCTGGACAGCCTCTCCCGCGCCGACCGCGACCGACTCGCAGCCCTGCTGCGCAAACTTTCCCTGGGGTTCGACACATGACAGACACCGAACGCGCCTCTGAACCGATCGACGAGCACCCGCGATGGCACGCGTGGTTCGACGCACGGTTCCGCTCCCCCGCTGCGATCTACGGCCTCATCGTGTTCTCAGCGCTGCTGATGATCAGCGCTGACCATGAGGACGACGTGCCGACCGTGGTTCTCACCGCGTCGAGCACGCTCGTCGTCTTCTTCATCGCGCATGTGTTCGCCCACACTCTCGCCGACCACGGCAAGCACCGCCTGGGTCTCGCGATCCGCTACGCCCTCTCCCACTCGGCGGGCATGCTCTGGGCGGCTGTCCTGCCGGCGATTGCCATGCTCGTTGCCGGTGCGCAGGGCCAGCCGGCGGTCGACGCTGCCGACTACGCGGTATGGGCCACCATGGCGGTGCTGGCGTTTCTCGGTTACATCGCCTTCTCGCGCACGGGCGCCCACTGGAGCATCCGGATCCTCGGCGCGATCGGCACCGCCCTTCTCGGTGTCTTCGTCGCGATCCTCGAGTACGCCTTCCACTGAGCCCCCCCCTGCGCTGCAGCGCAGGGGGATGTCCTCCACTCCGCGTAGCGTGGAGGCATGACGAGTGAGCATGTGCAGTTCTTCCACGACGCGCCCCTCGATGCGGCAATGTCGGAATCTCTTGCGCAGCACGGCCTGACGGTGGTCGCTGTGGGCAGCGCCTCCAGAGCACACAACGATGCGTGGTTGTCAGCCGTAGCCCGTGGGTTTCTGGAGGACGAGCCGAGCGAGGTTCGCCGCGAGGCCTTCGTCGGTCACACCGCGCACCGCCGCAAGCTCGGCGTCTATGACTCCAGCTCGCCGCAACCTGAGATTCCGGTCGCGACCTTCGCATCGTGGGCGACCGAGCTCACCGTGCCGGGCGGCACCGTGACAGCCAGCGCGATCAGCTCGGTGACCGTGGCTCCGACCCATCGTCGGCGCGGCATCCTCCGTTCGCTCATGGCTGGTGAGTTGCGAACCGCCGCCTCGCTCGGTCTGCCCGTTGCCGTGCTGACCGTCAGCGAGTCGACCATCTACGGCAGGTTCGGGTTCGGTGCGGCTGCCGCGGTGGCGAACTGGGAGATTCGCACGCGCCGGGCCGGGTGGATCGGGCCCGAAGCACCTGGGCGCGTGGACTTCGTATCCCGCGAACAAGCACGGCAGGTCGCGGAAGCCCTCCACGAGCGAGTGCGTAACACCTCCCCCGGCGAGATCGCGCTTCCCGGCGGCCATCTCAATCGATTCTTCGGCACGAGCCCCGATGCCGAGAAGGCCGAGCGCTTACGCACCATCCAGTACCGCTCGCCCGCGGGTGACGTTGATGGGCTTGCGGTCTACCGCGTCGTCGAGAACCCGCACGACTTCAGCGAGTCCACGCTCGAGCTGTCGTGGCTGCTTGCCGCGACCGACGAGGCGTACGCCGCCCTGTGGCGGTTCCTCCTCGAGATGGATCTCATCGCGATTCTGCGTGCGTCGGAGCTTGCCATCGACGAGCCGCTGTGGTGGATGATCGCAGACCAGCGGGCGGCGAAGATCACGGTCACAGACCACCAGTACGTCCGCATCCTCGATGTGCCGGCAGCGCTCGCGAGCCGACGCTTCGGGACCGCCGACACGATAGCGCTCGAGGTTGACGACCCGCTGGGTATCGCGGGTGGCACGTTCGTGCTGACGACGGATGCCGAGGGTCGCGCGTCGGTTGAGGCTGTCGAGACTCCCCCGCCCGGTGTGCCCCTGCTGCGGCTCGGCGTGCGTGAGCTGTCATCCCTGTTCCTGGGAGGTGTGTCGGTGTCGACCCTCGCCCGCGCGGGCCGAGTCGATGCTGACGATCCGGCCCGGATTGCGCGCGTGTTCCAGACCGTGGGCGCCCCGCGGCTGAGCTTCTGGTACTGACGCGCGGCTGAACTCCGCACGGCGCCTAGCCTGGAGGGGATGGCACATCTTCTCGGCGCTGAGGCGCTGCACCTTGAGTTCCCCACGAAAGTGGTCTTCGACTCCGTCACGCTCGGCATCGCGGAGGGCGACCGGATCGGGATCGTCGGCCGCAACGGCGACGGCAAGTCGAGCCTGCTCGCCATGATCGCAGGCCGCCTGCAACCGGATGCCGGCAAGGTCACGGTGCGCGGCGGTACCCGCATCGGTGTCGTGGACCAGCAGGACACCCTCGACGACGACCAGACGGTGGGACGAGCGATCGTCGGCGACCTCGACGAGCACGAGTGGGCGGGCGATGCCCGCATCCGCGACGTGCTGGCGGGCCTGGTGACCGACCTCGATTGGGACGCCCCCCTCTCGACACTGTCGGGTGGTCAGCGCCGCCGCGTTGCCCTCGCCGCAGTCCTCATCGGCGACTGGGACATCCTGATCCTCGACGAGCCGACCAACCACCTCGATGTCGAGGGGATCGCGTGGCTCGCCGCACATCTGAAGAAGCGGTGGGCAGCGAACGCCGGGGCGCTGCTGGTCGTGACCCACGACCGATGGTTCCTCGACGAGGTGTGCACTCTCACGTGGGAGGTGCACGACAGGATCGTCGAACCGTTCGAGGGAGGGTATGCGGCCTACATCCTGCAGCGGGTCGAACGCGATCGCCAGGCTGCCGCGATCGAGGCACGTCGACAGAATCTCGCGCGCAAGGAGCTCGCGTGGCTCCGTCGCGGGGCCCCGGCCCGCACCTCGAAGCCGAAGTTCCGGATCGACGCGGCCAACGCCCTCATCGCGGACGTGCCCGAGATCCGCAACTCCACCGAACTGCAGTCACTGGCGGTCACACGCCTGGGCAAAGACGTCGTCGATCTGCTGGATGCCTCGGTGAGCTTCGATGGCCGCGAGATCCTTCGCGACATCGAGTGGCGCATTGCCCCCGGCGAGCGCACCGGAATCCTCGGCGTCAACGGCGCCGGTAAGTCCACGCTCCTGGGACTCGTCGACGGCAGCGTCGCTCCCACGGGCGGCCGAGTCAAGCGCGGCAAGACCGTGCGCGTGGCGACCCTGACGCAGCGCCTCGACGAACTCGAGGAGCACCTGGCCGATCCGGTGCGGGTCGTGATCGGGCGACTGCGCACCAGCTACATGATCGGTTCCGGCTCGAAAGCGCAAGAACTCACGCCGGGCCAACTGCTCGAACGCCTCGGCTTCTCATCCGTGCAACTGTCGACGCCGGTGCGCGACCTCTCGGGAGGTCAGAAACGCAGGCTGCAGCTGCTGTTGATCCTCCTCGACCAGCCGAACGTCCTCATCCTGGATGAGCCGACCAACGACCTCGACACCGACATGCTCGCGGCGATGGAGGACCTGCTCGACTCGTGGCCCGGCACGCTGCTCGTCGTCTCGCACGACCGGTACTTCCTGGAGCGCGTCACCGATCAGCAGTACGCGATCCTTCCCGGCCCCGGCGGCTCCGGGCGATTGCGCCACCTGCCGGGTGGGGTGGACGAGTACCTGAGGCTGCGCGAGCAGACCGTTGCCACCCCGACGGAGCGAGCCACGGCGGATGCGGAGCGGGCCAGCAGCGCGAAGCCGGTTCTTGCGGGAGCCGATCTTCGCGCAGCGCAGAAGGAGCTTGCGTCGATCGAGCGACGGCTCGAGAAGCTCGAGCAGCAGATCACCGGCGCGCGAGCAGCGCTGGCAGACCACGACCAGTCTGACTATGTCGGTCTGGGGCGCGAGATGGAGCGGATCGGCGCCCTTGAGACCGAGCAGTCCGAGCTCGAGGCTCGCTGGTACGAGCTTGGTGAGGCGACGCAGTAGCCGAGGCTCACCCGCGAATCGCTACGGTGCGCTGGACGAGGGCGCACGTCGTGCTGGCTCCGCGGGCATCGTCGCAGCCGGGCCGACAGGTGAACCTTCCCGGATGCCGCGCTCGCGCCACCGGCGCTCGGCGTGTGCTCCCCATATGAGCGCGGCAAGGAGCACAGCGGCTCCGCCAATGCCTGTGGCGCCCAGTGTGTCGCCTGCGACGAAGACGCCGATCGCAAGAGCCCAGCCGGGCTCAGTCCCCAGCACAATGCTGGCGCGCGTCGCGGAGGTGCGGCTGGTGGCCCAGAGCTGCCCGAGGAATGCCATGAGGGTGCATCCCGCGCTGAGATACGCGACAACAGCCCAGTCTCCCGGCGTGAACTGAGGAAGGCTCGCGAGGGCGGGACCCGCACCCCACAGTGTGAATACCAGCGCGCCGAGAGCCAGCTCGATCGTCGTCAGGGGCACGACGCGCGCCCCCGACACCGCGAAGCGCGCGCCCGCCACCCCGAGAGCTGCGCGTGTGAGGGCTGCGGACAGGATGAGGATGTCGCCCACGCTGGGCGTTGACAGACCCGACCCCCCGACCAGCAGAGTGACACCGGCAACGCCGAGCAACACGGAGGCGATGAGCCGGACCGACAGAGCCCGGCGAGTGACGACGGACTCGATGACGGGGGTGATGAGCACCGATAGGCCGATGAGAAGACCGGCGTTGGTGGCGCTGGTGAGAGTCACCCCGATCGTCTCCAGGGCGATTGTCGCTGCCCGCACGATACCGAGGATCACCCCCGGCGCCGCGACGGTTCCCAACACGCGAAGTTGGCGGCGCCACGTCACGACAGCCAGCAGGACCAATGCCGCCGGCAGGAAGCGCAGACACAGGACCGCAGCGACGGACGACGCTTCAGCGAGATCCTTCGCGCCGAGGTAACTACCACCCCAGACGATCGCTACGGCGAGCAACACGGCATCGGGCGCGAATCGATGAGGAACCATGAGCTCACCCTCTCCCGTGCGTTCAGTTCAGAACAACGGGAGCTTGTTTCAACAATGTGTAAGCATTGCTTAATGGACGTGCATCATCTCCGAACGTTACGGGAGCTGCGCGACCGCGGATCGGTGACGGCCGTCGCCCACGCTCTGCACATCTCCCCCTCTGCTGTGTCACAACAGCTGGCCGCCCTGCAGCGAGCGACCCCTATCGCGCTCACCGAGCAACGCGGTCGCGTCTTGGCCCTCACCGCCGCCGGTGCGCGGGTAGCGGATGCGGCGGAAGATGTTCTCGCCGCGCTCGCGCGCACCGAGGGTGCTGTCGACGATTTTCTTTCCCGCAGCAACGAGGCGGTGACAGTGACCGCCTTCCACAGCGCGGCTCTGGCGTGGTTTCCCGCCCTCATCGAGCAATCCGCGTCAGATCCCTCGGGTCCTGAGGTACACGTCCGGGACGAGGATGTGTCGACCGAGGAGTTTCCGCTCCTCGCCGCCGACTACGACATCGTGATCGCCCACCGACCGCTCGGGTCGGCGCCCTGGCAGAGTGCGCGCGTGAACGCCATTCCTGTGATGGATGAGCCGCTCGATGTGGCAGTGAGCGTGTCGCACCGCCTCGCAACGCGTTCGTCGGTGCGCCTGTCCGAGGTCGTCGACGAGGTGTGGACCGCGGCGCACGAGGGCTTTCCCCTGGAGCCACTGCTCGCGCAGGCAGTCTCGGCGAGCACAGGCAGGCCCCTGCGAATCGCGCACCGGGTCAACGAGTTCAACGTCGCCGCGGCGATCATCGCTCGCACGAACACGATCGGTCTCCTACCGCGATACACGGGTCTCGGCCCCTCCTTCGCCGATCAGGTGGTGTTGCTGCCGATCGAGGACGTGAGGCTTGGACGCCACGTCGACCTGCTGACCCGCCGCGACACCGGGGCACGGCGCGGCGTTCGGATCGTCGTCGAGAGGATTGCGCAGATCGCCGCCGAGAGGTCAGGCGAATTGCATTCCTGATACCCCTAGGGGTATATTCGGAGCACCCTCCCCCGCAAGAAAGAGAGTGCTCAATGCGCATCGTCATCGTAGGCGGCGTGGCCGCTGGGATGAGCGCGGCCGCCCGCGCCCGCCGTCACGACGAGTCAGCCGAGATCATCGTGCTCGAGCGCGGCCCCGAAGTCTCGTTCGCGAACTGCGGCCTCCCGTACCACGTCGGCGGCGAGATCCCCCACGAGGGGTCGCTCCTCCTGCACACTCCCAAGACGCTGCGCGCGAGCCTGAACCTCGACGTGCGGACAGGGCACGACGTGACAGCGATCGACACGACGGCGAAGACCGTCACTGTCGCGTCAGCATCCGGCGTCGACGAACTGTCCTACGACGCACTCGTGCTCGCACCCGGCGCCGTTGCCATCCGGCCGCCGCTCCCCGGGCTCGACTCACCGCGAGTGCGGACACTTCGCACCGTGGCGGACGCCGTAACGCTGAAGAAGTGGGTCGATGACGGTGCTCGACGTGGGGTCGTGCTCGGCGCCGGGTTCATCGGCCTCGAAGCCGCCGAAGCCCTGCGTCACCGCGGACTCGAGGTCGACGTCGTCGAGCTGGCCCCACACGTGCTTCCTCCCCTCGAGCGTGAGATGGCGTCGGTCGTGACGACGCAACTGCGTCAACTCGGCATCCGTGTTCACGCCGGTGTCGCTGCCGAGAGCGTCGAGGTCGGCGACACCGAGGATGTGGTGATCCTCGCGGACGGCACGCGCATCCCGACCGACCTCGTCGTCCTCTCCGTGGGCGTTCGCCCCGATACCGGGTTCGTCGAGGCGGCAGGGATCGAGACCGTTCGCGGCGCCATCGTCGTCGATGATCGCGGGCGCACCTCCGCCCACGGAGTGTGGGCTGCCGGCGACGCGGTCATCAGTACGGATGCCGTCACCGGCATCCAGCGTCCCGTGCCGCTTGCGGGCCCAGCCAACCGCGCCGGGAGGCTCATCGCCGACGACATCTTCGGTATGGCCGGGGGCCGTCCCATCCCGCAGCCCGTGGGGACCGCCATCGTGCGGGTCGGCGAGATCACAGCGGCGATGACCGGCGCGAACCGCGCGAGCCTGGATGCGGCAGGGATCGACTACACGACGATCCACCTGCACCCGATGCAGCACGCCGGCTACTTTCCCGGCGCCTCGACCGTGCACCTGATCGTGCACATCTCGAAGCGCGACGGGCGAATCCTCGGCGCGCAGGCCGTGGGCTACGAGGGCGTGGACAAGCGCATCGACGTGCTGGCCACAGCGATTCGCGCCGGCTTGCCCGCGACCGACCTCATGGATCTCGATCTTGCCTACTCCCCGCCGTATGGCCAGGCCAAAGACGCCGTGAACCTCGTCGGTATGGTCGCCGAGAACGTCGAGAACGGCAGGTTGAAGCTCTGGTACGCCGACGAGCTCGACCAGATGCGGGACACCGCACTGATCCTCGATGTCCGCACGCCCCGCGAATACACCAGCGGCCACATCGAGGGGTCACTGAACATTCCACACACCGAACTGCGCGAGCGCCTCGACGAGGTGCGCGAAGCCGCGCAGGGTCGCCCGATCGCGGCTCTGTGCGCGGCGGGTGTCCGATCGAACATCGCCTACCGCATCCTGGTAGGCAACGGCTTTGACGCGCTCTCCCTGTCGGGCGGGACGCAGACCCTCCGCCAGTGGTGGGGCGATGAGGCCGCCAGCATCCTTGTCAGAGAAGAGGTCCACGCATGATGATCACCGGCACCCCCGAGGAGCAGGCGGCAACGCGCAAGCGCATCACGAATCGGCTCAAGCGCGCGCAGGGGCAACTGAACGCGGTCATCGCCTCCGTTGAGGCCGGCGACACGTGCCGCGACATCGTGACGCAGCTCTCCGCCGTCACCAGCGCGCTGGACCGCGCCGGGTTCGCCATCATCTCGGCCGCGATGCGTGACTGCGTCGCCGACCCGGACGGCACCGCCGAGGCCGAGGGCCTGACGCAGGAGGAGCTGGAGAAGCTCTTCCTCTCCCTCGCCTGAGCCGCATCACCTGACACTCATCGCTCGGCCCGTCACCGTGACGGACCGCTATTCGTGCTGCCCGCGCAGCCAGTGAAGGAGACACCATGTGCTATCAAACGACGTGCCGGAAGTGCGGAAAGGTCACGTGGGGCGGATGCGGCCAACACGTGCAGCAGGCCCTCGCCGGCGTCCCCAAAGCCCAGCGCTGCGCTGGACACGAGAACGAGCCGTCGAAGGGATTCTTCGCGAGCCTGTTCGGCCGCTGACCCACCACCCACCGAACGCCGAAGCGGCTGCCACCCTCGCTCGGGTAGCAGCCGCTTCGTTGTCGCTGGGGTTCGTTAGCTCAGGCCGTTCTCCTGCAGCCACTGCGACGCGATGTCGGCGGGCGACATCTCGTCAACGGTGCTCTGCACGTTCAAGGCGACAAGACCCTCGGGGGTGAGGGCGGCGCTGACGGCATTGATGACGTCGGCGATCTCGTCAGCGACATCCGCGTTCACGACGGGGACGACGTTCGAGGCAAGGAAGAGCCCCTCGGGATCTTCGAGCACGACCAGGCCCGCAGTCTGGATGCGCGGGTCGGCAGTGTAGATGTTGGCGAGGTTGATCGTGCCCGCTTCGAGGTCCTCGAACGTTGTGTCACCCGTGGCCGAGAACCCGACGTCGATACCGTAGACGTCAGCCAACCCCGTCGGCCCGTAGGGACGCTCGGCCAGCTCCGGCGGGCCGCCGAGCGTCAGGGGCTCGGTGACGCTCGCGAGATCAGCGATCGAGACGAGACCGTACTGGTCAGCGAACGCCGACGTGACGGTATACGAGTCCTGATCGGTCGCGCTGGACTGGTCGAGCACGACCAGTCCTTCCGGGAGCGCGTCAGGCAGCGCCGCGTACACCTCGTCGGCCGTGCGAGCAGTCGTCTCGGGGTCGAAGTACTGCAGAAGGTTTCCGCTGTACTCCGGGAACAGCGTCACTTCGCCGCTCTCGAGCGCGGGGATGTAGGCATCCCGCTGGCCGATGTTGAACTGACGCTCGACATCGAAGCCGGCGTTCTCGAGCGCCTGCGCGTAGATCTCGGCGATGATCTCGTTGGAGTAGTACGCCTGCGAGCCGACGACGATCGTGTCGGATGCCATCTCGCCGCTGCCGCTACCGTCGGTGGGCTCTTCGAGCGGGTTGCCCGAAGCGCAGCCAGCCAGCAGCAGCGCGGCGGCGCCGGCGAGCGCGGCGGCGCGGAGGGTGCGTGTGGTGGTCATGGTGCCTCTTTCTTATCTGGTGGTGCGGGGTCTTGGTGGTGCGTCAGGCGGACGGGCTGGATGCCACGGCGGCGCGAATCCCGGGCGGTGTCTTGTCGGACCGCGGTTCGGGGTCGGCTGACGGGCGCCGGGTTCTTGTGGCGCGCTGCCCGCGCGGCACTGCAGCGCGCTGCAGCAGCGCGAGCAGCCCGTCGAGGATCAGGGCAAGGAGGGCGACGAGAATCGATCCGGCCAGAACCTGATCGAACGCGCGCAGCGGAAGGCCTTGGATGATCGGGAATCCGAGCCCGCCAAGGTTCACGTAGGCGGCGATCGTGACGGTTGCGACGACCTGCAGCGTTGCGGTGCGAAGGCCCCCGACCAACAGCGGCAGACCCAGCGGAACCTCGACGCGCCACAGGACCTGCCAGCGAGTCATGCCCATGGCGCGCGCCGCGTCGATCGTGGCCCGATCGATGGCCTGCAGGCCGGTGTAGGCGCCGGCGAGCAGGGAGGGGATGGCGAGCAGGACGAACGTGATCAGCGCAGCTTCGGCGCGACGCGTCACGCCGATGACCAGAACAAGAAGAATCAGCAGTCCGAACGAGGGAATCGCGCGCGCCGCGCCGGAAACCGCAACGGCGACCTCGCGTCCTTTCCCCGTGTGTCCGATCGCCCAGCCGATCGGCACGGCGATGAGAGCCGCGATTCCGACGGCGGCGAAGGTGTACCCGAGCTGCTCCAGCAGCAGCGTCGGGAGGCTGTATCGGCCCGTCCACTGTTCGGGCGCGATGATCCAGGCCCAGGCGTCGATGAGGAGGTTCATGCGTTCGCCTCCGCCGGGACAGCGGATGAGGCTGCGCGAGGCCGTCTCCGCGTGCGGCGCGTCCACGGCATCAGCACCCGCCCGATCACGACCAGCACGAGATCGATCAGGAGCGCAAGAATGACGACAGCGACGACGCCAGCGAGGACCTCCGGGATGATGCGGCGCTGCAGGCCGTTGGTGAACAGGTATCCCAGATTCGAGACACCGACGAGGATCCCGACCGGGGCGAGCGCAATCGTGCTGACGGCCGCAACCCGCAAGCCCGCCAGGATGACCGGACCCGCCAGCGGAAGCTCAACCGCGAAGAAGCGACGCGCCCCGGAGAAACCCATGGCCGTCGATGCGCCTCGTACCCCCTCGTCGACCGAGTTGAGTCCGTCAACGACCGACCGCACGAGAAGCGCGATCGCGTAGAGGGTCAACGCGAGAATGAGGTTCAGATCGCTGAACGCGACGTAGCCGAAGACTGCGGGAAGCAGAAACAGCAGCGCGAGCGAGGGGATGGTATACATCAATCCCGTGATCGTGACGACGGTGCCACGAAGAAGTCGGAACCGCCAGGCGAGGAAGCCCAGTGGAATCGATAGGACGAACCCGAGCAGGATCGCGATCAGACACTGGCGGAGGTGCTCCACCGACAGCTGGAGGATCAGATCGAGGTTGTCCAGAACCCAGGTCACGACGGTACGCCTCGCGTGCTCTCATCCGGGTCACGGAGCATGCCCTGCGTGCGCCCCTGTCCGTCGATCACAGCCGTGCCGGTAGCGGTCTTCTTCAGGTGCAGCGAGCGCTTGCCCTGGTCGGCGCCGATGAACGACGCCACGAACTCGGATGCCGGATTCTCGAGGATCTCACTCGGCGTGCCGACCTGGGCGATATGAGCGCCCTTCTCCAGGATGACGACCTGATCGCCCAGCAGAAACGCCTCGTCGATGTCGTGCGTGACGAACACGATGGTCTTGTCGACCTCGTCCTGAAGTCGCAGCAGCTCCTGCTGCAGTTCCGCACGCACGATCGGGTCGACGGCTCCAAAGGGCTCGTCCATCAGCAGGATGTTGGGGTCAGCCGCGAGTCCCCGCGCCACCCCCACACGCTGTTGCTGCCCGCCCGAGAGCTGACTCGGGTAGCGCTTGGCGAACGATCGGTCCAGACCCACGATGTCCATGAGTTCGAGCCCACGGCTGCGCGCGGCCGCGCGAGACATTCCCTGGAGCACGGGGACCGTCGCGATGTTGTCGATGACGGTGTAGTGCGGCAGCAGGCCGGAGTTCTGCATCACGTAACCGATGCCGCGGCGCAGCTTGACCGGGTCTTTGCCCGCGATGTCCTCACCGTCGATGGTCACCACACCGTGCGACGGCTCCACCATGCGGTTGATCATGCGCAAGAGAGTCGTCTTGCCGCATCCGGAGGAGCCCACGAAAACCGTCGTTTTGTGCGCGGGGAGGGTCAGACTGAACCCGTCGACAGCGCGGGTTCCGTCGGGGAACTGCTTCGTGACGTCGTCGAAGATGATCACGGCGGCACCGGGTCAGTCGATGACCGACACATCCTTCCCGAAGGCGACATAGCCCGAGAAGTCGGCCCCGACGCGATCGAACGCGCTCGGGTATGGCGTCGGGTAGGCCCACGCCCCGTCGGCGTGCGTGACTCCGTCGGCGACGATGTCGTAGTACTGGCACACGCCCTTCCACGGGCACGTGTAGGGCGTCGGACTCTCGACCAGCGCACCGTCTGCGATGCTGCTCGGCGGGAAGTACCAATTTCCCTCGATCGAGAGGAGATCATCGCGAGACGCCTCTGCGATGACGACGTTGTCGATGACAGCCTTCATGGTTCTCCGTTCGTCGGGGACCGCCGATTCGGCTTCGAATCACGCTACCGGAGGCCTGGGACACTGGGGCGGTTCCGGACGAAGCGAATATCCGGCGGTAGTGTCCGCCGCGCGTCAGAAGCGCCGGCGCCCCGGTCAGATCAGATCAGACGTGCGCCGGGTACGGGTCCGTGAGCGTGGAGGGCTGTGTACCCCGCGGCAGACAAGGTCACCTGTAGCTCCAAGGCCGACTCGAGATCTTCGGCGAGGAACGCGGTGGTGGGGCCCGACCCCGACACGATCCCCGCGAGAGCTCCCGACCGCTCCCCCAGTTCGAGCACATCACGCAGCTCGGGCCGGAGCGACAGCGTCGCCTCCTGCAGATCGTTGTGCAGGTGAGCCGCAAGTTCCTCGGGATCGCCGGCGCGGAGAGCGTGCAGCACACCCGTTCCGACGGCCGGGTCTGCGTCATCGTCGCGAGCCCCGGAGATGCGGTCCAGCGGGATCGCGCCCGTCGACGGATGCCCCGCCGACACGGCCCGCGCGCGAAGCCGGTCGAGTTCGCTGTACACCGCAGGGGTGGACAGTCCGCCATCGGCGAGCGCGATGACCCACTCGAAGCGACCGGTCGCGAGCGCGGGACTGAGCCGGTCCCCCCGACCCAGGCCCACAGCGGTTCCTCCCATCAGGGCGAACGGGACGTCGGCGCCGAGTCTGGCAGCCAGCCGATGCAGTTCGGCCGATCCCACGTCGGTGCGCCACAGCGCATCGCACGCGACCAAGGCAGCGGCGGCATCCGCCGAACCGCCGCCCATTCCCCCGGCGACGGGGACGTGCTTGTCCACCGTGAGGTGAACGCCGCCCTCGTAGCCGGTGTGTTGCGCGAGGATGCGTGCAGCCCGCAGGGCGAGGTTTCGGTCATCGAGCGGGACCGCTGAGACATCCACCGAGCCGGTGACCTCGAGCCGAAAGTCATCTGCCGCTACCGCCCACACCTCCTCGAACAGCGAGACAGCCTGGTACGCGGATGCGACAGCGTGGTAGCCGTCATCGAGAAGCGGCCCGACCTCGAAGTACACGTTGAGTTTGCCCGGTGCCCTCACCCGGACCGCGTCGGAGCGAAGCGGTGCCGTCACGATGCCGCGGAATCCGACCAGATCGGACCCGACGGCGAGAGATCGATGCCGTCGGTGAGTGCGTCGATCTGCTCGAGCTCTTCGGTGTCGAATTGCGGGCCCGAGACCGCGGCGAGGTTCTCGTCGAGCTGGGACGGACGCGAAGCCCCGATGAGCGCGGACGCGACCACCGGGTCACGAAGCACCCACTGGATGGCCATCTGCGCAAGGCTCTGGCCCCGCTGCCGGGCGATCTCGTTCAAGCTGCCCAGGATCGACCGGCCACGTTCGGACACTCGATCCGCCGGCACCGAGTTGCGGCTCTGCGCACGGTCGGCGGCCGCTTCGCTGAGGTACTTATCGGTAAGAAGGCCCTGCGCGAGGGGCGTGAACGCAATAGCGCCCAGTCCCTCCTGGCTCAGCACGCCTGTCAAACCGTCCTCGACCCAGCGATTGAGCATCGAGTACGACGGTTGGTGGATGACCAGCGGCGTCCCCAGGCTCCGAGCCACGGCCGCGGCGATCGCGGTCTGCTCGGCCGAGTACGACGAGATCCCGACGTAAAGGGCCTTGCCCTGACGCACGAGGGTATCGAGCGCTGCGATCGTCTCTTCGACGGGAGTGACCGGATCCATCCGGTGGGAGTAGAAGATGTCGACGTAATCGAGACCCATGCGAGCTAGCGACTGGTCGGCGCTCGCGAGGATGTACTTGCGCGAACCGTAGTCGCCGTACGGCCCCGGCCACATGTCGTAACCGGCCTTGGACGAGATGATCAATTCGTCACGGTAGCGCGCGAAGTCCTCGCGCATCATCCGTCCGAAGTTCGTCTCGGCCGATCCGTAGGGCGGCCCGTAGTTGTTGGCCAGATCGAAGTGCGTGATCCCGGAGTCGAAGGCGTGCCGTAGCAACGCCCGCTGGTTGTCGAACGGGATGTTGTCACCGAAGTTCCACCACAGCCCGAGCGAAATCGGTGGGAGGTACAGACCCGACGTGCCCACCTGTCGGTAGTCGGTGGCGCAGTAGCGGTCCCCGGATGCCGAGTAGGGGCGGTGGATGTCGCTTCGGCTGCGCGAGAATCGCTGCTCTTCGGTCATGCTTCGAGGCTATCGCGCAGCCGCGGCGGTTGCTCTGGCGATGCGCAGGAACTCCGCAGCCGTCAGCTCCTCGCCGCGGGCAGTCGGTGCGATCCCGGCGCGTTCGAGCACGACGGATGCCTCGAGTGCGCTTCCGCCGAGCACCGCGGCAAGCGCCTGGCGCAGCATCTTGCGCCGCTGCTGGAACGCGGCGTCGATGATTCGGAAGGTCAGGATCCGCTCCTCCTCCGAGCCGAGTGGTTCGGCCCGCTCGAACCCGACGAGGACGCTGTCGACGTTGGGAACGGGCCAGAAGACCTGGCGCGACACCGTGCCAGCGAGGCGCCACGAACCCCACCATGCGGCCTTGGCACTCGGTGCCCCGTACACCTTGGACCCGGGCGGGGCCGCGAGCCGCTCACCGACCTCGGCCTGAACCATCACGACCCCCCGAGCGATCGAGCGGAAGGTCTCGAGGAAGTGCAACAGCACCGGAACCGACACGTTATAGGGCAAATTGGCCACGAGCACTGTCGGGTCACCGGGAAGATCCGTGACCCGCAGGGCGTCCTGGTCGATGACCCGCAGCGCACCTTCGGGAACGCCATGTGCGGATGCCGTGGCGGGCAGGCGTTCGGCGAGCCGGTGGTCGATTTCGACAGCGGTGACGTCAGCTCCGGTCTCCAGGATCGCGAGAGTCAGAGAGCCGAGCCCGGGGCCGACCTCGACGACGTGCTCCCTGGCCTGGACGCCGGCAAGGTGCACGATCTTGCGCACCGTGTTGGCGTCGACGACGAAGTTCTGTCCGAGCTTCTTGGTCGGGGTGACGTCGAGATCTGCGGCCAGCGCCCGCACTTCCGCGGCGCCCAGGAGGGTGACGGGCATGGGTTCACTGTAGTTCGCCGCGAGCGCGAACTTCGTGAATCGGGCAACCGGAATCCGTTACACGGCATCGCCGCGGGAGTACGGTGAGTCGCGTGACATCCTCATCTGACGCGCTCCCCACGGGGACGTTCCATCTCAATAGTCCCTATGGTCGCCGCGCCGTCGGCCTGTCCATCGCCGCTGCTGTCGGTGGATTCCTGTTCGGCTTCGACTCTTCCGTCGTCAACGGCGCGGTCGAGTCGATCCAGAGCGACTTCGCCCTCAACGACTTCGTGACCGGATTCATCGTCGCGATCGCCCTGCTCGGTTGCGCGGTCGGCGCGCTCATTGCGGGAAACCTCGCCGACCGGTGGGGGCGCCTGCGGGTCATGTTCCTCGGCGCGATCATGTTCTTCGTCAGCGCGATCGGAACGGGCCTTGCCTTCTCGGTCTGGGACCTGGGCCTGTGGCGCGTGGTCGGCGGTATCGGCATCGGTATCGCGTCTGTGGTAGCACCCGCCTACATCGCTGAAGTCGCTCCCCGGCAGATCCGCGGCTCGCTCGCCTCTTTGCAGCAGCTCGCGATCACGATCGGTATCTTCGCGGCGCTCCTGTCGGATGCCTGGCTCGAGGGCATCGCCGGCGGCGCCGACAACGTGCTCTGGCTGGGCCTGGAGGCCTGGCGCTGGATGTTCCTGGTCGGCGTCGTTCCCGCGGCCGTGTACGGCATCCTGTCGTTCACCGTGCCCGAGTCTCCGCGTTTCCTCATCAGCAAGGGCCGCACTGACGAGGCGCGGGCGATCTTCGCGCGCCTGGTGCCTCCGGTCGACCTCGACAAGACGATGAACGAGCTGACGCTTGCCATCGAGACCGATAAGAAGAACGCGGGCGTGTCGATTCGAGGCAAGGCCCTGGGTCTTCAGCCGATCGTCTGGATCGGCATCATCCTGTCGGTGTTCCAGCAATTCGTCGGCATCAACGTGATCTTCTACTACTCGACGAGCCTGTGGAACTCGGTCGGCATGACCAACGCGCCCCTGATCAGTGTGATCACGAGCGTGACGAACGTGCTCGTGACGTTGATCGCGATCTTCCTGGTAGACCGCGTCGGGCGCAAACCGATCCTGCTGACCGGCTCGGTGCTCATGGCACTGTCGCTCGGCACGATGGCACTGGCCTTCTCGTTCGCTACCGGTACCGGGAAAGACGTCCACCTCGACGGCGCGTGGGGTCCGATCGCCTTGGTCGCGGCGAACCTGTTCGTGGTCGGCTTCGGCGCATCCTGGGGGCCGCTCGTGTGGGTGCTGCTGGGCGAGATCTTCCCGAGCCGCATCCGCGGCAAGGCGCTCGGTGTCGCCGCGGGCGCCCAGTGGATTGCGAACTTCCTCATCACGATGACCTTCCCGGTCATGTCGAGCTGGTCGCTGCCGCTGACCTATGGCATGTATGCGACGTTCGCAGCACTCTCGTTCTTCTTCGTGCTGTGGCGGATCCCCGAGACCAAGGGCATGGAGCTCGAGCAGACCGAGACGCTGTTCACCCGACCGAAGGCCAAGGCCTCGGCCTAGGACTCAGGCGCGGGCTGCAGCGGCGGCCCGCGCCGCGGTGGGCAGAGCAGCGATGATGCGCTCGAGCGCCGCGTCGTCGTGCGCGGCAGTGAGGAACCAAGCCTCGAACGCCGACGGCGGGAGCGAGACACCGGCATCGAGCATCGCGTGGAAGAACGCGCGATACCGGAACGACTCCTGCCGCACGGCGGTCTCGTAGTCGGACACGCCGGCCGCGACATCCTCGCCCCAGAACACGCTGAAGAGGTTTCCTGCCCGCTGGATGACGTGAGCGACGCCCTCCCGCGCCAGAGCATCCTCCACGGCGGTGGAAAGCTCGTCGGCAACACGGTCGAGCCGCGCATAGACCGCGGCGTCCGCGAGTCGGAGCGTCGCCAGGCCCGCCGCGACCGCGACCGGATTCCCCGAGAGCGTGCCGGCCTGGTAGACCGGGCCCAGGGGCGCGAGCATCTCCATCACCTCGGCGCGTCCGGCGACTGCCGCCACGGGGAGGCCGCCGCCCACGACCTTGCCGAACGTGAAGAGGTCGGGACTGTAGACCTCGCCGGCGGCAACCTGCAGCCCCCAGAAGCCGGCAGGGCCGACGCGAAAGCCCGTGAGCACCTCGTCGAGGACGAGCAGCGCACCGTTGTCGTGGCAGGTCTGCGCGAGCAGGGCGTTGAAACCCGGATGCGGAGAGACGACTCCCATGTTCGCTGCTGCGGCTTCGGTGATGACGGCAGCGATACGCCCCGGATGCTGCGCGAAAACCGCCGCGAGCGCCTCGGGGTCGTTGTATGGAACGACGATCGTATGAGCCGCGATCGCCTCCGGGACGCCCGCCGAGCCCGGCAGCGCGAGAGTGGCAAGGCCGGACCCCGCCTGCGCAAGAAGCCCATCGGAATGCCCGTGGTAATGGCCCGAGAACTTCACCACAAGATCGCGGCCCGTGAAGCCGCGGGCCAGCCGCACCGCCGTCATCGTCGCCTCGGTGCCGGTCGACACGAGGCGAACACGCTCGACCGCTCCCACCCGGGACGTGATCTGTTCGGCAAGTTCGGTCTCGGCCGGTGTGCTCGCTCCGAACGACAGGCCGCGGGCAGCGGCATCCTGAACGGCAGCGACGACCTCCGGATGCGCGTGACCGAGGATCGCAGGACCCCAGCTGGCGACGAGGTCGACGTACTCGCGGCCGTCAGCATCCGTCACATACGGTCCGCGGGCGGAGACGAAGAAGCGGGGCGTGCCGCCGACCGAGCCGAAGGCGCGCACCGGCGAGTTGACGCCCCCCGGCATCGCGGTCTGGGCCCGGGCGAAGAGTTCATCGTTGTGGGTCATCGCGCACCTCCAGCTTTGTGCCCGTCGCGCAGCGATCGCCCGACCTCCAGCGCCCAGTACGTCAGGATCGCGTCGGCCCCAGCTCGACGGATGCCGATCAGGGACTCGATGATCGCGCGATCGCGGTCTATCGCCCCCGCCGCGGCGGCGAGCTCGACCATCGCGTACTCCCCCGATACTTGATAGGCCCAGACCGGGATCGGCGAGCGCTCCGCAACCGCTGCGAGGACGTCGAGGTAGGGTCCCGCGGGCTTGACCATGACGATGTCGGCGCCCTCCTCAATGTCGCGGGATGCCTCCAGCAGCCCCTCCCGACCGTTTGCCGGGTCGAGCTGGTAGGTCTTGCGGTCTCCGACGAGGGTGGACTCCACGGCGTCGCGGAACGGGCCGTAGAACGCCGACGCATACTTGGCCGAGTAGGCCAGGAGCACGACATCCGCTCGCCCCGCCGCATCGAGAGCTTCGCGCACCGCGGCGACCTGGCCATCCATCATCCCCGAAAGGCCCAGGATCTCAGCTCCGGCGTCTGCCTGCGCGAGCGCCATCGCCACATACCGCTCGAGCGTCGCGTCGTTGTCGACCCCGCCCTGCGCATCGAGAACGCCGCAATGGCCGTGATCGGTGAACTCGTCAAGGCACAGGTCGGCCTGCACGGTGAGCCGGCCCGCAGCTGCCGTCCGGGCGACGCCGATGGCGTGGTTGAGGATGCCGTCCGGGTCGGTGGCCCCGGAGCCTGCGGCATCCCGAGCGAGGGGCACACCGAACAGCATGATTCCGCCGAGGCCCGCGTCGGCAGCGGCATCCACGACCTGCGGCAGGGTCTCGAGCGTCTCTTGCCGAACGCCCGGCATCGTCGCAATGGGCTGAGGTTCGTCCCGCTCGGTCACGAAAACGGGGAGCACGAGGGCGGATGCCGAGAGCGTGTGCTCGGTGACCATGCGCCGCATGGCCGGGCTTTGCCGCAACCGACGTGGGCGGTGGGAGGGATGGGTCGTCATGCTCGGGTCTCCACGGAGGTGCGGGGAAGGGCTGCGATCAGCGCCTCGATGCTCTGTTCGGGTGAGGTCAGCGACACGGTGAGCCCGCGACGCTCGGCATCCCGGGTCGTACCGGGGCCGAGCGAGGCGAGAAACGTGCGCTCCGGGAGCGGGCCGACCTGGTGACTGAGCTCGCGCACGACACTCGTCGAGGTGAGCAGCACCGTGTCGATCCGTCCCGATCGAAGATCGTCGACGATCCCGTCCGGAAGGTCGATACCGACGGTGCGGTAGGCGATGCAGACGTCCACGGCGTAGCCGCGAATCTCCAGTTCGTCACTGACGACCGCCATGGCGAGGTCGGAGCGCACCACGAGGCACCGTCCGACTCCCTCAGGATCATGTGCTGAGCACCACTGCTGGGTGAGGCTGAGCGCCGACGACCGACCGGCGGGAATGAAGTCGACCTCGAACCCGGCATCCACGACGGCGCGGGCTGTCGCGCGCCCGACGGCGGCGACTTTCGTGGCAGCAGGAATCTCAACACCCGCCGCGCGCAGGTGTTCGACAGCAGCGGCACTGGTGATGAACACCCAGTCATACTCGCCGGCGGCCAGCGCTGCGAAGGCACGGTCGCGGGCCGCCACATCCCGCGGCGGTTTGGTCTCGATCAGCGGCGCGATGACCGCCACCGCGCCGCGGTCTACGAGCAGGCGCGCGACGCGCTCACCCCACGCGCCGCCACGGGGCACAAGGACGGTGCGTGCGTCGAGTGCTTCAGTCATCGAGTTCATCGACCCCCCGATCTTTGAGCACCCGCACGACTCGCTCGGCCAGCGCCGCCCGGCCCGCGGGCTCGGCGACGACGGCGACCGGCGCAGCATCCGCGACACGGATGCTGCGCCGACCGTCTCGCCGATAGACCGTCGCGGCTACCTCGACGTGCTCGCCGTTTTGGGCCGCGGAGATGCCGACCGGGGCAGCGCAGCCAGCCTCGAGCTCGGCAAGCACGGCCCGCTCGAGGAGCGCCGGGATCGCGGCCGCGGGATCGTTCAGACCCCGTAGCGCCCGACCGAGCTCGGTCGTCGTGTCGGAGGTGCGGATCTCAACGGCCAGAGCCCCTTGACCTGCAGAGGTCGGCCAGGACTGCAGATCGAACAGTTCGGCGATCTCGGCGTCCCGGCCGATACGGCGAAGGCCGGCTTCGGCGAGCACGATCGCGTCGTACTCGCCGTCCGCGACCTTGCGCAGGCGCGTGTCCACGTTGCCGCGGATGTCGGCGACCAGCAGATCGGCGCGGCGCTGCAGAACCTGTGCGGCCCGGCGCGGCGAGCCGGTTCCCACGCGCGCTCCGGCGGGGAGTTCCGCGAGGGTCACACCGCCGCGCGAGCACAGCGCGTCGCGCTGACCCTCGCGCTCGGGAACCGCGATGAGAGTCAGGCCCGGGTACGCAGCGTTCGGCAGGTCCTTGAGGGAATGCACGATCAGGTCGCACTCCCCCGCGAGCAAGGCTTCGCGCAGCGCCGTCGCGAACACACCGGTGCCGCCCAGCGACGCGAGCGACCCGGTGGCGACATCACCGTGGGTCGTCAGCGGAACGAGGTCGACCGCAAGCCCGGAGGCTGCCGTGAGCATCCGGGCCACCGTTCCGGACTGCGTCATCGCCAGCGTGCTGGCACGGGTTCCCAGCCGCACGGTCACGGCGTCAACCCCGCAAGGGCCGGGCGGAAGCCGAGCCTGGCGTTCTCACAGCATCCGGGTCGGCACACGTCGAACCAGGGTCCCAGCGACGTGAGTCTCGGGCGCTGGGATGCCGGAGTCCCGTTCAGACGCTCGGCGACGAGGTCGACGAGCCCCGCGACGTAGGCGGGGGCCGTGCCGGGGGTCGCGGTGCGTACGGCGACAAGACCGAGCTCGGTGGCGGTCTCGATCGCTTCGGTGTCGAGGTCCCACATGACCTCCATGTGGTCGCTGACGAACCCGAGAGGAACGATGAGCACGCCGCGCCGACCCTGTTCGGGCAGCTGCGCGATCGCGTCGTTGACGTCGGGCTCGAGCCACGGCACCGACGGCGGGCCGGATCGGCTCTGGTAGACCAGCTGCCAGGGGCTCGTGGATCCGAGTTCACGCATGATCTGCGTGGCGACGGCGGCGTGCTGCGCGGCGTAGGCACCACCCGGCCCGAAGTCGCGGTCACGGGGACCGGAGCGCTCGGCGTCGGCGACAGGGATCGAGTGCGTCGAGAAGAGCACCTCGATCTCGTTCGGATTCTCGATGCCCCGCTCCCGCAGCTCTGCGAGCCCTGCGCGGATGCCGGCGACGAAGGGTGCCACGAAGCCCGGGTGATCGAAGAACTGCGCGACCTTGTCGATCTGGAGCTGCTCGCCCAGGCTCGTAGCCTCGAGCGCGTCGGCGAGGTCTTCGCGGTACTGCCGGCACGACGAATAGGAGCTGTACGCGCTCGTCGCCAGCGCGAGGACGCGGCGGTGACCGTCAGCATGGAGCTGCTGCACCGCATCGGCCACGTACGGCATCCAGTTGCGGTTGCCCCAGTACACCGGCAGGTCGATCCCGCGCGCGCGAAGCTCGGCGTCAAGGGCGGCGACCAGATCGCGGTTCTGCTGGTTGATCGGCGAGACCCCGCCGAAGTGGCGGTAGTGGTGTGCGACCTCCTCGAGGCGCTCGTCGGGGATGCCGCGACCTGCCGTGACGTTGCGCAGGAACGGGATGACGTCATCCTGCCCCTCCGGGCCACCGAACCCGAGCAGGAGCAGGGCGTCGTAGGCCACGGGCTCTTCCACGTGTGCGGGGCCGGATGCCGCCGCCGGCGTTGCACCGCACACCGCAGCGCCGGGCGCACAGTAGGCGCCCGTCGCGTGCGGGGGCTTGGGTCGGAACGTCGTGTCGCTCACGACAGAACGCCCTCGAGCTCGCTGACCTCGACACGCCTACCGGTGAAGAACGGGACCTCGTCGCGCACGTGACGGCGGGCATCCGTCGCGCGGAGGTCTCGCATCATGTCGACCAGGCTCAGCAGGTTGTCGCTTTCCAGCGGAAGCAGCCACTCGTAGTCGCTGAGCGCGAAGGTCGAGACCGTGTTGGCCACGACATCACGGAAGGCACTCCCCTTGCGGCCGTGCTCGGCGAGCATCGCTGAGCGCTCGGCTTCGGGCAGCAGGTACCACTCGTAGCTGCGCACGAACGGATAGAGGCAGAGCCACTCCCGCGGTGCCTCTCCGCGCAGGTACCCGGGCACGTGTCGCTTGTTGAACTCTGCCTCGCGGTGAACGCCCATGGCACTCCACGTGATGCTCGCCTCGCGCAGCGCCGCGGTGCGGCGAAGCCGGCGCAGGGCCGCCTGCAAAGCCGCGGGGTCCTCACCGTGCAGCCACACCATGAGGTCGGCATCCGCGCGCATGCCGGTGACGTCATAGAGGCCGCGCAGGGTCACGCCTGCCGCGGGAAGCTCAGCGATCTCGCTCTCGAGGTCGCCGAACTCCGGCGCCGCCACGCGCGGGACGGCGAGCACGGTGAAGAGGGTGTAGCCCGCGGGCGTCGGCTCAGCCTCGGGAGTCGAGGCGGGGGTTACGGGATCGGTCACGATTCCTCCAGTCAGAAGCAGCGGTGCGGGTTATGAAGCGGCGGACGCGAGCGGGGGCGTCGCAAGCGCGTGGATCAGGGTGTCGGCGACCTCGCGCGCGTGCGGGATGACCGACGCGAGCCCGGTACCGGCGACCGTGGCGCCGGCGAGGCGGACGCGGGAATCGGCGGCGACAACGGGCATCGAGGACGACGACGAAGATGCATCCCAGCGGCGCACGTGCAGCTCGCGCACGTCCTCCGCCGCAAGGGAAACTCCCGTCACGGCGCCGATCGTCATCGCGACGGATGCCTCATCGAACGTTCCCGCGAGACCATCGCGCGCCGAGAGCCGGACGACGTGGTGATGAGGCTCGAGCTGCTGCTCGATCCACCCCCACTTCGCGTTCGCGTGCGTGAGCGCCTTCGCGTCGATGGGTGCGGCGTCGGCGATCAGCGCTCCCGTTCCCACCGGGTGAACATCCAGACCCGGGGAACGCACGAGCGCGATCGCCAGTTCGACAGGAGTTCCGTCACCGTCGCTGTGCTCCCCGAGGAGCCGCAGCGCCTGGTCTCGACCGGTGGCGACGACAACGGTTCGAGCGCGGATCGCGAAGCTCCCGGCATCCACGTTCAGCGCCTCGTCGCCCGCGCGATCTCCCCCGGCGCCTGCACCATGCACGCGATGAACCGGGGTGTCGAGCATGATGATCGCCCCGGCGGCGCGGGCGCGGGCTGCCAGTTCGACGGGCAGCCGCCACATGCCGCCGACGATCCCTGCGACGGCGCTACCAGGGCGCGGCCCCGCAGCAAGCTCCGCGACGGCGTCCGTCAGCGAGCCGCTCTGCACGAACCGCTGCCACAGCTGCGGGTGCACGACCGAGAGCTTCAGGTCGCGCGCAGAGCGCGAGAAGACGCCGCGGCAAACGGTGTCGACCACCGCGCTTGCCAGATCATCGCCGAGTCGCGTGGAAACAAGGTCGTAGAGCGAAGGCTCCTCAGCCGGCACGGGCAGTACCCGCTCGGCGCGGGGCAGGGCGAGCGCCAGAATGTCGGCAGCGCGCGGATCGGCGGGGATCCCGAGGACGCTGCGCCGCGGGAGCGGAGCGCGACGGATGCCGGAGTCGCCGCCGGCCACGAGCCACGCCCCCGCGGGGTTCGGCGCCGTGACCGTGACGGGAAGCTGCCAGCGGTCGATGAGATCTGTCACGCCGGTGGTTCGGGTCGCGAAGGACTCGGCGCCGGCATCCACGGTCAGACCAGCAGCGCCCACGCCAGCATCGCCGCCGATCATGACCGGCGCGAGCATCCCGCCGACGCGGTCGGATGCTTCCACGACGATGGTCCGGAGCCCAGCCGCGGCGGTCTCAGCGGCAACGACGAGGCCCGCCATCCCCGCGCCGACGATGCAGACATCGACGAGCTCGTTTGCCTCAGCGGGCATCGTGCACCCTCACGACAAGATCCGTGAGCACGGCAGGATCGGTCTCGGGCGGAACCCCATGCCCGAGGTTGAAGACGTGAGCGCGCGCCGCCGTGCCTGCGGCGATGATCCGAGAGACCTCGGCGGCGCGAACCTCGGCGGGGGCGAAGAGCATCGCGGGATCGAGGTTGCCCTGCACCGTCACGTCTGTCCCGATCCGCATCAGCGCCTCGTCGAGATCGATCCGGTGGTCGATGCCCACGACGTCAAGGTCCAGGTTCGCGATGTCGCCGAGGAGGTCGGCGGTGCCGACGCCGAAGTGCGAGAGCGGAACCCGGGGCATCCCCGAGTCCACGGGCGGTTCGATCTGCCGTGCGTGAGCGAAGGCTCGAGCGGATGCCGGGAGCGCCGCCTGCCGGTACAGGCGCGGGGACAGCGAGCCGGCCCAGGAGTCGAACAACTGCGCGGCGCTGGCACCGGCTTCGATCTGGAGGGCGAGGAAGCGCCCGCTGATCTCGGCAAGCCACTGCGTGAGCGCGGCCCACCCTGCCGGGTCCTCGTGGATCAGGCGGCGCGCGGCGAGGTGATCCTTCGAGGGCCCGCCCTCGACGAGGTAAGCCGCGAGGGTGAATGGTGCCCCCGCAAAGCCGATGAGTGGGAGCGGCGTGCCGCGAGCGGCAGACTCGTCCGCGAGCATCTCGGTCGTGCGGCGCACGGCGTCGATGATCGGCCCGCCCCGCTCGGTCACAGCCGCCGGATCGATCGCCGTGACTCGCGCGATATCGGCCGCCGAACGGACCGGGTCGGCAAAGACGGGACCACGGCCGGCCACGATGCGCACGTCGATCCCGGCCAGCACCAGCGGCACGACGATGTCGCTGAAGAAGATTGCGGCGTCAACACCGTGACGGCGCACCGGCTGCAGCGTGATCTCGCTCGCAAGAGCGGGGTCCAAACACGCATCGAGCATCGAACCGCTCTCACGCAGCGCGCGGTATTCGGGAAGCGAACGCCCGGCCTGCCGCATGAACCACACGGGGGTGATGGCTGGTCGGTGTCCGAGGAAGGCGCGGATGAGATGCGAGTCCTTCGTCGCGTGGGCAACGAGCGGATGCTGATCGGAGAGCTGCATAGTTAATCGATATACTAACCAGTCGACGCGAGGAGGAAGCGATGCTGGTCTGCCTATCGGCCAACCACCGGGCTACCCCGTTCGCCTCCCTGGAACGTCTGGCGGAAGTGGGCGACGACGTCCGCCGCGACATCCCCCGTGCCCACGAGTCGATCGGCGGCGCCGTGGTGCTGGCCACCTGCAACCGGTTCGAGGCGTACCTCGATATCGACCCCGACGAGGGCCACTCGGCCGAATCCGCCGTCACTGCCGCGCTCGGCGAACTGGCCGACGCCTCGGGGATCGACTACCGAGAGTTGCGCGAGACTCTCGATGTCACGGTCGGCAATCGTGTCGCGCATCATCTGTTCGCCGTCGCCTCGGGCCTGGACTCGGTCGTCGTCGGCGAAGACGAGATCGCAGGTCAAGTCACCCGCGCCTACGAAGACGCCCGCGGCGAGGGGATGACGACCCGCGCCCTCGAGCACCTCTTCGAGCGCGCGAAAGAGACGTCGCGGACGGTCAAGAACTCGGCGCGGGTGGGTGAATCCGGTCGCTCCCTCGTCCGCCTCGCCCTCGAGCTCGCCTCCTCGCGGATCACCGACTGGACAAGCGCCCGCGTGCTCCTGATCGGCACCGGTCAGTATGCCGCGGCGGCGCTAGCTGCACTGCGCGTGCGCGGCGCGCGCGGCATCCGTGTTCATTCGGCATCCGGCCGCGGTCCGGAGTTCGCCCAGCGACACGGACTGATCCCGGTCGACCCGGATTCCTACCATGCCGAGATCGCGTCGGCCGATGTCATCGTCACCTGCACGACCCGGGTCGTGCTCGGCGGCGACGAGCTGGACGCCGGCCGCGCCGCCGTGACAGCCGCAGCGGAGCGACTCCTGGTGATCGATCTCGGCATGCCTCGGAACGTCGCCGCCGACGTGCAGGAACGTCACGGCGTCGAGGTGCTCGATCTCGAGACGATTCGCCTGCACGCGCCGCTTGACGAATTCGCCTCGCTCGCCGACGCGAAGGCGATCGTCGCGGATGCAGCACTCCGCCACGCCGGGGCAGGCAGGATCCACGATGTCGCCCCTGCCGTTCAAGCGGCGCGGGGATGGGTACAGGAGCTCTTGGACGCCGAGATCGCCCGCCTCCCCGAGAACCCGTCCGAGAGTTCCCTCAAGACCGAACGGGCCCTCCGGCATTTTGCCGGCGTGATCATGCACCACGTCGTTGCGCGCGGCCATACACTGGCCTCCTCCGGGGAGGGCGAACGCTGGTCAGCGGCGGTCGACACAGTTTTCTCGGAGGCGCCGAATCCCGGCACGTGAGTGAGCATGATCCAGCAGCCCGACCAGACACCGATCCCGTTGCCGCGCGCGCGGGTCACGGTGAAGGATGTCGCGGCCAAAGCCGGCGTATCCACGGCGGCGGTCAGTCAGGCACTCAACGGCCGGGGTGCGCTCAGCGCCGAGACGAGGCAGCGGATCCTCGACACTGCGTCGGAGCTCGGGTACTCGCCCGATCGGTACGCCGCAGCGCTCCGGCGCGGACGAACGCTCTCGATCGGGTACGTCGCGTCGCCGCCGCTTGACCCGGTACGCGAAGCCGCTCAGGCGCAGTATGCGATGCGTCAGCTCAGCGCCCTCGTCGACGCTGCCGCCGCGCACCAGTTCACGGTCACCGTCATCCCCTCCGCGCGCCCGGAGCTGCTGCGCAGCGCCCGGGTCGACGCCGTGTACGCACCCGATGCTCGCGAGAGCGACCCGCTGCTGGCGATCGCGGCAGCCCAGAGCATCCCCGTCATCACCAATGACCTGCCCCTTCCCCCGGACGCGGGGATGTGGATCCGCACCGGGTACGAGGATGCCGCGACCGCTGCCCTCGACCTCCTCGCGGCCGGCGGCGCCACAAACATCGGGCTTCTCACCGGCGAACCAGGGCTCCCCCGTCTGGAAATCGGCGAGAGCGTCTACGCGCAGTGGTGCGCCAGCCGCGGTCAGGCGCCGATCGTCGCCCGGGTGGATGCCGCGAGCCTGGAGCTTGCCGGGAGCATCCGTGAACTCCTGCTGCACGGTGTTGACGGGCTGTTCTCGTTCGCCCCGGAGGGGCCGCGGCTGTTCCTTGACCTCACGGCTCTCGATGTCGTGCTGCCGCGCGATCTTCAGCTTGTCGCGCTGTGCCTGCATGACTGTGCTCTGAACCGCCGCCTGAGTGTCACCCACGTGTGCGTTCACCCCGAGCAGGCGCCCGAGCTCCTCTTTCCCGAGCTGGTTGCAGCGCTGGAATCCGCAAGCACCCCGACGTCGCCGGTGATTCTGCCGTGGGAGCTGGTGGGCGGATCGACAACCCGCTCGGCGCCGACGTCCGTTCGTCGCGGCACCGCGCCCCAGGCCTTCGCCGCTCAGGCGAACGTGCCGTAGACCTCGATCGTGTTCGCGGCCACCTGCGCGGCGAGCTCGTCGACCGGCAGACCGAGCTCGTCGGCCATGAACCGCAGCGTGATGGGCACGAGGTACGGCGCGTTCGGACGCCCTCGGTGCGGAACCGGGGTGAGGAAGGGCGCATCGGTTTCGACGAGAATCCGCTCGAGCGGTGTGACCGCGAGCGCATCGCGCAGGTTCTGCGCATTCTTGAACGTGATGTTGCCGGCGAAAGACAGGTAGTAGCCGCGGTCGGCGGCGATCCGCGCCATCTCGGCATCCCCCGAGAAGCAGTGGAACACGGTCTTCTCGGGCGCACCTACGCTCTCGAGCACGCGCAGAACCTCGTCGTGCGCGTCCCGATCGTGGATCTGCATCGCAATGCCGTGTTTCTTTGCCAGAGCGATGTGTGCTTCGAACGACCGATACTGAGCCGGTTGACCCTCGGCATCCGTGCGGAAGAAGTCGAGTCCGGTCTCGCCGATCGCACGCACCCGCGGGTGGATGGCAAGCTCGTCCATCACCGCGATCGCGGCATCGAGTTCCCCGGCCGCCTCGTAGGTCGGCGCCTCGTTCGGGTGGATCGCCACCGCCGCGAGAACCTGCGGGTGGTGCTCGGCAGCCCACGCGGCCCAGCGCGAGGACTCCACGTCACCGGATGCCTGCACCACGCCCGCGATACCCGCCGAGGCCGCCCGGGCGAGCTGCTCGTCGAGGCTCAGCGGGTCGTCGCCGTCCATGATCTCGAGGTGGCAGTGATTGTCGTACACGGGCACCGCGAGCGGCTCGGGCAGCTCGGGATAGGTGAGATCGCGCCGGCCCGATGCCGACCGCTCCCTCGTATACGCGCTGGGGTCGCTCACGCCGGCTGCTCGACGCGCGGGAACAGCGGCGCGAGGCCATTGACCGAGGTGCCGGGCTTCAGCCGACCCCAGTTCCCCGCCTCGCGAAGCGGCTGGTCCTGGAGGCGGCCGATGGTCTCGGCAGCGCCGAGGGCGATCCAGAGCTTCTCGGTCGAGATCGGCATCACGGGCGAGAGCAACTGAGCGAGCGCCCGCAGACCCTCCGCTGCGGTGTAGAGCACGGTCTCCAGGCGCGGTCGAAGCGCGTCATCCTTTGCGAGCGCCCACGGCTCGTTCTCGGTGATGTACCCGTTGAGCTCGTCGACGATCGTCCAGATCGCCGCAATCGCCTCATCGATGCGGAATCGCTCGATCGCGGCATCCGCGTTCGCCGCAGCCTCCGCGACGACCCGCTGGATGGCGAGGTCGGCATCGGTGTAGTGCGCTGGCGGCGGCACGATTGCCTCGAAGTACCGCTCGATCATCGCGACCGTGCGGGAGGCGAGGTTGCCGAATCCGTTTGCAAGCTCCGCCTGGTACCGGGCCGACAGGTCCTCCCACGAGAAGGAGCCGTCCTGACCGAAAGCGATAGCCGAGAGGAAGTAGAAGCGGTACGCGTCGGAGCCGAAGACGTCGGTGATCTCGGTCGGCGCGATACCGGTGAGCTTGGACTTCGACATCTTCTCGCCGCCCACGAGCAGCCAGCCGTGCGCGAACACGCCGCGGGGCACCTCGACCCCGGCAGCCATGAGCATCGCCGGCCAAATGACGGCGTGGAAGCGCAGGATGTCTTTGCCGACCACATGATATGCGGGCCAGCGCCGCGCGAACTGCTCGGGGTCGGATCCGTAGCCGACGGCGGTCGCGTAGTTCAGGAGCGCGTCGACCCACACGTAGATGACGTGGGAGGGGTCCCAGGGCACCTTGATTCCCCAGTCGAACGTGGACCGCGAGATCGACAGGTCTTTCAGGCCACTGCGAACGAAGGATGCCACTTCGTTGCGCGCCGACTCGGGCCGCACGAAGTCGGGGACGCTCTTGTACAGCTCGAGCAGTCGGTCCTGGAACTCGCTGAGCTTGAAGAAGTAGTTCTTCTCCTGCAGCAGCTCCAAGGGCTTCGAGTGGATCGCGCAGACCTTGAGGCCCTCGAACGCGCCGGTGCCGTCCTGGATCTCCGCCTCGGTCTTGAACTCCTCACACCCGACGCAGTACAGCGCTTCGAACTCGCCAGCGTAGATGTAGCCGTTGTCGTAGATCGCCTGCACGAACTGCGTCACGCGCTCTTCGTGGCGAGCCTGCGTGGTGCGGATGAAGTCGTCGTTCGCGACATCCAGCGTGCGAAGCAGCGGAAACCACGATTCGCCCACGAGCCGGTCGACCCACTCCTGCGGGGTGGCACCGTTGGCAGCGGCAGCCCGCAGCATCTTCTGGCCGTGCTCGTCGGTTCCGGTCAGCATCCAGGTGTCATCGCCTGACTGTCGGTGCCAACGCGCAAGCGTGTCCACGGCGACCGTCGTGTACCCGTGTCCGATGTGCGGGACATCGCTCGGGTAGTAGATCGGCGTCGTGATGTAGAAGGAACTGCCGGAACTCACCCGAGAAGTCTAGTTCGGGCCGATGCCACCCCGCGGGTCTATGACAGTGACGCGTTGTAGAGCTCACGCGATGAGTGCCCGGAGGCTGCAGCGACCTCGGCGCAGGCATCCTTCAGGCGCTTTCCCTGCGCGAGGAGGTCCGAAACGTAGGCCACCGCGTCCTCGAACGACATCGCGGGACCGGCGGCGCCACCGACGACGATGACGATCTCTCCCCTGATTCCCTCGGCTGCCCAGGCGGCGAGCTCGTCCAGGGCACCGCGGCGTACCTCCTCGTGAAGCTTGGTGAGCTCCCGGCACACGACGGCGGCACGGTCTGCACCGAAGATGCCGGCCATATCAGAAAGGGTCTGCGCGCAGCGCGCCGGCGACTCGAAGAAAACCATCGTGCGTGGCTCGGCGCGCAGCGCCGACAACGCGCTGCGACGCTCCCCCGACTTGCGGGGCACGAACCCCTCGAACGTGAACCGATCGGTCGGAAGGCCCGAGACCGCCAGCGCCGCCAGTACCGCGCTCGGCCCCGGCAGAACACTCACCGCGACCCCGGCCGCGGCTGCCGTGGCAACGACCCCGAATCCCGGGTCACTGATGGTCGGCATCCCAGCGTCCGAGAGCAGGAGCACGTCGGTGTCTCGTGCGATCTCGACGAGCTCAGCCGCGCGCGCCTTCTCGTTGTGATCGTGGAGGGCGATCAGCCGCGGCCGGTTCTGGATGCCGAGAGCTGCAAGCAGCCGTTGTGTCGTGCGGGTGTCTTCGGAGGCGACCACCTGAGCGGCTTCCAGCGCCTCAACAAGGCGCCGAGACGCGTCGCCGAGATTACCGATGGGCGTGGCGGCGAGGATGATCACGGCCCCAGCCTAGGGCTGACGCCTCAGGCTGGGGCCGTGCCCACTCGACTGACTCAGCTGTTGCCCGAGCGCCGCTTGTTGTAGACGTCGAAGGCGACCGCGAGCAGCAGCACGAGGCCCTTCACTGCCTGCTGCCACTCGATACCGATGCCCATGATCGACATACCGTTGTTGAGCACACCGATGATGAGGCCACCGATGATGGCACCGCCGATCGTGCCCACGCCACCCTGGACTGCCGCGCCACCGATGAAGGCTGCCGAGATCGCCTCGAGCTCGAACCCGTCACCGGCCTTGGGGCCGGCGAGGTTCAGACGCGCGGTGAAGATGAGTCCCGCGAGCGCGGCGAGGAAGCCCATGTTGACGAACAGCAGGAAGTCGACGCGGCGGGTCTTGATGCCCGACAGCTCCGCGGCGTGACGGTTGCCGCCGATCGCGTAGATGTGGCGGCCGAAGACCGACCGGTTCATGATCGTGCCGTAGAAGAGGACGAGCACCGCCAGGATGATCAGAGTCACCGGGATGCCCTTGTACATCGCGAGCGAGAACATGAAGAACACGATCGCGGCCGACACCAGCAGCAGCTTGACGATGAACCAGACGATCGGGTCGACCTCCTGGCCGTACTTGACCCGGGCGGCCCGCGAGCGCACCTGGTTCAGCACCAGCAACACGATCGCAGCGGCGCCGACCAGCAGCGTGAAGATGTCGGGGGTACCTTCACCGAACACACCGGTGAGGAATCCGTTGCCGAGCGCGCGATACTCCTCGGGGAACGACCCGATGTTCGCGTTGCCGAGGACCACGAGCGCGAGCCCGCGGAAGATGAGCATGCCCGCGAGGGTCACGATGAAGGCCGGGATGCCGACGAACGCCACCCAGAATCCCTGCCAGGCTCCCACGACGGCACCGATCAGCAGCGACAATACGATCGCAAGCCACCACGGGAGCCCCCACTGCACGGCGAACACGCCCGAGAGGGCACCGATGAAGGCAGCCACCGACCCGACCGACAGGTCGATGTGACCGGCGATGATGACCATCACCATGCCGATCGCGAGGACCAGGATGTAGCCGTTCTGGACGATCAGGTTCGAGATGTTCTGCGGGCGCAGCAGGATGCCGTCGGTCGTGATGGTGAAGAACACCACCACCGCGATGAGGGCGATGAAGATACCGTTCTTGCCGAGGTCGCCGAGGATGTTGCTGAACCATCGGGTGAACTTGTTGTCGGGCGGGTTGACGAGCGCTCCGGCTGCCGTGGATTCGGTGTTCGGGATGTCGTTGGACATGGTGTCTGTTCTCCTGCGCGGCCCGTCAGCGGGCCTTTTCCATGGTCATGAGCTTGAGGACCGATTCGGGTGTCGCTTCTTCGACGGGCAGTTCGCCGGTGATGCGGCCCTCCGAGATCGCGTAGACGCGGTCGGAGATGCCGAGCAGTTCCGGCAGTTCGGACGAGATGACGATGATGCCCTTACCGGCAGCGGCGAGCTTGTTGATGATCGTGTAGATCTCGTACTTCGCTCCGACGTCGATGCCGCGCGTGGGCTCGTCGAGAATCAGCACCTCGGGGTCGGAGTAGATCCATTTCGACAGGACGACCTTCTGCTGGTTGCCGCCCGAGAGCTTCCCCGTCTTGACCAGCACGTTGGGTGCCTTGATGTTGAGGTCTCGGCGGTACTCGTTGGCCACCGCGTATTCCTTGTTGTCGTTGACCAGGCCCAGACGCTCGAGCTTGCCCAGCGACGCCATCGAGATATTGCGCTTGATGTCCTCGATGAGGTTGAGCCCGTAGGTCTTGCGATCTTCGGTGGCATACGCCAGTCCGTTCTCGATCGCCTCAGCAACGGTGCGGGTCTTGATCTCGCGCCCGCGCATGTACACCTTGCCGGAGATCTTGCTGCCGTAGCTGTGTCCGAACAGGCTCATGGCGAACTCGGTGCGCCCGGCGCCCATGAGTCCCGCGATCCCGACGATCTCGCCGGCACGGACGTTGAGGGACACGTTGTCCACGACAACACGCGACGGGTCTTGCGGGTGGTAGGCGGTCCAGTCTTCGACGCGCAGAAGTTCCTCGCCGATCTGCGGATCGTGGTCGGGATACCGATGCTCCAGGTCGCGGCCGACCATGTCCTTGATGATGCGGTCTTCGGTGACATCGTCGCGAGCGATCGTCTCGATCGTCTTCCCATCACGGATGACGGTCACGGTGTCGGAGATCTTCTTGATCTCGTTGAGCTTGTGGCTGATGATGATCGACGTGATCCCCTGCTCTTTGAGCTGGAGGATCAGGCCGAGCAGGTGATCGGAGTCCTCGTCGTTGAGAGCGGCTGTCGGCTCGTCGAGGATCAGCAGTTTGACCTCCTTCGAGAGCGCCTTGGCGATCTCGACGAGCTGCTGCTTACCGACCCCGATCTGCTTGATGGGAGTCGTCGGGTTATCTCGCAGGCCCACCCGAGCAAGCAGCTCCGCGGCCTGGAAGTTCGTGCGGTTCCAGTCGATCAGACCGAGGGCGCCGCGCTGCTCGTTGTTGAGGAAGATGTTCTCGGCGATCGAGAGGTGGGGACTCAGCGCCAGTTCCTGATGGATGATGACGATGCCCTTGGCCTCGCTGTCGCTGAGGCTGCGGAAAGCTACCTCTTCACCCTCGAAGACGATGGTGCCGTCGTACGAGCCGTGCGGATAGACGCCGGAGAGCACCTTCATGAGCGTCGACTTGCCGGCGCCGTTCTCACCGCAGATCGCGTGGATCTCACCGCGCTCGACCTCGAGCGTGACGCCTGAGAGCGCCTTGACACCCGGGAAGGTCTTGGTGATGCTGCGCATCTCGAGGATGTTGTCCGCCATCATGACTCCTTGTCAGCATTCGGCCTCGTGTCGGGCGGCGCAGCGCGCCGCCCGACACGATCTTCGATCTTCTTAGCCGTTGATCTCGGCTTCGGTCCAGTACCCGGTGTCCACGAGCACCTCGGTGATGTTGTCCTTGACGACGATCGCCGACTCCAGGAGGTACGACGGGACGACCTTCACGCCGTTGTCGTAGTCGGTGGTGTTGTTGACGTCGGGCGTCTCACCGTTGAGCAGAGCCACCGCCATGTCGACCGCGACCTGCGCGAGCAGGCGGGTGTCCTTGAAGATGGTCGAGTACTGCTCACCGCGGTTGATCGCCTTGACCGAGTCGAGCTCGGCATCCTGGCCCGAGATGATCGGCCAGCCGTCGCCGACGGTGTAGCCGGCGTCGGTGAGGGCCGAGATGATGCCGCGCGAGATGCCGTCATAGGGCGAGAGCACCGCGTTGACCTTCGAGCCGTCCGAGTAGAACGCCGTCAGGATGTCTTCCATGCGGCTCTGCGCGGTCTCGCCGTCCCAGCGGAGCGTCGCAGCCTGCTCGATCTCGGTCTGACCCGACTTCACGACGAGGGTGCCGTCGTCGAAGTAGGGCTGCAGGGTGTCGATCGCGCCGTTCCAGAAGAAGAACGCGTTGTTGTCATCGAGCGAACCGGCGAACAGCTCGATGTTGAACGGGCCGGTCGGCGCGCCGTCGATCGGGGTGCCGTCCAGTTCGGTGAGGCCCAGGCCGTTGAGGATCGAGGTGGCCTGCTGCACGCCGACCTGGTAGTTGTCGAACGACGCGTAGTAGTCGACGTTCTCGGTGTCGCGGATGAGGCGGTCATAGGCGATGACGGGGATGCCGGCATCCGCAGCCTCCTGCAGAACGCTCGTGAGCGTCGTGCCGTCGATCGAGGCGATGATCAGGGCCTCAGCACCCTTGGTGATCATGTTCTCGATCTGCGAGACCTGGGTGGGGATGTCATCCTCGGCGTACTGGAGGTCGACGGTGAATCCCTGCTCCTCGAGCTCAGCCTTGACGGCGTCGCCGTCCTGGATCCAGCGCTCGGAGCTCTTGGTGGGCATTGCGACGCCGACGAGGCCGCCGTCTCCGCCACCATCGGTTGAACCGCCGCCACCGGAGCCGGAGCATCCGGACAGCAGCAGGGCGCCGGCGGCGAGGGTTGCCGCGCCGGCGAGCAGAATCTTCGTGCTCTTCACAGTGATTTCCTTTCTAAGGACATCGTTGTCTTGGTGAGTGTGTTCAGTTGTGGTGTTCAGTTGTGGGTGAGACCCGACCCGGGCACCGTGGCGTCCGGGGTCGAGGTGGCATGACGGCGGGCGCGCTCGTGCAGCTCTGCAGCGACGGTGTCATCGAGCGCCAGGTCGTCGAGCGGGCCGGACTGGGAGACCAGGAGCGCGTGGCGCGCTGCGACTTCGAGAGCTGACGCGATCCGCATCGCCTCGCGCAGATCAGCGCCGACCGCGAAGACGCCGACAGCGCGAACGAGAGCAACGGGGCGCTCGGATCCGAGTGCCCGCGCTACCGCGTCAGCCAGCGCTTCGGGATCGGCAAGATCGGCGACCGTGACCGGAACCGGACCACCGAACTCTTCGGCGGCAGCGGTGGTCAGGCACGGCAACGAGTCGGCACGCGCCGCCCACGCCATCGCGTACGGCGAATCGGTGTGAACGATCGCCACCGCGCCAGGGAGATCACGGTAGATGCGGGAGTGGACCGCAGCATCCGCGGACGGAAGGCGCTCGCTACCGAGAACTTCGGGGAGAGCGACTCCGTCGAGATCGCACAGAACCATGCGCTCGGGCGAGATCTTGTCGAGAAACGCCCCTGCCGGAGCGATCACGAACAGGTCAGCTGCGGTGATGCGTGCCGACACGTTGCCGCGGGGGCAGGCGACCAATCCGCGCTGCTCGAGCTCAGCCTGCCGATGAGCGACATCGGCGCGGGTCCGCGCGATAGCCACTTCGGCTTTGACACCGGCGGCGTATCCCTCGGTCGTGCCCGCAACATCCTTGGGCGGCATGGCTGAACTCCTTCGTTCCGATCAGTAGCGATCGGTGTGACAGTCAATGTGACCGGTCACATTGCGAAACTATAGACCGGTCGCCGTCCCGAGTGTCAAGCGGCGAAAAGTCTCGGATTGGTAACGGCCCCGCACGGAGTGAATCTCCGCGGGTCGGGGTCCCTAGACCCGCCCGATCGGCCCCGAGGATGCGCGCGGAACGAAGGTGGGCGCGATCGTGCCGATCGCTTCACCCGCGGATGCGCCCGCCGTGTCGTCCAGCAACAGCGCTACGCATCGGCGCCCGAGCTCGGTGAAATCCTGCCGCACGGTGGTCAGCGGTGGCCAGAAGTGCGCTGCTTCGGGGATGTCGTCGAAGCCCACGATGCTGATGTCGCGCGGCACCGACAAGCCTTCGTCACGCACGGCGTGAAGAAGTCCCAGCGCCATCTGGTCGTTCGAAGCGAAGACCGCCGTGAAGTCGCGCACCCGCAGCAGCTCGCGACCCGCGTGGTAGCCGAACTCGGCGGTCCAGTCGCCCAGGATCGGTGCCGTCATTGGCAGGTCATGCGCGTCCATCTCGTCGAGGAATCCGCGCATGCGGGCCTCCGCTTCGATCCAGTCCTGGGGGCCCGCGATGTGGTAAATCTGCCGGTGTCCGAGCTCGATGAGGTGGCGGGTCGCCATCCTGGCACCCGCGATCTGATCGACCGAGAGGGTGTGTTCGGGACCGAGGACCGCCGATTGCAGCGTCACGTAGGGCACATCGATCCGCTGTGAAGCCAGGGCGCGAAAGACCCGCATTTGCGGGGCGATGACCACGAGTCCCTCGATCGACTGAGCGCTCAGATGCGCAATGCCGTCTGTGATCGAGTCCGGATCGGCGGCATCGATGTTGGCGGTCGAGACCCAGTACCCGCGCTCGCGCGCAGCCTCCTCGATCGCCGCGATGCTCGAAGCCGGCCCGTATTGCGTCGAAGAGGCAGCGAGGATGCCGATCGTCTGCGAGCGACTGGTCACGAGCATGCGAGCTGCCCGGTTGGGGGTGTAGCGCAACTCGTTCATGACCTGCACCACGCGCGCCCGCGTCTCGGGCCGGATGCTCGGATGGTCGTTGAGAACGCGCGAGACCGTCTGATGAGAGACGCCGGCCAACCGTGCAACGTCTCGGATGCTCGGCGGTCGTCCGCCGGTGCCCTCGCTCATCGAACGCCTCCCGTGAGCACGGTCACATCGCAGTGTGCCGGGATTCCGTGCCCCTTCGCTCATGATAGCGGCGCGCCGGATGTGACAGTCACATTTAGGCCCCGGGAATTACTCGTCGCCGCGTCGGCGCCTGTCACATCCGTCACATTGCCCGCGGCGCATGTGTATAGCTGCCCCTGGCACGAGACCGGCCGATACTCTGTCCCCGTGGCGGACTTCCTGCGATTTCTCCCGCTCAGTGGCCGATCACGTCAGGACGAGGGCCTCGTCTCCAGCGATCGGCGCCCAGAGCTGGACGCGCTGCTGTCGAGCCTGGCGACGCTCACCGACGCGGACAAGACCTGGGCAGCCTTCGCGGTGGACGCGGGACTCGCGGGTCCCTGGCGTGAATCGGATCGAACGGTTGCAGGCTTCCGGGCTGCCGTTCTCGCACGTCGACGCGGCATCCGTGTGCTGTCTCGAGCGCTCGCTGCAGCGCTCCGGATCGCGGGCGACCTCGGTCTCGATCTGGTCGTGGACCCGATGACCGCTGGTGCTGTCGCCTTGTACGCACAGGGCGCCGGTCAGTTCGAACGTCGAGCAGTCGTGGCCGGACACACGATTCGCGCTACGGATGCGGACTGGGCGTTCGGCAGCGGCCCCGTGCTCGAGGGCACCGCACTGCAGATCGCGGGTTTTCTGCTCGGTGTCACTGACGATCCGCCCCGTCCTCCGACCGCAGCGTCGGAGGTGCCTCCCGCAGCCTCGGAACCGCCGGAACTGACAGACCCGCCCGAATAGGCTGTCACCGTGACCACCATCGTCGACAGCCCTGCGCGTGCGACGGTGTACGACCGTGTCAGCGCCCGGATCGCCGTTTCCCCGCGACTTCAGATCGCGGTGCCGGCGGTCGTGACGGCGGTTGCCGGCATCCTGCGCTTTTGGAACCTCGGGCATCCGCACGAACTGGTCTTCGACGAGACCTATTACGTGAAGGATGCCTGGTCGCAGTGGAACCTGGGCTTTGCCGCGAAGTGGCCCGATGAGGCCGACTCACGCTTTGCGGCCGGCGAGACCGACATCTTCCTCGACGCAGGAAGTTACGTCGTCCACCCGCCGCTGGGGAAGTTCCTCATCGGCGCCGGGATGGCGTTGTTCGGCGCCGAATCGTCGGTCGGCTGGCGCTTTGCCACGGCACTGTTCGGGACTCTCGCCGTGCTGCTGCTCTACGTCGTTGCTCTCACCCTCACCCGGTCGATCGGTGTGGCAACGGCAGCGGCGGGGCTGATGGCCATCGACGGCCTGGCGATCGTTATGAGCCGTGTGGCGTTGCTCGACACCTTCGTCATGTTCTTCACCCTGCTGGCGTTCTGGTTCGTGCTGCTGGACCGGCGATGGCTCCGCGAGCGGGAATGGCCGCGCCGAACGGCACCTGGACGCTGGGGATCGGATTCTCGCTGGGGTCCGGTGTTCTGGGCGAGGCCGTGGGTTGTCGCGGCGGGGCTTGCCGCGGGAGCCGCAACAGCCGTGAAGTGGTCGGGCCTGTACGTTCTCGCCGGGATCGGCATCTACCTCGTCGTCATCGACGCCCTGGAGCGCCGCCGACGTGGCGTGGAGTTCTGGCCCGCTGATGCCGCGGTGCGCCAAGGACCGGTGACCTTCGTGTTGCTCGTGCCGCCGGCGCTCCTTCTTTATCTCGCGACGTGGACGGGGTGGCTTCTCACCGACGGCGGATACGACAGGCACACGGTCGACGGCGCGCCGGCCACCGGCTTCTGGTCGTGGGTGCCAGTGTCTCTCCAGAATCTGTGGACCTACCACCAGTCGATGTACGGCTTCCACGTCGGCCTGTCGGCGAGCCACAGCTACGCGAGCCCCGCGTGGCAGTGGCCGCTCCTGGTCAGACCGACCTCGATGTTCTACCACAGCGATGCTCTCGGCGAGGCTGGCTGCACGGCGGCCTCGGGATGCGTTCAGAACATCTACTCGATGCCGAATCCGCTCGTGTGGTACGCCGCCGTCGCGGCTACCGTCTACCTCGTCATCAGGTTCATACGACGCCGGGACCTCGTCTCGGGCTTTGTCCTGACCGGCGTCGCCCTCACCTGGGTGCCGTGGCTGCTGTACCCAGAGCGCACGGTCTTCCAGTTCTACACGGTCGTGATACTGCCGTTCATGCTCCTGGCCCTAGCCATCGCGCTGCGCGATCTCGCCCATCCCGCGGGAGCCAGTCCCGACAGGCGCGTGACGGGCCAGCGGGTGGTAGCCGTCTTCCTGATCGTGGCGGTGGTGCTCTCAGCGTTCTGGTACCCGATCCTCACCGCGACGAGCGTGCCCTACGACTTCTGGCGACTCCACAACTGGTCGCCCACCTGGATCTGACGCGTAACGCTCAGTTGACCTCGTCGGGATGCGCCGAGACACGCCCGGAACCATCGCCCGGGTCGATCGCGTCGATTGCGGCGATCTCGACATCCGTCAACGCGAAATCGACGATGTCGATGTTCTCGGCGAGACGCTCACGTCGCACCGACTTCGGGAACACGATGTTGCCCTTATCGAGGTGCCAGCGAAGCACGACCTGCGCCGGAGTCTTGCCGTGGGCAGCTGCCGCGTCCGCGACTGCGGGGTTCGAGAACAGGTCGTACTTGCCCTGACCGAGCGGGCCCCAGGCTTCGATCCGGATGCCGCGAGCGCTCGCCCACTCGACGACGTCGCGCTGCTGGTAGGCGGGGTGAAGCTCGATCTGATCGACCACGGGGCTCACGCCGGTCTCGGCGACGATGCGCTCGAGGTGGGGCACGAGGAAGTTCGAGACCCCGATACTGCGCGTCAGCCCCTGCTCGCGCAGATCGATCAGGCGCTCCCACGCGTGAACATAGTTGTCGCGTGCGGGGGTCGGCCAGTGCACGAGGTAGAGGTCGACGGCATCGAGTCCGAGCTTGTCAAGGCTTTCGCCGAGCGCGGCGCGAGGCTCGTCGCCGTCGTGGCGGTCGTTCCAGAGCTTGGTCGTGATGAACAGGTCCTCACGCGGGATGCCGCTCTCGGCGATCGCGGCGCCGACTCCCTCTTCGTTGCCGTAGATGGCAGCCGTGTCGATATGCCGATAACCGAGTTCGAACGCCTCGAGCACGGCACGGCGCGTGTCATCGGCCGGGACCTTGAACACGCCGTACCCGACCTGCGGAATGCGGTTGTCATCGAGAAGCTGCACCGAGGGAATCGTCATGTTCCCAGCCTAGGTGGATGCCTACAGCACCGGCTCAGGGGCTCGATTTAGGCTTGTCGCATGAATCGGGGGGCACGGCGCGCGGATCGACCGGCTCGCTGTGCCCGCGCGACGCGCATCGGCATCCGGGGGCCAGGTGCCTAGCCGGCTTCCGGCAGCGGCGCCCACGCTTGCCGGTTTCAGCTACGTGCGGCCGCTGGGGGCCGGAGGATTCGCCGACGTCTTCCTCTATGAGCAGGACATGCCCCGTCGCGCGGTGGCGGTCAAGGTTCTGCTGGAAGACATCGTCGATGAGTCCCTCCTGCGGATGTTCGCGGCAGAAGCCGACGCGATGGCGCACCTGTCGGCGCACCCCTCGATCCTCACGATCTACCAGGCCAGCGTCTCGCCCGATGGGCGCCCCTACATCGTCATGGAGTACTGCCCGGCATCCTTCGCGTCGAGGTACCGGCGAGAGTCGATCCCGGTGGACGAAGTGCTTCGAACAGGGGTGAAGGTCGCATCCGCTCTCGAATCCGCCCACCGGGCGGGGCTCCTGCACCGCGACATCAAGCCGTCCAACATCCTGCTGACCGCCTACGGGATGCCCGTGTTGTCGGACTTCGGCATCGCGGCGTCGGTGTCGGCGCGGGAAGGCGTCGAGGTCTTCGCGATGAGCGTGCCCTGGAGCGCTCCCGAGATCATCGATGAGCGCACGAGCGGTTCCGTTCCCGCCGAAGTGTGGAGCCTGGGCGCCACCGTCTACTCGCTCCTGGCCGGGCGCAGCCCGTTCGAGCGACCGTCGCACAGCGACAACACGCGAGACCATTTGAAGTCCCGCATCCGTCGCGCCGCCTACACACCGATCGACCGCTCCGACGTGCCGCCAGGCCTGGAGGACGTGCTTCGTCGCGCGCTCGCGAAAAACCCGGCAGATCGTTTCTCGTCAGCCGCCGACTTCGCTCACGCCCTGCAACTCGTGCAGTACGACACCGGAATGCCGGTCACGCCGCTGGAGCTGGCCGACGCTGTTCCCCTGCCCGAACGCGAGCATGACGCGGTTCCCGCGTTCGTGCGCCCGCGGGTGGAACACGAATCCCCCCGCCGCAAGCGTCCCCGCACGCAGCGCGCCAGCGACCGACTGCCGAGCGATGACCTCCCCGAAGCCACTCCCCCGCGCCGGACAGCGCTGATCTGGACGGTCGTCATCGGCGGTGCGATCATCGTCGCCGGAGCTGCCGTGGCCGTCATCGTGAGCGTGGTCTGACATGGCTCGCGCGTCAGCGACACGGAGGGGGGCTCCGACACGGCGGGGAGCGACCTCACGCTGGGTGTGGGGCGGCGCGGTCGGGATCACCGCAGCTCTCGTGGTGGGTCTCGCGGTCGCCTGGCCCGGATACGACGCCCAGCAGACACCCCTCGACGACGGCACGATCTGGGCCCTGCAGCGCTCGGCCGGCGGACACTACGCGCGCGTCAACGCCGAACTTCTCGAACTGGACACCGTCAAGCAGATCAGCCAGCCGACCACGCTCGCACAGACGACGGATGCGGTCTGGGCGTTCGCGGCATCCGCCACCCGCGTCGCCGGCATCGACCCCGCGACTCCCCCGGATCTGAACGCCGGCGGCGCCGATGCCTTCGCCGCAACGCCCGCCGGTACGCGCTCCGTGTCCACCAGCGGAACCTCAGTGGCGTACCTCACCGAGGCCGGCGACATCTTCATCGGGGACCTCTCCCGCCCGGGGGCCGCGCGCCTGGATGTCGGCGACAAGGACGATCCGTTCACCGCAGATGCTGTGACCGTCGGCCCGGTCGGCACAGTCGCAGCATTCTCAGCCGATTCCGGTGAAGTCGTGCGCGCAGATCTCGCGAGCGGCGGCATCCTCGGCATCGACGAAGTTCCCGACGCTCCGGGCGAGGGTGCTTCACTGACCCTCGTCGGACAGCGGTGGGTGATGCTCGATGCCGACAGCGGCCGGCTCTGGATCGAGGGACTGTCTGCCCCGGTGCAGACGGCGACCCTGCCCGATGCGCGACTTGCGGCATCCAGCGACGGCGGTGACGAGGTCTTCCTCGCCGATTCGCAGGGACTCGTCGCCGTGGCCCTCGGCGATGGTGCGCAGCGGCAGGTCACCGGCGGATTCGAGGTGCGTGGAGTTCCCGCGGCGCCCCGCACGCTCGGCGGCGAGGTCTTCGCCGCGTGGCTGGGACCGACGGCCGGCACGCTGTGGTCGGAATCCACCGGCGACTCCGCCCTGGACTACGCCGGCGCGGAGCTCGGAGCCGACCCGCTTCCCGAGTTGTTGGGCACTGACCGTCGGCTCATTCTGAACGAGACGCAGTCCGGCTGGGTCTGGACACTTCCCGCCGGCGATCTCGTGCCCTCGTCGCAGTCGTGGCAGATGGATGACCAGGTGACCGCTGCCGAGTCGGACGATGCCGTCGCGCCCGAGGTCCTCGAGCCGAAACCTCCGGTCGCCGAGAACGATGCGTTCGGCGTCCGCGCCGGACGCGCGATCGCTCTTCCGGTGCTGCTGAACGACCATGACCCGAACGATGATGTGTTGAGCGTCGTTGCCGCATCGGTTTCAGCGTCGGCATTCGGAAAGCCGGTGACAACGGATGCCGACCAAATGCTCACCATCGACGTGCCGGCCGACGCATCGGGCACCGCCACCTTCGAGTACCGCGTGACCGACGGCACCGCCCCGGACGGCCTCACCTCGGAGTCCGCGACCGTGACTCTTTCGGTGATTCCCGCTGACGAGAACTCCGCCCCGCAGTGGTGTGGGACCGAGCGGTGCCTGGCGAACTGGCCCGATCCGGCCACGGCGCCCGGCGGTACCGTGCGCTTCCCGATTCTCGATGCTTTCGTGGATCCGGACGGTGATGCGCTGTACGTGTCGTCGGCGACAGTGGACGCGGGGCCAGGCACGGTCACCGTCGACCCGGCCGGCGTCCTGACCTACCAGCATCCTGACGCTAACGCCGAGGTCGCAACCACCGCCTCGGTCACCGTCACGGTCGCCGACAGCAGGGGCGCCCAGACCAGCCGCGCCCTCACGATCAGCGTCGCGCCGACCCCGCGGCTGGAGGCCGATTCGTTCGCGGTCACGGCGGTGGTCGGTCGGGCTGTCACGGTGGACCTGCACGACCGCGTGCGCGGTGGAACGGGGTCGCCGACGTTGTCAGCCGTGACGGCCGCTGACGACGATTCCGGCATCGCCGTCAACGCCAGCGGCCTCTCGTTCTCGTACACTGCGCAATCCCCCGGCTCGACGGTTCTGCAGTACACGGTCCGCGACGGCGACACGGAGCAGACGGCAACCGTGCGGGTGACGGCGGTGGAACGGGATGAGGCCGAAATTTCGGCGCCGCCTCTTGTCGCGTTCGTCCGACCTAACGAAGACACCACTGTCGATGTGCTCAGCGCCGTCTCGAACCCTGCCCATCTCGTGCTGCTGCTCAGCGACGTGCGCCCCGAGGCCGCAGAAGGCGCGTCCCTGAGCGTCGACCCCGTCGCACAGTCCACGATCCGCGCCAGCGGCACCACTGCCGACGGCTCGCCCGGTGAGATCGGCGTCGTCCGATACACGATTTCGGACGGAACAGGCGACCCGGAAGCCGCAATCACGGGGCAGCTCACGGTGATCCTGCTGCCCGCAGCGGCGGCCGACCCGCCGATTGCGGTAGCGGATGCCGCCAGAGTGCGCGTGGGCGGACAGATCGATATCCCCGTCCTCGCCAACGACTCCGCCCCCACGGGAGGATTGCTGGCGATCGATCCGTCGCAGGTCGTCAACGAGACGGATGCCGGGCTCGCGTTCGCCACCAGCCGCACCCTGCGCTATCTGGCGCCAGACAGCCCCGGCGTCTACAGCGTGTCGTACACCGCCTACCGGGTCGGCTACCCGGAACTCACCGATAGCGCGCGAGTCACCATCACGGTGCTCGGCGACGAGACCAATACAGCCCCGTCGCCCGTCACGCTCGAGGGGCGAGCGCTCAGCGGCAGATCGACGACCATCGGCTTCGATTCGTTCGGGATCGATCCGGACGGCGACAGCGTCGTGCTCGACGCTGTCGTGGATCAGCCTGTCGGCGCCGACGGCTCCCCGGCCGGCACCGCCAGCGTTTCGGCTGACGGCACAAGTCTCGTCTACACGGCGCCGCCGTCGTGGAGCGGGCAAGCGTCGTTCACGTATCGGGTCAGGGACGGGCGCGGCGCCACGGCCACAGCACTTGCCCTCGTCGGTGTGCGCAACGCTCAATCCGACCCGCGGCCGGCGACCTTCTCGGACTACGTCCAGCTTGAAGGTGGCCAATCCCCGGGGCGCGAGACCACGATCACCCCACTGGACAACGACGTCGACCCGTCCGGAGCCGAGTTGAGCCTCGTGGATGTCCGGCCCAACGCACAGCCCGGAACCACCGAGTACGACGATCTCGAAGCGCTCCTGGTAGGCGTCGATCTCAAAGATGGTTCGGTCACCGTGCGCTCGGGCGAAACGCTCGGGACGTTCTCGTTCGTCTACACCGTGAGCAACCCCGCCGGCGACACCGCGATGGGGCTCATCGTCCTCAAGATCGTGCGAAACCCCGTACCGGATTATCCGGAGGTTCGCGACACGGTGCTGACCGCTGAAACCATCGACGGTTTCGAGGAGGGCATCGACGTGCTCACCGGCAAGGTGACGTGGGCAGGCGGTGATCCTGACTCCGTGAAGCTGGCGCTGTGGCGTGAGAGCCCGAACCTGACGGTGTCCGGCCGCCGCATCGCCGGAACGGCACAACCTCAGGCGATGGTCATCCCCTTCAGCGTCACCGGTACTGCGGCTGACGGATCCACGGTCACGTCCTACGGATTCCTCCGGGTGCCCGGAGAAGCGGAGCTTCGGCCCACGCTGCGTTCGGGCACGGGTTCATTCACCGTGGGAGAAAACGACGCGGTAGAGGTAGACCTCGCCCAGATCATCGCCATCCCTCGCGGCACAAACCTTGAGATCTCACCCGTTGCCACGACCGGCGGGGCGAGAGCCGGCGCCACGTGCGAGCTGGTGGAAGCGATGACGCTGCGCTACACAGCGGGGCCGGGAGCGCCGTGGACCGACGCCTGCGCCATCCAGGCACGCCTCGTGGGAGGGGACGACTGGACGGTCCTGACAGTCCGATTCGTGATCGAGGCCGAGGCGCCTCAGCCAATCCTCTCGCCCGCGTCGCGCACGCTCAGCCCCGGACAGACGGAGACCTATGATCTGCGGCAGATGACGTCGTGGACAGGCGCTGCAAACTGGGGCTCCCTCGACTACGCCGTCGACGCACCGGGCGACCAGTTCCAGGTCTCCCTCACCGGGTCACGCCTGGAGGTGACGGGAGCCGACGACGCGAATCCCGGACGCACCGAGGTCGTGCTCGTACGTTTGGCGAGCCATCCGGATGCCGAGCCGGCAGCCCTGACGCTCGTTGTCGGGCCGGCGCCGTCGACACTACCCAAGGCCGGCACCGTGACACAGCAGTGCTCGCAAGCCGGCGGCACCACCTCGTGTGAGATCCCCGTGGTCGGCGTCGCCGGCGAGGTGAACCCGCTTCCTGGAACACCTCTGCGGCTCACGTCGGTCACGAGTCCCGCGAACTGCTCCGCCGTCACCTTCACGGTGGCCTCGGCCTCCTCGGTGCGGGCGACATGGGCAGCCGATGCGCCGGGGGCCTCGGACTGCACGGGCACGTTCGAGGTCGCAGACGCCCAGGGGCGACTCTCAAGCGGCGAGCGCACGGGAACGGTGGTGCTGGACCTCCGGGGTCTTCCCGCGGATCCCGCCACGATCGAGTGGACGGCATTCGATGCGACCTCAGTCATCCTCCGCGTCACCGGCACCGGCGGGTCCTACCCCGCCGTGGAGTCGTTCCGCGTCAGCGGCGGCGGACAGGACATCACGTGCGGCGCCGACGGACTCTGCCCGCCGATCACCGCCGAAGCCGGAGCGAAGGTCCGTTACCAGGCCTGGGCCGTCAACAGTGTCGGACAGTCACGGGCCGCCACCAGCGCCGTGACCGCCTGGCCCTACCGCGCCCCGAGCGCGCCGTCCACAGTGTCGGCCCGGCCCGTTGCCACAGCCGACGGCAGCGGCATGATCGCCGCAGTGACTGTGGGCGGGTTCGATCCGACGACGGGGTCGGTTCGCGTCACCAGCCCGGTCACTGGCGCTTCCGAAACTCTCCCGGTCCCATCGGACGGGGGTGAGGTTGTCTTCTCGGAGTTCGCCGTGGGCGCCAACCAGCAGACAACACTGAGCGTTATGCCGCTTTCTCGTTTCGACTATCCGCCGATCGCATCGGGGACGACCGAGGGCACCGCAGCGTCGGTCGTCGCGTACGGGATCGGCGCACCCCGGCTGCAGCTACGCCTGAACCCCAGTGACGACGGCAGCGGCGAGGTCCGCGCGGCAGCGACAGTCGCCGCGAACGGTGTCGGCACGGAGTTGTGGGTCGGAGTGACGACCGGCGCCACGTGTACCGTCGAGTTCGTCGGGATTGTCACAAGCGGCGAGGTCGCGAAGGTCATTCCCGGCACCGTCTGGGAAGACACCACGGTCCGCGCGTGCGCTGAGTACCGGATCGGAACGACATCGTTCGGCAGGGCCACGGCGGG
>NZ_MKTR01000012.1:90374-232080 GCF_001898325.1 Microbacterium sp. 67-17
ACGCGAGTGACTGGACCGTCGTTGGAGCACCCCCGCTACGAGGTGCGCTACGGCGCGCCCCGAACGACGGACTTCACGAGCCTGTTCCGCACCGGCACCGACCCCGGGACGATCCAGTCCTGGTGGTGCGTCGGCGATGTGTGTTCGGACAATTCGACGACGATCACACCGACCGGCGCCGCGTACACGACACAGGTCGTCTTCCCCACCACCTGCGATGCAGACGGTCAGCCGTCGGCGACCATGGTGGATGCAGCGCCCGCCGACTACAGCATCACAACCAGCGGAACGCCGTCGGCCGACGACACGGAGACGGCGTGGGAAATCACTGTCTCGTTCTCGGGTCGCCTCGGCGGCCTGGACGCTTACAGCCACACGGGCCTGGTGTGCCCCACCCCCGAGAGGACCCCATGACCGTCACAGCCGACCAGGTGACCCGGTTCCACGACACGTTCCGCGTTCTCGTCGAAAACGTCGAACACGTCGTTCTCGGCAAGCGCCACGTCATCGAGCTCGCCTTCACGGCGATGATCTCGCAGGGGCACCTGCTTCTGGAGGACTACCCGGGAACGGGAAAGACGTCCCTCGCGCGCGCCATGGGTCAGAGCGTCGACGGCGTCAGCTCCCGCATTCAGTTCACCCCTGATCTGCTTCCGGGCGATGTGACAGGCATCACCGTCTACGACCAGAAGCGCGGCGAGTTCGAGTTCCACCGGGGCCCTGTCTTCGCGAACATCGTGCTGGCCGACGAGATCAACCGTGCAAGCCCTAAGACGCAGTCCGCCCTGCTTGAGGTGATGGAAGAAGGCCACGTCACGATCGACGGTGTGACCCGCCCGGTGGGTCAGCCCTTCCTCGTGGTGGCCACTCAGAACCCCATTGAGCAGGCCGGAACCTACCGGCTCCCCGAGGCTCAGCTCGACCGGTTCCTCATCAAGGCGACGCTGGGATACCCCGACCACGCCGCAACGCTGCGGATCCTCGAGGGCACCGCGACCGAGCGGGTCGAACTCTCACCGGTCGTATCTCTCGATGGCATCCGCGGGATGTCGGCGCTGGCCCGCGACGTCTACGTCAGCCCCGTCGTGCTCGACTACATCGCGCGGGTCGTGGACGCCACGCGCGCGGCTGTCGAGGTGCGCCTCGGCGTGAGCGTTCGGGGGGCGATAGCCCTCACCCGGGCTTCAAAGACCTGGGCTATCGCACACGGCCGCGGGTTCGTCACACCCGACGACGTGAAGGCTCTCGCCGAGTCCGTCCTCGCACACCGACTCGTCCTGGACCCGGAGGCAGAGTTCGACGGCGTCACCGCCCGCGCCGTGATCGGCCAGGTGCTCTTGGATGTCGCTCCCCCGACGCAGCGTGAGGCGCCATGACACCCACTCCCACGCCGCTCACCCGGGAGGTCACCGCGACACAGGCCAGCAGCCGTACGCGGATGACACAGACACACGGCACCACCGTCATCGCCATGCGCGGGGTCAGTGTCTGGCATCGCCTCACCGAGCGCGCCGTCCGGGCGTGGCGGTGGATCCGGGGGATCGTGCGACCGGGAGGATGGCTCGCGCTGATTGTCGCGACCGTCGGACTCGGGCTGGGCATCCGCTTCGGGATCGCCGAACTCATCGCTGCCGGCGCCCTGACCTCGGTTCTGCTGCTGCTGGCGCTGCCCTTCCTGTTGCGCGCACGGCCGTACACCGTGGACTTCACTCTCGTTCACGACCGCGTCGTCGCGGGTTCGAGGGCCCACGCGCAGATCACGGTGCGCAACGACACGTCACCGGTCGTGCTGCCCGGAACCATCGATATTCCGGTCGGGACGGGGATCATCGACATCGCGGTTCCCCTCCTTCGTGCGGGGACCTCCCACATCGAGGCCGTTGAGATCCCTGCGCCTCGCCGCGGAGTCGTCTCGATCGGACCGATCAGCTCGGTGCGCGGCGACCCCCTGGGGCTGCTGCGCCGAGAGGCGACGTGGTCACAGACCCGCACGCTCTACATCCACCCCCGCACAACTGCCATTCCACCGACGTCGGCGGGCTTCATCCGCGACCTCGACGGTCGCCCCTCGCCTGTCCTGGTCGATTCGGACATCTCCTTCCACGCGATCCGCGAGTATGTTCCCGGCGACGCGCAGCGCCATGTCCACTGGAAGTCGACGGCCAAGACCGGCACCCTGATGGTGCGCCAGTACGAGCAGACCCGCCGGTCTCGGATGGTCATCGCGATCGACACGGACCGATCGAGCTACCGAGACGAAGATGAGTTCGAACTGGCCGTCAGCGTCGCCGCTTCCCTCGGGGTGCGCGGCGTGCGCGACGGGCGGGATGTTCAGGTCGTCGTCGGCGAAGAGCTGCCCGAGTTCGCTCGGAGTCGAGTGCGCTCGATCCGTGAGCTGGCGACGATGACCGAACGCATCCTCATGGACGCCCTCGCCGGCGTGACAAGCCACGATGCCGTCAACCCGCTGTCCGAGGTCGCAGCACTGGCGGTCGAGGCTCACAGTGACGTCTCTCTCGCCTTCCTGGTGTGCGGCTCAACGATGACGGCAGCGGGTCTGCAGCGCTCAGCACTGGCGTTCCCGTCCCATGTCGGGGTTGCGGCGGTGGTCTGCGACCTCGAGGGCGAACCACGCCTGCGGCGACTGGGCGAAGCGACGGTCATCTCCGTCGGTGTTCTGGATGATCTGCGCCAGATCCTGCTGCGCGGGGCACAGTCGTGAGACCGGCAATGGTCCTCGGGACGGCAGCGTTCATGGTCCTCGCCGCCGTCGTCGGCGCGATCGGCATGTGGCCGATCTACGAGGATCCCTGGTTCACTGTGATGGCAGCCTCAGCGATCGCCCTCTCGATCGTCGTCGGCTCGATCTCGCTTGTGCGCTCGTGGGTGTGGTGGCGGACGGCTATCGCGTTCGTCGCGGTCTTCGTCGTGGCAGGCATCCCCCTGGCAGTTCCCGCGGTCCTCACCGACCCGAGCCTCATTCCCGTTGCCCTGGTCGGAGTGATCAGTGCACCGGTCACGGGTCCCAACAACCTGCTCACCCTGGAACTCCCGCTCGGAACGTATCAGGCAACGCTCGCTCCGGCGTTTCTCGTGCTGGTAGCGGCGCCGGGTACCGCGCTGGCCGTCGGCGCCAGAAGGTCCCGATGGTGGGGATTTGCAGCACCGGTCGCGCTGGTGCCGGCGGCGTTCGCGATCGTGTTCGGTGCGACAACAGCCGCGACGTCCGGCATTCTCGCGGAGGTCTCGATCCCGGGCCTGCGTGAGGCCCTGATCGGCATCGCCAGCTGCACCACGGTGCTGCTGTGGATGCTGTGGCGCTCCGTGACGGTGCGGCGTCTCGCCCTGCGCGAAGGGGGTGGCATCCGTCAGCGTCCGGCCCGCCGTGCGGCACTGGGTCGGGCAGCGATCGGCACCAGCATGCTCGTGATCGCCGTGATCGCCGCTGTCAGCATCACGCCGATCCTTACGGCACTGCATCCTCGGACGGTTCCCCGCTCGGCGAGTGAGCCCCTCATCCGTCTCGCCCAGGAGCCGAGTCCCCTGTCGACGTACCGCGCGATGTTCGCCGCAGGCACCGCGGACGAGGTCCTCTTCGAGATCACGACAGCGGGCGTCGACCGGGTGCGGCTTGCCACCCTCGGTTTCTACGACGGACAGCTGGCTCGGGTTACCGACCCGGCAGGCGGGATCAACGACCCCGCTACCGCTTACACGCGACTTCCGTCGGCACGCCTCGGGGGAGGCGGCGACGGAGTGCGCGCGGACGTCGTTATCGGGGAGTATTCCGGCCTCTGGGTACCGACAGTGGGAACGGTGTCGGCTATCGCCTTCGACGGCGCCGACCGTGCAGCGCTTGCCGACGGCTTCTTCTATGACGCTACGGCAGGATCGGGCATCGACATCAGCCCCGTCTACGGCGCGGGGACCACCTACACGCTCCGCGCCGCGGCTCCCGCATCGATGGACCTGTCGGCGGCAACACCACCTCGTTCGGCGCCGACCCTGGACGAATCCATCGTCCCCGCGAGCCTCACGCAATGGATCCGCCTGCAGGAGGCGGGGGGCGCGGGTGCAGGCCTTGCAGAACTCATCGACCGCCTGCGTCAGCGCGGATATCTCAGCCACGCGCTCGAGACGCCGCCTCCCGGTACCGGCTGGGTCACCGACCTCGGCGACTACACGTTCGCGCCCAGTCGCGCCGGACACTCCACAGACCGCATCGACGCCCTCTTCGCGGCTCTCGTCAATAGACAGACCCAGTTCCCCGATGCGACGGATGCCGAACTGGTCGCGGCTGTCGGTGATGACGAGCAGTTCGCCGTGGCCGCGGCGATGATCGCCGACCAGCTCGGGTTTCCCTCCCGGATCGTGGTCGGCGCTCGCCTGCAGGCCGACGACGGCTCGGCGGCGGGTGTCCCACCCTGTGAGGAGGGGACCTGCCGAGGCCGCAACATCACAGCCTGGGTCGAGGTCCAAGACGTCTCCGGCACCTGGATTCCGGTCGATATCACTCCCCAGCATGAGATCCCGATGGATGCTGTCGTCGAGGAACGACGGGACCCGGAGAACGCCACCGACGTCGAGAGCGAGCGCGCCGAGGTCGTCAAGCCCCCCGAGGCCGACCCGGCGGACGCGGACCCCCGCGCGTCCGACGATCAGCAGATCGAGTCCGACCTGTCGAGCCTTGTGCTGGCGGTGCAGATCGCCGGGAGCATCCTGCTCGTTCTCGGAATTCTTCTCGGGCCCCTCGCGGGGATCGTTGCGGTCAAGGCGTGGCGGCGCCGCCGCCGGCGACACGCCGCGCTGCCTGCCCAGCGCATCTCCGGAGGCTGGGACGAGTGGGTCGACGCGACGATCGACAGCGGTGGCCCCCTGCCTGCCACCCGCACGCGCAGCGAGTTCGTGGAGGCAGCCGGCGGCGCCGACGATGCCCGCGCGCTTGCGGTGCTCGCCGACCGTGCCAGCTTCGCTGACGACTCGCCGCGGGACGAGGAAGCCGCAGCGTTCTGGCGACTCGTCGATCGCGAGCGCGAACGCCTGGGCGAGGCGGGATCGTGGCGCGATCGGATGCGGGCGGCGCTCTCGCTGCGGTCCCTGCGTCGCGGCCGGCGTGACCGCCTCCCGTAGCGGTTACGATCGAAGGCTATGCCCGCGCCAGAACCCGTCATCCTCTACCCGCCGGAGCTGCCCGTCAGCGCCGCCCGGGATGAGATCGCGCGCGCCATCGAAGACCATCAGGTCGTCATCGTTGCAGGGGCGACGGGCTCGGGCAAGACGACCCAGCTTCCGAAGATCTGCCTCGAGCTCGGTCGCGGTCGTATCGCCCACACGCAGCCTCGGCGGATCGCCGCGCGCTCGATCGCCGAGCGCATCGCAAGCGAGCTGCAGGTACCCCTGGGCGGCGCGGTCGGCTATCGGGTGCGGTTCACGGATGCCGTGAGCGAAGACACGCGGATCACGCTGATGACCGACGGCATCCTGCTCAATGAGATCCACCGCGACCGGCTGCTGCGCCGCTACGACACGATCATCATCGACGAGGCTCACGAGCGGTCACTGAACATCGACTTCCTGCTGGGGTACCTGCGCCGCATCCTGCCGAAGCGCCCTGACCTGAAGGTCATCGTGACCTCCGCGACGATCGATCCCGAGAGTTTCGCGCGGCACTTCTCACCGAGGCCCGAAGATCCCGAGGCAGCTGCCCCGATCGTGGAGGTGTCGGGGCGCACCTATCCCGTCGAGATCCGCTATCGAGCCCACGACGAGAACGCAGACGATGACATCGACGGCCTCGTGGCGGCGCTGCGAGAGCTCGACCGCGAAGAGCGCGGAGACGTCTTGGTGTTCCTTCCCGGCGAAGCCGAGATCCGAGACGCGATGGATGCCGTCCGCGGCATGTATGCGCACGATGCCGCGCCGACCGAGGTCCTTCCCCTCTACGGGCGACTGAGCGCTGCCGAACAACACCGAGTGTTCGAGCCGTCGACCCGCGCGGGAGTGCGCCGTCGCGTCATCCTCGCGACGAACGTCGCCGAAACGAGCTTGACCGTCCCCGGCATCCGGTACGTGATCGACACCGGTACGGCCCGCATCTCGCGGTACTCGGTGCGATCCAAGATCCAGCGACTGCCGATCGAGGCGATCTCGCAAGCGTCCGCGCAGCAGCGCGCGGGCCGCGCGGGGCGCACGGCGCCGGGTATCGCCATCCGGCTCTACGCCGAGGACGACTTCACCTCTCGCCCCGAGTTCACCGAACCCGAGGTCCTGCGCACCAATCTCGCCGCCGTCGTGCTGCAGATGATGGCGCTCGGGATGGGGGATGTCGCAGCCTTCCCGTTCCTCACTCCCCCGGACTCACGCGGCGTGAAGGCTGCCATGGATCTGCTCGTCGAACTCCGCGCGCTCTCGGGAGGCAGACTCACGAAGATCGGCCGGGAGCTTGCCCGGCTCCCCATCGATCCACGGTTCGCGCGAATGCTCATCGAAGCGCGCGAGCGGGATGTGCTGCCGAGCGTCTTGGCGATCGTGGCCGGCCTGTCTCTTCAGGATGTCCGCGAACGGCCAGAGGAGCAACGCGAGCAGGCTGATCGCCTCCACGCACGGTTCACCGACCCCACGAGCGACTTCCTCTCGCTGCTCGGTCTGTGGAACTACCTGCAGGAGAAGCAGTCAGAGCTCGGCTCGAGCGCGTTTCGGCGGATGTGCCGCGCCGAGTTCCTGAACTACGTGCGTGTGCGCGAGTGGGTCGATGTGCACCGGCAACTCGCGGATCTGATGGGCGCACGGCGCGCGAAGACGAGGGTCGACGCCGACCCGGGTGCCGTCCATCGCGCGATCCTGTCGGGTTTGCTCTCGCAGATCGGCATCCGCGATGACCGAGCAACGACGTCCGCAGCCAAAGGCGCAGCTTCCGGCAAGCCTCGCCGCCCGACCGCCGAATACCGCGGAGCCCGCGGCGCGCGCTTCGCGATCTTCCCGGGGTCGGGGCTTCGCAAGAAGAGTCCGGATGCCGTCATGGCGGCAGAGCTCGTCGAGACCTCGCGCCTGTTCGCCCGGACCGTCGCAGCGGTCGAGCCAGCCTGGGCCGAGGAGCTCGCCGGCGACCTCGCCCACCGTCAGCTGGGCGAGCCTCACTGGTCGCGGTCGGCGGGCGCGGCATCCGCGTACGAAAAGGTCACCCTGTTCGGGGTGGAGATCATTCCGAAGCGACGCGTGCAGCTCGCCCGGTTTGATCGGCCGCTTGCTCGGGAGCTCTTCATCCGCCACGCGCTGGTCGAGGGCGAATGGGATGCCGCAAACCTCGATAAGCGCCTGACAGCCTTCGACCGGCGCAACGCGGATCTGCGACGGCGCCTGGAAAAACTCGAGGAGAGGGAACGGCGCCGCGACATTCTCGCGGGCGATGAGGCGGTTTTCGCGTTCTACGACGCACGGATTCCGCGTGACGTGTTCGACGTCCGCTCATTCGAGTCGTGGTGGCGAGAGACCTCGAACCGCACTCCGCGCCTGCTCGACATGGGCGAATCCGACCTTGCCGAGGGCGCCGCGGCAGCGCGCAGCGATGAGTATCCCTCCCGGTGGACGCAGGGCGATCAGGTGCTCTCGCTGAGCTACCGGTTCGAACCGGGCGCCGCCGACGATGGGGTCAATGCTGTGGTGCCGGTGGCCCTCCTCGCGGGGCTTCGCGACACTGGATTCGACTGGCAGGTGCCGGGACTGCGCGACGAGCTGATCGCCGCGCTCATCCGGGCACTGCCCAAGGCCATTCGCCGTCACGTCGTGCCTGCTGCCGACTGGGCAGCGCGATTCTCGGCGGATCTCGCCGGCGAGGGACCGGAGGATCACGGCGGACTCCCGCCGACGACCCTTCGGGCAGCGCTCGCGGGGCGGATCCAGCGCGTGGCCCACCATCCTGTCACGGCAGACGATTTCGACCTCGAGCGCGTACCTCCCCACCTCGGGATCTCGTTCCGGGTGGTCGATCAGCGAGGACGCACGCTCGGCTCCGGGCGCGACCTCACCCGCCTGCAGCAGGAGTTGGCCGGGGCTGCCCGGGGTGCCGTGGCATCCTCCCTCTCCCGCCCGCCGGCACCCACCCAGCGTGCGCCGAAGCCGGCTGCCGATACCGCCGCGTTCACGGAGGTATCTGGGCTCACCGACTGGACGCTCTCCGAGCTTCCCGCCGTCGTCGACACGCGCGTTGCCGGCGGTGTGGTGCGCGGTTATCCCGCCCTCATCGACGAGGGGGAGAGCGTCGCGCTGCGGATCGACGCCACTCCGGAGGCCGCCGAGCGAGCCACCCGCGCAGGTCTTCGTCGCCTGCTGCTGCTCGCGGTACCCTCCCCCGCCACGTATGTGCTCGACCACCTCACTGCCGCCGAGAAGCTCGCGCTCGCGGCATCCCCGTATTCATCGGCGCGCGCCCTCGTGGAGGACTGCCGGGTCGCCGTGGCAGACGCAATCCTCGCCCGCTTTGCCGATCCGATCCGCACCCGCGCCCAGTTCGAGACAGCGCGGGATGCGTTCTCGGCCGAGGTGACCGACGCCCTGTTCTCGGCGGTTTCGCTGACCTCCCGCATCCTCACCGCGGCGCGCGAGGTCGAGCGGGGCCTTCGAAACCTCAATGCCATGACGCTGCTGGCAGCGCTCACCGACGTCCGCGGGCAGTTGTCGGGGCTCATCTATCCCGGTTTCGTGTCGAAGGTAGGGCTGGAGCGTCTCGCGCACTACCCGCGATATCTCGCGGCCCTGATCACCCGCACCGCCGCACTCGCCGAGAACCCCGGACGTGATCGACAGCGCTTGACCGAGTATGAGCGCGCGGCGGCAATCTACCGGGATGCTGGCGGCACGATTCCCCTGGCCCCCGACGCCCCCGCGCCGCTCGTTCACGGGCGCTGGCTGCTCGAGGAGTACCGCGTGAGCCTGTTCGCCCAGAACCTCGGCACTGCCGAACCCGTCTCGCTGCAACGGTTGACGAAGGCGTTGGCCGGCGCCTGAGTGCGCCTGGCTGTCACACAGCGACACACAGCTCCGACGGGGGCGACGCCGCATGCCACGATGGAAATGTGACCACCCCTGTGCCCGATCCCACCGCGTCGTTCGCGACCGCCCAGGTGCAGGCAGGGTACGTGCCCGGTGTCGCGCAGAACACCGCCGTCGTGCCGATCTACCAGTCCAACGGCTACGAGTTCCCCTCCCTCGCCCACGCGCGCGACGTCTTCGCCCTCCGCAGCCTTGGCAACGTCTACAGCCGCAACGCGAACCCCACCCAGGCGGTGTTCGAGCAGCGCATCGCTGCCCTCGAGGGTGGGCGAGCCGCTGTCGCGGTGTCGTCCGGGCAGGCGGCCGCGGCGGCGGCGATTCTTGCGCTGGCCTCGGCTGGCGACCACGTGGTTGCTGCCCGCCAGCTCTACGGCGGCACCGTTGATCTGCTGTCGGACTCGCTCGGGAGCCTCGGCATCGAGGTCACCTACGTCGATCAGGACGACACGGATGCCTGGCGTGATGCGGTTCGCCCGAGCACGCGAGCCTTCTTCGCCGAGACGATCACCAATCCGCTGGCGACCGTGCTCGACATCCGTGCCGTCGCCGATGTCGCCCACGCCGCGGGGGTGCCGCTCGTCGTCGACAACACCGTCGCGTCGCCGTACCTGGTGCGTCCGGGCGAGCACGGCGCAGACATCGTCATCCATTCCGCCACGAAGTACATCGGCGGGCACGGCGTGGCGCTCGGCGGCGTGGTGGTCGATATCGGCTCGTTCGATTTCGGCGCCGATCCCGGGCGCTGGCCCCAGTTCACGACGCCGTATCCCCGATTCGGCGACCTGGTGCTGTGGGACCGTTTCGGGGAGCAGGGGCTTGCCCTGGTCATCTACATCAAGACCCGGTTCGTGCACGATTTCGGAACGACCCTGCCGGCGTGGTCGTCGTTCCAGCTTCTCCAGGGGCTCGAGACCCTCGATCTGAGGATGCAGCGTCACTCGGCGAGCGCACTCGCCGTCGCGCGATTTCTCGAGCAGCATCCCGCTGTCGAGAAGGTGTGGCATCCGGGACTCGCGTCCAGCCCGTGGCACGCGACTACCCAGCGCTACTTGCCGCGTGGGGCCTCGTCGGTGTTCTCGTTCGATCTCGCCGGCACCGGGGATGCGGATGCCGATGATCGCCGCGTCGAGCAGGTCATCGACGCGCTGCACGTCATCCGCCTGGTCGCCAACATCGGCGATGCTCGCAGCATGGTGAACCACCCGGCATCCATGACCCACCTGCACTTGACCGCGGAGCAACTGCGCGAAGCAGGCATCTCGCCTCGGACGATCCGGCTCTCGATCGGACTCGAGGACGAGACCGATCTCATCGCGGATCTCGCGCAGGCGCTGGCCTAACGGAGCGGGGTTACGACGCTTCGATGAGAGCGCGGTAGAAGCCGATTCCGCGGAGCCATACCTCGACGCGGATTCTCTCGTTGTGCGAGTGCAGCGCGTCGCGCTCGGACCGGGTCAGATGGAATGGCGTGAACCGATAGACGTGGTCGCTGATTGCCGTGAACCACCGGCTGTCGCTTGCGCCGAGCTGCACGTAGGGCGTCGGAACGATATCGCCGCCGAGAGTCGAGACCACGGCGCTGGCGATCCGCCGCCACGGCTCTCCTCGCCAGGGCGAAACCGGCGACGGGTTGGAGGCGTGACGCACCTCGAGCTCGACCTTCTCGTCGGCCACCGCCCGACGCACGTGTGCGGTTGCGCTCTCGATGGTGTCGCCAGTGAGCAGGCGGATGTTTACCGACGCCTTCGCTGACGTGGCCAGGACGTTCTCCCCGGGTGCGCCGCTGAGTTCGGTGACGACCGCGGTGGTGCGCACCATCGCGTTGGTCTCCGGCCCGCCGAGCGTGAAGGCGCCGGCAAGCAGCGGCCCCGTGATCTCACCGCGCCGGAACAGGGTCCGTAGCGGTTCGGGAGTGTGGGGCGAGAGGGTTGCGAGCATGGCGCGTACCGGGGGTGCGAGCCGCGTCGGGAACGGTTTGCGCCGCAGCCGGTCGATAGCTCGCGCCAACCGTGCGGTGGCGGGCATCGCGGGCGGCGTCGATGCGTGCCCGCCCTGTTCGCGGACGGTCATGACGAGGGTCATGACCCCCCGTTCGGCGACACCAATCATCGCCGTGGGCACCGCGACGCCCGGGATGATGCCCTCGACGACGGCGCCGCCCTCATCGAGCACGAGCGCCGGATGGATGCCGCGCTCTTCCAGGTGCGCGACGATCGCGCGCGCTCCGTCTCCCGACGTCTCTTCGTTGTGACCGAACGACAGGTAGATGTCGCGTGCCGGTGTGAATCCTTCGGCGACGAGAATCTCGACAGCCTCGAAGATGGCAACGAGCGACCCTTTGTCGTCGATGGCGCCACGGGCGTGGAGTTCGGCATCCTCACCCTCGCCCACGATCTCGGCACCGAACGGTGGATGCTGCCACTCCGCCTCGATGACGGGCACGACATCCATGTGGGCCATGAGAACGAGCGGATCCTCGGATGAGGTGCCCGGCCAGCGGTACAGCAGCGAGTGGCGGGCGATCACGTCACGCTCGAGGCGCTCATGCGTCTTCGGGTAGAGGCGCTCCAGCGCACGGTGGAACTCGTCGAACACCGACGCATCCATCCGCGAATCGTCGGCGTACGACACGGTGGGGATAGCCAGGAGTTCTCGGAAGCGATCCAACGGAGTGCTCATGCTTCGAGGCTACTCGCGGCACTGCGCGGGCGGGCTACGCTCGAACCATGACTGCATTGCGATGGGGAATCCTGGCCACGGGCGGTATCGCACACGCCTTCACGAGCGACCTGCGAACTGCCGGACTGACCGTCTCAGCGGTGGGATCTCGGCGTCCGGATGCCTCGCAGGCTTTCGCTGACCAGTTCGACATTCCGCACGCACACGGTTCCTACGAAGACCTCGTCGCCGATCCCGACGTCGACATCGTCTACATCGCAACGCCGCATCCGATGCACGCCGACAACGCTGTGCTCGCGCTCGAAGCTGGCAAGCATGTGCTCATCGAGAAGCCCTTCACGCTGACCGGCGCCGAGGCCGAGCGTGTGCGCGATGTCGCTCGCGCTCGGGGTCTACTGGCGATGGAAGCGATGTGGACCCGGTATCTGCCGCACATGGTACGGATCCGCGAGATCATCGCGGCCGGCACGCTGGGCGAGATCCGCACGCTGTTCGCCGATCACACTCAGCGGATCTCGTCCGACCCGAGCCACCGCCTCAACGCCCTGGAACTCGGCGGCGGGTCGCTCCTGGACCTCGGGATCTATCCGGTCTCGTTCGCGTGGGACGTGCTCGGGAAGCCGCAGACGGTGACCGCGCGCGGGCGCCTCGGCGACACGGGCGCGGATGCCGAGGTCGCGACGATCTTCACGCACGACGGTGGAGCGGTCTCGACCTCGATCTCGACCTCACGCGCGGTCGGCCCCAACACCGCCCATGTTCTGGGCACTGACGCACGCATTGACATCGATCGCGTCTGGTACACCCCCACCTCGTTCCGTGTTGTCGCGCACGACGGCGAGGTTCTCGAGGAGTATCACAGCGAGGTTCAGGGCCGGGGCATGCAGTACCAGGCGATCGCCGCCGAGCGGCTGCTCGCCGAGGGCAAGACCGACAGCGACCTGCTTGCGCTGGACGAGTCGGTAGCCATCATGCACGTGCTCGACGAACTGCGCGCGCAGCTCGGCGTGCGTTACCCGGGCGAATAAGCCCGCTCAGGCGGCAGCCGAGTCCACCCGGAAGACGGGAAGTCGGCGCTCCGGAGCAACGATGTACTGACGACCGCTCGGAGAAATCCATAGCAGCGACCCATCTCCGGTCTGGATGACGCGCCAGCCGCCATGGTGCTTGACCGTATGGTGCCCCTGACAGAGCGGAGCGGTATTCACGACCGAGGTCTCTCCGCCGTGTTCCCAGGCGAGCGAGTGATCGATCTGACATCGGGAGGCGGGGACACCGCACCCCGGTGCCATGCATCTATCGGCGCGCCACTTCGTCAGCGCCACCATGTCTGGCGGAGGTCGGTATCGGGTTCTGCCGACCGACAGAACGACGCCGGTTTCGGGGTGGGTCAGTACCCGGATCCACGACGTCGCGGCTCCCGCAAGTTCCCGCGCCTTCTCGATCGGGATAGGACCAACACCCTCCACGACCGCGGGGTCCTGAGGGCCATCGCCGTCGGCACCGAGCAGAGCGAGCGCGGGAACCGTCACGACAACCGTGGGGCGGATGCCCTGCACATCCTTCGGGTGAGCAGGAACAATACCGTCAAGCAGAAGATCGCACAGGATGTCGGCACGGATCTCGTCGAGCGTGCGGTCATCGGGCTGAGAGCCGCCGCCTTCGCCGCCGACATGCGCGGCGAGAAACGCCTTGCCCTTCGCCGTCATTCGTCCGTGAATCGCGTGAGCTTCGACCGTCGGCACCAGTGCATGCAGCCACGACATCCCGTCGGCCTCGGGCTCGACGAAGATCCTCCGGCGTCGGACGGCGTGTTCGTGCCGCACCGACAGTGTCGGCGCCAGTTCCCGATCGATGAGCCGTCGCAGCGCCCGCCTGAACGGCCCGACCGCGAGGGTCTCTGCGAGGTCTCGCGCATTCTCGACGAGCCGCGCCGCAACCTCCGGTTCGAGGGGCGCAAGCTCATCCACGATGATCGTCGCGTGCCGCTCGGTCATGCCCGCGCGGGCCAGCGAATTCCAGACCGTCGGGTACCGGTGCACGAGTGCCTCGGCACGGTACATCAGCATTCCGGCCTGGTTCTCGGTGATCCGGAGGGCTGCGGCCAGCTCGAGCCGCACCGAGCGCTCGATCAACTCCCGCGAGCCTCCGCCGTATCGCGTGACGTCGTCGAGCGCCTCGACACGCAGCTGGTCGATGCGGGCAAGCCGCTGCGCCGCGAACACCGCCTCCATCGTCGCGACCTCAAGCACGAGCGCCACGGCATCGGGCTGCGCCGGCACCCAGCCCAGCTCCTCGTCGGAGTCGCAGAAGTCACCTTCGCGAACGAAGCAGTCATCACCCTCATACACGAGGTACTCGTCGGGGTCGACGGTGTGCTGGTGGGCGCAGGACGCGGCATCCGGCTCACGAGCGTTCTCGCCCGGCTCGGTGGCGCCGAAATCGTCCATACCCCGACACTACGAGGGGGGTCCGACATTGCCCCCGGGGGTCCGGGCGCCGGACCGAATGCCGTCAGCGGCGCGTCGACCACCACGCCCAGGCAACGAGTACCGGCTGGAAGAACAGCCGAACGAGACGCTTCGTATCGGTATCGAGCCCGAAGCCGTCGCGCTTTTCGACGTACTGCGAGATGTTGCCGGGGAAGATCGCGATGAAGAACGCCGCGAGGATCGCGCCGACGCGGCGACGCTCCTTGGGCAGTGCGACAAGCGCCGTGCCGAGCATGATCTCGACAACGCCGGATGCCACCACGATCGCATCCTCATCCAGCGGCGAGAGTTCCGCGGCCCACGGCGGCACCTGTGTCTGGAACTCCTTGCGGGCCACCGTGAGGCGGGTCACTCCCGCGAAGATCATCGCCCCGGCCAGCATCCACCTCAGTACTGTTCGCATGCGCCCAGCCAAACCTCCCGCGCCGGGAAAGTCAACGTCGTAGGCGGGTGTCCAGCCGAGGCGGCGCGGGTCGTTACCGCTCGGGTGAGAGGGCGACGGCGAGCGCCCACACCACCAGCAGCGGTTGGAGCAGGAGCCGCACAAAGCGGCGCGTGTCGGTGTCGAGCAGCGGCGCAGACCGACCCGTCTGCCACTGGTGCACGTTCCCTGGAAAGACCGCGACGAAAAATGCCGCGACCGCGGCGCCGAGGCGTACCCGTTCGCGGGGCAGCGCTACGAGCCCGGCGCCGAGCATGATCTCCACGGCGCCGGAGCCGACGACGATTGCATCCTTGTCGGTGTGCAAGAGCCTGGTCGCCCAGTCCGGCACGACGATGCGATAGCCCCGCCGCCCCCACGTGAGATGCGACACTCCCGCTGCCACGAGGAGAGCCGCGAGGAGCCAGCGAAGCACCCTCATGCCGTGCGTCGGCCCGCCGGGTGTACCTCGACGGGCTCCTCGTGCAGGCCTCGCAGTGCCTGCGAGAGTTCTGGCGCACCCTTTGACAGGTCCCGGTCGAGAGCGCGCAGTCGCTTCTCGGCCTCCATGAGCGCCCAGTCCCCCTTCTCGGTGACCCGCAGCTCGGATGCCGAGCCGGCGTGAGCCGTCGAGTCGTGCACGAACCCTTCGTCCACGAGAGTGCGCACGGCCGTGTGCGCGGTCTGGACGGTGATCTGCGATCGGCGTGCAAGTTCGCTGAACGAAATGCCCGGCATCCCGTAGATGTGGCCGAGCAGGGCATACTTGCGCGTGGTGAGCCCGAGATCCTTCAGAACCGCGCCGAGTTGCGCCTCCCAGATGCTCGACATCGTCAGCAGCGCGATGACTGGACTGAACCGTCGTTGCTGAGCTGCCACGGGATCTCCTTCTGCGGGACGCCAGATCCTTCATCGTAGCCCGCGCCCTCCCGAACAGACGGGACAGGATCGTCGTGCATAAAGAAGTCAAGCGGCGATGACCGGGAAAAACCCCTGCGCAATCCGGCGTAGGTCGTGCCATCATCAGAAAATGGACACCTCGCTGTACGAGATCCGGAAGGACCTCAGTAGGGCCCTCGCGGAACTCCACGAGGCCCAGCAGAGCTATCCCGATGACCCCACCCTCCGCGCGATCGACAGCCTGCAGTCAGCCGTCGAGCGTCTCACGGACGTACTCGAAGAGATCCAGTCGTTCTTCGCACTCCCCGTTCCGACGACGACGGGACCCCAACCCGTCGCCTCGGGTTCGGGGCATCGGCACCACCGGTAGAGCTCAGGAGCCGCAGCGCGCCTCAGGCTAGGAGCCGCTGCGCTCGCGCAGCCTCAATCAAGGCATCCTTGTGGGCGTCATCGGCAAGCGAGATCAGGGCAAGCGCGCGCTCCTGCGTCGAGAGCCCCCGCAGATTCACCGTGCCGTGCTCGGTCACGACGTGCTCGACATCCATGCGCTCGTCGGTGACGATGTCGACCCGCGGCACGATCGTCGACACTGAGCCACCCTTGGCTGTGGCAGGGAGCACCACGAACGACTTGCCGCCCCCCGCGACTTGGCAGCCCCCGTCACGAAATCGAACTGTCCCCCCGATCCGGAGTACTGCAGGCCCCCGATCATCTCGGCGTTGACCTGCCCGTAGAGATCGACCTGAATCGCCGCGTTGACGGAAATCATGTCGTCGTTGCGCGAGATCACCTGCGGATCGTTGACGTAGTCGGCGGGAAAGCTGACCATCGACGGGTTGTCGTTCATGAAGGCGTAGGTGTGGGCATCCCCGACCGCCGAGGTCCAGACATGCCGCCGCGGATGCAGAGTCTTGCGCCGGCCTGTGATCACCCCCGATTCGATCAGGGGCACGAACGCCGATGAGAAGAGCGCCGAATGGATGCCGAGGTCACGGTGGTCGGCGAGGGCGGCGGCGACCGCGGCGGGAACCCGGCCGGCGCCGATCTGCAGCGTGGCGCCATCGGGAATGCGCGCCGCCACGAGCGCTGCGATCGCGAGGTCAGCGTCGGTCGGTGGTGCCTCAATGAGCTCGGGGAGGGGCGACGGATGCTCGACGACAGCGTCCACCTCGTCGATGTGAAGGAGGGAATCACCGAAGACGCGCGGCATGTTGGGGTTGACCTCGACGATCAGGCGGCGGCAGGCGCGCGCCGCGACGCTCGCGTAATCGTTCACGACGCCGAACGAGAAGTGACCGCTCGCGTCCATGGGGCTGACCTGCACCAGGAACGTGTCGATGTCGAGGTGTTCGCGGATCACCCGCGGCAGGTTCGAGAAGTTGACCGGAATGAAATCGAGGGTTTCGCGGTCGGCTCGAGCGGGGTCGGCGATGATGTGGTGATCGCGTCCGGCGACGAAGAACGTATGCGCACGGAGCTTCTCGATCACCCCGGGCTGCAGGATCGTGTCACCGATCGCGTCGCCGCCCATGCCGTAGTAGAGGTCGAGGTCGACGAGCTCGTCGGCGCGCACGCGATCGGCAAGAGCTGCCAGAATCGCCGGCGGCGCCCCGAGGCCCATCGCCACCAGCACCTGCACTCCCGAGGGGATGGATGCCGCGGCATCCGCTGCCGACATGAGCTTGCGACGGTAGTCATCCTGTACCGGCATCCGTGTTCCTCCAGCGCTGTCGCCGACGGATCCACTCTGGCATGACGGACGTCCGGGGTGTCGGGGACGGGCGCTACTGTCGTGTCATGGCCTCCCGCGTGCTCGCCCCTGACCTGTCCGGCATCGACAAGCCGAAAGGGCCTGCGTCGTACTTCCCGAGCATCGAGAAGACGTACGGTCGTCCGGTGCAGGACTGGATCGACATCGCTGTCGAGCGGCTCGACGCCGGCGACGCGCACATGGCAGTTGTCGAGGCGCTCAAGACTGAACACGGGCTGGGCCACGGCCACGCGAACGCCGTCGTGGCATACACGAAAGCGGCGCTCGCACAGGGCTGAGAGCTCCCTCGGCGCGGGATAGCGTGGATCCAGTGACCCTCGACCTCGACGCTCTTCGCCCCTTCCCCGATGCCGGTGACCCTGACCGCCGCGCACACGATGCGGCGGATCGGCTGCTCCTCGACGAGTCAGCCGACGCTCGGCGCGGCCTTGCGCGACATGAGATCGCCGTCATCGGCGATACGTTCGGCGCCCTGGCTCTCGCGTGCGCCAGCGATGCCGCCGATGGTGTCGTCCGCGTCCACCAGGACTCCCTCGGCGGTGAGCGCACCCTCACCGCCAATGCGCGATCGACCGGGCTCGAGGCATCCGTCGAGTCGCTCCCTCTTGATGCAGAGGTCGTGCGCGGTGCGCGGGTCGTACTCGTGCGCCTCCCCCGGTCACTCGAGGCGCTCCGCGACGTCGCGGGGCTGATCGCCGCGCACGCCGCGCCCGATGTCGTCGTGTTCGCGGGTGGGCGGATCAAACACATGAGCCTCGGCATGAACGACGTGCTGCGGGAGCACTTCGACACGGTGGATGTCTCGCACGCCCGGCAGAAGTCGCGGGTGCTCATCGCGCGCGGCCCTCACGGCGGGCGCGATCCCGAGCCGTCTGCGGCACGGCAGCACATCGGTGACACGGATGTCGAGGTCCGCGCCTTCGGCGGTGTGTTCGCCGGCGCGACACTCGACATCGGCACGCGCCTGCTGCTCGACAACCTGCCCGAGACGATCCCCGGGCAGGCGGTCGACCTGGCGTGCGGCAACGGGGTCGTCGGCGCGACGCTGGCCCTGCGGCATCCGGGGCTGCGCGTGTACGCGTCCGACGAGTCGGCCGCCGCCGTCGCTTCGGCTCGCGCGACCGCGGCAGCGAACGGGATTGGCGACCGGATGACAGTGGTTCGTGATGACGCACTGTCGACCCTGCCCGACGCGAGCGCGTCGTTCATCGCCCTGAACCCGCCGTTTCATCGGGGCGCAGCGATCGATGAGACGATCGCGCGCCACCTGTTCGCGGATGCGGCGCGCGTCCTGCGCCCGGGCGGCGAACTGTGGACCGTCTGGAACTCGGCCCTCCGCTACCGCCCGTCGCTCGAGAAAGTCGTCGGCCCGACTCGTCAGATCGCCCGGACCCCGAAGTTCACGGTCACGGCCTCGACGCGCCGTTGAGGACTAAACAGAGCCCGCACCGGGAGATCTAGAAGTCCCAGTCCTCGTCCTCGGTCGCGACTGCCTTGCCGATGACGTATGAGGAGCCAGACCCCGAGAAGAAGTCGCGGCGGCTATGACCCGCGAATGGCACGCCGCGGTCTGATGGTCCACACTTCCATCCGGTATATTTTCTGGTATATTTGCATGCATGGTTGATGCGCTGATCACTCCAGAGGATGCCCTTGCCGCTCTCGGACGCCCGTTCCTTCAGCACTTCCGCAGCGCAATCGACGAGACGCGCAACGACTTCGCACACTTCTTCGCAACACTCCCCTCCGACTGGCATGTCGACTGGTCCGACCGCACCCTCGCCGGGGTTATCCATGATCGACTCTGGAGCCACGTCACCCACGACGTCGAGGCGCTCGAGGCCAACATCGTCGTCACCGACAACGGGACGACCCGCACCATCTGCATCGATGACAGCGTCGGTCTCCGCGTGAAACGACACTCCATGGACGGACAGATCAGCGGCTACCGCACTCGCGGTTCCCGCGACTTCTACATGGGGACGCTCGCCGGGCTGGAAGTCGAGAACCTCGCGATCGGCTATGAATGGATCCCCGAGACGCGGAGCATCGGCCGCGCCGTGCTGTCCAAGCAAAAATCCACCGGCGCCGAGCCGATCTGGGTTATCGGTGTCGGTGAGATCGACGACGGCATCCTGCACGTCCCGTACGAGCCGATCATTCCGCCTCAGCCGGAGTTCGACTTCTCCGGAATCGTCGCCGCATCCGCGAAGGACGCTGAATCGTCATGAGCACTCTCGGCGACGCAATCACCACGCTTCGCCAGTCACGAGGGCTCTCGCAGACCGAGCTCGCCGACAAGATAGGCGCCACTCAGGTCACTCTCCACCGCTACGAAGCTGGAGAGCGTGAGCCACGCCCGGAAGTCGTGACTGAACTGGCGGCAGCGCTCGGCGTGACCGAGCAGTTCCTGCAGCACGAGTTCCGCCTTCAAGGCGGCGTGGCACAAGACGCACACATGAGAAAGCGGAAGACAACCAAGGCGGGCGACTGGAAGCTCGTGGAGGCGCGCCTGAACGAGCTGAGGATGAGCACCACGTACTTCCTTGCGCGTGCGCCCATGCGGCAGGAGTTCACGGTGCCCGAGGTGGACATGACCGTCACCTCGCCGGAAGAGGCCGCGCAGCTCACCCGTGCCCGGTGGAGAATGCCGAGCGGCCCCGTAGCCTCAATCACGCCGTGGCTCGAAGCTGCCGGGATCGTGGTGATCGTAGAAGACTTCCCCACGCCGAAGATCGACGGCATGAGCCAGTGGGGCAAGGAATCCGCTGTGATGCTCGTGAACGGGCTACTCCCCCTGCACCGGCGCCGACTGACAATGACGCACGAACTCGGGCACCTCGTCATGCACGACGAGGTACTGGCCGGCGACGACGACGTCGAATCAGAGGCGAACGCATTCGCCGCCGAGTTCCTCATGCCAGGACACATCATCCGCAACGAACTCCGCCCGCTGAGCGGAGCCTCCGCGCAGCGAACGATTTCGCTTCTCCTGACGCTCAAGGAGCGTTGGGGCACGTCGATGCAGGCACTGTACGAGCGTGCTTTCAGTCTCGGAGTTGTCGATGCCGCCAGGCGCCAGGACTTCTACAAGATGATGAGTGCCCGGCGCTGGCGAACTCGCGAGCCCGGGGATGAGACGTTCATCCCCGAGACGCCGCGGCTCGCACCGAGCATCGGAGGCTCGCTCCGCGCGAATGGACTCGGTGATCTCCAGGTGGCCGAGATGCTCGGCTTCACGTCGACGGAGCGGATCTCGCCGTTCTTGCCGACGCCCGAGCTGCGGTCACACCTGCGCGCCTTGGGATGAATCCCGCTGGTCAGCCCTTGGGCGGGTAGGGGTCCTTGCCGTAGGAGTTCTTCTCGCCGATCGTGCCGTCCATCTTGCGGATGGTGTGCTCGACGCCGCGGTCCTGCGCCATGCGGCGGCCAATGGCCTGCTGCTCGGCTTTGGTGCCGCCGGCGTGAGCAGCGCGCGAGCTGCCCTCGACCTTCGACTTCCAGACGCCTCCGTCGTTGTAGGTACTGATGTCACCTTTCGCCATGTTCGTTCCCTTCAGGATGTGGGCAAAATGCGGGCACGGCCCCGATCTGCTGGCTCTTCTGAGCTGCCGACCGGGGCCGTCCTCATGGTTCGCTGTCCTGCCGAAATCGGCTTCTTATCTGGGCTTCTAGAAGTCCCAGTCCTCGTCCTCGGTGGCGACGGCCTTGCCGATGACGTACGAGGAGCCCGACCCCGAGAAGAAGTCGTGGTTCTCGTCGGCGTTCGGCGACAGGGCCGACAGGATCGCGGGGTTCACATTCGTGACCGACTCGGGGAACATGGCCTCGTAGCCGAGGTTCATGAGCGCCTTGTTGGCGTTGTAGTGCAAGAACTTCTTGACGTCTTCGGTCAGGCCGACGCCGTCGTAAAGGTCCTGCGTGTACTGCACCTCGTTGTCGTAGAGCTCATACAGCAGCGAGAACGTGTAGTCCTTGATGTCCTGGCGTTTGGCCTCGTCGACCCGCTCGAGCCCCTTCTGGAACTTGTAGCCGATGTAGTAGCCGTGCACGGCCTCATCACGGATGATGAGGCGAATGAGGTCGGCGGTGTTGGTGAGCTTTGCGCGGCTCGACCAGTGCATGGGCAGGTAGAAGCCCGAGTAGAAGAGGAACGACTCCAGCAGGGTCGAGGCGACCTTACGCTTGAGCGGCTCGTCGCCCCGGTAGTACTCCATGACGATCTGCGCCTTGCGCTGCAAGTTGGGGTTTTCGACCGACCAGCGGAACGCCTCGTCGATCTCCTTCGTCGAGCACAGGGTCGAGAAGATCGACGAGTAGCTTTTCGCGTGCACCGACTCCATGAAGGCGATGTTCGTGTACACGGCCTCTTCGTGCGGTGTGATCGCGTCGGGGATCAGCGAAACCGCGCCGACGGTGCCCTGGATCGTGTCCAGGAGCGTCAACCCCGTGAACACGCGCATCGTGAGGGTCTGCTCCTCGGGGGTGAGGGTGTTCCACGACTGCACGTCGTTGGAGAGAGGCACCTTCTCGGGCAGCCAGAAGTTGTTCACGAGACGGTTCCAGACTTCGAGGTCCTTGTCGTCTTGAATGCGGTTCCAGTTGATCGCCTGTACGTGGTCGATCAGCTTGAGCTTCTCGGTCATTGTCGTCTTTCTCGCAGAGTCGAATCGGCGGTGCTCAGAGCATGCAGCTGACGCACTCCGTCATATCAGTGCCCTCCAGGGCCATCTGACGCAGACGGATGTAGTAAATGGTCTTGATGCCCTTCTTCCAGGCGTAGATCTGCGCCCGGTTGATGTCACGGGTGGTCGCGGTGTCCTTGAAGAACAGCGTGAGCGACAGGCCCTGGTCCACGTGCTGGGTGGCAGCAGCGTAGGTGTCGATGACCTTCTCGTAACCGATCTCGTAGGCATCCTGGTAGTACTCCAGGTTGTCGTTGGTCATGAACGGCGCCGGGTAGTAGACGCGGCCGAGCTTGCCTTCCTTGCGGATCTCGATCTTCGAGGCGATCGGGTGGATCGAGCTCGTCGAGTTGTTGATGTAGGAGATGGATCCGGTCGGGGGCACAGCCTGCAGGTTCTGGTTGTAGATCCCGTGGGCCTGCACCGACGCCTTCAACTCACGCCAGTCATCCTGCGTAGGAATGTGGTGCCCGGCGAACAACTCGCGCACGCGCTCGGTCTGCGGAACCCACTCCTGCTCGGTGTACTTGTCGAAGAACTCGCCCGACGCGTACGTCGAGTCGGGGAAGCCCTCGAAGGCTGTCCCCCGCTCGATCGCGAGCTTGTTCGACGCGCGCAGAGCGTGGAAGAGCACCGTGTAGAAGTAGATGTTCGTGAAGTCCAGGCCCTCTTCCGAGCCGTAGTGAACGTGCTCACGAGCGAGGTAGCCGTGCAGGTTCATCTGGCCGAGGCCGATCGCGTGGGAGCGGTCGTTGCCGTCTTCGATCGATCGCACCGACGAGATGTGGCTCTGGTCGCTGACCGCGGTCAGGGCACGGATGGCCGTGTCTACCGTGAGACCGAGGTCGCCGCCGTCCATCGCCAGGGCGATGTTCATCGACCCGAGGTTGCACGAGATGTCCTTGCCGATCTGGTCGTACGAGAGGTCTTCGTTGTAGGTCGTCGGGGTGTTGACCTGCAGGATCTCGGAGCACAGGTTCGACATGTTGATCCGGCCCTTGATGGGGTTGGCTCGGTTCACCGTGTCTTCGAACATGATGTAGGGATAGCCCGACTCGAACTGGATCTCGGCGAGAGTCTGGAAGAACTCACGCGCGTTGATCTTGCTCTTCTTGATGCGCGGGTCATCGACCATCTCGCGGTACTTCTCGGTGACCGAGATGTCGCCGAACGGCACGCCGTAGACGCGCTCGACGTCGTAGGGCGAGAAGAGGTACATGTCCTCGCCGTTCTTGGCCAGTTCGAACGTGATGTCGGGAACGACGACCCCGAGCGAGAGGGTCTTGATGCGGATCTTCTCGTCGGCGTTCTCGCGCTTGGTGTCGAGGAACTTCAGGATGTCGGGGTGGTGGGCCGACAGGTAGACGGCGCCCGCTCCCTGACGTGCCCCGAGTTGGTTGGCGTAGCTGAAGCTGTCTTCGAGCAGCTTCATGACGGGGATGATGCCGCTGGACTGGTTCTCGATCTGCTTGATGGGAGCACCCGCCTCGCGGATGTTCGACAGGAGGAGTGCGACGCCACCGCCGCGCTTGCTCAGCTGCAGCGCGGAGTTGATGCCACGGGCGATCGACTCCATGTTGTCTTCGATGCGCAGCAGGAAGCACGAGACCAGTTCCCCGCGCTGGGCCTTGCCGGTGTTCAGGAACGTCGGGGTCGCGGGCTGGAAGCGACCCGAGATGATCTCGTCGACCAGCTGCGTCGCGAGGGCCTCGTCACCGTCGGCAAGACCGAGGGCCGTCATCACGACGCGGTCCTCGAAACGCTCGAGGTAGCGCTTTCCGTCGAAGGTCTTCAGGGTGTAGCTCGTGTAGTACTTGAAGGCGCCGAGGAAGGTCTCGAAGCGGAACTTCTTCTCGAACGCGTGGTCGTGCAGCGACGAGATGAACTCGAACGAGTACTTCTCGAGCACGGCGGGCTCGTAGTACTGCTTGTCGACCAGGTAGTCGAGCTTCTCCTTCAGCGAGTGGAAGAAGACGGTGTTCTGGTTGACGTGCTGCAGGAAGTATTCCCGCGCAGCACGCTTGTCGGCGTCGAACTGGATTTTGCCGTCGGGCCCATACAGATTCAACATGGCGTTGAGGGCGTGATAGTCGAGCCCATCGAAGCGGGCCTCGGTCTTGAATGCCGTGTCTGTCACTGCAGCTTCCACCATCGTTCCAATCCTTCGCTTACGCGTGTGACGTCTTCCGACGTGCCGAACAATTCGAGCCGGTACAAGTGCGGCACGTGACACTTGCGGCTGATGATGTCGCCGGCGGCGCAGAAAGCGTCGCCGAAATTGGTGTTTCCCGCGGCGATGACGCCGCGGATGAGGGTGCGGTTCTGCTCGACGTTGAGGAACCGGATGACTTGCTTGGGCACCGCGCCTCGCTCCTCGCCGCGACCCTGGCCTCCCCCATAGGTGGGGGTGACCAGGACGAAGGGCTCATCGACCAGGAGCATCGGCTCGGATGCGAAGAGCGGGATGCGCTCAGCGCGCAATCCCAACTTCTCGATGAAGCGCGCCGTGTTCTGCGAAACGCTCGAGAAGTACACGAGCAACGGCGTCTCTGTCGCGATCGCCGTGCTCATGGCTCAGGCGAGGCGAGACGCGAGCTCGTCGATCTTGTCGGGACGGAAGCCCGACCAGTGGTCCTCGTCGGTGATGACGACGGGGGCCTGCAGGTAGCCCAGCGCCTTGACCTGCTCGAGGGCCGCGGGGTCCTGCGAGAGGTCGAGAACTTCGTAATCGATGCCCTTGGAATCCAGCGCGCGGTAGGTCGCAGTGCACTGCACGCAGGCCGGCTTGGTGTAGACCGTGATCGCCATGTTAGATCCGTTGTCCCCTCAAAATCCTTCGTCGAACCGGCAGCTCCCCCACCGGGAGTCCAATACTACATATGGGTGCCGACATCGGATAGCACCACAAGGGGTAGTAGTTACATTCGTGTAGTTTTCCACCGCTCTCCTCAGATACAACGCGATTTGTCCACCGTTTCATCCACAGATCGACCAACCCGCGAAACCTGGGAGAAGCCTGAAATCACGCGGGTTCGGGTGCCTGCGTCCGTCATCCCTCCACAGCGCGACGCTACGGCGATCCACCGACATCGAATTCGCCTGTGGATTGCGTTTCCGGCGTGTCGCGGCGTGTCGCGGCATCCGCCCACGCACCGCGTGGTCCGCGCTCCGATATCGCCCAACCGGTTCGGCGCGACTACCGTAGGAGGGTGGCGGGATATGGAGAACTGCTGCGCACTCCGGGGGTCGCGCGCATCATCGCAGCGCAGCTGACAGCGCGGTTCCCGAACGGGATGACGAGCCTGGCGATCCTGCTGCACATCGAACAGGTCACGGGCTCCTACGGCTCTGCAGGACTCGTGCTGGCTGCGACCTCGGTCGGGCAGGCTGTCGCGGGTCCGATCACGAGCAGGTGGATGGGCCTGTGGGGTATGCGACGGGTGCTGACCGTGACCCTCGCCATCTGCGCCGCAGCGATCGCGTGCATCGCGGCGTTCACGCTCCCCCTGCCTGCCTATATGGTGCTGGGGCTCATCGCCGGTCTGTCAACACCGCCGGTGCAAGCAGCGGTTCGCACGATCTACCCCAAGATGGTCAACTCGCGACAGGTGACTCCGCTGTACTCCCTGGATGCCTCACTCCAGGAGATCATCTGGGTCGTCGCACCCGTTCTCATCACGTTCGTCGCGACGCAGATCGGTACCGTCCAAGCCCTCGCTCTCATCGTCGTCGTCCTTCTGGGTGGTGGCGCCTGGTTCATCCTCTCCCCCGAGGTCGGGCGGGTACGCATCCCTCGTAGCCGTCGCAGCTTCGGAAAGGTGCTCGGCAAGCCCGCGGTGCTGTTGGCAACCGTCGTCGGCTTCCTCCTGATCGGCGCGTGCTCCGCCGTCGAGGTGGGCGTGGTATCCACCTTCGGGCACGAGGGTATCGAGGCGGGCCTGGTGCTTGCGGTCTTCGCCGTCGGCAGCCTCGCCGGGGGTCTCTCCTTCGGCCACATCCCGATCGGACCGTGGGCGACGGCAAGGCGGATGCTGATCGTTGCGGCGGGACTCGGCCTGACGATGATCTCGCTCAACGCCTGGTGGCTGGGTGCGACACTCGCCGTCGCGGGCCTGGGCGTGGCGCCAGCGCTAGCGGTGATCTTCGCCATGACGTCCGCGAGCGTGAAGTTCAGCGAGACCGCCGAAGCTTACGGCTGGATCGGGACCGGGCAGCTCATCGGCGCCGCGGCGGGTTCCGCCGTCGCGGGCTTCCTCGTCGACGGCGCGGGCCCGCAGGGCGCCTACCTTGCCGCTGCGCTGTTCGCTGCGACCGGCGCGATCGTGGCCATCGTGTTCGTCCGCGGCTTCCCTGACCTGCGCGATCGGGATCCGAGCCCCATCCCCGATACCGAGCCCGTTCCGACGATCACCTGAGCCACCCGATCACCGGTGACCGAGATGAGTTTTGCGTCCCGACGACCCGCGGTTCGCCTCGACGGCAACTGTGGTCGCAGGGATGTCGGCCTTGGCCCGCGGTGACTCCGCCGGGGCCATCGCCGCTGCCCACCCGGCCGTCGGGGGGATGGCCGACGAGCGGGTTCTGCCGATGGTGCGAGGGTTCGCGCTGGGGATCATCGCGGACGCACACCTGCTGCGAGGGGAGCCGCTGCGGACTCTCGCCCTGCTCGAGGGCGTCGACTCAAACCGGGAGCACACTCTGTGCTTCGACATGCAGCGAGCCTCGGCCTACCTGGCTCTCGGAGAACCGCTGAGAGCGCTGCAGACGACGCGCGCGCGTGCGGCGATGGGCGCGCGCCACTGCATCAGAACCCGCGGCCCGATCCTGTTCCGGCGCGCGCTCGCGCACCGCGCTCTAGGCGATGACGACGTCGCGGAGGCCGAGTTCGAGGATGCCGTCCTGCGCCGGCTGTACGCGAAGCTCGGGGTATCGTCCCGTGAGCAGGCGGTCGCAGCTCTCGAGCGCGGGGGCTTCTTCGAGCGAATTGCACCGGCGAAGGGCGCGGGAGTCGCGCACGCGGCGCCGCCGATGCCCTGATCCTGACCCGCGCGTTCACCACGCGCGCCTACGATGAACCCGTGACCTACACCCGGCTCGCCTGGACTCTTCTTGCCCTTGCACTGTTGATCGTCACGGTCTTCGAGAGCATCGGCCACGGATGGGTGACCGCCGGGATCATCATCGTGTTCGCGTTGCTTCCCGACATCTCCCTGATCGGGGCGTCCAGCAGCCAGCGCGGCATCATTCGCCCCGAACGCGTCGCGTTCTACAACTGGTTGCATCAGGCGTGGATTCCGGCGCTGCTGTTCTTCCTCGGCGGCTCCATGGCATACCTGTGGGAGATGCGGGAGGTCGGACTGCCGCTGTTCTGGTGCGGCATGGGCTGGCTGCTTCACATCGCTCTGGATCGGACTTTCGGATTCGGCATGCGCGCACCCGACGGCACGATCATTCCCGTCGGCACGTACAGGCCGCGCGCGCGCTGAAAGGATGCTGAAGCCATGACAAGCCCTGACCACCGGAGCCCCTTCGACCCGGCATCCGTGCTGCCCGACGCTCTGCTCCAGCGGTTCCGCAAGCGTGCGGCCCAGCACGACAGCGACAACACCTTCCCGCACGACGACCTCGCCGACCTGAGGGATGCCGGATACCTCGCGCTGTTCGCTCCGACGGAGCTCGGCGGGGCGGGCCTCGGTCTTGCCGAGGTGTCGCTCCTGCAGCAGCGCCTGGCTACCGCAGCCCCGGCGACAGCGCTCGCGATCAACATGCACCTCGTGTGGACCGGTGTCGCGAAGGCGCTCGCAGATCGCGGCGTCGACGATCTGCGCTTCGTGCTCGAGGGCGCCGTGGCGGGCGAGGTCTTCGCGTTCGGCATCAGCGAGGCGGGCAACGATCTCGTGCTCTTCGGCAGTGACACTGACGCCGCGCCGCAGCCGGACGGCTCATACGCCTTCACCGGCACAAAGATCTTCACTTCTCTCGCGCCGGTCTGGACGCAGCTCGGCCTCCACGGCCTGGACACCACCTCACCCGACGGCCCGAAGATGGTCTACGCCTTCGTGCCGCGCTCCGAGGAGGATGCCGGGCGAATCGCCACCCGCGACGACTGGAACACGCTCGGCATGCGCGCCACGCAGTCCCGCACGACGCAGCTGCGGGGAGCAGTGGCAGCGGCAGACCGGGTCGTGCGCCGCATCCCGCCGGGACCGAACCCCGATCCGATCGTGTTCGGCATCTTCAGCGTCTTCGAGATCCTGCTGGCCTCGGTCTATACGGGCATCGCTCGCCGGGCGCTGGATGTCGCTGTCGCAACCGTCGGCACGCGCCGGTCGAAGAAGACGGGACTGACCTACAGTCAGGACCCCGACATCCGCTGGCGAATCGCCGACATGGCGCTCGCGTACGACGCGCTGCCTCCGCAGCTGGCGACGCTCAGCCGCGACATCGACACCCTCGTCGATCACGGGCCGCGGTGGTTCTCGCTCCTGTCGGGCGTGAAGCACCGCGCCGTTACGATGGCCAAGGCTGTCGTGGATGATGCGATCCTCGTGGCAGGCGGGTCGAGTTACTTCGCCGGGAGTGAGCTCAGCCGCCTGTACCGCGACGTGCTGGCCGGGATGTTCCACCCGTCCGACCCGGAGTCGGCGCACTCCACCGTCGCCACGGCGTGGCTCGGGCCGGTGGCGGGTTGAGCTCTGCGCTACCTGATCGACGCGACCCGCCGCGTGTGAAGATGTGGGAATGGCACGCACGCCGACCGCTCTGCTGAGCCCCGCCGACCAGGAGCGGCGACGGGGCCTACGCACCATGAAGTCCGTGGCGCTCGGAGCCCTGCTTCTCATGGCAGTCCTGTTCCTCATCGGCTTCATCGGCCAACAACAGGTTCCGGGGCTCGCCTACCTGCGCGCAGCAGCCGAAGGCGGAATGGTCGGCGCACTGGCCGACTGGTTCGCAGTGACTGCGCTGTTTCGGCATCCGTTGGGGATCCCGATCCCCCACACCGCGATCATCCCGCGGCGGAAAGACGAGATCGGTCAGTCGCTGGGCGAGTTCGTCGAGACGAACTTCCTCGCGACGGATGTCGTGCGCACCAAGCTCGAATCGACCTCGATCGCCGCCCGCCTGGGTGCGTGGCTGAGCGATCCCGCACACGCGGCGCGGATCGGGTCGGAAGCGGCGGCGATGGGTTCCGGCATCCTTCGCGCCCTCAGCGACGACGACGCTCAAGATGTCATCACCGCCCTCGCCCGCGAGCACCTCATCGTGCCGGAGTGGTCGCCGGCGATCGGCGAGTGGCTCGGCCGCATCGTCGACGCCGACGCCCACCGAACCGCCGTGGACCTCGCCGCCGAGAACATCGACGAGTGGCTCGCGAACAACCGGGATGCCTTCACGGGCCTGGTCTCGGGGCGCCTACCCTCCTGGGTGCCGAGCATCGCCGCGCGCCTCGTCGACGAGACCGTGTACTCCGAGGCCGTCGGGTTCGTGCGTGCCGTGCGAACCAATCCCGAGCATCCGGCCCGTGCTGCGATCACCGCCTACCTCAGCCGCTTGTCCGAGAGCATGCAGCACGACCCGCAGACGATCGGCCGATTCGAGGATGCCAAGCTCGCGATCTTCGACAGCCCCCGCGTTCGCGACCTAGCAACCCATGCCTGGAGCACGGCAAAGTCGGGCCTTCTCGACGCGCTCGCCGACCCGCACAGCGGACTGCGCACCCAGATCGACAGTGCCCTTCGTGACATCGGTGAACGGCTCGTGCGCGAACCCGAACTGCAGCGTCGCGTCGACACCTGGGTGACGGATGCCGCAGTCTTCCTCGTCGACCGATATCGCCACGACATCGCCTCGCTGATCACCGACACCGTCGAGCGCTGGGACCCTGCCGAGACGACCGAGAAGATCGAGCTCATGGTCGGACGCGACCTGCAGTACATCCGCCTGAACGGCACGATCGTCGGCGCGCTGGCGGGACTTGCGATCTACGCGATCGCTCACGCCCTGTTCGGCTGAGCGCGAGCGCCGCGATCAGGCGCGGTCAGACGACGCTGATGACGGTCCCGCCGGTGAGATCCACCAACTGGGGGAAGGTCAGCGGGAACACCGTATGCGGCGTGCCGCCTGCCGCCCAGATCTCGGGGAACGCGGCGAGATCCTCATCGACGATCGTCACGAGCGACGCCGGATGCCCCGTCGGAGCGACTCCCCCGATCGCCTGCCCGGTGGCCTGACGCACCTGATCGGGGGTCGCACGGGTGATCGAGGTCCGGCCGAGCCGGGTCGCCAATGCTTTCGTATCGACGCGGTGGGCACCGCTGGTCATCACCAGCAGCGGTTCTCCGTCGGACCAGAAGACCAGGCTGTTGGCGATGGCCCCCACCTCGACTCCGAGGGCGTCGGCTGCCAGCGCCGCAGTGGATGCGGCATCCGGGAGAACGACGATGTCGCCGGGAATCCCCGCGGCACGGATCGCGTCGTGGACGAGGCGGCTGCGAGCAGGAAGGTGATCGGACATGATCTGAGCCTAGGGCGAGCAGCGAGCGCGCCGGATATCCTGTGCCAATGAGCTTCTTCGGCGGCGGGTCGGGCAACGACAAGAACAAGATCACGCCCGCACGCATCACAATCTGGGTCGTCGTTGCCGGTGTCGGCGTGTATCTGGTCGTTTCGGGCCTGGTCGGCATCCTGTCGGGCGGAAGCTGACACGCACACGGATGCCGCGACACCGGGCGCCGGCATCCGTAGGCTTACCGCGTGGAAGTCTGGCTCGCCGCGCTGAGCGGCCTGATCGGAGGCGGCGCGCTGTTCGTCGGCGCCGGCGTCGCGTGGTTCGTGAAGGTTCCGCGGCTGGTCGTCATGGCGATCATGGCATTCGGGGCCGGAGTACTGATCTCGACGTTGGCGTTCGAACTGGTGGCCGAGGCCGCTGATGGTGGCGGCATCGTTCCCACCTCTGCCGGGTTCCTCGGCGGCGCCGTGATCTACATCGTCGCCGACTGGGCTGTCTCACGCCCAAAGCCCGCAGCGGGGGGCTCCCGCAACATCGCCAAGCGCCGCGGGAAGGGCAAGGCCGCGCTCTCTGCCGGAGGAGCAGTGATCGCGATCGGTTCGCTCATCGATGGCATCCCCGAGTCTGTGGTCTTGGGACTCTCGGTGTTGCAGACGGGCGGACTCAGCATCCCGGTCGTCGCAGCGATCGCGATCAGCAACATTCCCGAGGGGCTCTCGTCGACGGCAGCCTTCAAGCAGGACGGCAGCCGCGGCCGCACTGTCGCGGTGCTGTGGGGCGGTATCACGGCGGCGTCCGTCATCGCAGCCGTGGTCGGATACCTGGCCCTCCAGACCGCACCGCCCGAGCTCATCGCGATCATCACGAGCGTGGCGGCGGGCGCGCTGCTCGCCATGGTCGCGAACACGATGATCCCCGAAGCGTTCGAGCGCCTTCACTTCCTGACGGGCCTGTGGGCGACCCTCGGATTCCTTCTCGCGTTCGTCATGCACGAGCTGAGCTGAGGCGCGGTCGAACCTCAGCCCTTGCCGCCGGGCGGGCCGATCATCAGCAGGCTCACATAGAGCACGACGACAGCCGCGGCAATCAGGATGCCGAGCATCCACGGGCGGCGCAGGAACCAGCGCAACGCACGGTCGTACCAGGCGCCATCGCGCGGATCATCGGTCTGCTCGAGGCGCCAGGTCCCGGCGAGCGATCCGCGCCGGTGCAGCCAGATCTCCGTCGGGATCGTGGCGTACGGCACGACGGCACTGACGAGACCGACAACGGTCGGCCACGCCCGCCATCTGTTGTTCAGCGCCACGAGGATCACCGTGGCGCCGTAAGACAAGAAGATGAAGCCGTGGATGCCGCCCCCGATCGTTACGGCGAGCGCGAGTTCCGGGTTCACGGCGCGAGCAATGAGCGCTGCGATGAGCAGGGTCCACGAAATCGCCTCGAGGATGGCGAGGGTGCGAAAGAGGGAGAGTGGAGTTCGGAACACTCCTTCAGCATAGCTGAAGGAGTCACGGCGCCTCCATTCCGACGATCCGGGTATATAGTTGCGTCTGGTCAACCATCTTTCGGGCGCTCTGCCCCTCTTTTCTCGTGAGGCACTATGTCAACTGCTGCAGTTCGCCCTGCCGCCGGCGCTCCGGTGATGACACACCGAGAGATCCTCGTGGTCATCTTCGGCCTCATGGCCGGCATGTTCCTCTCTGCGCTGGATCAGACCATCGTCGGCACCTCGATCCGCACGATCGGCGACGACCTCAATGGACTGAGCCTGCAGGCGTGGGTCACCACGGCGTACCTCATCCTGGCGACGATCTCGACGCCGATCTACGGCAAGCTGTCTGACATCTTCGGCCGTCGTCCGCTGTTCATCATCGCGATCGGGATCTTCATCATCGGCTCGATCCTGGCCAGCTTCTCGCAGTCGATGGTGCAGCTCGCCGTGTTCCGCGCGATCCAGGGCCTCGGTGCCGGTGGCCTGATGTCGATGCCCCTCGCGATCATGGGCGACATCCTCGCGCCGCGCGAGCGAGCCCGCTACCAGGGATACTTCCTGGCCGTCTTCGGTATCTCTTCGGTGATCGGCCCGCTCATCGGCGGCCTGTTCGCCGGCGCCGACCAGATCCTGTGGATCGACGGATGGCGCTGGGTCTTCCTCATCAACGTGCCGATCGGTATCGCGGCCCTCGCGGTCGTCGTGCGCTTCCTCCACATTCCCCGCCATAACGGCGCCCGCTCGGTTCGCATCGACTGGTGGGGGGCTGCCGCCGTCATCGTCGCCCTCGTGCCGCTGCTGCTGGTCGCCGAGCAGGGCCGCGAGTGGGGTTGGGATTCGCCCATCGCCATCTCCTGCTACGTGATCGGCGCCATCGGCATCCTGGCCTTTGTGCTCATCGAGCGGGCGATGAAGGATGACGCGATCATCCCCCTGAAGCTGTTCAGCTCCCCCACGTTCTCGATGGCGACCGTCATCGGCGTGTTCGTCGGCTTCGGCATGTTCGGCGCGATGCTCACGATCCCCCTGTACCTGCAGCTCGTCCTGGGATCGACCCCGACCGAGAGCGGCCTCCAGCTGCTGCCGATGATCCTCGGCCTCATGATCTCGTCGATCGCAAGCGGCCAGATCATCGCGCGCACCGGCAGGTACCGCATCTTCCCGATCACCGGCACCGCGTTCATGGCGCTCGGCTACTTCGTCTTGACCTTCATGCGATACGACTCGTCCTACTGGATGATCGCCGGCGCGATGCTGCTGCTCGGGCTCGGGCTTGGGCAGCTCATGCAGACCCTCACGATCGCGAGCCAGAACTCCGTCGGCGCGCGCGACATGGGTGTGGCCACGAGCGCGTCGACCTTCTTCCGTCAGATCGGTGGCACCGCCGGGACTGCCGTGCTCCTCTCGCTGCTGTTCACGGTGCTCCCCACCAACGTGCAGACCGCTTTCCAGAACGAGACGAACCTGTCGGGCGCACTGAACGCCGCCCTGACTCCCGAGATCGCCAACGCTCCCGAGAACGCGGCGATCATGCAGACGATCTACACCCCGATCGTTTCAGCCGTTACCGATGCAACCACGCAGCAGATCGAGCAGGGGCTGCAGCAGGCAACGGATGCCGCCACTCAGGCCGTCGCCGATCAGGTCGCGGCAGGGACCATCCCGGCCTCCGCGCAAGAGGCAGCCACCGCAGCTGCCGTCGCGCAGGCACAAGCCGCGGCGACGGCACAGATCGAGGAGCAGATCCCGGTCGCGCAGATCTCGAGCGACGGCACGGTCACACTCGACTTCTCAGACGCCGCCGACCGCGAGGCCTTTGTCGCACAGATCATCCCGCAGATCGAGGAGCAGTTCGCCGGTGGCGGCGACAGCTCGCTCGATAGCAGCACGATGGATGACACGTCGTTCCTCACCGGCGCGAACCCGGCGCTCGCTGAGCCGCTGCTCATCGCGTTCAACGAGTCGGCGGTGCTGGTCTACTGGGTTGGGATGTACGTCGTCCTCATCGCGTTCGTCCTCTCGCTCTTCTTCCGCACCCCGCCGCTGCGCGACCGCTCAGCGCTCCAGGAAGCCGCTGACGACGAGGCGATGCTCGCGACCGCCGCTGCTGAGGAGTTCGGCGCGATGGTCAACCCGGGCACGGGGACGGGGCCCGTTCCGACGAGCGCAGGAACCCGCAGCTAGGGGCCACCACGCACGCAGGGTCCTCAGCCACGTGTGACAGCAAGCCGCGCCAGTACGGGCCTGATTTCGATTCATGACGCTGCGCGTCGAACCATGACGCCCCGCGGCGCTTCGTGACGATCGGGTTGGGCCCGTGACGCGAACGCCGACACCATGGGCGGCATGTCTGTGATCGCACTCGACAGTTCCGTTGCATTCGACGATGTGGTCGACGCGCGCTCCCGCGTCGGGGGAACCGTCGACCTCGTCGACCTTGGTCGCACCTTTCCCGGCCCCGACGGCGGCCGCGACGTGCTTCGCGACCTCACGCTCCAGATTCGCGGCGGCGAGATCCTCAGCATCGTCGGGCCCTCCGGATGCGGCAAGTCGACGCTCCTGCGCGTGATCGGTGGCCTCGACCGTCCGACGGCCGGAGAGATCACCGTCTCGGGGCATCCGGTTGTCGACACCGATTCCCGCACTGCCATCGCCTTCCAGGAGCCGCGCCTGCTGCCGTGGCGCACGATCGCCGAGAACGTCGAACTCGGACTACCACGCGGCACCGGCCGCCGGGCCGGGCGTGCGCGGGTCGCCGAGCTGCTCGACATCGTCGGGCTCACGGCATCCGCTGACCTGCGTCCGCGACAGGTGTCGGGCGGCATGGCACAGCGTGCCTCCCTCGCGCGCGCGCTGGCTCGCGGCCCCGAAGTGCTGCTGCTCGATGAACCCTTCGGCGCCCTCGATGCCCTCACGAGGCTCCGGATGCAGGATCTGCTGCTTCAGGTCCACACCGCAGAACCGACCACCGTGGTCCTCGTCACGCACGACGTCGAGGAGGCACTGTTCCTCGCCGATCGCGTGCTGCTGCTGCGTACGCTGACGCGCGGCGACGACACCGGATCGGTAGCGCGCATCCTCACAGCTCCAGGCGAGCGTCCTCGTGACCGAGCCGAGGCGGCGTTTGCCGACCTGCGCGCCGACGTCCTTACCGGCCTCGGCGTCGACACGCATCACGCCTCCCTCCCCTAATCCACCCCCTTGCACCGCACCAGATCAACGGAGACACCCATGCCCTCGCGCACCGCTCTCGGCATCCGTGCCGGGCTCGTCCTGCTCACGACCGCCGCTGTCGCCCTCGGCACCACCGGATGCCTCGCTGGCGAGAACGCTTCAGCAGCCCCGGCGGCGTCCGGCGATAGCGCCTGGTCATCGGACACGCTCACCGTCGACTTCGCGACCTACAACCCGCTGAGTCTCATCGTTCGCAACCAGGGGCTCATCGAAGAAGCGCTCGGCGACAGCGTCACCGTCGAGTGGGTGCAGTCGGCCGGTTCGAACAAGGCGAACGAGTTCCTGCGCGCAGGATCCGTCGATGTCGGCTCGACCGCCGGCTCTGCGGCGCTCCTCGCCCGAGCTAACGGCTCGCCGATCCAGGTGATCGACATCTACTCGCAGCCCGAGTGGTCGGCGATCGTCGTGCCCGCCGAGAGCCCCATCCAGTCCGTGCAAGACCTGGCTGGCGCATCGATCGCCGCGACCGCCGGAACCGACCCCTACTTCTTCCTGCTGCAGGCCCTCGAGGCCGAGGGCCTGTCGATCGAGGATGTCGAAGTGCAGAACGTGCAGCATGCCGACGGTCGTGCCGCGCTGGATGCCGGGTCGGTGGATGCCTGGGCGGGCCTCGACCCGATCATGGCTGCGGCCGAGGTCGAGTCGGGCGCTCGCCTGATCTACCGCAACGTCGACTTCAATTCCTACGGCTTCCTCAACGCGACCGAGCAGTTCCTCACCGACCACGCCGACCTCGCCCAGGTTGTCGTGGATGCCTACGAGCAGGCTCGCGCCTGGGCACTCGAGCACCCGGATGAGACCGCAGCACTCCTCGCCGAGGTGGCGGGCATCGATCCGGATGTCGCCGCCACGGTCATCACCGAACGCTCGAACCTCGACGTCAGCGGCATCCCGGGAGCAGACCAGCTCGCCGTGCTGAAGAAGATCGCGCCGGTCCTGGTCGCCTCGGATGCTGTCCAGGGCGGACAAGCCGCGATCGATGAAGCTCTCGCCACGATCATCAACCCGACCTTCGCTGAGAAGGCCACGCAGGGCTGATGAGCGCGACGACTGCTATTCGGGGCGGTGAGCGTCTGACCGACGCCGCCGCCCCGGGGCCGCGCACCCTGTGGGATCGCCGGGCGACCAGAGTCATCGGCGGTCTCATCCTGCCGCTTCTGGTCCTCGCGCTCTGGCAGGCCGTCACGGTCTCGGGACTCATCCCGCCCTATCGGCTGCCGCCGCCCGCGACGGTGCTCGATGCCGCCGTCCAACTCGCCCAGAGCGGTGACCTGTGGATCCACGTCGCGATCTCGCTGCAGCGCGTCTTGCTGGGCTTCGCGATCGGTTCGGTCGTCGGTCTCGCGGTCGCGGCAATCGTCGGGCTCACGCGCGCAGGTGACATCCTGCTGAGCCCGTCGCTTGCCGCCGTGCGGGCTATCCCTTCACTTGCGCTCGTCCCGCTGCTTCTGCTGTGGATGGGAATTGGCGAGGACTCCAAGGTGACACTGATCGCGATCGGCGCCTTCTTCCCCGTCTTCACGACCGTGAGCGCCGCCCTACGCCAGGTCGACCCGCATGCGGTCGAGATGGCGCGGTCGTTCAGCCTGGGGGGCTTCGACCTCTTCCGCGCGGTGCAGCTACCCGCCGTGGTGCCCTCGATCATGTCGGGCTTGCGGCTCGGGCTCGCGCAGTCGTGGCTGTTCCTCGTAGCGGCTGAGCTGCTAGCGGCAGCCATGGGCCTGGGCTTCCTGCTGACCGACTCGCAGTCCACGGGCCGAGTCGACCGCATCCTGCTTGCGATCGTGCTGCTCGCGCTGCTCGGAACCCTCACTAACGCGCTCCTGAGCCTCGCCCAGAAGCTCCTGCTACGGCGCTGGATGTAGGTCGCCGCGGCGGCCAGCGCCGCTCGATGACGTCGCCTGTTCACCAGAAGGACAGTCCGACGTGGCATGCTGCATCCGTGATGACCTCGCGACCTCTGGCCCTGCTGGTCACGGCAGGAGTCAGCTTCGCGCTCGCCGTTCTCATGGGCTGGGCAGCCGCCAGCTACGGCGTCGAGACCACCGTCTGGGACGCCACGTATGGCACCTATGCCTACGTTGAGCGACCCGGCAGCGAGATCGTGCTCGCGCTGGGCGGCCTGCTGGCCCTAGCGCTGAGTGCCGCGGCGCTTCTGGCCTTCATCCAAGCCAATCGCCGCTCCGCGCGCACCGCGAGCCCGAGGTAACCGTTCGCGCCACATCGGCTCTGGACTCCCGTCGCCCGGCAGCTTCCTCGAAGCGCGGAATAGGTGGCCCAGATTGCCGCTTCACGGCTGGGAAGCGACGAGATCCGTCAACAATTTGGTGCGCAGTGACGGCCCCCTTTACCAACGAAACGCGTCCCGCAGTCGGTCGAAAGTGACATATGACGCGACTCAGGAGAGACCTATGTCGCGACTCATCACACGGTGGACCTGAGGGGATTCGAACCCCTGACCTCCTCGATGCGAACGAGGCGCGCTACCAACTGCGCCACAGGCCCGTGAACTCAGCAACACTATCACGCACGCCCCGGCGGGCTGAATCGCTGGAGCCCCTAAGCGCTGGCAGCGCGGCGGCTCAACAGGTCGCGCACGTGGGCTTCGATCTCGGCGTCATCGACGTACCCCATGCGTGCGAAATCAACGCCCGCAGAAGCAGCCGCCTCCCGCGCAGGGGCAGCAACGGATGCCGCCCGTCGGGCACGTTCGCGGTCGGCGCGAGCGCGGTCGATCGTCGGCGGCGCAGCCGCTTCGGCACGCTGGCGCATCGCCTCATCGCGCGCGGCTTGGCGAAGAGCCTCGCGCGCTGCAACACCGTCGAGCGTCGCTGAGGCGCGGGAGCCGGATGCCGCGGTGAGGGGCTTGGGCAGCTCACGCGGCGCCCACTGGCGTGAGACGGGAAGGGCGACATCCTGCACGGCGGGCGCCGCCCGCACGGGAGCTTCCACGGCGACCTGGGACCGCACCGCGGCGCGCGACGAAACACGCGCCATCTGCACGAGCATCGTGGCGCAGACCGCAAGGATGCCGGCCGACCACCACAGCAGAGTCTGCGAGCCGGTCGTGGCCAGCAGCCACGTGCCCCAACCAAGGAGGGCAATGGCGACGAGCCCGACGATCGTCGTCAACAGCCGCGCGCGGCGGCGAGCGCGAGCGCGGCGGGCTGCGGGATACGACTTCGCGACAACGAGTTCGGCGCGGGCCTCCTCGACGGCTGCCTGCTCACGCTCAGCGGCGGCAAGCTTGGCGAGCCGCTCACGTTCGGCTAGTGCGCGCTTGGCTTCGCGCTGCTGCGCTTGTGCCGTGCGGGTGTTGAGTTCGAGCCGAACCTCATCGGGCGTCTCGCTTGTCTCAGCGAGGACACGCAGCGCCTGGTTCAGCCGAACGGCGTTTCGTTCGGCAGCATCGTACTGACGACGCTCGTACCAGGAAGGCACGAGATAGACGAGCCACAGGAGCACGGAAACCGCGACGATCACGCCCCCTCCGAGTACCTGCCCATCCATGATCCATACGGTATGCGACGAGGGCGCACGATCCCGGGAGCCCGCGACGTGTGTCTGTCTCGGTTTGTGCCTAAACGCACCGATTCAGACGGGCATCCGGTCTTCGGGAGGAACGGTCGCGGCATCCGGCGGCACCCGCCCCGAGACCCACCGACGCAGTACACCCTCGGGAACGTCCTCACGCACCAGGGCGAAGGCATAGTGGTCACGCCAGTCGCCGTCGATGTGGATGTAGCGACGCCGATACCCCTCATAGCGGAAGCCGAGCTTCTCAACCACCCGCAGACTCGCCCGATTCTCGGGACGGATGCAGATCTCAACCCGATGCAGGTTGAGTTCTCGGAAGCAGATGTCGGTGGCGAGGGCGACCGAAATCGGCGTCACGTTGCGGCCAGCGAACTCCTCGGCGATCCAGTACCCGATCGTCGCAGAGGCAAGGGAACCCCGAGCGATCCCCCAGACGTTGAGCTGTCCGGCGCACTGCCCCTCGTACTCCATCACGTAGGGCACACCGGCTCCCTCGCGATGCTGCTGCAAGAGGCGACGGATGCTGAGCCTCATGTCGAACGAGACCGGCCCATCGGGGCTGGTCGCCTCCCACCGCCGCAACCACGATCGATTGTCGAGTAGCTGCTGCTGCAGAACGCGGGCGTCGCGCGGTCGGATGAGACGAATGGATACCGGACCGTGGTGGAAGGGCGACGTCAGATCCACGTGACCCTCCCACCCGGGCGGCGCTACAGGGTCGCCGCGAAATCCTTCAACCAGGGCTTCAGCTCGGCGCCAAGGTCTTCACGATCCGAGGCGAGCTGAACGATGGCCTTGATGTAGTCAACCTTATCGCCGGTGTCATAGCGACGCCCGCGGAAGATTACACCGCGCACGCCGGGCCCGTTGGGGTCCTTCGCGAGCTCTTCGAGCGCGTCGGTGAGCTGGATCTCGCCACCCTTGCCCGGCTCGGTGTGCTCGAGAACGTCGAACACGGTCGGCGCGAGGACATAGCGACCGATGATCGCAAGGTTCGAGGGGGCGTCTTCTTTGGCGGGCTTTTCGACAAGGCCGCCCACGGTGACGACATCCGGGTCATCGGTGGGCTCGGCGACGGCGCACCCGTAGAGGTGGATCTGCTCGGGGTCGACCTCCATGAGCGCGACGATCGCGGCACCCGTGCGGCGGTGCTCATCGAGCATCTTGGTCAGCAGCGGGTCGCGCTCGTCGATCAGGTCATCACCGAGGAGCACCGCGAACGGGTGGTTACCGACGTGCGACTTCGCACGCAGCACTGCGTGACCCAGGCCCTTGGGCTCACCCTGGCGCACCATGTGCACCTCGGCGAGGTCCGAGGAGTGCTCGACGGCCGCCAGCTTCTTGCCGTCGCCCTTCTCGCGCAGCTTCTCTTCGAGCTCGGGAACCGAGTCGAAGTGGTTGGCGATGTTGTTCTTGTTCCGCCCGATGATGATCAGCACATCCTGGATGCCGGCAGCCGCGGCCTCTTCCACGACGTACTGGATCGCCGGCTTGTCAACCACCGGCAGCATCTCTTTGGGCATGGCTTTGGTGGCAGGAAGGAAGCGAGTGCCGAGACCCGCCGCGGGAATCACTGCCTTGAAGGGGAGATCAGACATGGCCCTCACTCTACCGAGAGGCTATGAACACGATGTGACGGATACGCGACGCGCCGTCACCCCTTGACATCGGGGGCCGGAGCCTGTCTGCGCACGCAAGCAGCTTAGAATCTACGCATGTCTGATGCGATCGCCGATGCCAAGCGTGCGATGCGCGCGGACCTTCGAGAGCGTCGGCAGACGCACTCCGAAACCGCCCGGGAAGCCGCCGCCGAAGGCATCCGCTCCCAGCTCGATGCCCTCGTGGAGCGCTCGGGCGCAACATCCCTCTCGTGCTTCCTGTCGACGACAACCGAGCCGGGCACGCGAGAGTTCGTGAATGCCGCCATCGACCGCGGCTTGCGCGTCCTGCTCCCTATCACCCGCGCCGACGGGCTCCTCGACTGGACGGTCGCCGAGCGCGACGGCAGCGAGGTCGAGGGGCTGTTCGGGATGCCCGAGCCCACCGGCGAGCTCCTCGGCCCGATCGCTGTGAACGACGTCGACCTCATGATCATCCCCGCCGCCGCCGTGGACACCACCGGCATGCGGCTCGGCTGGGGTCGCGGCTATTTCGATAAGACGATCGGCTCGATGGAGCGCTGCCCGCCCGTCTACGCCGTCATTTTCGACGACGAACTCGTGCCCGCTGTTCCGCGGGACGTCCACGACCAACCGGTCACCGGCGTGGTCACGCCGACCCGTATCGTCGACCTGCATCCTCACCGCTGAACCCTCGCACCCACCGAAAGACCACCGATGCCCACCTATGCCTACGCCTGCCGCCAATGCGGCCACCGATTCGAAGCCGTGCAGTCCTTTACGGATGCCTCCCTCACCGAGTGCCCGGAGTGCGGCGGATCACTTCGAAAGGAGTACGGATCGATCGGCGTGACCTTCAACGGATCCGGCTTCTACCGCACCGACTCACGGGCGGGTAGTGGCGGCAAGGACTCCGGCGGCTCGGGATCGAAGGAATCCGGCTCGAAGGACTCGGGATCGAAGTCGGACAGCTCGAGCTCATCGTCGAGTTCAGGTTCGTCGTCAGGGTCGAGCGCCTCGACGAGTACCGCGACCACCTCCAGCTGACGCTCGACACAACGAAGGGACCACCATGATCAAGGGATTCCGGGAGTTCATCCTCCGCGGTAACGTCATCGACCTCGCGGTAGCCGTCGTCATCGGCGCTGCCTTCACCGGCATCGTCAACGCGATCGTCTCCGGTCTGATCAATCCCATGATCGCCTACGTGTTTCAGGCGGAAAGCCTCAACGGACTCACCTGGGATGTGCCGACGCTTATGGGTGGAACCACCACCTTCGCCTGGGGTTCGATCATCGGCGCGGTCATCAACTTCCTCGCGGTAGCCGTGGTCGTCTACTTCGTCTTCGTCATGCCGATGAACAAGCTCAAGGAGCGCGCCGCTGCTCGCGAGCAGCTGCCGCCCGAGCCCGAGCCGATGCCGAGCGAAGCCGAGATCCTCATCCAGATCCGCGATCTGCTCCAGAAGCAGAACGACGCGGCGCCGCCGAAACCCTGACGCAGCGTCAGTAGTGCGGAGGGACGTCGGCTCGTAGGCGGTCGTCGTTCGGGCCGGTGTCAGACGAGGTCGAGGGCGCGTTGGCGTCGGCGTCGGCATCCGGGGTTTCGGGGGCGACATCCGTGCCCGGGGCCGGAGTCAGACGTGCGCGACGTGATCCGGGAACGCGCTCGACGCGCTGACGCTCGTCAGGCGACGACATCGATCGGCTGCGTGTCACCCTCGGCAACGGGCGATTCGACGGTTACGCCGAGGATGCCGGCGATGCGCTGTGCGACGCCGCCGGGGTCGCTGTACAGATCGAACGAGTGCACGCGCACGTAGTGCCAGCCGAGGCGCCGCAGAATCTGGGGCCGCAGCCGCAGCGACTCGCGCAGCGATCCGCCGATGGTCTCGGGATCGCTTTCAGCGACGACGGCCTTGCCCTGGTGGTGCGCGACCAGCGGAAGCAGGCCTCGGTAGTTCACCTCGACGGCAACCCCCAGGCGGCGCAGCTCCTTCGCGAGCGAGAGCATCAAAGGGTCACCGTCATCCTCGTGCCGCGAGACTCGAGCGCGACGCTCAACGTCGCCGAGGATCGACATGAGGGATGCCGCCCCGTGCGCCAGCCGGCCGTCATCAACGGCACCGGGACGGATGCAGGACACGATCACCATCGAGCGGCGAGCGCGCGTCATCCCCACGGTCAGCAGCCGCTCACCGTCGGAGGTCGAAAGATCACCGAAGTCGCTGAGGACGCGCCCGTGTCGGGTGAGCCCGTACCCGAGCGAGAAGATGACGCGGTCGCGACTCTCGGCCACCGACTCCTCCAGCGTGAGCACCGAGAACGGCTCGGCGGAGTCGCGCGCGACGAAGTCGGCGACGTCCGAGCGCCCCGCGAAAGCGCGGTCGACAGCGGCACGGATGCGGGCAGCGTGCTTCGCACTGGCCGTGATGACCATGAGTGATTCGGACCCACGGTTGACGGCATGCTCGACCACGAGAGTCACGACGCGCTGAACCTCGGCATCCGGGCTCTCGACGGCGCCAGACTCGGGGTCGGGCACACCGATGCCGCCCTCGACGTAATCCACCGAGAGGCTTCCGCGCCCGAGGTAGGACCCGGCCCAGGGTAGGGAGACGATCTCGCCGCCGTAGAACGCGCCATTGACCAGCTCCGCGAGATCCTCGCCCCCGGCCCGATAGCTGCGCGTGAGTGTTTCGACGGGCAGGATCTCAGCAAGGCGCTCGAACACGCTCGCGTCGTCGAACGGCACCTCCGGCTCGTCGTCGGCAGTCGGCGAGCCGGCGGCGACACGGAACGCCGTCGGCTTCTGGGTCACAGGATCGCCGAGCGCCACAATCTGCCGGCCGCGACGGATCGCGGGGGCAGCCTCGGCAAGGCTCAGCGATGCGGCATCCGAGATGATGACGACGTCGAAGACGAGGTCGTCGGGGATCGCGGGCACTTCGTAGGGCGAAGCGAGCCAGACCGGCGCGAGCGAGCGCATGAGTGTCGGCGCTGTCGAAACGAGAGTGCGCGGTGAGGTTCGCCCCTCGCGCAGCGCCTGCTTCAGGGCCGCAGCCTCGTGGGGTTCATCGACGATTCCGACCCGCCACTGCGTTGCCAGTTGGGCAGCAAGAAGCTGCCCGGATGCCGCGGCATGAGCTTCATCGACCAGACGGAAGTCGCGCTCCAGTCGGTCGACGACTGCCGTATTGGCACCGAGAAGCGCCCGGTCGCTGCGCAACAGGTGCTCAAGCGCCGACTGCCACCACGCATATTCGAGCTCACCGGCGACCTGCTGTTCGGGCACGTGCCGCACTGAGAGGTCGAGCAGCAGCGGCTCGAGACCGAGCGAGGCCAACTCGCTGCGCAGACTCGCGCGTTCCATGAGGTTCTCGAACACCTCGGACTCCGCGGCCAGCCCTGCGAGCGTGCGCACGAGTGTCTTCACCGGAAGCGAAGACAGCGCCTGCGCCCCCGAGCGCCCGAGAACCGCATCCAGCTCGCTGAGTTCGGCATCCACGCGCTGCCACGCAACCGCGACGTCGGCAAGGCCGAGCGGGATGTCGGGAACGACGTTCGCCTCGACGTAGCGCTGCCACTGCTGACGCTGCTTCTGGATACGAGAAAGCGCCTCGTACATGTCACCGACGTGCACGCCGGGGCGCACGTACTCGCGAGAGAGGCGCCGAAGCCGACGGCGGTCGGCGCCGCTGAGCGTCGAGGTGTCACGGCGCGGCGCATGAGCCTGAATGAGGTCACCGATCGGCCGCTCGAAGACCGTCGGGCTGAAGCGGTCGAGCGAGTCCCGGATGCCCTGCAGCAGACGGAGGTACTCCCCCAGCTCACCGACGCTCTCGAAGGGGCGCATGTGCGTCTGCCCGAGCAGCACGTACCCGCGCTCAAGCAGGTGCGGAAGGTCCATGCGGTGGAGCTTGCCCGCCAGAGCGTGCGCCGACCGCGCCTGCTCGGTCGTGGCAAAGCTCACGCCGTACCAGGGCGAATCCGATGGGCCGATCCGGAACTCGCCGAGACGCGCCGCCGAGGCAAGCTTCGCGGCGGCATCCTCTCGACCCTTCGCGAGCCGCACGAGAGTCTCGATATCCAGGCGTGCGGTCGTCGTCGGGGGTTCCTCGCGCTGGGCGAGCGCCGACAGTTCCCGCAGGATGTCGAGCACGGAGGTTCCGAGGGCGTCGTGGCGATCGGCCAGCGACGACCGGTAGTCGCGCAGCACCGTGCGAAGGCGCACGAGGGCGTCATCGATCTCGGAAACCTTGGGGGCAACGGCCTTCTCATTGCGGCCGATCGCGCGGACGAGATCGCGCTGCAGTTCGCTCGGTGAGACGGCAAGGCCCGGAAGCCCAACGCCCGCGAGGCGGTGTCGGACCCCGTCGAGTGTCGAGCGTCGCGCACTGACGACGAGCACCCGCCGCCCCTCCCGCACAAGCGCTCCCACCGCGTTGATGACGGTCTGGGTTCCGCCGGTACCCGGCAACGTGTGAACGACCAGAGATTGACCGGCAGCAACCCGCGCCAACACGGCTTCCTGCTCGGCGTCGGCATCCAGCAGCAGTGTGTCAGCAGAAGGCACGCGCTCGTCGGGCCCGGGCATCACCGGAACCGGACGCCGCAGCGTCACTGCCTCCCGATCGGCGGGGTGACCTGCGAGGGCATTCAGGACCGGATGATCCAACTGAGCCGAGTCGCGTACCATCGCGGACCCGACGTCCACAAACGTCGAGACGACGAGGCGCGGCTTGACCATGAACGACGGAATCTGCGCCATGAGCGCACGCAGGTGATCGATCACCGGCTGCGGCTTGAAGACGCCCTGATCGTAGGCAAGACCCGACAGGGCGTCACCGTCGAGTTCGATGCCGAAGTGCATCCGCATCGCGCGCAGGAGTTCGGGATTGACCTGGAAGCTGCCGTGCAGCTTCAGTTCGAAGTCGGTGTGGTGCCGGCGGATGGCCAACGGACGCAGCAAGACGGGAGCTATGCAGTCAAGTCCCCCGATACGCCACGATGCGATCCCGACAGCCAGGCGCACGGCATCGATCCCCCGGGCAGTCCGCAGCTCGACGTTCTTCGTTGTGATCCGCTCCGCAGCCCGACGAGCGGTGCCGAGGGCGACTTCGTCGCGGAACAGGCCCGACAGCAGCGTCGATCGTCCCGTGATGAACTGCGGAAGGCTCCCCGGATGCGCCTTGGTGATCTCGATTCCGGCATCCGGAGTATCGGAGAAATGCAAGAGCGCCGAGCGACCACCGAGATCCGCCGCCTGGGCGCGCAACCTCTCGCGCTCCTCCTCGGCGATGTGAACGATCGTCGCGTCGGTGTCAGCGAGGGTCAGGTCTGCGGGATCCACAGACACCGCACGCATCGCACCATCGGCGCCAAGGATGACGCCACCTTCTGCTCGCACCACACGGTCAGACTAGGTTGCGGTCTCGATGCGTCCCGGTAACGCACCACGAGTGTTGCGGTATTGCGCGACACGCCGAATCCGTCAGGGCTTCCTCCCCCGGGGCCGATGTGGCACTACTGTCCACCGCGCGCCACCCCCGGCGGCATCCGAACCGGCGTCAATGGACAGGATGGAGACATGCCTCCCGTAGCCGTCTCCTCGAGATACCTCTTGCACCCCACTCCCCTCGGAGACGTGCTGATCGTCAGCACGCCCGACGCAGTCATCTCGTGCCACCCCGTCTACGACAATCCGGGGGATGAGCTCGCGGCCCTGACGGTGGCGCTTCGGGCCGAGCCGAGCCCCGGAACCACGGATGCCGCGCTGCAGCTTGCCGCGCAACTCGACGAGTACTTCGCTGGCGATCGGACGGCGTTCGAGGTGCCACTCGACTGGGCACTCGTGCGCGGCTTCACGCGCGATGCGCTCGAGGCTGTGGCGCGAATCCCATTCGGCGAGACTGCCGGCTACGGCGAGGTCGCTGTCATGGCGGGGCGCGCGCGGGCTGCGCGGGCTGTCGGCACGGCATGCGCGACGACACCGTTCTCGATCGTCGTTCCGGTTCACCGCGTCATCCGCGCCGACGGGTCGATCGGAGAGTACGGCGGCCACCCCGAAACAAAGAGGTTCCTCCTCGACCTCGAATCCCACGTGCTCGAGCGAGAACAAGCCGGTCGCGCCGTGTAGGCCGGCGCGACCGGCGGGATCCCCGGGTTCGACCGGGGATCCCGCACTGCGCACCGAGGAAACACCGGTGGTAGCCTCATCGCTACTGAATTCGGCGACAGTGACGTCCTGGACCGACGCGGTCGTCCCGACACGAGGCGGTCGATGTGGCCCTGCGATTCTCATCCGAGACAGAGCAGGAGTTACTCGCGCGCGCAGTCGACAGTCTTCCCCGCGTTACGAAGTTCCCTGTCGCCTTCGGCGGGCTGACAACCGACGGACTCCTGCCGGTCACCGCGACGGCCGGGACGCGAACTCGATCGCTTGCCGGACTCGTCGTCCAGCCCGAACGGGGCCTCGGCGGCCGGTCGCTCGTCGAAAAGCGCGCGCGGCTCGCGATCGACTATCGCACCGCACGGGGTATTACTCACGACTATGATCGTGCGGTTCTCGGCGAGGGAATCTCTACGCTGTTCGCGGTTCCCGTGATGGTCGATGGTCAGGCGCGCGGAGTTCTTTATTGCGGCTCGTGGGCAGAATCCGCCGTGGGCGAGGTCGTGGCGCGCGCAGCATTCTCTGTTGCCGACTCTCTCGCCACCGAACTGCGGGTGAGAAGCGAAATCGATCGCCGTCTATCGAGCTTTGCGACACCTGCATCCACGGATATCGGCAGTGCCGCGCGCGAAGAGTTGCGAGAGAGCTACGCCGAAATACGGAGTATTGCCGCCTCGATTTCGGATGAATCGGTGAAACGTCGACTCCAGGCCATCGAGCGCCGACTTGCCGCATTGAGCGGTGACGGTTCAGCCACCACTCTGGACGTGCGCCTTTCTCCTCGAGAGGTCGATGTCCTTGCGAGCGTCGCCCTGGGCGCGACGAATGCGGAAGTGGCGGCATCCCTCGGACTCCGAGAAGGAACGGTCAAGTCCTATCTTCAGTCGGCGATGTCGAAACTGGATGTCTCCACCCGCCATGCAGCTGTGACAAAGGCACGACGCGCGGGAATTCTGCCGTAATTCGGGGTCCGGTCGCGAAAGAACGGAATTCACCCCGCGATGGACTTTATCTCCCGCCTCAGGGATGCATTCGCAATACACTCGACATATGGCACGCAAAATCGTTCATCAACTCGTCGATGATCTCGACGGAACCGTTCTGGAGATCGGCGAAGGAGAAACATTGACGTTCTCCCTCGACGGCGTCGCATACGAGATCGATCTCACCGACGCGAATGCCGCAGCGTTGCGGGATTCGCTGGCGCCGTATGTCTCGGCCGGACGCCGAATCTCGGCGTCGCACAGCGCATCGGCGGCGGGACGCAAGCGCCGGCGTTCGGGCCAGCAGGACTACAGCGCCGTGCGCGCGTGGGCCAAGGAGAACGGGTACTCCGTCTCGGAGCGCGGACGAGTTCCGGCATCCGTTCTCGAGGCCTATAACGCCGCCAACTGAACCGGCGATGGAGCCTCAACCCGCTGCGTCCTCATCGCGCGTGGTCACCGTCGGTGGCCGTGCGATTGGCTATCGCGTATTCGGCGACACGAGCTCATCGCGAACCGTCATCAGCGCCCACGGCGGCCTGGTGAGCGGGTGGGATTCGTCAGCGTACGACGACATCGCCCGCGATCGCGGCATCCGGATCGTCTCACCCGACCGTCCCGGGGTCGGAATGAGCGATCGCGACCCGAAGCGGTCGATTCTGTCGTGGGGACAAGAGGATGTCGGCGCCGTTCTCGACGACGTCGGCGCGGCCGATGCCGTCGCGCTGGGCTGGTCAGCCGGCGGGCAGTACGCGTTAGCGGCTGCTGTGGCGCAGCCCGACAGGATCCGGGGCGTCGTCGTGATCGCTGGCGCGCTGCCGCTCGACGACGCCGACACTCTCCGCGAGCTGGGCCGTATGGACCGGCGGCTCATCACCCTGTCGCGGCGCCTCCCCGCGACAGCCCGCAGCTACTTCCATGTGATGCGGCGGATGCTGCGCCGCAGACCCGAGCAGGTCGAACGCCTCTCGGAGAAGTCGCTGGGGCCTGCCGATGCGGCGATCATTCGCGCCCGCTCCGAGTGGTACACCGCCTGCATGCTCGAGGCAGTGACGCAGATCGAGGGCGCCGTTGATGAGTATCGGGTCTTCGGTGCGCCGTGGGGCTTCGCGCTGGCCGATGTCACGATGCCGGTCACGCTGATCCAAGGTGATGCAGACCAGCTCATCCGACCCAGCTGGGCATCCCGGATGGCGGCAGCGGTGCCCTCGGCAACGCTCGTGAGCTTTCCCGAGGCCGGACATTTCGTCGGCCTCGCCTATCCGGATGCCGTGATGACGGCCCTCGATCAGCACTTCGGATGATTTCCGAGACGATCATCCTGCGGCGATAAGGCCCTGGCTCTGAAGCACCCACGCCAGGTAGGGCGCGATGTGCTCCGCATACGGAACCGTCAGGTGCGTCTGGTCGTACTTGGTCGGTAGCGTCCCGGCAAAGGCAGGACAGATCCCTTCCCAGCAGCTGAACGGCAGCGCGTCGACGGCGTGGTCACCGGATGCCGCCGCTGCAGCAACCGTCGCGTCCCACATCGCGATCCAGGTGTCGTCAACCGCGGACGCACACGCCGACGGCGACGACACCGGCGAATAGCAGGCACCGAGATTCACTCCCTGCGGCGGCGGCGCCAGGTAAACGACACGGCCCGGCATCCCGTAGGTGGCAGCCTCGGACTGCGCAGCCGCGACGAGATCCTGCGCCGACAGATCCGTTCCGTCTGTCGAGCGTCCGAGGGTGAAGGCGTTCGACACGATAACGAGGGAGGGCTGATCAGCCGCGATCAGCTGCCGAACGACGTCCTTGCGTTCGGAGCATGCCGCCATGATTCCGTCGCCGTCGTTCTGCACGAGGACATCGGTGAAGCGGCATCCGTACAGCCCCACCGTGGTCGCGGAGATCGTCCCGCCGCTGTTGTCGGCCAGCGACCGGAGTGCCGGGGCGTAAGCCATCGCCGTGGAGTCGCCAACGAGGTAGAGGTGGGTCGGCGCGTCAGCGCTCCCCCACGTGCACGCCGCCGGATCAGGCGTCACGGTCGGCGAGAAGCAGTCGTGCGCCGGGTTGGCACCGGATGACTGCGCCATGACCTCGTCGAGGGAGGGATGAAGCTCGGGCCATGACGTCGCCGCGACTGCTGCGGCAAGCTCGGCCTGCAGCTGTGCTGTCGGGTCAGCCGCCGGCTGGGGCGGCGCGGGAGCAGAAAAAGCCGGCGGCTGAATAAGCGGGCCAGCACCGGAGGTCGAGTACACCCACGTCGCAGTTCCCAGCGCGACGGCGAGCAGACCCGCCGTAGCGAGGAAGATCTGTGCCCCGAATCGTTCACGCCACAGCCGACCGGGCGCTGCCTCGGGTGCGCTCACCGACTCGGCGTCGGCGGGCGAGGCAGGACCACGCACGAGCTGCTGCGGCGGGATTGCTGCAGGGCCGCCCGAGACAGCAGGCGTGTTCGGAGGAACTGAAAGCGCCGACGCAGGCATCGGCCGCCGACTGTCAGGGAAGTACCGGGTTCCCGGTGTCCATCCCGCCGGCCGAGTCGAGGCCACGCCACCGCTCGCCGGCGTGCCGTTTGCCGCCGCCGGCTGCAGCGCGGCCCGCTCGGATGCCGCCCGATCCGACGGGGCAGGCATCCGAGCCCCCAGCCACGGCGCGTATCGCAAGGGCTGCTCGACGATGAAATACGAGGCAAGGCTCAGCACGGCGATGGCCCCGAGCACGATCCAGATTCTCTGATCGGACTCAGGGAGCAGCACGGCGGCGAAAACGATGACGGGAAAGTGCCACAGGTAGAGCGAGTAGGACATGTCACCGACGAACACGCTCACGGAGTTGCTGAGCGGAAACAGGTGTCTCTGCCGTGGATCTCCGGCGACGCCACCGGCAAGCACGAGGCAGGTGGCGACAACCGGAAGCGCGGCCCACGGCGCGGGGAAGCCGGCAGCGGTGGGTTCGATGAACAGGACTGCCGTCACCGCACCGGCAAGCCCCAGCCATCCCATCACGATTCCGAGAGCTCGCGGTATTCGGGTAAGCACCGGAACCGCCGCAGCAAGCAGCGCCCCCGCCGCGAGTTCCCACGCCCGCGTCAGCGTCGAGAAGTAGGCGAGGGTGGGGTGCGCCTCGGTCTGCGTGAGCGCCCAGGCGAAGGATGCCGCGACAATCGCTCCCGCAGCGATTCCCACAACCACTCGTGCCGCAGCGCCTCGCCGTGCCGCAACGGGCACGAGCAGCACGAGGATGACAAGCAGCCCCGGCCATGCGAGGTAGAACTGCTCTTCCACCGACAGCGACCAGAAGTTCTGTAGGGGTGAGACGGCATCAGCGGCGTGGAAATAGTCGGTGCCCTGGGCGGCGAAGCGCCAGTTCGAGACGAACAGCGCTGCGCTGATGGCATCCCACAGGGTCTGATCGGCCCGCACGGTGTTGAACAGCGCAAACGCAGCGCCGACGACCGCACCCAGGGTCACGAGCGCCGCGGGAAGGATGCGACGTGCACGGCGCGCGTAGAAGCCGCCCACGGAGACGCTGCCGCGACGGCGAATCTCGGAGAGCAGCATCCCGGTGATGAGAAAGCCCGAGATCACGAAGAAGATGTCGACCCCGACGAACCCCCCGGCGGGCCACCCGACTGCGTGCGCGCCGAGCACCGCCAGGACGGCAAGCGCGCGCAGGCCCTGGATGTCGCGGCGCGGCGCAGTGCGGGAAGGAGTATCGGGAGTCATGGCGAGGCCGCCGACAATTGTATGGGAGCGGTTCCAGTCTTCTGCGCGCAACCCAGGTTGCGGCGCCACTTCAGGGCAGGTCTGGTGGGTTCGGCAAGGTGATCCGCACCCGAGCGCCGCCGAGTGGTGAGTCTTCGATGGCGATGCGGCCGCCGTGAGCCTGCAGGATGCCGCGGCAGGTGGCAAGACCGAGTCCCAGGCCGTCGACCCCCTCCGCGTTGCCGCGGTCCATCAGATCGAACACACGCCTGCGCAACTCGCGAGGCACTCCCGGCCCGTTGTCGTCGACGGCAATGAGTGAACCGGCTGACGTTCGTGTTCCCGTTACCTCGACGTGCGGCTGAAAGCCGGCCGCTGCCGCGAACTTCACCGCGTTCGCGACCACATTCTGCATCACGACTCCCAGCAGCGTGCGATCAGCCCAGACCTCGATGTCGGCATCCACGGCGATCGTCGCCGACGACGCGGCGATCGGCACACGAAGATCAGCGATGACGTCTGCGGTCAGCTCATCAAGCTTCACCGCTTGAGGATGAGGTGCAGCAGATCCGCGCCGTGCGTACTCCAGCAAATCAGCGATCATGGCGGCCATCCGGTCAGCCGCCGACTCGGCGTGCGCGAGAGATCGGGCGGCCTGCGGCGCCAAATCGATGTCGGGGCTGTCGGATGCCAGCTCCAGGTATCCGACCAACGCGGTCAGCGGATTGCGAAGATCGTGGCTGATCTGCCCCGCGAACTGGGTGAGCATCTCGTTGGACGCAGTGAGCTCTCGCGTCGCGCGCCGGAGTTCGAGGACCTCGATGACCTGCCCGGCGAGGATCTCGAGGGCGCGCTGGGCCTCGGGATCGAGGTCGCGGACGGTCTCGTCGAAGACACAGAGCGTCCCGATGATCGCACCGTCAGGTGTCACGAGCGGGCTCGACGCGTAGAAGCGCACGCTCGCGATCTCGCCCACGACGAACGGGTGCGCTCGGAATCGAGGATCCCGCCGGGCATCCGTAACCACGATGGGGGCTCGATCCGCGAGAACGGCGGCGCACATCGAGTCCTCGCGGGCGCAGACTGCCGGTTCGAGACCGAACGCGGCGACCTGGTGCTGAAAGCGATCATCGATGATGTTGATCACGGCCTTCGAGACTCCGCACAACATCGCCGCGAGACGTACGAGCCCCTGAAGCTCCGACGCGGGCGGGCAAGCGATGACGTCGTAACCGCTGATTGCCTCAATCCGGGCAGCCTCATCGACGATTGTCATCCGTCGCTCCTCTCGCCCCGGTCCGGTTCAGGATACGTCGCCTGAAGCGCCCGACGGCCGGGGTCGCCGCTGTCGGCGCCGCTAACTCCGCAGAATTGCGCGGACTTCGCAGCATCCGGCACAACGGATGCGAACAAGCGGCGATACTGCGGAGTTAGGGACGGTCAACGACTCCGCCCCGAGAGCTCGGCGCCGGCCACTGACATCCCGGCTGGCGACCCCTACGCTCGGAAGCGCGTGAGGAACTCCCTGGTGCGGGCTTCGCGCGGCGCCTCGAACACCTGGGCGGGCGTGCCCTCTTCGAGCACACGGCCCTCATCGAGAAACAGCACGCGATGGGCGACGTCGCGGGCGAAGGCCATCTCGTGGGTAGCCATGAGGATCGTCGCACCGTCTTCGGCCAGCTGACGGACCAGGCCGAGCACCTCGCCGACGAGCTCCGGGTCGAGGGCCGAGGTGATCTCGTCGAGTAGCAGCACCTCGGGGTCGGTAGCGATAGCGCGGGCCAGCGCCGCACGCTGCTGCTGTCCGCCTGAGAGACGGTCGGGATGCTCGTGCGCGAACGCTGCGAGCCCCACCCGGTCAAGCAGCACCTTCCCTCGTTCCTCGGCATCGCGCCGTGGCACCCGTCGCACAACCCGCGACGCGAGGGTGACGTTATCGAGCACGCTCAGGTGCGGGAACAGGTTGTACCCCTGAAAGACGGTGCCGAGCCGCGAGCGCACGCGGTCGGCATCCACGCGCGGATCGGAGATGTCGTCGTCACCGAGCAAGATGCGCCCGTCGTCGATGCTCTCGAGCAGGTTCAGACACCGCAACAGAGTGGACTTACCCGAGCCACTCGAGCCGATCACTGCGACGACCTCGTGGCGGGAGAGGTCGAGTGATACTCCCCGCAGCACGGGCTGATCGCCGAAGCTCTTCCACAGGCCCTCGGCCCGCAGCACGGTGCTCATAGGACGGATCCCGCCTGCTCGCGGCGCTGCAGTTTCGCGGTGTACCAATCCGCCACGCGGATCGTCGGGATGGCGAGCAGGACGAACAGGATGCCCGCCACGACGTACGGCGTGAAGTTGTAGGTGAGTGAGACCTCCGAGCGGGCGGCGGCGATGGCATCCACAGCCCCGAGGATCGAGATCAATCCGACATCCTTCTGCATCGAGATGAAGTCGTTCATCAGGGGCGGTGTCATCTTGCGCAGAGCCTGCGGCAGCACGACATGCCGGAGCGTCTGCACGTGCCCGAGCCCAAGGGCGCGCGCGGCGAGGCGCTGCGACGGATGCACAGCCTCGATGCCGGCACGGATGACTTCAGCGACGTACGCCGAGTAGGTGAGGGTGACTGCCAGCACCGCGAGGATCACGGGCTCGATCCGCTCACCCACGACCGTCGGGATGCCGAACCCGACGAGGTAAAGCACGATGATGAACGGGAACCCGCGAAACAAGTCGGTGTAGCCGGCCGCGAGCACCCGCAGCGGAAAGAACACCGGTCCGCGCAGAGTACGCAGCACCGCGACCGTCAGCGCGACCACACTCACCGTGATCACCGACAGCCCCAGCACCTGAAGGTTCAGCAGGAACCCGTCCCACACCTTCGGGAGCGACTCGATTGCGATCCGCGGGTCGAAGAACGATTCCTGCACGGCAGCCCATCCGGGCGTCCGGATGACCGTCAACCAGACGATGGCGGCGAACACCACCGTCGAGGCGACCGCAAGCAGCACAGAGCGCTGCGACCGCCGGCGCCGATAGGCGCGGCGGTCGAGCTCGAGCGCGCTGGGCGGCGGTGGGCCGTCCGCGGTGGGGGCGGGAGTGGTCACTGCAGGATCGGAACGCCCTGCTCGGCATCCAGCCACTGGTCGGTGATCTGCTGCAGCGTGCCGTCGGCGCGCAGTTCGTCGATCGCTGCTGAGACGGATGCCGTCAGCGGCGAGTCCTTCGCCAGAACCACGCCCCACTCATCGGCGATTCCGCCGAGGGGCAGCTGGCCGACGATGAAGGAGTTCTCGATGTACTGCGACGTGGCAAGGAACGCCGTCGGAAGATCGATCACGAACGCGTCGATCTGCCCCGCCTTGAGGGCTGCGACGGCATCCTCGTTCGATGAGTACAACTGTGTCGTCGTGTCGGGCTGCACTACCGCGTCGATCGTCTGCGCGCTGGTCGAGCCAGACATTGCGCCGAACACGAGGGACTTCAGCCCGTCGAGGTCGCTGACACCCTCTGCCGGCCCACCCTCCAGTGCGACAACAGCCTGCGCCGCCGAATAGTAGGGCGACGAGAAATCGACGGCCTGCTTGCGTTCGTCGGTGATCGTGTACTGCTGGATGTTGAAGTCGAAGTCCTTGGGACCGGGGGCGATCGCTGCCTCGAAGCTCGTGCGCACCCATTCGACGTCCTCGGCGGCAAAACCGAGCTTGTCGGCGATCGCGTAGGCGAGAGCGGCCTCGAATCCTTCACCCGAGGCCGGGTCGTCGCCAATGACGTACGGCTCGTAGGCGGTCTGCCCGGTTGCGATGGTGAGCTTGCCGGGCGTGACGTAGCCCGCGTCGGCTGAGTCTGCCTGCTCGCTCGAACTCGAGCAGCCGGCCAGGGCGAGCGCCGAGACTGCGACTGCTGCTGCGACGGCGAGGATGCGGGCGCGGGATGCGCCAAAGGGACGGGACACGGGGCCTCCAGGTGTGGGTCGGCGCACTGATGCTGTGATGCGCCGTTGTTCCATCATCCGTCGTTCCAAGGCTGCGGGACCAATTGCGCGGCGCTTTCTTACGACACCGCACTCGCGCGGACCTAGTCGAAGTCAGCCGCGACGGCGTTGCGGTGGTATTCGAAGATCAGGCTCGTGCGGGTGGATGCCACGCTGTGGCGAGCCGAGAGGTGATCGACGACGAAGCGGCGCACCGCCGACGAATCCTCGACCGCGATGTGGACGAGGAAGTCGTCAGCACCGCCGAGAAAGAAGACCTGGATGACCTCAGGGATTCGCCGCACCTCTTGTGTGAAGGCGCGGATGCTCTCTTGGCGCGCACCGGGACGCAGTGTCACTCCGATGACAGCCTGCAGCCCGCGCCCGAGGGCACCCTGGTCGAGGGCAGCGTGAAAGCCTGTGATGACACCGCGGTCCACGAGAGCGCGAACACGCGTGTGCACGGTTGATGGCGCAAGGCCGATCGCATCGGCGAGGGCCGCGTTGGTCATCCGACCGTCGGCGGACAGCAGCGCAACGATGCGTTCGTCGATCGGGTCAAGCTCCGTACTCATGTCGAATATTCTTCGTCATAAGTGCTAGTCGACCAAGTTTTCTTCGTTGTGGTGTCACCAGAACCCCGCTATATGGCTCGATTTCTTCGATCTGAAACATTCCGAGCAGAAGATCGTGCGATTCTCTGTTCGACGGCGAGCTGTGTGGCCGCGCTCAAGGAAGAACGGAGAAGATCATGCGGATCGGCGTACCCACCGAGATCAAGAACAACGAGAACCGCGTCGCCATGACGCCGGCAGCAGTCGACGCCCTGGTACGTCGCGGTCACACCGTGACGGTTCAGCGTGGCGCGGGCCTGGGTAGTGCGTTCACGGATGACGCGTATCGCGCCGCCGGCGCGCAGATTGCCGACACGGCCGAAGAGACCTGGGGCGGCGCTGAGATGGTCGTCAAGGTCAAGGAGCCGATCGCCCCCGAGTACGGGCTGCTGCGCGACGATCTCACCCTCTTCACCTACCTGCACCTCGCAGCCGACCGGCCGCTGACTGACGCCCTGATGAACGCCGGCACAACAGCCGTCGCCTACGAGACCGTGCAGACGATCGACAAGGCACTCCCTCTTCTCGCCCCCATGAGCGAGGTCGCCGGCCGGCTCTCGATCACCGTGGGCGCGCAGGCCCTGATGAGCCCGTCGGGTGGACGGGGGATGCTGCTGGGCGGCGTGCCCGGCACCCCCAAGGCAAAGGTCGTTGTGATCGGCGGCGGTGTCGCTGGAGAGCACGCGACCGCGAATGCGCTGGGCCTCGGTGCGAACGTCACTGTCATCGACATCTCGCTGCCCAAGCTCCGCGCCCTCGAAGCGCGCTTCGGCGGCGCCGTCGAGACCCGCGCCTCGACACGGTATGAGATCGCCGAACAGCTGGCCGATGCCGACCTCGTCATCGGCTCGGTGCTGATTCCCGGAGCCGCAGCCCCCAAGCTCGTCACCGACGAGATGGTCGCCGCCATGAAGCCCGGCTCCGTGCTCGTGGACATCGCGATCGACCAGGGCGGATGCTTCGAAGGCTCACACCCGACGACCCACGACAACCCCACTTTTGCCGTACACCAGTCGCTGTACTACTGCGTGGCGAACATGCCGGGGGCTGCACCCCACACCTCCACACGCGCGCTCGGCAACGCGACCCTCCCCTACATCGCGACGATCGCTGACCACGGCTGGGATGCGGCATCCGAGGCTGACCCGGCACTCGCGCGTGGACTCAACGTGCGGGGTGGCGTCGTGGTAAACGAGGGAGTGCGCGCCGCCTTCGGTATGTGATCCCTCCTGGGCCGGAATACCCTCCGGGGGTATCCTCGTTGTGGTCGAGAGTACGCCGACGACCCAAGGAGTGACGGCCATGAGCGGTTCGCACGAGCACCACCACACGGCAGCGACAGGGCGCGTCGAGCACGATGAGCACGCGCAGCACGCGAGCCACGAGAACCGCGCGAGCCATGGATCGCACGATGCTCACAGCGGACACACTGGCCACGGGGATCACGTCGCGCAGTTTCGTCGACTCTTCTGGATCAACCTCGTCATAGCGATTCCGGTCGTCGCCTCATCACCCATGTTCGCGATGATCCTCGGCTACGCGGTGCCGGACTGGGCGCTGGTCGTCGCGCCCGTCCTGGGTACCGTCATGTACGCCTGGGGCGGCTGGCCGTTCCTCAGCGGAGCGATCTCGGAACTGCGCTCGCGCACGCCCGGGATGATGCTCCTGATCGGACTGGCCATCACGGTCGCCTTCTTCGCCTCCTGGGGGGCGACTCTCGGCATCCTGGACCATGCCCTCGAGTTCTGGTGGGAGCTGGCGCTCCTCATCGTGATCATGCTGCTCGGCCACTGGATCGAGATGCGCTCGCTTGCGCAGACCACGTCAGCACTCGACTCACTCGCCGCGCTCCTGCCCGACGAAGCAGAACGCGTGGAGGGAGACCAGATCGTCACCGTCTCCCCCGCCGATCTGCGCGTGGGTGATGTCGTCGTGGTGCGACCCGGCTCGAACGTTCCGGCAGATGGAGTGGTCATCGATGGCCATGCCGACATGGACGAGTCGATGGTCACCGGAGAGTCCCGTCCTGTCCCTCGCGGCGTCGGCGACACCGTCACCGCCGGTACCGTGGCCGTCGACTCCGGTCTTCGCATCGAGGTCACCGCGACAGGCGACGACACGGCATTGGCCGGCATCCAGCGCCTTGTTGCGGATGCGCAAAACTCGACATCCCGCGCACAGCGGCTCGCCGATCGCGCCGCGGCCCTGCTGTTCTGGTTCGCGCTCGGCTCTGCGGTCATCACCGCCGTGGTCTGGACACTCATCGGCGACGCCGACTCAGCGGTGATCAGATCGATCACCGTGCTCGTGATCGCCTGCCCACACGCGCTGGGCCTCGCGATCCCACTCGTCGTCTCGATCGCCACCGAGCGGGCCGCGCGGGCCGGCGTCCTGGTGAAGGATCGGCTGGCGCTGGAGAGCATGCGTACCGTCGACACCGTGATGTTCGACAAGACCGGCACGCTCACCGAAGGCGCCCCTGCGGTGACGGCGATTGAGACCGCGAGCGCGTGGCACGACAACGACGTGCTCGCCCTCGCTGCCGCCGCCGAAAACGTGAGCGAGCACCCGCTGGCAGCGGCCATCGTGCGCGCGGCGGCCGAGCGGGGCATCCATGTCCCCCAGGCGACCGACTTCTCGTCCTCCCCCGCCGTCGGCGTCACTGCAACGGTCGACGGACACGAGATCCGCGTCGGCGGGCCCCGGATGCTGGAGCAGCTGGGCGCCCATGAGGTCGAAGCCGCCGCATCCTGGCACGACAAGGGAGCCATCATCCTGCACGTCGCGCGCGACGGGCAGGTGATCGGCGGGCTGGCACTGTCCGATCGGGTGCGGCCGGAGTCCCGCGAGGCCGTCGATGCGCTGCACAGGTTGGGCATCAGGGTCGTCATGATCACCGGGGATGCCGAGAGCGTCGCCGCATCCGTTGCCGACGACCTCGGCATCGACCGGGTGTTCGCCGGCGTGCGCCCCGAAGACAAGGCTGCGAAGGTGCGTGAACTTCAGCGGGAGGGCAAACGGGTCGCGATGGTCGGCGACGGCGTCAACGACGCTCCGGCCCTCGCACAGGCCGACGTCGGCATCGCGATCGGTGCGGGCACGGATGTCGCGATCGCCTCGGCCGGAGTGATCCTCGCGACATCCGACCCACGCTCAGTACTCTCGGTGATCGAGCTGTCGCGCCGGACGTATCGGAAGATGACGCAGAACCTGTGGTGGGCGGGCGGGTACAACCTCATCTCGGTGCCGCTGGCCGCCGGCATCCTGGCCCCGATCGGCTTCGTGCTGCCGATGTCGGTCGGTGCGATCCTGATGTCGCTGTCCACCGTCGTCGTCGCTCTCAATGCCCAGCTGCTGCGACGCATCGATCTGGACCCCGCTTCCGCGGTTCGAGCTGCGCTGCGTCGGTAGGCGCGGGCTCAGCGCAGCGCGCTCTGATACCGCCTCCGGACAATCATCTGCGCCACCCGCAGGACGGGGTACGCGAAACGCCAGACGCCGCGGCTCGCGGGCGCCGTGAGTGACCGGATGCTGAGGAAGACATCCTCACCCTCGCGGTGGACGATGAACGCCTCCTCGCCGCGAACGGGATGACCCGGCAGAGCCACATATGAGAAGCCGACCCGATCGGGTTCACGGATGACGCTGCGGACTTCGACCGGCTCTCGGATCGACAGGGGACCGATCGCTGCGGTGATCTGCAGCCGCTCCCCGGGGATCACCTCGTGCGCATCAAAGATTCGGAATCCGCTCCGCGTCTTCACGCCCCAGCGGAGCACCTCGCGGCTCGCGAACTCCCACACCGCCTCGCCTCGACCGAGGTAGGTTGCGCTCTCGACAGCGCGGTACGGCGAAGACTCGCCCGGCTCCCAGGCGGCAGCACCGGGATCGGTCGTCGGGCCCAGGCCGAGCCGGTCGAGCAGATGTGCGTTGCGCACACGGATGAGTCGCCGCAGGTAGGGCACAAGCACAGCACGTTCGGCGAGGATGCCGAAAATCGGCGAAGCGAGATCGATCGTGTCGGTCATGGTCGTCACGCCGGTGACGTCATCGAAGCGATGCTCGTGACGAAACCACCGGAACGGCCCACGCACCTGCTCATCGACGAACCGCGTTGGTCGGTCGAGCGCCGTGATCCGCGAGGTCATCGTGAACCAGATGCCGAAGTGGCGGGCTCGCCACGTGACCTCCTGACCGAGGTCGATGCGGCCCGAGACGACGCCCGAGATCGCCCGCTCGCCGGATTGCTCCATCGAGGCGACGTGAGCGTCGATGTCGAGCGAGACATCGAAAAGCTCGTCGGCGGCCACCGCAGCGCGGGTGCGCACGACGAATCGACTGGTCACGGTTCGATCATGCCTGAGGGACGTGCCGCGCAGCCCCGGGCTGGACATCCACACGCCTGCGAGGATGGGGGAATGACGTGGACGGATCGGCTAGGTGAATTCGGGGTCTGGCGACGCAGCACCGACATCGAAGAAACGATGGCCGTGGAGGTCGAGCGGCTCGGGTACGGCACGATCTGGCTCGGCGGATCTCCCGCTGCCGATCTCGTGGAAGCGGAGCGGCTGCTCGACACCACCGAGTCGATCGTGCTGGCCACCGGCATCGTGAACATCTGGATGTCGGACGCCACCGAACTCGCCGAGTCGTACCATCGCATCGTCGCGCGGCATCCTGGCCGGCTCCTGCTCGGTATCGGCTCAGGTCACCGGGAGCGCCAGCACGAACGTGCCAGGCCGCTGGAAGCGATGAGCAGCTATCTCGACGTGCTGGATGCGGCGGGCGTGCCGCAGGAAGACCGACTGCTCTCCGCGCTCGGCCCGCGGATGCTCGAGCTCGCCCGCACCCGCAGTGCGGGGACGCATCCCTACCTCACCCTGCCCGCGCAGACCGCCGAAGCCCGCGAGACACTGGGGAACGGGGTCCTTGTCGCGCCGGAGCAAACCGTCGTACTCGATACCGACCCGGTGTCCGCACGCAAGGCCGCACGCGCGTTCCTCACGCCGTATCTCGGCCTGAACAACTACACCAACACCATGAAGCGAGGCGGGTTCAGCGATGATGACGTTCAGGGATCGGGATCCGACGACCTGGTAGATCGCATCGTGGTCCATGGAGACGCCGCGACCCTTCTCGATGGGCTCCGCGCTCATCTGGATGCCGGTGCCGACCACGTCTGCGTCCAGGGTGTGCCGAGCGACTCAGCGCTCGAGGTGTATCGCGCTGTGGCACCGAACCGGGGGGCGGTCACGCGCCCCTGAGCGGGCTGGCAGCATCGTCGCTGGCTCCAGCTACATTCCGGCGCGGCTCACAGGGGTGCTCGCGCCTCAACCCGCGACCGTAGGCCGCGCCCAGCAGGCCCGCGGCGACGAACGTGCCGGCGGAGACCCCGAGGCTTAACAGGCTGGCGAAGATCATCGCGCCGATCGCGAGACCCAACATCCACCCGGTACCCGAGAGGCGGGCGAGCAGAGCGACTAGCCCGACGACCAGTCCTGCCGCCGCCACGGCTGCGGCGGGTCCCACGGCGAGATACCAGTAGTGGAGCGAGTCGATGCCGGGCGGCGTTGACGACACAAGCGCACCCGAGGCGTACCACGTCCATCCGAGCACCCACGCGACGCTCGCCACGGCGAGAAGAGCGAGCACGAGCCGAGCCAGAACGTCTCGAACGACCAGGTGTGCGATCACGGCGCCGACGACGGCGAACACAAGGGGACCGCAGATCAGGATGATTCCGGGAATCAGGTAGCTGATGCCGTCCGCGCACACCCACGACCCGTTCGCCTCGACCTGAGAAACGCCAGACTCGACGTAGATGCCGCACTGCACATGCAGCTGGGCTCGGAGCAGGAATATCGAGCTCGCGCCGCCGATGGGAAGGAGCATGGCTGCTCCCAGCGGCCACAGCGCGATACCGCTGGGAATGTGATCGCGCCGCGCCGGCTGAGGCAGGGTCGGAGCCCGCCGTTCGGCGGCGAGCGCCAGACCGAGTGCGACGATCGCCGCGACGACCCCCGCGATCGCGGCGATCCACAGCACCCCCCGAAGAAACAGCATCCACAGCAGCGCCAGCGACACCATCGCCGTGGCGACGGATGCGGTCAGCGTCGCGGCGGCGACGCGAACGTGGGGCGACGGTGACACGTAGGTGTTCATCCCGGCCAAGACCGCCAAGCTGAGGCCGGCGGCGATCGCGGCCGTCACGACGCCAGCGACGCCGAAGGTCAGTGCAACACCCCACGGTGCGGCTGACCCCACGATCTGAACGACCAGCAGGCCGAGCACCGCACCCACGACAGTGCCGACGATGAGTGCTGGCCCTGTTGCGCGCGAGTACGCCGACCGCAGCCTCTCGGCATTCGTAGCCATAGCATCCCGCCTTCTCCCACACCGAGTTCCGTGGACCTCGGTCGAGCAGCTAAGCTACTATCGTTTTTCGATAGATTGCAACCGATAAACGATAGGACAACGCGGATGCGGAACGTGGTGATTGTGGCGACCAAAGCCCTGATCGTGGTGTTGTTCGCCGCGATCGTGTTCGTGCAGGTGGCTTACGTTCCCGCCAACGCCAGGAGCTTCGCACAGGCCGCGCCCGAGTTTGCAGCCCTCGAGCTTCCCGGCATCCTCTTGGTTGACGCGCTCCTGCTGTGCGGTCAGGTCGTGCTGGTCTGCGTGTGGGCGCTTCTGTCGCTCGCTGCGGAGGACCGTATCTTCGACAACGCCGCGTTTCGGTGGGTCGACATCATCATCGGCAGTATTGTCGTCGCCGGCTTGCTGATCGTCGCCGGCCTCGTTGTGCTCGATGCAGCGAGCGCTGGTGGGCCTTTCACGGCGCTCGTTGGACTGATCTCACTCATCTGTGCCGCGGGTCTTGCCCTCGTGGTTGTCGTTATGCGCGGTCTACTTCGCCAGGCCACGCAACTGCGCCAGGACCTGTCTGAGGTCGTCTGATGGCCATCGTGATCGATCTCGACGTCCAACTCGCGAAGAAGAAGATGAGCGTTTCGGAGCTCGCAGCCGCCATCGACATCACCCCCGTCAACGTGTCGGTCCTCAAGAACGGTCGAGCCAAGGCCGTGCGCTTTTCCACACTCGATGCCATTTGCCGCGTGCTGGAGTGCCAACCCGGCGACGTCCTGCGGTGGGAACCCGACGAGGCCGGCGTCAGCGGCGGCGAGTGAGCGGGTGAGCACCACCTCGGGCGTCGCTACGCGGGCGATCAAAGCGCTCGCGATCCTTACTCTCGTCGTCGGCACAATCGTGCTGTGCGGAGCCACCGTTCTGTTCGTGATGCTCAGCGGCGACGTCGGCTACGACAAACCGGTGACAGCGGCCGGTTGGCTGGAAGAGATCGCCGAAGCCGCGTCAGCCAGGAGCTCAGCGTCAGCGATCCTCAGCGTCACCCTGATCGTGGTGTGCGCCATCATCGCCATCGCCGCGTGGAGACGATCCGTTGACTGGTTGGCAGCCGGCCTGGTGTGCGGTGTGCTCCTCTCGGGCTCGCTCGTGCTCGTCGCGTGGGGAGACGACAATGTCGACAGGCTCACCGAGATGGCCGCATCCGCGATCGGCAACACTGCCGCGATCCTGCCGCCGGGAGGCACGACGCCAGCACCGGATCCCCTGACTGTCACGCAGGCGCGAGACGAGATCACGCGGATGCTTCACGCCACGATCGAGGCGAGCACGCCGCCCCTTCGGACACCGGAGGACGTCCCCGTTACAGTCCACCAAACGCCTGTCTCGGCAGTTCCCTGCGGCGAGGTCGGATCTCGACTGACCGTTGACCTGGCGTTCCGCACGGGTGACAATGCCGCCTCGGCGACCCGCATCCTGGCAGCCTGGGACCGCGCTGGCTATCTGCCCGACCGTGCGATGCAGCAGGACATTCGCTACAGCACTGAGCTGCCCATCGAGCGGATGAGCATCCGTGACAGCACGTCGGTCGACGGGATGCTTCACCTCAGGCTCGAGACCGCGTGCGCCGTCGAAGCTACGCGGTGAAGCTCTTGCCGGGCCAGTAGGCCCACTCGACGAAATGCTCGACTCGCCCGTCGGGCGTGAAGTCGAGCTCCCAGAGGTCGAGGTACTCCTGCTCAGGGTCGCGATACGTGACCCGCACGCGCACGACAGCGTGAGAGCCATCAACCGTCACCGACTGGATCTCCATCTCGAACGGTTGCGGATCGTTCCAGAAATCCTCGATCGCTTCGTGCCCGACGAGCGGTTTTTCGTATGGTGACGTGAGGTAATGCGCGTCCTCGGTGAAAAGATCGCGCACCGCTGGCGCATCGCACTCACGCCAGGCTCTCTCATACTCCTTAACCCAGCGCCCGACGGCATCCGTATCCATGGCTGCCACCTTCGCACACGGTCATCGTTACGGAAAGTGCCCCTGGAGAGACTCGAACTCCCAACCGTTTCCTTAGGACGGAACTGCTCTTCCATTGAGCTACAGAGGCTGGCAGCATCCAGTCTAGGCGGATGCGCCGACCCGGCCGAGCCGATCAGCGGCCGAACGTGGGAATCCCCTGGGTATGGCGCTTGTGAGGTTGCATGTGTCGCCAACTCTCGGAATCGTGGCTGACCCAGAGACCGCAACGGAAGGAGAGCACCAATGCTCACCATGACCGACACCGCGGCTGAGGCCGTCAAGACGATCGTCGCCCGCGTGCCGCAGGCAGCTGACCGCGGTCTTCGCATCCGGGATGCTGGCGCCGAGACCGGCTTCGAGCTCAGCGTCGCACCCGCTCCCGAGCCCGACGACACGGTCGTCGTGACCGAGGGCGCCCGCGTGTTCCTCGACACCGCAGCGTCGCTTGCGCTCAATGATCGCGTCCTGGACGCGCAGCTCGAGCAGGACGGCACCGTCCGCTTCGCGCTCGCCGCACAGGGCTGATCCCCCAGCGATATAGCGGCCCCCGATGACTTAGGTCGTCGGGGGCCGTTTTGGCGGGTGGCAAGCGGTCCAATCGGCGGATGCTGGCTCGCGGCGCGACCACGAGACCTTGTGTTTTCGCGGATCGCGTGCACGACCGGGCCACGCGCGGCAGGGTGGCCGTGGGGTGCGGCATCCGTGACGGGGTGACATGGAGGCGGAAGGGAGCCACCGTGTCCGTCATCATCCTTGTTCTGTTCATCGCGGCGATCATCACGAGCGTGATCGCTCTCGCGCGCTCGGTCATTCGCGACGGCCACGGACGGCGCCCCGAGGTCGGTTCCTACGACTCGCGACGCCCGACTCTGTGATCACACAGAGACCAACTTCGCGCACGACCGATGCATCACGGGTCGTCGCGGATCCGGACCACCACCTTGCCAAGCGCGCGACCGGTGCCATGATGCTCGAGCGCTTCCCGCGTGTGGACGAGGTTGTACTCGGCGTCGATCGGCACCTGGATCTCGCCGGCAGCGCACCGGGCCGCGAGCGGCTCGAACCGCGCAGGCCCTGTCGGTACGGCGAGCGCGCCCAGCCGAGTCCCACTGACAAGACCGACGAGCGCGCCGACGGTCAGCATCCGTATCAGGACACGAGTCGTGCCGCCGACGACAAAGCACCGTCCGCCCGGGGCGAGCGCCCGCCGGTAGGCGAACACCGATCGGTAAGCGACGAGATCGATAACAAGGTCATAGGACCCGGTGCGGGTGAAGTCCTGCTCACGGTAGTCGATGGTCTCGTCGGCGCCCATTCGCCTCATGATTTCGAGCTTCCCGGCATTGTCCACCCCGGTGACGTGCATCCCGGCGGCTTTCGCGAGCTGAAGCAGGAACGCCCCCGACCCGCCACCTGCTCCATTGACGAGCAGGCGGGAACCCGGGCGAGCCTTGGTCATCGCCGCAACAGCGATCTCCCCGGACTGCGGGATCGCCGCAGCTTGGGCAAAGCTCAGTTGCGACGGCTTGCGAGCAAGGGCTGACTCCGGAGCAACCGCGTACTCGGCAAAGCCTCCCTTGCGTTCGAGGATGTCACCGTAGACCTCGTCGCCGACCGCGAACCGGGAGGCGCCCGGACCGATGGCGACGACCGTTCCTGCAATGTCCGAACCGAGAATGTGTCGCGCTGGCCTGGTGAGCCCCCCGATGCGCGCGTAAAAGGGATCGCCGTGCAGCGTCTCCCAGTCGCTCAGGTTGACGGAGGTCGCCACGAGCTGTATCAGCACCTCTCCCGCGGCAGGCCGCGGGACGGGGACCTGCTCGATCCGGAGGTTCGAGGGCGGCCCGTAGGTGTCGTAGACCACGGCGCGCATGGTGGCAGGCGGCGTGACAGCGCGCTCGGGATCGCTCACGACGCCAGCTTAGGGATGTCAGTGGAAGTCTCGCGAGCGGTGCTGCACCCCGACACGCAGGTCCTCGAAGCGGTCGGCGAGCACGTTCGTCACCCCCTCGGGCGAGCGTTCCAGCATCCCCCGCACGATGAGCGCCGGAGCGTCCCGCGCAACCCGCCGATAGCGGTTCCAGACCCCGACCGAGCAGATGACGTTGACGACACCGTGCTCGTCCTCGAGATTCAGGAAGGTGATTCCGGATGCCGTCGCCGGCCGCTGCCGGTGGGTGACGAGTCCCGCGACCTCGATGCGGCGCCCGGTTTCGTGGCTGCGGATCTCCCGGGAAGTGAGCACTCCGCGTGCGTCGAGAGGCGCGCGATAGTGGGTGAGCGGGTGATCGTCTGTCGAGATGCCGGTCGCCCACAGGTCGGCGGCGAGAATGTCGTAACTCGTCGGATCGGTGAAGAGGGGCGGCTGCACCGACACCAGCGAGTCGGGCAGGTACTCGGCGCGATCCTGAGCTGCGGCCCCTGCGAGCCACACTCCCTCGCGGCGCGAGATGCCCAGTGACTCGAACGCGCCAGCGGTCGACAGTGCCTCGAGCTGCACCTCGGTCACCCCCGTTCGGCGCACGAGATCACGCAGATCGCGGAACGGCCCGTGCGCATCCCGCTCGGCGACGATGCGCACGGCGGTCGGCTGCCCAACGCCCTTGACGCCCGCGAGCCCCAACCGCACCGCGAAGTTCCCATCGCGGCGGTGGGCTGCCGACTCATCCGGCGCATCACGATCGAACGGACCCACCGGCGGCTGGGTGCGGTGCGTGCAGGCATCCATGCCCGTGGGCGTCGGCATCCGTACGAGAGGGCATGGCGTTTCGGGAGGTTGTGACCGTTCGGGAGGTTCAATATTCCCCGCAACATCCTCCCGAGCGTCCTGCCCCTCCCGGATGAGCGGAGGGACGGATGCCGGATCTGGCATCAACGGCTCGACCCCGGCCCACACTCCCGAGGCGTGTAGATCGGGGCGGCGCACCTCCACGCCATGGCGGCGGGCATCGGCCACCAGAGTCGCCGGGGAGTAGAAGCCCATCGGCTGCGCGCGCAGCAACCCCGCAAGAAACGCTGCCGGATAGTGCAGCTTGATCCACGAGCTGGCGTAGACCAGCAGCCCGAACGACAGGGAATGGGATTCGGCGAACCCGAAGTTCGCGAAGGCCTGGATCTTGGCGTAGATCGCATCGGCTTCCTCACCGACAAGGCCGTTGCGCGCCATCCCCTCGTAGAGTTTCTCGCGCAGCGACTCGATACGCTCGAGCCCGCGCTTGGATCCCATCGCCCGGCGCAGCAGGTCGGCATCCTCGGGGGTGCACTCGCCGATCGCGACGGCCATCTGCATGAGCTGCTCCTGGAACACCGGCACCCCGAGGGTACGCTCGAGCACCGGCTTGAGCTTCGGGTGAGCGTAGGTCACCGGCTCCTGCCCGAGCTTGCGCCGCACGAACGGATGCACCGCGCCGCCCTGAATCGGACCGGGACGGATGAGGGCGATCTCGATCACCAGGTCGTAGAACCGCCGCGGCTGCAGGCGCGGAAGAAGTCCCATCTGCGCGCGCGATTCGACCTGGAACACCCCGATCGAATCGGCCCGGCACAGCATGTCGTAGACCGCGGCTTCCTCCTTCGGCAGGGTCGACAGCTCCCAGTCCTCCCCCGTCGCCTCGCGGATCATGTCGAAGCAGTACTGCAGCGCCGCCAGCATCCCGAGGCCCAGCAGGTCGAATTTCACGAGACCCATCCAGGCTGCGTCGTCTTTGTCCCACTGGATGACGGTGCGGTTCTCCATGCGCGCGTGCTCGATCGGCACGACCTCGCCGACGGGCCGCTCGGTGAGCACCATCCCTCCCGAATGGATGCCGAGATGCCGAGGCGCCTTCATCAGCTCCCCCGCGTAGGCGATGACCTGACTCGGGATGTCGTGCTCGGGACCGCTCTCCAAGGAACTCCCCTCCCCACGCCCACTCGCCGCATCGCTGGGGCGCTGCGGCGAGCCTCCGGGCGCGTGGGCCCACCTCTCCACCTGCTTGGACCAGGCATCCTGCTGCCCCGGCGAATAGCCGAGCGCCTTGGCCATGTCGCGCACCGCATTCTTGGGCCGGTATTGGATGACGTTCGCCACCTGCGCCGCCCGGTCGCGCCCGTAGGTGGCATAGACCCACTGGATGATCTCTTCGCGCCGGTCGGAGTCGAAGTCGACGTCGATGTCGGGCTCCTCATCGCGCAGGCTCGAGAGGAACCGCTCGAAGGGCAGGTCGTAGGCGATTGCGTCGACGGCGGTGATGTCGAGTAGGTAGCAGATGGCGCTGTTGGCCGCCGACCCCCGCCCCTGACACAGGATGCCGCGCCGCCGCGCCTCTTGCACGATGCCGTGCACGATGAGGAAGTAGCCGGGGAAGTCCTTCATCTCGATGACGCCGAGTTCCCGTTCGATGCGGTCACGGTCCTTCGGCGACAGATCGGGATACTTGCGGGGCACCGCCTCCCAGACGAGGTGTCGCAGCCACGTCATCGGCGTGTGTCCCTCCGGAACCGGCAGCTTCGGCAGGGCGGGCTTGGCCCGGCGCAGCGGAAAGGCCAGCTCGTCGGCGAGGGTCACGGTGTTGGCCACCGCTCCCGGATATCGGGCGAACCTCTCGGCCATCTCGGCTCCCGAGCGCAGGTGCGCGCCGGCGTGGGCGGGGAGCCAGCCGTCGAGCTTGTCGAGCCCGCGACCTGCCCGAACCGCCGCGACCGCCGCGGCAAGTTGCGCGCGCTGCGGCGCGGCGTAGTGCACGTTGTTGGTCGCCAGCAGCGGCAGCCCGCGGTCGGCGGCGAGCGCGGCAAGGATGTCGTTCTCGCGCGTGTCCGACGGATTGCCATGGTCGATGAGCTCGACGTGCACGGCGCCGGGGCCAAACAGAGCGACGAGCGCGTCAAGGGCGGCAGCTGCGGCATCCGGCCCTCCATCGGCGAGCGCACGACGGACAGCGCCCTTGCGGCATCCGGTGAGCACCGCCCATTCCGAGCGGCCGCGGGTTCCGGTGAGCCCGTCGAGGCGCTCCTCGCCGCGAGCGAAGGCCGCGAGCTGCTCGAGATCGTAGTGCGGACGCCCCTTCTCGGCGCCCTGCAGCTGGGCGCGCGTGAGCGCGGAGGCGAGACGGTGATATCCCTCCTCTCCCCGGGCGAGCACGAGCAGATGGGCGCCGACCGGGTCGGGTTCGCCGTTCTGCCGCTTCGGAAGCTCGAGGGAGAGCTCGGCGCCGAACACGGTCTGCAGGCTCAGCTGTTCGGCGGCTTCGGCAAACCTCACGATGCCGTAGAACCCGTCGTGATCGGTGATCGCTAGGGCGTGAAGCCCCAGCCGCTCGGCCTCTTCGGCGAGGTCCTCGGGTGAGGATGCTCCGTCGAGGAACGAGAACGAGGAGTGCGCGTGGAGCTCGGCGTACGGCACGGTCTGGGCGGGTCGCTCGATCGGCGGAGCGACGTATGGCCCACGCTTGTGCGACCACGCAGGGCTGTCGCCCCCGTCCCCGGGCGGCGGCTTCGGCCGGCGGCGGTCGCTGAGCAGCCGTTCCATCTCTGACCACGACACCGACGGGTTGTTGAATCCCATCAGTCGTACCGTCCTTCGGCATGCCACGCGCCCTGCTCGCACACCAGCAGCCAGGCTGTCTGGTCGGCATCCACGACCTGGAACCGGTGAGCCCGCCGCGCCCGTTTCGCATCCCAGGCGCGTTCGATCACCGGCCACGGCCCCGCCCACGCCGCCACCGCCCGCCGACGCCCGGTCTCGATCATGAGCGTCGGCGTGCCGGTGAGCTGCCCGCGTTCATCGACCGAGACGGTGACCCCGGATGCCGACACCACCTCGACCGCGACCGGATCAGCGAACACCGTGGCCGGGAGCGGATCGGGCAGGCTCCCGGGCCAAGGACGGGCGCGTTCGGCGGCGAGCGTGCGGTGGTCGCGAGGCAGCCGATCACCCCATGGCACCCACACCTGCCGCTCGGCGAGCCAGCGCCCACCACCGATAGCGGGAGTCACAACCGCCCGATGACCGAGCATCGCCTGCACCCGCGAGAGAGCGTGGTGCACCCGCTCTTCGGGACCGGAGCCGAAAATCGCTGGGGTGTGGTGGGATGCCGCATCCACCGCCTCGGGCGAGATCCGCACGAGTCCGACACCGGTCAGAAGGTCGGTTGCGTCTTCGGCGAGTTGCCAGCGCACCCGGTCCACGATCGCTGCAGCATCGAACGACCCCGGATGCAGCCACACCCGCTCGCTGCGCTCGCCGCGGTCGCCGACCAGCTCGATGCGCACCTCGGTGCACACCAGGTCGATCGCCCCGAGACCCGCGATGAAGGCATCCGCGCTCTGGCGCACCCCGAACGCGACCTGCTCGGCAAGCTCGAGCGGCGGTTCGAAAGCGATCTCACGCGCGAGCTCGGGCGGCGGCACACGGGGCTCGATCTGCCGCGAGTCGCTGCCTGCGGCCAGCGCCCGGAGTCTGACTCCTCGCTCACCCAGCCGCTCATGCACACGCTCTTCGGGCATCGCGGCGAACGCACCCAGGGTCTGGATGCCGAGGCGTGCGAGCAGGTCGACGATGCCGGATCCCGGGTCTGCATCAGCGAGCGCGGCGACCGACAGCGGGGCGAGAAACGCGGATGCCGCTCCCTCCGGCACGACGCGGATGGGATCAGCTGCCGTGGTCGCACTGCGTGCAGCCTGCTCGGCGGTGAACGGACCGTCGGCAACCCCGATGCGTACATCGACGAGGCTGAGTTCCCGCATCCGTTCGAGGAGGACCCGCGCCGCGGCAGGCTCCCCACCGTAGTAGCGGGCGGGGCCGCGAGCGCGGATCGCGCACAGTCCCGGGCGAATGATCTGTACCCCCGGCGCGCGTTCTTCGAGCTGAGCGACGACGGGCGAGAAGGCGCGATGATCGCGTACCGGGTCGGACGACACGATCGCAAGGGCCGGGCAGCGCGCCTGCGCATCACGCCGACGCAATCCCCGGCGTACCCCGTCACGCCGTGCCGCGGCAGAACAGGCGACAACGAGATTCTTCTCGATCACGGCGATCGGGTCGGCAGGGTCGAGCGGATGCGGCCCGTCTCGGGTCAGGGCGACGACCGGCCAGTCCGGCATCCAGATCACGAGGCTTCGCGTCGGAGCCCGCAGGGATGAGTCGGCAGGCATGTCACCCGGCTTCCCGGACAGATAGGGCTTCCCGAACTGACAAGACTTCCCGAACTGACAAGACTTCCCGACCCGACAACGCCTCCCACTCACTTGCGCCGCGCACTGCGGGAGAAGTCCCTCGGGCAGTGTCGACCACCCCTCCAGGAGCCGGGAGCAGCACGGGTCCTCGTCGGGGGGTCGACAGCCGCCGACTTGCCACTGTGACGGTGACCTCTCGCGCATCCAGATATCCGTGCCCGCGACCGAGCCCGCTCCAGCCCGGGTCGCTCACCGACAGCGACGCTTCGGCCTGCGGCCACGGGCCCTGCACGAGCAGCACACCATCGCGATCGCGCAGGCGTGCCGCGAATCGGGCGGCATCGGCATCCGACACCCGCCCCGGCGGGCGCACCGCAACCACGGGCAGAACCTCGGCGACCGTCGCCGCCACCGCGAGCCACCGCGAGCCCGGGTCGGGAATCATCACGAGCCGCGACAGATCCACCCCGAGCCGCTCGGCGGCCTCGGCTCCCAGGTGCGGCATCCCGACGACCCCGCACCAGGAGCCCGCCTGCGAAGGCGGCGCGAGCAGGGCGAGCAGGAGCGAGACGGATGCCGAACCCGGAGCAAGCGTGTACACCGACCCGGGTCGCAAGCCGCCACCAGGGAGCAACCGGGACAGCGCGGGATACGCCGGCAAGGCTGGGGCATCCAGGGATCGACCCTGCACCTGCTCGACCTTCGCGCGGAGGCGATGCACCTCGGCCAGCCGGTCACGGACGTCGGCGATGGCCTCCGCGCGCTGTGCTCCCATGATCGCCCTCACTCCCACAGGTTAGAACGCATGTTCTAATGCGTCAATGCGATGAGAGCACCATACGCGGGGCATCCGACACGGAAAGCTCCGCCATGTCGTCCGACAGAACCCGAAAGAATAGATACTTTGTTCTAAACTTCGAGCCGGAGTTGAGGGTTAGGGCTCAGGCCGGGACGATCTCATCGGTCGTGGCGATGCGCGCAAAGCCGCCACCCTGCAGCACCAGTGCGGTGCCGGCCATGAGTTCAGCCGCCGACCGGCGCACGACACCGAGCCCCGGGATCTCTTCTTCCAGGTCGAAGGTACGCGTCGCATCCAGCACAACGGTCACGTCATAGCCGAGGTTCCCCGCCATCCGCGCGGTGGTCTCGACGCACATGTTGGTCTGGATGCCGCACAGCACCAGCTCGCCGATCCCCCGCTCCTGCAGCCAGGCGTGGAGGTCAGGGTCGCCATAGAACGCGGAGTTCACGTCCTTGGTCACCAGCACCGCGGCATCCACGGTCGCCACGGCATCGACGAGCGCGTTGCCGGGGTTGGACGGATGCAGCGGCGAATCAGGATGCCGAGAGTCGTGCCGCACAACCACCACCGGCTCCCCCGCGAACGCCTCGATCAACCGGGCGACATTCGCCTCGCAGTCGGGATTGGCCGTGGGTCCCCAGAAGTCCAGGTCATCAAACCCCCGCTGCATATCGATCACCACGAGCGCGCGCGTCATGCCTCCATCCCACCACGCCGCGCCGACACGGGAGGCGGCACATCCTGGACTGGCAGGAATCCGTCGACAACCGACACCCCCGTCTGCGCATTCGGGAGGGTCTGGTCACTCGGGAGGGGGGATGCCGCATCCACACCCTCCCGAGCATCCATCCCCTCCCGAGGGGACGCAGCCCGCCGCGGCACGACTGCACCCAGCACGATCCCGGTGAGCACGAGGCCGAGCCCCACAACCTGCACGATGCCAAAGGGTTCCCCCGCGAGGAAGACACCCAGCACCACGCCGGTCACGGGGTTCAGCAGTCCGATAAGCCCGACCGTCGCAGCGGGCAGGCGCCGCAGCCCCGCGAACCAGACGGTGAACGCGAGCGCCGTCGACACGAGGGAGAGGTAGGCGAACCCGAGGGCCGAGGTCGGCGTCAGTGCCGGCGGCGGACCGTCCACGACGAGGGCGACGGGCAGCAGCATGAGGCCACCCATCGTCAACTGCCACGAGGCCATCGTGAGCCCCGGAATCTCGTTGCCCCACCGGCCCGTCAGCACGAATCCGAGCGAGGACGAGAGCATCCCCGCGAACGCGGCGCCGATTCCCCAGCCATCGACAGGCTCGCCGCCTACACCGACCAGCAGCGCGACCCCGACGAGCCCGATCCCCGCGCCGATGGCCGCGAGCACGCGCGGGCGCTGACGGCGTAGCATCCAAGCCAGCAGCATCATGGCGGCGGCCGATGCCGACATCACTGTCGCCGCAACGCTCGAGGGCAGGCGCTGTCCGGCGACGTAGACCAGCACGAAAAAGCCGCCGACGTTCAGGATGCCGAGCACGGCGGCGCGCCACCACCACACCCCGTGCGGGAGGCGGCGCGAGATCAGCAGCAGGATGAGTCCCGCCGGCAGTGCGCGAAACAGCGCACCCCACAGCGGAGCGTCGGCGGGCAGGAACTGCCGCGTCACGAAGTACGTGCTCCCCCAGGCGATCGGAGCGATCGCGGTCAGGAGGAGCCACCTCAGGGACTTATCTTCCATGGAAACTAACAATGCCTTCCGTGGAAGATTTATTCCGATACCGTGAATCCATGGATGCCGCCTCCGACCGCGTCGCACACATCCAGGCCGAATGGCATCGCGAGCGCCCCGACATCGACACCTTCCCCCAGGGCATCATCGGGCGCCTGCATCGCATCGGGCTGCTTCTGGACCAACGCCTTGCCGAGGTCTACGCGAACTTCGACCTGAGCTACGCCGAGTTCGACATCCTCGCGACCCTGCGCCGCGCCGGCGCCCCCTACCAGCGCCGCGCGGGCGAGCTTGCCGACCACACGATGGTCACCAGCGGCGGCCTCACCAAACGCGTCGATCGCCTGATCGTGCGCGGACTCGTCGAGCGCCGACCCGAGGCATCCGACGCGCGTGGCAGGCTCATTGGGTTGACGGATGCCGGGCTCTCCCTCATCGACGAGGCATTCACCGCACACATGGCCGGCGAGCACCGGATCATCGAGGAACTGGGGACGGATGCCGAAACACTCGAGCCGATCCTGCGCCGCTGGCTCGGCATCCTCGAGCCGCCCGTGAACCCGACCCACAGGACGCCCGGGAGGAGCTGACCCTTCGGGAGGGAGGATGCAGCAACCGCAGCCCTCCCGAACGACCGGAGCCTCCCGAATATCCTCGAGCCGCCCGCGTAAGAGTCAGGCAGCGAGCGCGAGATAGGGCTCCCACGACGGGTCGGTGCGATCAGTCCCCCGCACCGTCCACTGCGCTCCGCGCGGTGCTCCCGGCGTCAGGCGTAGTTCCCAACCCATTTCCTGCGGCGTGCGGTCACTCTTGAGGTTGTTGCACTTCAGACAGCACGCCACGAGGTTCTCCCACGAGTCAGCGCCACCCCGAGAGCGCGGCAAGATGTGGTCGATCGTGGATGCCGACCTGCCGCAGTATCCGCAGCGATGCGCATCACGGCGAAGCACGCCGCGACGAGTCACCGGGATCGTGCGTCCGCCGGGAACCCGAACGTAGCGGCTGAGCAGGATGACCGCGGGCCGATCGTGCGCGCCATCCGTACCCCAGACAGGATCCTCGGGGATGTGCTCGATGACGGTGGCTTTGTCATTCATGACGAGCACGAGCGCCCGCTTGAACGACACGACGGCCAGCGGTTCGTAGCCCGCATTCAACACCAGAGTGCGCATTGCTGTCCTCTCGAACGGCCCGAGACGGCTTCCCGGGATTCTTCGACGTTCGACGTGGTCAGAGCGCGCAAGGCATGAAAAAAGGCGCTGTCTCTACAGACAGCGCCCTGGAACCACAGCGAAGCTGCGGTGTCCGAGAACATGATGCCGAAGGACGAGGCGCCCCAGTGCAACCGTGGTTCGGCTGCGCGGTGTGCTGCCCATCGGACTCTCTCCCGTTCTCTTACACGTCGCGACCAGGCTAATGCACCTCACGACACCCGAAGGTCAACGAGGGTGAACGAAACGTGGCGTGTCGAGGAACGAAACCGGGCTCAGCCGGCGTTGGCCTGCAGCCATGCCATGGGGTCGACGAGAGCACCACCGACGCGCACCTCGAAGTGGAGGTGGGTGGTCGTGGCCGAGCCCGTCTGACCCATGAGTCCGATCATCTGTCCGGCAGATACGGTCTGGCCAGCCTCGACGGTGCGGCTTCCCCACATCATGTGCGCGTAGAGCGTCGTGACGACCTGGCCACCGATGACCGAGTCGATCACGACGGCGTTTCCGTAGCCGCCGAGGCCATCCTGCGCGGCGCGCACGACACCGTCCGCCGCCGCGAAGATCGGCGTTCCGCCCGAGTTGAGCATGTCGAGGCCGTTGTGGTTCGGACGCGTCGGGGTGCGGAAACCGTTGATCGCCCAGTCACTGTGGAAGCTCGCGACCGGCCAGCGCACGGCACCCGAGCCCGGGGCCACCATGTTGATGTTGACGGATGCCGAGCTGGAAGCAAGCGACGCTGCGGAACGAGCTGCGGCGGCCGCAGCCTCTTCGGCCTTCTTCTTCTCGATCTCTTCGGGAGTCGTCGCCGAGTAGCTCTCCCGGTTGAGGTCGGTCGTCGCAGCGTCGGATGCGATCACGATCGACTGCGCGTCGCCTTCGGCAACCTGCTGCAGCGTGACCGACTCGTCGGTCTGTTGAAAGGCGCCATAGGCCGGCAGGGCGACAGTCGCCACGAGACCACCGACGATCGCAAGGGTGGCGATGTTACGCACCGGACCACGCGGGCTGGCCTTGGTGCCCTTTCGAACGGCGGGGCGGGCAACGGATGCTGCGGGTGCGGGCTTGGCTGCGGGCTTGTCCACCGCGCCGCGACGGATCCGAGCGAGACGCGAGGTTTTTCTGGTCGACGGGCCCGCGGCATCCACCGGGGTCGAATCGTTCTCTTCAGCCAACTAAGTCCTCCGGCGCCTCTGCGCCGGAGCGCCGGCTCGTCACGTTTCGGTGCGGAAGCTGCGCTCCGCTCGATCACGGGTTCACCGTTCGAATGACGAGCCGCGAGGCAATTCGATCGGGGTCCGAGGTCGTGCTGGACTCGCTCGGACTGTACGAGGCTACCCGAAGGTAACGAACATGTCACGCTGACGGCCGGAGATAACCCCTCATCGCGCGGTGTGGAGGAACGGATGCCGCCCCTCCCGCTCCCTCATCACACCTGGTCGTCGACGAGGAAGATGTGACCGGCCACCTCGACGGGCAGCTCAAGACCCTCGTCGGAACCATCCATCTCAACAAGGACGTATCCCTCGTTGTAGCGATAGCTCCCGTGTGCCCCAGGAAGCACCCCGGCTCCCTTGAGTTGCTGCAGCAACTCGGGATCGACCTGGGCGGGTTCGGCAAGCCGACGGATCGTTCCGGTGATCGGCTCCCCGGCAGCGTCGAGCTTGCGAACGAGCCCCACGACGCCGGATTCGAACGTCAGTGCCGGGACGTCACCGAGCTGGTCGAGTCCGGGGATCGGGTTCCCGTAGGGCGATTCGGTGGGGTGATCCAGCAGCTCAACAAGCCGACGCTCGACCTGTTCGCTCATCACGTGCTCCCACCGGCATGCCTCATCGTGCACGTAGGCCCAGTCAAGTCCGATGACGTCGGAAAGCAGCCGCTCGGCGAGGCGGTGCTTTCGCATGACATCAATGGCCTTCTGGCGCCCGAGATCGGTGAGCTCCAGGCTCCGATCCTCGGTGACGACGACCAGGCCGTCCCGCTCCATGCGTCCCACCGTCTGCGAAACCGTCGGGCCCGAGTGCCCCAGCCTCTCCGAGATCCGCGCCCGAAGCGGAGTGATGTTCTCTTCTTCGAGTTCGAGGATCGTACGGAGATACATCTCCGTCGTGTCGATGAGATCAGTCATGCGCAATCCTCGGGTCGGCATCCTCGTGGGGGTAAGACGAGCCTAGCCTTTTCCCCGGCCCCCGGTCCGGGCCTTCCCCGACGCAACCCTAGAATCGGGACATGGTCGAGTTGCCCCGAGAACTGCTTCCCACTGACGGCCGATTCGGCTGCGGACCCTCGAAGGTCCGTGGCGCCCAGCTCGAGGCGCTCGCCACGCGGGGGGCCTCTCTGCTGGGAACGTCGCACCGCCAGGCCCCGATCAAGAACCTCGTCGGGAGTACCCGCGAGGGGCTTGCCGAACTGCTGCGCGCGCCCGAGGGTTACGAGATCATCCTCGGCAACGGCGGATCGACGGCATTCTGGGATGCCGCGGCGTTCGGCCTCATCGAGCGTCGCAGTCAGCACCTGGCATTCGGGGAGTTCGGTTCGAAGTTCGCCTCGGCCGCGAAAGCGCCGTGGCTCGATGCACCGGATGTCCGCAAGACCGAGCCGGGCACCGGCGGCGTCTGCGAACCGGTCGAGGGTGTGGATGTCTATGCGTGGCCACACAACGAGACGTCGACGGGCGTTTCTGCTCCCATCGCCCGCGTCACCGCGGACCCTGGTGCGCTGACGGTCATCGACGCCACGAGCGCCGCGGGTGGCATCGACTTCGACGCCGCCCAGGCCGACGTCTACTACTTTGCGCCGCAGAAGAACCTCGGCTCCGACGGTGGGCTCTGGTATGCCCTTGTCTCCCCGGCGGCCATCGAACGGATCGAGCGGATCGCGGCATCCGATCGGTACATCCCCGAGTTCTTGAGCCTGAAGAACGCGGTCGACAACTCGCGGCTGAACCAGACGCTCAACACCCCGGCGGTCGCAACGCTCCTCATGCTCGACGAGCAGGTGCGGTGGATTCTCGACAACGGGGGGCTCGCCTGGGCCGGCGCGAAGACTGCAGCCACCTCGGCGACGCTGTATGCGTGGGCCGAGGTGGCGGCGTACACGACGCCGTTCGTCACCAACCCCGCCGACCGCTCACCTGTCGTGGTCACGATCGACTTCGACGAGAGCGTGGATGCCGCGGCCATCGCCAAGAGCCTGCGCGAGAACGGCATCGTCGATACCGAGCCCTACCGCAAGCTCGGGCGCAATCAGTTGCGCATCGCGACGTTCGTCTCGATCGACGAGGATGACGTGCGCCGGCTCATCGGGGCGATCGAGTACACCGCCGAGCGGCTCTAGGCCGCCCCTCGCGCGGACTCGCGACGCGCGCTGCCCCACCGGGCGTCCAGCAGCGCTCCGATACACTGCCTCGTGCCCGAAACTCTGCTGAACCCAGGCCGCGATGCCGAGCAGTCGGCATCCATCGATCCGGTTGAACTCGAGATCGCACTACGCGTCATCGACGCCGCCTCCTCGCTCGACCCCGAAGACCCGGCCTACATTGCCCTGCGTCGCCAGACCGGCAAGCTCTACAAGGACGTTAAGCGGCAATCGCGCAAGGAGAAGCGCAAGCGCATCGCCGAGGCCGACCGCGCGGTCGTCGCCGCCACCGCGACCGGCGCACCCGACCGCATCGACGACGAGACGCGCGGCATCCCGCTCGCTGCCCGCACCTCGATGCCCTTCGCCGGCGAGCTGATCAAGGCACGCGCCTGCTACATCTGCAAGCAGGACTACACGCTCGTCGACGCCTTCTATCACCAGCTGTGCCCAGACTGCGCCTCGATGAGCCACCAGAAGCGCGATGCACGCACCGACCTCACCGGCAAACGAGCACTGCTCACCGGCGGCCGCGCCAAGATCGGGATGTACATCGCGCTGCGGTTGCTGCGCGATGGCGCCCACACCACGATCACGACGCGCTTCCCGCGCGATGCCGTGCGCCGCTTCTCGTCGCTGCCCGACAGCGCCGACTGGATCCACCGCCTCAAGATCGTCGGCATCGACCTGCGCGACCCCGCCCAGGTGATCGGCCTTGCCGACTCGGTGGCATCCGAGGGCCCACTCGAGATCCTCATCAACAACGCAGCCCAAACCGTGCGTCGCTCGCCGGGGGCCTACGGGCCCCTGGTGGAGGCCGAGCTTGCCCCGCTCCCCGATGGACCTCTGCCTGAGCTCGTCACCTTCGGGCGCACCAACGACGCCCATCCCCTCGCGCTCGCGCAGTCGGTATCCTCACACCCGATCCTCGCTCCAGCCGCGCGCACGGCCGATGAACTCACCGCGGAGGCGATGGCGGCCGGCTCCGCGTCGATCGAACGCCTGAAAACCGGCACCGCGATCGACGCAGGCGGACTCATCCCCGACGAGGACCGCATCAACAGTTGGACCCAGCACGTCGACCAAGTCGAGCCCCTCGAGATGCTTGAGGTGCAGCTGGCCAACATGACCGCGCCGTTCCTGCTCGTGAGCCGCCTGCGCTCGGCGATGGCTGCATCGAGCGCGAAACGGAAGTACATCGTCAACGTATCGGCGATGGAGGGCGTATTCGGCCGCGGCTACAAGGGCCCCGGCCACCCGCACACCAACATGGCCAAGGCCGCGCTGAACATGCTCACCCGCACGAGCGCTCGCGAGATGTTCGAGACCGACGGCATCCTGATGACCGCGGTCGACACCGGCTGGATCACTGACGAGCGGCCGCACTTCACAAAGGTGCGCCTTGCGGAGGAGGGTTTCCACGCTCCCCTCGACCTCGTTGACGGGGCGGCGCGGGTGTACGACCCGATCGTGCGCGGCGAGGCCGGTGAAGACCTGTTCGGCGTCTTCCTGAAGGACTACCGCAAGGGCTCCTGGTAGTCCGCGGCAGCAGACGCCGTCCGGTGTGTCCGGGACACCGAGAAGGCGCGAAGTCCTGGGGCGCAGGGAGCGGCGTGGTCAGTCGGGCAGAAAGTACTCGCGGGCGAGCGGGGCGATCTCGATCCCGGATGCCGTGCCGGCGGTGACCCATCGCAGCTCGGCGATCTCGGCAGCCGGTTCGGGCCGTTGGTTGCCGATGTCGACGCGGAAAACGTCGGCGACCACCTCGAAGCCCGGTTCGTTGGCCGCACTCGCCGCGAAGCTGCCAAGCGCCTCCAGTGCGTCGGAGCCGACCCGGAGGCCGACCTCCTCGGCGAGCTCGCGCACGAGCGTCTGGGCGGGGGTCTCATTCGGCTCTGGCTTACCGCCGGGCTGCATGAACGCCGTGGTCCCGGCCTTGCGCACGAGCAGCAGCCGCCCCTCAGCGTCGGTGATCACCGCGGCCGAGACGTGAATGCGGCGCGGGGCAATGGCATCCGAAGTCATCCCCGCAGGTTAGTCCTCGTCACCGTTGTCGAGGTCGGCGTTGTCGAGGTCCTCGTCGCCGCTGTCGAGATCGTCGTCAGCGTCGTCGTCGAGGTCGCTGTCGAGATCGTCGTTCGAGTCGTCGTCGAGCTCATCGATGTCGACACCGTCGACGTCGCCGCTGTGCAGGAGCCGCGACCCGTCCTCGTCGAAGTCGTCGGCATCAAGATCATCGACATCATCGAGGTCGTCGTCCTCGTCGTCGGCGTCCTCGCCCTGGTCAACCTCGTCGGAGTCGTGATCCTCGTCACCGGATGCCGTTTCGGCAGCCAGCGCCGCCTGAGCGGCCTGGTAATCAGCCAGACGCACCGCCCACGGCACCCATTCCGGTGCGAGCAGCGCCTCGTCGCCGGGCAACAGCTCAGCCTCGAGAACTGTCGGCTCTTCGTCGTCGACCCGCGCGACACTCACCGTCCAGAACCACCCCGGGTAGCCCGGCAGCGTCGTCTCGAAGCGGAGGGAGACGACGCCATCGGCCTCAACCGTGTACCCGGCCGCGGGGCCGACCGTCGCCGCCGGAGTGATCTCGTGCAACGCCGCCAGGGCGAGGTCGTGTGCGGCAAGCAGCGCCGGATCAGGCGTCGAGCTCATCGGCCACCTTGCGCAGCACGGCGGCGACCTTCGCACCGTGTGCGCTGCTCGGATAGCGACCGCGTCGCAGGTCCCCGCCGACACCATCGAGCAGCTTCACGAGATCCTCGATGATGATCGCCATGTCGTCGGCCGGCTTGCGGGAACGCTTGGCGAGGCTGGCGGGCGCCTCAAGCACCCGCACCGACAGCGCCTGCGGACCGCGCTTTCCGTCGGCGATACCGAACTCGAGGCGCGTGCCGGCCTTCACCGTCGCCCCAGCGGGCAGCGCGGTGGCATGAAGGAAGACATCCTGTCCTTCGTCGGAGGAGATGAAGCCGAAGCCCTTCTCTTCGTCGTAGAACCTGACCTTGCCGGTGGGCATGGGAAACCTCGTTCTGAACGGCGCCGCAGTTGGGCGGCAGGAGTGACGCAGGGACCGATCGATCCCCGGTTAAGCCTAGAGCACCGCGACGGAGTAGTCTGGGGCGGATGAGCACGCGCAGCCCTGGCAGCGACCTTCCGGTTCGCACAATCGATCGCGTGCTCGCGTCGATGTCTCTCGGACTGCTCGCGCTCTCGGTTCTGTCGTTCTTCGCGATTCTCATCGGCTCCGCGTCGCACGCCGATTTCAGCACTGGCCTGTGGCCCGCTGTCGGGATCATCGTCTACGTCGCCCCGATCCTCGCGTTCGCGATGCTGCTGACGGTGCTGATCATGACGTTCGTGCGAAGGGCGCGGGCGAACCGGAGCGAGTAGATGGCGGGCGACGAGCGAACCCTCGCCACCTGGCTGGCATCGCTCGATGACAACGCCCTCGCTGATCTGTTCACTCGGCGTGGCGTCTCGCCCGCGGCATCCTGGCGCGACTTCTTCGATGCCGCCGAGGCGCTGCTCGACTCGGCGTCGATAGACCGGGCGCTGGCACGGCTCGATCGTCGCGAACTGGCCGCCCTTGTCGCCGCGGGCGCCGGCGATGTCGCTCCTGGGACGATCGTGGCCTGGGGATTGGCCCGCCCGGGCGGCGAGGTGTATGCCCCGGTACAGGAGCGAATCGCTGCGCTCTCGAGCACCTCCGGTCTCGCGGATCCGCCCGCCGACGTTGCCGCGACCGCGAGCGGGTCGCCCGGGACCGCCCCCGCTTCGGCAGCCGAGACGGCGAGCGCCGCAGAGCGGATCTTCACGGCATCCGCGTCGCTGGCCGACGTGCTGTTGGCCGCCCTGCATGTTCCGCTGACTCTCACCGGCGCAGGCGCCGTCAGCGCCGCAGACCGCAAGCGCCTCACCGAGTCGGGTGCGATCGGCGCGCCCGAAGACCTCGACGATCTGATCGCCGCAGGTCTGGCAGCCGAGCTGCTCACACCGATCGGGCGGGAACTCGTGGTTACCGCCGCGGGCGAACAGTGGCTGGATGGCGGCACCGTCGCCCGGTGGACTGCAATCGCCGATGGCTATCGCCGCCATCTGCCGGCGGGCCTGCGCGCCCCGCAGGGTGGAATCATCGACCCTGCCGACTGGGCGAGCACGTATCCGCTGAGCCCGGAGTGGCCGGCACGGGCGGCAGCGCTGCGGCAGACGGCGCAGCGCTGGGGCATCCTCGCGGCAGACGGAACGGTTCCGCCCTGGTCGCGCGGACTCGTCGAGGGCACAGCCATCGACACTGATGCGCTGCGCGATGCCCTCCCCGCAGAGATCGACCGGATCTACCTCCAGGCTGACCTGACCGCTGTCGCTCCCGGCCCCCTTGCCCCGCGGCTTGACCTGCGCCTGCGCAGGATCGCGCGGCGCGAATCCCGCGCGCAGGCCTCGACGTACCGCTTCACGGCTGAGTCGATCGGGGCGGGCCTCACCGACGGAGAGAGCGCCCAGTCCATCCGCGCCTTTCTGCGCGAGCTGTCGCTCACGGGGATTCCCCAGCCGCTGGACTACGTCATCGAAACGACAGCCTCCCGGCACGGTTCGATCACAGTCCGCTCGGATGCCGCGAGCCCCAACACGATCGTCGAGAGCAGCGATGCGCACCTGCTCGATCTCGTCGTCATCGACCAGGCCCTGCGCCCCGTCGGCCTGGTGCGCCACGGCGATGTGCTCGTGAGCCGGGTCGGTCGTGATCACCTGTTCTGGGCGCTGGCCGATGCGCGCTACCCTGTTGTCGCGCTCGACGAGCACGGAGCACCCGAGTCGCTACGGCGCCGAACCGCCGCGCAGACAGCATCCGCGGCACCGGCGGTCGACGTCTACGCGCGCCTGATCGGTTCGCTGCGCGCCTCGGGCGGCGACGGCGACGCCGCCTGGCTTGAGCGCGAGCTCGAGCAGGCGGTGCGCACGAAGTCGATCATCGTGGTCACGGCACAGATCAGCGCCGCCGAGACGCGCACCTTCACGCTGGAGGCCACGGGGCTCGGCGGTGGTCGCCTCCGCGGTAGAGACCGAGGGGCCGACGTGGAGCGCACCCTCCCGATCTCGACCATCGTGAACGTCTCGCCGGCCTGAGAACCGTCCGCACCGTCACCTCGCGGGTAGACTGGATCGCTATGGCTGACGGCCCTCTCATCGTGCAAAGCGACCGGACAGTGCTGCTGGAAGTGGCACATCCGGATGCCGAATCCGCACGCCACGAACTCGCGATCTTCGCCGAACTCGAGCGCGCTCCGGAGCACATCCACACGTACCGCATCACACGGCTCGGCCTGTGGAACGCGCGGGCGGCCGGACACACCGCCGAAGACATGCTGGGAACCCTGGACCGGTGGACACGCTTCCCGGTGCCACCGTCGGTCGCGATCGACATCCGCGAGACCGTCGGGCGCTACGGACGCCTCGTGATCGAGCGTGACACGGTCGCGGGATCCGACGAGCCCGCGCTTGTGCTCCGGTCGACGGATGCCGCGGTGCTGGCCGAGGTCACGAAGAACAAACGCATCCACCCCCTTCTCGTGGGCCATCCCTCCCCCGACACGTACGTCATCGATGCCTGGGCGCGCGGGCAGATCAAGCAGGAGCTGCTGAAGATCGGCTGGCCCGCCGAAGACTTCGCGGGCTACACACCCGGCACGCCGCATCCGATCGACCTCGCCGAGCAGGACTGGCACCTGCGCCCGTACCAACGGCAGGCCGTCGACGCGTTCACCGACGGCGGCTCGGGAGTGGTCGTGCTCCCCTGTGGGGCCGGAAAGACGCTCGTGGGAGCCGGGGCGATGGCCGACACGAAGACGACGACGCTGATCCTGGTCACCAACACGGTCAGCGCACGGCAGTGGCGCGACGAGCTGCTCAAGCGCACGAGCCTCACTCCCGAAGAGATCGGCGAGTACTCGGGGCAGGCCAAAGAGGTCAAGCCCGTCACGATCGCGACCTACCAGATCCTCACGGCCAAGCGGAAGGGACAGTACGCGCATCTGGCGCTGCTCGATGCCCTGGACTGGGGTCTCATCGTCTACGACGAGGTGCATCTGCTGCCCGCCCCCGTGTTCAAGCTGACCGCCGACCTGCAGGCTCGTCGACGACTGGGGCTCACGGCGACGCTCGTGCGCGAAGACGGCCGCGAGGGCGATGTGTTCAGCCTCATCGGCCCCAAGCGGTTCGACGCCCCGTGGAAGGAGATCGAGTCGCAGGGCTTCATCTCCCCCGCCGCCTGCTACGAAGTGCGCGTCGACCTGCCGGCCGGCGAGCGGCTCGAGTACGCGGCGGCGGCGGATGACGAACGCTACCGGCTCGCAGCCACCGCCCCCGCGAAGATCGGCGTGGTGAAGGATCTCGTAGCCCGGCACGCCGGCGAACAGACCCTCGTGATCGGACAGTACCTCGACCAGATCGACGAGATCGCGCGGGCGCTGGATGCCCCACAGATCACGGGCGCCACCCCGGTCGATGAGCGCGAGGAGCTCTACCGCGGCTTCCGCGAGGGAAAGATCCCCGTGCTGGTGGTGTCGAAGGTCGCGAACTTCTCGGTGGACCTGCCCGAGGCATCCGTCGCCATTCAGGTGTCGGGGTCGTTCGGGTCCCGGCAGGAGGAGGCGCAGCGCCTCGGCCGGCTTCTGCGCCCCAAGCAGTCGGGCAACACTGCCAGCTTCTACACCCTCATCGCCCGCGACACGGTCGACCAGGACTTCGCTCAGAACCGGCAGCGGTTCCTCGCCGAGCAGGGCTACAGCTACACGATCCTGGATGCCGACAAGCTCGCTGCGTGACAAGGGAAACCGCCGATCCGCGCGATATCCAGCATCCACACCAGCGGAATCACGATAATGGGGGCATGAGCGCACCCCGCATCCTCGTCGTCGACGACGAGCCGAACATCCGAGACCTGCTGATGACGAGCCTGAAGTTCGCCGGCTATCAGGTCAAGGCAGTCGCCAACGGCGCCTCGACGATCTCGGCAGTCCTCGAAGAGGAACCCGATCTCATCCTGCTCGACGTCATGCTCCCCGACATGAACGGCTTCAGCGTCACCAAGCGCCTGCGCGGCGCCGGGTACACCGCCCCGATCCTCTTCCTGACAGCCAAGGACGAGACCGAAGACAAGATCACGGGTCTGAACGCCGGCGGAGACGACTACGTCACCAAGCCCTTCAGTCTCGATGAAATCGTCGCACGCATCCAGGCCATCCTGCGTCGCACGATGCAGACCGACGAAGAGTCCGTCATCCGCGCCGGAGAGCTGACGATGGATCAGGACACGCACGATGTCTCGGTCGGGGATGTCTCGATCGACCTGAGTCCGACAGAGTTCAAGCTGCTGCGCTACCTGATGCTCAACCCGAACCGTGTGCTCTCGAAGTCGCAGATCCTCGACCACGTCTGGGAGTACGACTTCAACGGGGATGCCGGCATCGTCGAGAGCTACATCTCGTACCTGCGGCGCAAGATCGACCCGTACTCATCCGAGCCGCTCATCCAGACCAAGCGTGGATTCGGCTACATGCTGAAGGCGGGCAAGTCGGCGTGAGGCATCCGTCGGAGTCGGCGTGAGCACAACGTCAGACAAGACCGACGCCGTCACCGGGTGGTGGCGCAGCCTCAGCCTGCGCGCCAAGGTGACAGGCGTTGCCGTGTCGATCCTGGCTCTCGGGCTGATCGCGACCGGCATCGGCACGACGGTGTTCCTGCGCAGCCAACTTCTGGCGAGCGTCGACACGCAGGTGTCGCAGCTCGCGGGCGCGGGCGTGAGCGCACTATTCGACATCGACCTTCTCGCTGATCCCGCCTTCGTTCCGAAGGCCGAGTCGGTTCCGACCGATTACTTCGTCGCCATCTACAACCAGGATGGGGACTTCATTGCGAGCGCCGGCGGCGGACGACAGATCAATGAGCCCGACTTTCCCAGCGAATACCTGCCGACCGAGACCTCGGTAGCCCAGCAGCAGGAACCGTTCACGATCCCCGGAACGATCCCGGGCACGGAATTCCGCGCGGCATCCGCTCTCATCGAGGTCAAGGGCACCACGGTCTTCTACACGCAGATGATCGCGGTTCCGCTCACAACGGTGACTCAGACCCTCGCGACCTATCTCGGCATCTACAGCATCCTCTCCGTCATCACCGTCGTGCTCGGCGCCATCGCCATCCGGCTGCTCGTCACGCTCGCGTTCCGGAGCCTCACCCAGGTCGAGAACACGGCGATGGAGATCGCGGCCGGCGATTTCGGTCAGCGCATGACAGACATCGCCCCCGGCACCGAGGTCGGCAGACTCAAGACCGCGATCAACGCCATGCTCGGGCGCATCGACGCAGCGCTGGCCCAGCGAGATGCCACGGTGCGCCAGATGCGCCGGTTCGTCGGCGACGCGTCGCACGAGTTGCGGACGCCCCTGGTCACCGTCCGCGGTTACGCCGAGTTGTACCGGATGGGGGCCATCCGCACCGACCAAGACGTCGCGCAGTCGATGGAACGGATCGAGAAAGAGGCCATGCGCATGGGCCTGCTCGTGGAGGATCTGCTGGCCCTTGCCCGGCTCGACGAGCGCCGAGACATCGAGTTCGCCCCGGTCGACCTGCGACCGCTCGCGCGGGACGCAGCCCTCGATGTTCGCGCCGCCTCCCCCCAGCGGCCGGTTGCGGTCATCGACACGACCATCGTCGAACCGACTGAAAGGCCGGCTCCGCAAACCGAAACCAACACCCTCGAGACGCCCAAACGCCCACGGTCGGCCTTCAGCCGCGCCGGCTCCATCCTGCTGCGTCGCCGCCCGAGAGACGCGCGCGGCACGGCACCGACCACCGAGCAGATCGTCATCGGGCCCCTGGACCTCGGGCCGTCGTCGTCGGCGCCGGTTGCGCTCCCCCCGATCGTGCTCGGCGAAGAGAACCGCATCCGACAGGTGATCACGAACCTCATCGGAAACGCTCGCCGGTTTACCGCTGAGGACTCCCCCATCGAGCTTCGCATCGGGGTGGATGCCGCGGCGCAGTCCGGCTGGATCGAGATCGTCGACCACGGTGAAGGGGTGCCTGACCAGATCAAAGACAAGATCTTCCAGCGGTTCTGGCGCGCCGACACCTCGCGCACGCGAGAGACCGGCGGATCTGGTCTCGGGTTGTCGATCGTCGCCTCCATCGTGGAATCGCTGCACGGCTCGGTCCGGGTGATGGACACCCCCGGCGGCGGCGCAACGTTCCGCGTCGGGTTCCCCCTCGCGAGGCACATCGATCCAGCCGAGCACGCGTTCCTCGAAACGCAGCCCCTGGACCGACTACCCGCTGATCTACGGAGCGAACCACCGGCCTGAGCCGCGTCGACCTCGAGGGGCTCCTCCCCAGGATGCTCAAACCGGTGGCCTGTGCGAGCGTGATAGTCGGCCGGCGATTCGGCTAGAGCCGCGACCGTACCGTGTCGTCAACACTCACGACACCGGGAGGTTCCTGTGGCCATATATTCCGTCGACAGCGATGCAGTGCTTGCCGCAACGGCTGGTGTGCGGGCCACCGCAGACCGCGTTCGCGCCGAGACGCACACCATGCTCGCCCAGCTCACCGGCCTGCAATCGCACTGGACCGGCGCAGCATCCCTTGCCTTTGCCGGCGTCATCGACCAGTGGCGAGCAGCCAACGCTCAGGTCGAAGAGGCCCTGGGCGCGATCGGGGTCGCCCTCGAGGCCGCGGGCCACCAGTACGCGGATGCCGAGCAGATGACCCTCGGCCTGTTCCGCTGATCGCACCAGAAACGACCGAAGGCCCCTCCACACGGGAGGGGCCTTCGGCGTGAAATGCAGCCAGACTCAGAAGTCCATGCCACCCGACGGGTCGGCGGGCATGGCCGGAGCCTTCTCGGGCTTGTCGGCGACAACGGCCTCGGTTGTGAGGAACAGCGCGGCGATCGACGCGGCGTTCTGCAGAGCCGAGCGGGTCACCTTGGCCGGGTCGATGATGCCCTGCGCGAACAGGTCACCGTACTCACCGGTCGCGGCGTTGAGGCCGAATCCGGGCTCGAGCTCGGAGACCTTGTTGGCCACGACACCGGGCTCCATGCCCGCGTTGAGGGCGATCTGCTTCAGCGGCGCCTCGATGGCAACGCGCACGATGTTCGCGCCCGTTGCCTCGTCACCGGTCAGCTCGAGAGTCTCGAACGCCTTCTTGCCTGCCTGGATGAGAGCGACGCCACCACCGGGGACAATGCCCTCCTCGACGGCTGCCTTCGCGTTGCGAACGGCGTCCTCGATGCGGTGCTTTCGCTCCTTGAGCTCGACCTCGGTCGCAGCTCCGGCCTTGATGACGGCAACGCCACCGGCGAGCTTGGCCAGACGCTCCTGCAGCTTCTCGCGGTCGTAGTCGCTGTCGGTGTTGTCGATCTCGCGACGGATCTGAGTCACGCGACCCTCGATGAGCGCGGCGTCGCCGGCACCCTCGACGATCGTGGTCTCATCCTTCGTGATGATGACCTTGCGGGCGCGGCCGAGGAGGTCCAGCGTCGCGTTCTCGAGCTTGAGGCCCACCTCTTCGGTGATGACCTGGCCACCCGTGAGGATCGCGATGTCCTGCAGCTGAGCCTTGCGGCGGTCGCCGAAGCCGGGAGCCTTGACGGCAGCCGACTTGAAGATGCCACGGATCTTGTTGAGCACGAGGGTAGCGAGAGCCTCACCCTCGACATCCTCAGCGATGATCAGGAGTTCCTTGCCGTCCTGGATCACCTTGTCGACGATCGGCAGCAGGTCCTTGATGCTCGAGATCTTCTGGTTGGCGATCAGGATGTAGGGGTCCTCGAAGACCGCTTCCTGACGCTCGGGGTCGGTCACGAAGTAGGGGTTCAGGTAGCCCTTGTCGAAGCGCATACCCTCGGTCAGCTCGAGCTCGGTGCCGAACGTGTTCGACTCCTCGACCGTGACAACGCCTTCCTTGCCCACCTTGTCGATGGCCTCGGCGATCAGGGCGCCGATCTCGGGGTCAGCTGCAGAGATCGACGCGGTAGCGGCGATCTGCTCCTTGGACTCGACTTCCTTAGCACCAGCGAGCAGCTCATCGGTGACGGCCTTGACGGCCTTCTCGATGCCCTTCTTGAGCGAAATCGGGTCGGCGCCGGCCGCGACGTTGCGCAGGCCCTCGCGCACGAGCGCCTGAGCGAGCACGGTTGCGGTCGTGGTGCCGTCACCGGCGACGTCGTCGGTCTTCTTGGCGACTTCCTTGACGAGTTCCGCTCCGATCTTCTCGTACGGGTCGTCGAGCTCGATCTCCTTGGCGATCGAAACGCCGTCGTTCGTGATGGTGGGGGCTCCCCACTTCTTCTCGAGCACGACGTTGCGGCCGCGGGGGCCGAGCGTCACCTTGACGGCGTCGGCGAGGGTGTTCAGGCCGCGCTCGAGGCCGCGACGGGCCTCCTCGTCGAAAGCGATCATCTTTGCCATGTGTGTCGTCCCTCCCGGACGGGGCTAGGTCTTAGCACTCACCGATCTGGAGTGCTAACCCATTCTGGCACTCGCCCATGGGGAGTGCAAGCCGCGCGCGACGAAGACGACGAAGAGACGGATGCCGCGGCATCCGTCTCTTCGGAAACTCAGTCGACGCGGTCTCTAGACCACGCGGACCGACTCCGCCTGCGGGCCCTTCTGGCCCGTCCCGACGGTGAATTCGACCTTCTGTCCCTCTTCGAGAACACGGAAACCGGTCATGTCGATGTTCGAGTAATGGACGAACACGTCTTGACCGTCATCGACGGTGATGAAGCCGTATCCCTTCTCGGCGTTGAACCACTTCACGGTGCCTTGGGCCATGGGTACTCCTGATGCTGGTAGGACACCGTCATCGTATGCACCGGAATCGACCCGAAACGATCGCCGGGCGAAGTATTGACACGCGCGTCTTCACCTTGTTACGGCCCGGAAACACGCGGGCCGCGCCGGTCAGTTCGTCGGCTCGGCAGTGGGGACACCGGCCGCGGTTCGGTCGAGGCCGATGACGATCGTGAGTTGCTTCGTGGCGCCTTCGTCGGCCTCGGTCGCGGGGTCGTCGGTCGGCTGATAAATGGTGCTTTGCGCAACCGCGGCCCCGCCGATGACGTTCGCGAGCCCCAAGGCGGCCGCGTAGTCGGCGTCCGTCGCGTAGTAGACCGTCGTCTCGGGGAAGTCGTCGGTTCCGGCCTGCCCGGCCAGAACGGTCTCGGGGACCCACCCGGCTGCGATGAGCTGGTCTTTCAGCTGCGTGGCAAGCCCGGTCTCGGGCGTCGCGTTGAGGATCAGGATCGAATAGGACGTGTCGACGACGGGGTCCACCGTGACCGTCGGGGTGGGTTCGGGAGCGGGTTCAGGAAACAGCACGATGCGCCCCGAAACCACGAACATTGCGAAGATACCGACAGCGATCAGGATGACGGTGGCCAGCGCCGCCCAGAAGAAGACGACTCCGCCGCGCATGTGTGGCTGCTCCGCGCGGTGCGCACCGACCCGACCGACGTCCTCGGGCAGGTCGTCGAATCGATCGCGCGGGAACTCGGAGGTCGGCATCAGACGATCGTACCGATGCCGCCTACCGAAACCGTGCGTGTCCGCCCGGCAGAGTCCCCGCTCGCTGGACCGGAGCGCTTGCTTCCCCGGGCGTTCTCCCGGAGCCTGCGCAGTCGTCCCATGAGCAGCGGGTCGTATGCCTGCGCATCGACCGAATCCAGCATCCGCACCAGCAACTGGTAGTAGCGGGCCGGCGACATACCTAACGTCTGGCGGATCTGCTCTTCTTTTGCCCAGCCGCGAAGCCGACACGACGACTCGAAGTCGAGGATCGCGCGCTCACGCTCGTTCAGGGGCACGGTGAGAGGTTATCGGCGAGCGCCGACATCCGGTGCGCGCCACTCCACCCACGCGCCGAGTGGGTCAACGACGGCGAGCGCGCGCTCGTCCATACCCAAGACGAAGCCGGGCCAACTCGCGGCATCCGCACCCCAGCGGTCGTGAAGCCCAGGCGGATCGATCGAGAGCCAGTGCGTGCCGGGGCGGGCGGAGCGAACTGCGTCTATGTGGTTGCAGAGCTGCATGCGTCCGGCCCGGGCGATGTGGGGCAGCACCCCGGGCGTGGTCACGACCAGCGTGGCGTCGCCGGGTGCTTCGGCTGCAAGCTCCGCGAGGATGCCGTCGGCGATGGCGTCTCCTGACATGAGCGTCGGGGGTTCCCCACGCACGACGTCGAGCGCCGCGACGATCCGCTCGCGTCTCCCCTCCTCCCCCGGCCAGACGAGCGAGGTCAGAAACCGTCGGTCGATGTCGGATGCCGCGTCCAGTGGCGCAAGGTCGATACCGGCACGCCACACGACCTCCGGCAGACGCAGACGTGGCAGGCCCCGGGCGCCGCTACGAAGCACAACGGGCGATGGGCCACCGGCCGGGTCGAGGTCCTGTCCGTTCTCGTACCGGTAGGAGTATCGATCGGGGTAGAGACACAGTCCCGCGCTCGCGCCGACCTCGAGGAGCGCGATCGGGCCGTCGATGAGGCTCAGCGCCGGCAGGAGAGCCGCGCATCGCAGCGGCTCGTTGGTCTGCAGCCCGCGCGCGACGCACTCGGCCGCGACCTCGTCGATGTTGGCCGCCAGCCACTGCGCCCACGCCGCGTAGCCGCCCTCCGCCGCTCCCAGCATCCTGGTCACCGCGAACACGAGCGGAGGCTGTCGCCGATCGGCGGGGATACGCGCGAGCAGCAGCTGCGTGTCAGTATCGGCCGCCACACCTGAGGCCCATTCCTCATACAGATCAGAGCGGCCCGGCGCTTCCTCGGCCGCGAAACGGCGGTATCGCTCAGCGACGCGGCCGGCCTCGGCATCCGGGGATGACACCATGCCCCCATTCTGGAACAGGCCGCATCCGGTCGGTGCCGCATCCCGGGTCACCTCCCTCGTCCTATCCCTCGTCGCAACGGCGAACGACACGCACGACACGCCGGCAGCGGATGCCACGAGCCGGGGTGTCGCACGGATGCTGCGCCGTTGCGACCGAGGCTGGCGCGCCGGATTCACGGCCAATCTGCGACGTCGAGCGGAACAGTCCGTCACGACTTCGTGTTGACTTGGGTAAGGAGGAACAATGTCCTATCGCACCGAGAAGTCCGAGTCCGAGTGGCGCGCAGAGCTCAGCGCCGATCAGTACGCGGTGTTGCGCGAAGCAGCAACCGAGCGTCCCTGGACCGGTGAGCTGCTCGACGAGAGTCGCGCCGGCCTGTACGCCTGCGCCGCCTGCGGAAACGAGCTGTTCAAGAGTGGCACGAAGTTCGACTCGCACTGCGGGTGGCCGAGCTTCTACGAGTCGGTTCGCCCCGAAGCTGTCGAACTCATCGAAGACCGCACCCACGGCATGGTGCGCACCGAGGTGCGGTGTGCGCAGTGCGGCTCCCACCTCGGGCACGTCTTCCCCGACGGGTTCGGCACGCCCACGGGCGACCGCTACTGCATGAACTCGATTGCGCTGACCTTCACACCCGAAGAGTCCTGACGGCCCGCCGGCCTCACGCTCGCGCCCCGGGCCGCGCGTGAGGCCACGGCACGACCACGATGGCAACCGATACGACGGCGACGAGAGCCACCAACACCTCGTGTCCCAGGCCGGGGCTCGCCGGCGCCGGCCAGATCGCATCCAGAACAAGAGCCGTCGCGAGCTGCCCGACCACCGAGCCGAGCACGAGCAACAGGACGCCCGTCCGGCGCACAAGAGCAGCAGATAGCAGGATGTAGCCGACTCCCAGCGCTCCGCCCGTGTAGGGCCACGGATCGCTCGGCCACCGCTCAGGCAACCCGACGACCGCAACGTGAACGGCAGCGATCAGCACGAGTGCGATCGTTCCGCCGACGAAGTTGACCGCCGTCGCAGCTATCGCTGAGCCGGTCGCGCCGCGAAGCCGACCGTTCGTGGCCTGCTGCCAGGCAACGCCGCCCCCGGCGAGGAACGGCAAGAGCAGCATCCACCAGGGAACGCCAGTGAGGTTTCCGCCGGTCACCGATATCGCCACGGCGAGAAGGGCGACGGCGCCGCCGACGACGCGCCGAATCGTGACCGGCACCACGCCGGACGGACCGTAACCGATGCGGTCGATCACGACGCCGAAGACGATCTGACCTGCCACGAATCCGACCGTGAACAGGGACACACCGATGATGCCCGCGGTGATGCTCTGGCTGGACACTGTGAAGGCTCCCGCAAGGCCGCCCGCCAGCATCCACCATCGGATGCCGCCACCGCGGATGCCATCACGCAGCGCGCCGAGCCCGCGGCGGCCCGCGGGCGTGAGTGCGGCGATGACGGCGATGAGCACGAGGCCGGAACCGAACGAGAACGCCGCTGCGAGAGTGCTGTCGTCAATGCGGTGACCGAGTTGCCCGTTCGCCCGAACCTGGAGCGCCGTGAGCGCACCGACGAGGGCAGTACCGAGGAGCCCGAGGGCCGTCGCTGCTCTGCCGGACGTCACCGGTTCATTCTGCCGGACGGGGCGCGTGTGGAGCCGACGACGGGACGTGAACCCGTAACCGCCCGATGACAACGTCCGGTCGGCATCCGAATACGGCGCCCGCTAGACGGAGAAGAGTTTGGAGCCGACGACGGGACGTGAACCCGTAACCGCCCGATGACAACGTCCGGTCGGCATCCGAATACGGCGCCCGCTAGACGGAGAAGAGTTTGGAGCCGACGACGGGACTTGAACCCGTAACCGCCCGATTACAAGTCGGGTGCGCTACCAATTGCGCCACGTCGGCAGAGCGCCCAGTCTATCGGGGCGCCGAGGTGCTCCCCGTCTCAGGGGGTGGGCGTCGGTGTCGGCGACGGGGTCTGGTAGTACGCGTCGGAATCGATCGTCAGCACGAACTGGGCAAACTCTTTCGGGTTGTCGAGCGCACCCACGTAGACGGATCCGTTGACGAGCACGAGCGGTGTGCCGGTGAGCTGCACGCCGTCGGTGTCGGGGATCGCCTCGACCGCTCGTTCCGTTGCCTTCTTGGCCCACGAAAGGAAGTCGCCGTTTTCGATGCACGCCCGCACGACCTTGGGGCTTGAAACACCGGATGCCTGCGCAATGTCGGCAAGTTCGGTGTCGGAGTATCCGTCCGCGTCGACATCCGGCTGCTGCTCGAGCAACGCATTGTTGAACTTGAAGAACGCTTCGGGGGCGTGGGTGGCAACGCATGCGGACGCCGCCGCGGCGCGCAGTGAGTACTTCGTGCCGTTGGACTTCGCTGTGAGCATCGCCACCGGGTAGTAGGTCAGACTGACCGCGCCCTCGTTGACCCACGTCGACAGCTGCGCCGCGTTGGCAAGCTGGAACTCGGCTGAGCCGGTCGAGAGGTAGTCGACGTAAACCCGGATCTCGATCTCGGGAGCCTCGGTGGCGACTGGGGTCGGCTCGGGCGTCGCAGTGGTTGTCGCGCCGGCCTCAGTGGAGGTGCTGTCATTGACGCCCTCCTGCGCGACGACCAGGCCACCGACGTCGGTCACGGCGAATCCGTCGGCCTTGGCGGCGGCGGGGCTGAGCGCGCTCGTCGATGTGGTCGATGTCACCGCCCAGGTAACTGAGACGGCGATGACAGCGACGACAGCGACGATTCCCACGCCGATGATCCCGGCACGGATGCGGCGCGCTCGCGTCTGCTTCGCGTGAACCAGCTGCGCTTTCTCGCGGACCGCCTCGCGACGGTCGCGAGCCTCGGGCGCCGTAGGCTGCTCGCCGCTGGGCGTCTGATCGCTCGACATGAAACCTCTTCACACAACAGGGGTCGGGCCGTACCCGACAGGGGGCCGTGCTGACGGCCGGGGGGTGCCGCTCAGGTGACGACCACCGCCCACGATGCTAGCCAGAGAGCCTGGGAAAAGCCCAGACATGACGCCCGTTCCGGTGTGATTTTCCCGGGAAGCTGCGCGGTTCGGACGCAGCGACTACTCGTCGGCATCTTCCTGTTTACCGCGCATCACCAGCAACGGGTCGGGCGTTCCCACGACCTCGAGATCCTTGTCGTCGTAGTCGAACTGCCCGAGGAAGAACTTCATCGCGTTGACCCGAGCGCGCTTCTTGTCGTTGGAGCGGATGATCGTCCAGGGCGCGTACTTCTTGTCAGTACGGCGGAACATCTCCTCCTTCGCGACCGTGTACTCGGTCCACTTGTCCAGCGAGGCGATGTCCATGGGCGATAACTTCCAGCGGCGCACCGGGTCGAGTTGACGCAGCGCGAACCGCGTGCGCTGCTCGGTGCGCGAGACCGAGAACCAGAACTTCGTCAGATGGATGCCGGATTCCACTAGCATCCGTTCGAAGGAGGGAGTCTGCTCCATGAACGTCTCGTACTCGGCATCCGAGCAGAACCCCATGACCCGCTCGACACCGGCTCGGTTGTACCAAGACCTGTCGAACATGACGATCTCGCCGGATGTCGGGAAGTGCTGGATGTAGCGCTGGTAGTACCACTGTCCCTGCTCGCGATCGCTGGGCTTGGCCAGCGCCACGACCCGCGCAGATCGGGGGTTGAGGTGCTCGGTGAACCGTTTGATCGTGCCGCCCTTCCCGGCGGCATCCCGCCCCTCGAACAGGATGATGGCCCGGCCACCGGTGTCGTCGAGCCAGTACTGGAACTTCAGCAGCTCGACCTGCAGGCGATACTTCTCGAGCTCGTACTCGTCGCGGGTCATGCGGTCGGCGTACGGATACCCCTCCTGCCACGTGTAGACGGGATTGCCCTGGGGGTCGATCAGGTCGGGGTCTGGGGTGTGCCCGTCGCGCACGGTGTAGCCGTTCTCGCGCAGGTACTCGATGTAGGCCCGCATATCGCCGGCGGGGACGTTCTCGAACATGGCAGCCTCCGACGGCGCGGTTCGCATCGTCCGCGCCGTGTTCGCATTCTCACCCACGAGAGGGCGAAGCACGAGCCGTGGCGCCACGTCGGGGTGAACATCAGGTGACGATCGCACCCGCCGCCCCCGCGATCGGCCGTGTAAGGCTGGGGTCATGAGAATCGTGGTGACCGGCTCGACCGGAAAGCTCGGAAGCGTTGTCGTTCGGGAGCTGAGCGCAGCGGGGCACGAGGTGATCGGTTTCGATATCGCGGGCCGCCCTCAGCCACGCTTCCTGCAGGTCGACCTCACTGACTACGGGCAGGTGGTCGATGCGCTCGCGGGCCTGGGCGACCGGGATGAGCGCGCACTGGATGCTGTCGTTCATCTCGCCGCCATCCCGGCACCCGGCATCCGCTCCGAGGTGGCGGTCTTCCACAACAACATGGCGGCGACCTTCAACGTCTTCTGGGCGAGCGTCAGGCTCGGCATCCGACGCCTCGTGTACGCCTCCAGCGAGACCGTTCTGGGCCTGCCCTTCGACGTGCCGCCGCCGTACGTTCCGGTCGACGAGGAGTACGAGCCGCGCCCCGAGAGCGTGTATTCGCTCGTGAAGACCCTCGAAGAGCGGATGGCGCGGGAACTGGTGCGGTGGCATCCCGATCTGTCGATCACGGCGCTTCGGTTCTCGAACGTCATGGTTCGGGAGGATTACGCGGCTTTCCCCGGCTTCGATGATGATGCACGGGCGCGCAAGTGGAATCTGTGGGGCTACATCGACGCGCGCGACGGCTCGCAGGCCATCGAGCGTGCGCTCGAGGTCGCGCCCATCGGATTCGAGCAGTACATCATCGCCGCCGCCGACACCGTGATGTCGCGTCCGAACGCCGAGCTGCTGGCCGAGGTCTTCCCCGACGTACCGGTCGCTCGCGAGGTCGGCCCGAACGAGACGCTGCTGTCGATCGAGAAGGCGAGAAGGATGCTGGGGTACGCGCCGCAACATTCCTGGCGCGACGGTCACTGACGGCGGGGCCCGCTCGGTGGCCGCTCCCAGGTGGGAGTGGCATACTGAGCGATGCGCCCGATGACGGGCGTGCGGGCCAAGCCCCCGCTCATCCTCACAACGGATCGTCCGGCACGTACCTGCCGGTGAAGGAGAAGAAGAAATGGCGTCAGTCACCTTTGACAACGCAACCCGCCTCTACCCTGGCGGAACCCGCCCGGCAGTCGACAAACTCAACCTCGAAGTGGGCGACGGCGAGTTCCTCGTTCTGGTCGGCCCCTCGGGTTGCGGTAAGTCCACCTCGCTGCGCATGCTCGCCGGCCTCGAAGAGGTCAACTCGGGCCACATCCGCATCGGCGAGCGCGACGTCACCGACGTTCCGCCGAAGGACCGCGACATCGCGATGGTGTTCCAGAACTACGCGCTGTACCCCCACATGACGGTCGCCGAGAACATGGGCTTCGCCCTGAAGATCGCCGGCGTCAACAAGGATGAGCGCGCCTCGCGCGTTCTCGAGGCAGCCAAGCTCCTCGACCTCGAGCAGTACCTCGACCGCAAGCCCAAGGCCCTCTCGGGTGGTCAGCGTCAGCGTGTCGCCATGGGCCGCGCCATCGTGCGTCAGCCCCAGGTATTCCTCATGGACGAGCCGCTGTCGAACCTCGACGCGAAGCTGCGTGTGCAGACCCGTACGCAGATCGCGTCGCTGCAGCGACGCCTCGGCGTCACGACCGTCTACGTGACCCACGACCAGACCGAAGCCCTCACGATGGGTGACCGGATCGCGGTCCTCAAGGACGGCATCCTGCAGCAGGTCGGCAGCCCGCGTGACCTGTACGAGGCCCCGAAGAACGTGTTCGTCGCCGGCTTCATCGGCTCCCCCGCCATGAACCTCTTCCCGGTCGACGTCGTCGAGGGCGGTGTCAACTTCGGCACACACCTGGTCCCTGTCGAGCGCGATGTGCTCGCCAAGGCCACCGGTAAGGAGCTGACGATCGGCGTCCGCCCCGAGGACATCGACGTGTCCCCTGCCGATGGCAAGGGCCTCTCGGTGGTCGTGGACCTCGTGGAAGAGCTCGGCGCCGACGGCTACCTGTATGGCCACTCGGAGATCGACGGCAAGCGGACGGACATCGTCGCTCGCGTCGACGGCCGTAACCACCCGAACGCGGGCGAGACCGTCGTGTTGGCGCCGATTCTCGACCACGTTCACCTGTTCGACATCGAGTCGGGCGAGCGCTTGTCCGAGAAGGCCGTCGCCTCGGCCTGATCACCACTACCTCGTGACGGCGCGGATGTCTCAGACGTCCGCGCCGTCACGCACGTAAGCCCCGGATGCGGAGAAACGGATGTCGTCCACGCAGCTCTCGATCACCGCGAGCACCGTCGACCCTGGCCTTCTGACCCTGCCGTGGTCGGTGCCGCTCGTGGAGTGGCCGTCCGAGACGATCGTGTCGCTCCCGAAGGGCATCTCACGACACACCGTGCGGTTTGCGAGTCTGTCGGGCCGTGTGGTGGCCATCAAGGAGACCACCGAGGAGATGGCGCGGCGTGAATATGACATGCTCGGCAACCTCGACCGGCTGGATGCGCCGTGCGTCGACCGTGTTGCCGTGATCGCCGGGCGCCGTGACGAGAACGGCGAACCGTTGCCGGCTGCCCTGGTGACCTCTCATCTGAAGTTCTCCCTCCCCTACCGGGCGCTGTTCACGCAGGTCCTGCGACCGACAACGGCAACCCGCCTCGTCGACGCCCTCGCGGTGCTCCTGGTCCGCCTCCACAACGTCGGATTCTTCTGGGGCGACGTGTCGCTGTCGAACACACTCTTCCGCCGCGATGCTGGAGCCTTCGCGGCGTACCTCGTTGATGCCGAGACCGGTGAGCTGCACGAGAGCGGGCTCACGGCAGGGCAGCGCGAGCATGACCTTGACGTGGCGCGCACCAACATCGCCGGCGAGATCATGGATCTGGAGGCCGGGGGGCGTCTTGAGGGCGGGGTGGATGCCGTTGAGATCGCCGACGGCATCATGAGCGCTTACCGGTCGCTGTGGCGCGAGCTCACCGAGATCGAGACGTTCGAAGCGCGCGAAGCCTGGCGCATCACCGAGCGCGTCGAACGACTCAACGAGCTCGGCTTCGATATCGGCGAGATGTCGATGCAGACGACAGCCGACGGTACCCGAGTGTCCATCCAGCCGAAGGTCGTGGATGCCGGACACCACCAGCGTCGCCTCATCCGTCTCACCGGGCTCGACGTCGAGGAGAACCAGGCTCGGCGACTGCTCAACGACCTCGACGAGTTCCAGGCGCGCGGCTCACGCGCGGGCGATGACGAAGAGATGGTCGCCCACGAGTGGCTCACCCGGGTCTTCGAGCCCGTCATCCGGGCAATCCCCTTCGACCTGCGCTCCAAGCTCGAACCGGCTGAGGTGTACCACCAGTTCCTCGAGCACCGGTGGTACATGTCGCAGGCCCGCGGGCAGTCGGTCCCCGTTGCCGAGGCCGTCACCAGCTACATCGACGATGTGCTGAGATTCCGCCGCGACGAAGCAACGGTGATGGGCCCGCCCACCGACACCCTCGCCATCCCGATCGTGACGGATGCCATCCCGATCAGTTCCAGCCCGTCAACCGGTCCGACCGACTGGCGCGACCTGGTCTGAGATGCGTCGGCTCAGTAGCCGACGGTGAAGCGGCCGCGCACGTGCTGCGGGTTCTCGATCTCATCGAGCACCGCGACGGCAAGGTCGGCTCCCGAGATGAAGGATTCGCCGTCGGCATCCGTGACGATGACGTCACCGCCGGTGCGGTAGGTCCCCGTGCGCTCCCCCGGGTTCCACGCGCCGAAGCCACCGGCCGGGTGGATGAAGAACCAGTCACGACCAGAGGTGTCGGCCTGCAGATCCTCCAGGATGTCGATGGCCTCCTGCGCTTCGGGTTTGAACTCATCGGGGGAAGCCGCTGTCGATCACACGCGGCCCACCGGGAGCGACGAGGCTCCCACCTGCGCCACCGATGATGCCGATGCGCACGTCGCCGGGGAGCACCGACAGCAACTGCTGGATCGCAGGGCGCACCTTGCCGAGCATGTCTCCGCGACCGGGGATCGCGCCTACGATGACATCGACGCCTGCGAGCTCCGCAACAAGACCCGGGATATCGAGCAGGGTCCCCTCGATGTACGTGGCACCGTGGACCCGCTCTGCCGGCGCGACCCGCGCGACGGAAACAACAGTGTGACCGCGATCAACCGCTTCCTTCACGATGTGTGATCCGGCGTAGCCGGTTCCTCCGAGTACTGCGATGCGGGCCATGGTGATCCTTCCGTCGATGGAGCGGCAGAGGGCCGCCCGGGGAACCAACCCCGGGCACTGCTCGCCGTACTCCATCTTCGCGCGGATGCAAGTCCCGCGCGAAGCAGCACTCAGATGAGGATCGAGACCGGGTTCTCGATCCGGCGCTGGAAAGCGGTAAGCCATTGCGCCGCCAGAGCACCGTCGAGCACCCGGTGATCGGCCGAGAGCGTCACGGTCATCATCGTGGCGACCTCGATGGTGTCATCAGCACCCACGACCGGCCGTTTCTCCGCCACACCGACAGCGAGGATGCCTGCCTGGGGTGGGTTCAGGATCGCGGAGAACTCGCTGATCCCGTACATCCCGAGGTTCGACACCGAGAACGAGCCGCCCTCGAGTTCGTGCTGCTTGATCCGCCCGGCCCGGGCACGGTCGGCGAGGTCACGGACCGTGGCGCTCAGTTCGCTCAGCGGCATCCGATCGACTCCGCGCACGACGGGTGTGAGAAGACCCCCGTCGACCGATACTGCTACCGCGATGTCCACCGAAGAGAACCGCCGCGTCGCATCGGGTGTCCAGATCGCGTTGGCTTCGGGGACCTCGCGCAGCGCAGCGGCGACAGCCTTCACGACCAGATCGTTGACCGACACCTTGCCGACGTCTGCCGCGTTGATCTGGCGACGCAGCTCGAGCAGCGCGTCCACCCGGCAGTGCGCGACGAGGTAGAAGTGCGGCACCGTCGTCTTGCTTTCGGTCAGTCGACGCGCGATGGCGCGCCGCATACCGGTGTGGGGGATGTCGGTGGACGGCGCGTCCGTGGATGCCACCACAGGCGCCGCTGCAGGTTCAGCGGCCTCGGAGACGGCGGGGGCGCCGTCGAGGTCGCGCCGCACAATGCGTCCGTTGGGCCCCGTACCCTCGATCGTGGCGAGGTCGATCTCTCGCTCGCGTGCGAGGCGCCGAACCAGGGGCGTTGCGAAGATCCGCGCTTGCGAGGATCGGGCACCGGCCGATCCATCGCCGGGCTCGAGGTCGACAGATGCGGCCACTCCCGTCTGCGTACCTGCCTGAGCAGCATCCGCGGAGCGTGTCTGCTGCGGCGGCGTAGCCTCGGGCATCGTCTCATCCTGCGCTCCGTCGACCGGCCGTGACCGCGCGTTCAAGGCTCCCGCGGCAGCGATCGCCTCATCTGCCGATTCACCGGGCGCCCCGAGAACCGCGATCGACGAACCAACACTCGTGGACTCGCCCTCGGCGATGAGAAGAGCGGCAACGACGCCGGCTTCCTCGGCCTCGTATTCGACGACGGCCTTCTCGGTCTCGATCTCGGCGATGGGCTGCCCCTTGGCTACCTCATCGCCGACGGTGACCAGCCACGTTTGCACGGCGGCGACTCCTGTACCGGTGGCGATCTCGGGCATGCGGATGATCGTCGCCATCATCGGCCTCCCCACGCGGCACGGACCCGGTCGAGCCCGGCGATGACCTCCTCGGTCCGCGCGATGGCGGCGCGCTCGAGCACCCGGGAGATGCTGGGGCTCGCTTCGCCTCCCGTCACTCGCTCGACGGGCTGGTCGAGCCAGTCGAACAAGCGGCGCTGGATCTCGTCGGCAAGCCACGCACCGTAGGAGGTGCCGCGAGCGCCCTGTTCGACGATGAGGACGGCGTTCGTCTTGCGCACACTCTCTTCGATGGTCGTCCAGTCCAGCGAGGCTCGGTCGAGCCATCGTAGGTCGATGACCTCCGCGTCGATGCCGGTCTGCTCGACGGCCTCGAGCGTGTGCCCGACCATCGAGAGGTAGCTGAGGATCGTGACGTCCGACCCTTCGCGGCGCACCGCAGCATGACCGGGGGGCAGAATGCCGTCGAGCTCCCCCTCGGGCACGGCGGATGCTGTGTTGTACAGATCGACGTGTTCGATCACGAGCACCGGGTCATCCAGCGCGAGCGCCGCGTTCATGAGACCGACGTAGTCCGCCGCGGTCGAGGGCGCAACGATCCGCCATCCGGGTGCGGTCGCGAACAGACCAGCCGGATCCATCAGGTGTTGCGAGCCGTATCCCGACCCCATCGCGACCTTGGTTCGCAACACGAGCGGAACAGGGTTGTCCCCGCCGAACATGTGCCGCGCCTTGCCGACCTGATTGAAGACCTGGTCAGCCGCCACCCACATGAAGTCGGGATACATGAACTCCACGACCGGTCGGAACCGCCCGTCCAGCGCCAGTCCACCAGCGAGCCCGAAGAAGCCGTTCTCACTGATCGGTGTACCCACGACCCGATCCGGGAATCGATCCGCCAATCCCTTCGTCGCGCCGTTCGTCCCGCCCTTGAGTCGGTGGACATCCTCACCGAGCACCACGATCCGCTCATCGGTTTCCATCCGCCGGGCCATGACCTCCGCAACGGCGTCGACGAACGTGATCTCGCGTGTCGCCGGCGCGTCGAGGATGGGCAGATCCGCCAACTCACTGGCATCCCCGCGGATGCCGACATCGACGAAACTCGGATCCGGCCACAGCTCGGGGCGGATGCGGCGCCGCCCCTCCCGCTCGGGGTCCGCCTCGACGAGCACAGCGACCGCTGCATCCATCGCCACCTGCGACCGGGCGCGCAGCTGCGTCACGTCGTCGTCGGTGATCTGACCGAGCTTCTGCATCTCGGCAGCGACCCGGGTCAGCGGATCGCGATCACGCCACTGCGCTTCCTCCTGCTTGGTGCGGTAGCCGAACGCGCTCCCCGGGTAGGGCCCGTTCTGATGGAAGTAGCGATAGACCTCGGCCTCGATGATGGTGGCGCCCCCGCCGGCGCGCATGGTCTCGGCAGCCTCGACCATCGCGAGGTGGACCGCGAGCGGGTCCATTCCATCGACCCGCCAACCGGGGATGGAGAAGCCCTGCCCCCGCACCGAGAGTCGCGTGTCAGCGGTGATCTCGTCCACGTGCGTCGACACCGCGTACATGTTGTTCTCGATGAAGAAGCAGACCGGCAGCTTCCACGCAGAGCCGAGGTTCATCGATTCGAGCACGGAGCCGATCTGGCTCGCGCCGTCGCCGAAGTAGTTCACGGTCAGATCGGTCGTACCGGCGTGCTTCTGGGCCCATGCGTTGCCCGTGGCCATCGGTGCGCCTCCGCCCACGATCGCGTTGGTACCGAGGGCTCCAGCTTCGAACCACTGCAGGTGCATCGATCCCCCGCGCCCACGACAGTAGCCCTGTGCCAGCCCCAGAATCTCGGCGAGCGTGCGTTGCAGAACCGTCTGGATCTCGGGCGTGACCGGATCGCGGGGGTCGATCGCGGCTCCGGAGACGTGCGTGAGCGCCTTGGCGAGGAACTGGTGGTGGCCGCGGTGTGAGCCGTTCACGGCATCCGTCGAGCGAAGACCCACGATCGATCCGACCGCGCCGCCTTCCTGGCCGATGCTGGAGTGCGCCGGTCCGTGGACAAGCCCTTCCGCGGCGAGCGCGAGCACGGTCTCTTCGAAAGCCCGGATGAGGTGGAGTTCGGCGAGCATCGTCCCGAGCAGAGCTGGATCGGCAGCCTTCCAGTCGGCGGCGGTCGTCGTCAGCTGAATCCAGTCGGTGCCGGTTTCCAGTCGTCTGCGTCGCGGCATTTCGCCCATCCTCGCGTCGTTGCGTGTTCAGACCGTGTGTCTGCTGAGACTGTACGGCTGATTGCATCCAATCTCAAGCTTGAGCGCCAGGAATCGGACTCCTCATTGAGCAGCACCTGTGAATCTGGATACAATCGGGCCGCGGCGCCTGTGAGCAAGGAGGTTCTCATGGCCCTCCCCGGAGTTCGTGGGCTCGACCACGTCGGGTTCACCGTTCCCGACCTCGATGAGGCCCACGCGTTTCTCGTGGATGTCCTCGGCGCGATCCACGTGTACACCCTGGACGCCAAGCGGTCGGACGACGACTGGATGGCTGTTCACCTCGGCGTGCACCCGCGTACCGAGATTCGCGAGATCCGCTTCTATCGCGTCGGCTGTGGAACCAACCTCGAGGTGTTCCAGTACGACAGCGCCGACGGACAGGCCCCACAGCCACGCAACAGCGACATCGGAGGTCACCACCTCGCGCTCTACGTCGACGATATGGATGCCGCCGTGAGCTATCTGCGTGAGCACGGCGTCGAGGTCATGGGCGATCCGGTCGCGAGCGCCGGAGCATCCGCCGGTCAACGGTGGCTCTACTTCCGCAGCCCCTGGGGGATGCAGTTCGAGCTCGTGAGCTTCCCGACCGGCAAGGCCTACGAGGCCACGGCGGCGACCCTCCTGTGGCACCCGAAGGATCCCGCCCGATGACCGCCGCGTCGCCGGCGATCGACGGGCCACGCAGCCGCGACGGGGATGCTCACGCGCGCATCGCCGACGGCATCCGTCGCGGGATCATCGACGGCACTCGACCTCCCGGCAGCCGCATCCTTCAGGAGGATCTGGCTGCACGATACGGCGCGAGTCGAGTGCCGGTGCGCGAGGCGATCCGACAACTCGAATACGAAGGGTTGCTGACGGTCGTCCCCAACGCGGGAGCCTGGGTGTCGACGATGACCCTTGCCGAGTGTGAAGAGATCTATCGGATGCGCGAGCGCCTTGAGCCGTTGCTGTTGTCGTACAGCGCCCCGCGCCTCTCCGACGACGAGATCGGCGCGCTGGCCGAACTCGCGGACCGGATCAGTGACACCGGCGACGACACCGACGCCTTCCTCGAGCTCGACGCTGCGTTTCATCACGCCAGCTATTCCGCGGCCGACACGTCTCACCTCACGGACTTGGTGGTGCGACTGTGGAATCTCACTGCGCCGTATCGGCGCAGCTATGTCTCATCGTGGACTCCCGACGCCCGCCGGATCGCCCACGAGGAGCATCACCTCATCGTCGCGGCCCTGCGCGATCGTGACACCGAGGAAGCCGAACGTGTTCTCGGTGGACACATCCGCCGCACGCGCCGCCAGCTCGCCCGGACTCCCGAGATCTTCGCGCTCAGCGCCGGCTGACTCTCGCCGGCACACGGCGAGGCAGCGGCAGCATCACTGGTCGAGCGCTTCGCGCATCGTCGCCAGGTGCGACAGGTCCGGCGAGATCTCTCCTGCCTCGATCCGGTGGGCCAGCTCGACGACCCGGGCGTTGACGGGGGTACGGATGCTGTGAGCAGCCCCGCGCGCCACGACGTGCCCATTGAGGTCATCGACCTCGCTCCGGCGCCCTTTTCGCCAGTCCTGTAGGACCGTGGTGGTGGCGCCGGGTACGACAAAGCTCGCGAACAGCTTGTCGGTCATGATGTCCACGATCCGCCCCGGATCGCGGATCTCGTCGGCGTCCAAACCGAAGATGGGCAGAACCGAGTGGCCCTCAGCAGCCCCCACCGTCAATGCCTCGTTGCCCGCGGCGATCATCACGTCGCGAAATCCCGGCGTGTGCAGAGCGTCGAGCATCGGGAGACCCAGGATCGCCGAGGTTACGAGCAGGGTGCTGTTGCTCACGAGCTTCATCCATTTCGCCGCGAGTATGTCATCGAAGACCTCGACGGCGCCCGACAGCCCAAGGATCCGAGCCAGCTCCGGGATGCGGTGAGCCGGCCCTCGCTCATCGAGGGTGCCGACGGCGAACCACGAGCGAGAGGCGGGAGTGTGTCGATGCACGACGCCCGGGTCAGTCATCGTCGCGGAGCACTCGATAACACAGCCGAGCGTGCGCTGGGGCCCCACGGCTTCAGCGATGACTCCCGCAGTCATCCCGTTCTGAACACCGACCAGGATGCCGTCGTCGGCGAGGTAAGGCTGAATGAGTGTGCTCACCCACGGGGCGTCGTACGCCTTCACGAGCATCAGGACGACATCGAAGCGATCGCGAAGCTCTGCCACCTGGCAGAAGTGACGCACATCGGGCTGGACATGAATCTCACCCTCGGGGCTGATGATCTGCAACCCATCGACCCGCATTTTCTCGACATGAGCTGGCCATTGTTCGATGAGCGTTACGTCCTCGCCCGCGCCGATCAGGTCAGCACCGATCGATGAGCCATTGGCGCCAGCACCTACAACCGCGATTCTTGTCATCACTGACCTTCCCGTCACCTGCGCCGGAACACTCGCACGATACAGCAGCGGCGTACATTTGCGCCCTGGAGGCCTCGAAGAGGTCACCATAGACTGCTAGTGTTCACTAATACTGGACACTATCAGCGTAGAGAGCGGACAGCATGATCCTCCACCTCGCATCCTTCCGATGGGTCGACAGCGTCACCGACGAGGACATCGACCGGCTGACGGCGGCCCTGACCGCGATGGCGGCACAGATCCCCGAGCTGCGGTCCTATGTCGCAGGTCCGAATCTCCATCTGCGCCCCGGCGGAATGGACTACGCCGTCGCCGCGGTCGTGGATGACGAGGCGGGCCTGCATGCGTACCTTGACCACCCAGCGCATGCTCAGGTCTATGCCGACCTCATGGGTGGCATGCTCGCCGACCGCGCGGCCGCGCAGCTTCCGCTGACCGAGGGCAGCCTGGCATGAACGCCATGCGCGCGGCAGTCCTGCACGATGTGCATGACCTTCGCATCGACGATGTTCCCATCCCCTCCCCGGGCCCCGGCGAGGTGCTCATCCGGGTCGGGGTGTGCGGTGTCTGCGGGTCAGATGCCACGGAGTTCGGACGCGGGCTGGTGCTCGCCCGGCCGCCGGTCACCCTCGGTCATGAGTTCGCCGGCACCATCGAGCAGGTCGGTCCCGGAGTCTCCGAGCTGACGGTCGGCGCAACCGTCGTCTGCGGCGCCGGTCTCTCGTGCGGCGAGTGCAAGATGTGTCGTTCGGGGCGCACGAACCTGTGCACGTCGTACACAACCTTGGGCTTCCACCACAACGGGGGCCTCGCCGGGTACGTCGTCTGCCCTGCCGAGATCGTCTGGGATGCTTCAGCCAGCGGGCTGACCCTCGACACGCTCGGCCTCGCGCAACCGATGGCGATCGCCGTACACGCGGTCCGGCGATCCGGCCTGCAACCGGGCCAGGATGCCGTTGTCGTCGGCGTGGGTGGCATCGGTGCCTTCATCACATACGCGGCGGCGGCGACGGGCGCGCGGGTGCTGGTGACAGACCTCAACGCACCGCGACTGGAACTGGCGCGAGCTCTCGGCGCTGCCGACACCGTCCAGGCGGGAGGTCAGAGCCTGCGCGAAGCACTGGGCGAACGCGGGATTGTCCCAGACGTCTTCTTCGAGGTGTCCGGGTCTGCGCCGGGACTCGCGTCAGTCCTCGACGCTGCCAGCCCCGGCGCAACGATCGTTCCCGTCGGCATCCAGCGCGGCGAGCCGGCATTGCCGCTCGGCTCGTGGACCCTGCAGGAATACACGATCGTCGGCACCGTGGCTCACGTGTACCGGGACGACATCCCCGAAGCAGTTCGGCTGCTTGCTGCGCGCGGCGACTGGACGGATGTGGCCGCTGACGTCCTCCCCCTGGATGAGGTCGTCAACGGAGCACTCCAGCCGCTGCTCAGCGGCGCGCCGGGCCAAGTCAAGACACTGATCGATCCGTGGACCGAGGGTCGCAGAGCAGCCGTTCACGGCCACTCATAGGCCTGACGCAGGGGACCAGCCCAGCAGTCATCTACGTCAGGGCAGCCGTTCCATTGCGCGCAGCACATCAACGGCAGATGCCGGCGCGCCGGGCTGGGATGTGACCCCGGGGGCTACTGGCAGCGCCTCGTTGTGCGGCCTCCGCCCGAATACGAACCAGACCCCTCGGGCAATGCTGTCCGAGTGGTTCACGAACAGGTGCGGCCGCATCGAGTCGAAGCTCAGGGAATCGCCCGGGTGCAGCACGTAGGTGTCGAAATCCAGCTGCAGCGTGAGCTCGCCCTCGAGAAGGTACGCGTACTCGACTCCCGCGTGGCGCATGAGCCGGTCCTCCACGGAACTGCTGGCGCCGGGCTGGTATGTCACCAGCAGCGCATCGGCAGGACCTCCGGGAACACTGGCGAGCTTCTCCCAGCGAACGCCGTTCTCCATCTCGATCACCGGGTACTCGGCAGCGCGCCGGACAGTTGACGCATCCGGTGGTGTGGGAACTGGCGCAACGGGTGAGGGACCCGCAGTGGGAACGTTGCCGACCAGCTCGTCCAACGACACTCCGAGGTGGTTGGCCATGGCAAACAGCGTCGAGACCGACGGCTGCGTCTTGCCGATCTCGACCTGCGAGATCAGCGACGCCGATACGCCGAGAGCTTGCGCCAGCGAGCGAAGGCTCATGCCCTTCGCAGTGCGCACCTCGCGGAGCTTGGCTCCCAGGCCCTCGGTCATGATCTCCCACCAGCGCAGCCACTGGTCAGCCGCGAACGTCCGCTCATTCTAGGGCAGGACCTACGCACAGCCGTGGACCGCCGCGTCCTACATCAGCACCGTCCCGCGGTCGACCGGCAGGTTCACCGCCGAAACGCCTCGGTTGCGCAACAGGAATTGGGTGGCATCGACCACATCGGCCATCGTCGCGAGTTTGCCCCCCGGAGTGTGTTGTTCGTACTGCTCCAAGACACCTTCGGGCTTGGATGCCCAGAACGGGCTGTCGCCGATGATCCCCGGATGGATCGCGTTGACACGGATCGGGGCGAGTTCGAGCGCCAGGGTGTTGATCAGGCCCGTGACGCCGCCGTTGATGGACGAGACGGTGGTCGACCCTGGATACGGCAGATCCTTCGCGCGTCCACCGAACAGCACGATCCCCGTGTCGACGGTCGGCGCCATCCGGTCCAGGAGCGCTCGAACGGTTGCCGAATACCCGACAAGTTTGAGAGTGACCAGGCGGACCGCACGATCGATGTCGTAGTCGCGGATCGAGTTGGCATCCCGTTCGATAGCCGCGAGGACGAGCCCGTCTACCCGGTCGATGCCGGCGAGCTGGTCTGCGATGCTGTGCGGCTCGGAGATGTCCAGAGCTACACCGATCGCGCCCTCGCCGAGGCCGCGCGCGATCTCCTGGGTGCGGCCGAGATCGCGTCCCGTGATGACGACCTTCTCTCCCCGCGCGAGACAGTCCTTGGCGATCTCGAGTCCAATGCCGGATGTTCCGCCGACAACGACGATGGTCCGTTCACTCACGGTCTTTCCTCACGCTCTCTTCGCGCCAACCAAGTGCAACTGGACATCAGTGTCCAGTAGGGCTTTACTTGAGTGAACTCGACCCACGGGTCGATGTCAAGCACGCCGCTGACGGAGGGAGCCTCAATGAAGAGCACGGGAACGACGGGTACCGCCGCTGTCGATTGGGAGCAGCGCGTCGACTTCGAACGGCTTCGCGATGCGCGCCTCGCGCGCTTGCACGCGGAGCTCGAGCGCTCCGATCTCGGAGCGGTGCTTGCATTCGACTTCTCCAACATCCGGTACATGAGCGGCACGCACATCGGCACGTGGGCGATGGACAAGCTCATTCGATTCGCCTTGCTCACGCGCAAGACCGATCCGATCGTGTGGGACTTCGGCTCGGCGGCCAAGCACCACGCGCTCTACAACCCTTGGCTTGATGTCACGTCGGCAGAGGCAGACGCCGACCCCCACTCACCGCACGAGGGCGCCAAGCGGCCCCGGCTCGAAAGCGGTGCTCGGGCAGGCATCTCGACCCTGCGCGGGGCCTTCCCCCCGGACGCTGACCTGGCCGGGGATGTCGCGCGAAAAGTAAAGCGCGAACTCGAGAAGTTCGGCCTCGCGAAGGAACCGCTCGGAGTCGACGTCATCGAGATGCCCGTCCTGATCGCTCTCCAACGAGAGGGGATCGAGGTCGTTGACGGACAGCAGGTCTTCATGGAGGCCAGGCGCATCAAGACCTCCGACGAGATCCGACTGCTCACGCAGGCGGCGAGCATGGTGGATGCCGCCTACGAGGAGCTCTACCGGTTCCTCCGGCCCGGCGTCCGCGAAAACGAGGCTGTCGGGGTCGTCGCCAAGACGCTCTACGACCTCGGTTCCGAGTACGTCGAAGGGGTCAACGCCATCTCCGGGGAGCGCTGCTCGCCGCATCCGCATGTGTTCAGCGACCGGTTGATCCGCCCGGGAGATCCCGCGTTCTTCGACATCCTGCACAGCTTCAACGGCTACCGCACGTGCTATTACCGCACGTTCGCCGTCGGGTCGGCGAGCCAGGCCCAGAAGGACGCGTACACTCGCGCCCGCGAGTACATGGACCGTGCGATCGCCCTCGTCCGCCCGGGCGCGACGACCGCCGACATCGCCGCCGTCTGGCCTCGCGCTGAGGAGTTCGGCTTCCCCGACGAGATGGCGGCATTTGCCCTGCAGTATGGCCACGGCGTGGGACTGTCGATCTGGGAGAAGCCGATCTTCTCGCGACTCACGTCCTTCGATCACCCCGAAGTCCTGGAGGAAGGTATGGTCTTCGCACTGGAGACGTACTGGCCCGCTGCCGACGGATGGGGTGCAGCGCGTATCGAGGAAGAGGTCGTCGTGACTGCCGACGGATGCGAGGTCATTACGAAGTTCCCCGCGGAGGAACTGATCGTCGCCGGGCGCCGCTACTACACGATCGACGGGCCACTGAACCTCAACCGGGACTCGCAGTCGCATCGTAATACCGTCTGGGGACGCGGCGAAGCGTGAGTACCATCGGCTTCCTCGGGCTCGGCTCCATGGGATCGGCCATGGCGAGCCGTCTCATCGACGCCGGGCATGAGGTTCGCGTCTGGAACCGGTCGCCCGACGCCGTTGCGGCTGCGGTGTCTCGCGGAGCCGTCGGGGTCGACGCTCCCGAGGATGCACTCGCATGCGCGATCTCGTTCTCGATGCTCGCCAACGACGAGGCGATGCAGGCTGTGATGACGCAGGACCGCATCGCCGTTCTGGGTGGGCGGATCCATGTCGCTATGGCGTCGATCAGCCCCGACCTGGCAGCGAGCCTGGCTGACCACGTGACCGCAGCGGGAGGGACGTACGTTGCTGCGCCCGTTCTGGGACGCCCATCGGTTGCCGCGGAGGGCGAACTCAATATCCTCGTCGCCGGCAGCCCCGACGCCGTCGCCGACATCCAGCCCTATCTGGATGTCATGGGAAAGCGCGTGTGGATCTTGGGCGAGCGACCGGCGGTGGCCAATGCGGTCAAGGCAGCCGTGAACTACAACATCATCCATGCGATGCAGGCAATCGGCGAGTCAGTTGCCATGACCGAACGGCTCGGAGTGCCCGCAGAGACCTTCACGGAGCTGCTCTCAAGCACCCTCTTCGGCGGGGTAGCATACAGCGGCTACGGCGACATCATCGCGGCACAGCGGTATTCCCCGCCCGGTTTCCATATTGCGCTCGGGCGTAAAGACCTCGATCTCGCGGAGCAGGTTGCGCGATCGGTAGGCGTCAGCCCCGCCACACTTCCCGCCCTCACCGCCGTCTTCGAAGCAGCCCTTGCTCACGACGACCTGAAGGACTTGGACTGGAGCGCCATCGCAGAAGTGAGCCGTCGGGATGTCCCGATCCCGGGAGGCACAGCCACTGAATAGTGATACTGGACAACCGTGTCCAGTAGTGCTTTATTGGGAGCACCGACCGCAAATCAAGGAGGATGAGCGTCAATGCCCGAGAGCCCGCTGCCCCAACCCGGACAGCCTGTCGTGTTCCGGCGGGGCATCGTCGTCACGATGGACGATGCCCATACAGTCCTGCCGAACGGGGACGTCCTCGTCGTCGACGGCAAGATCGCCGAGGTGGGAGAGAACCTCGCCGTTCCCGATGGCACGTTCGAGATCGATGCGAAAGGTGGCATCGTCATGCCAGGGATGGTGGACACCCACCGTCACATGTGGCAGACCGCGATGCGCGCCTACGGTGCCGACTGGACTCTGACCCAGTACTTCGTGTGGTACTACCTGCAGCACGGGATGAAGTTCCGCCCTCAGGATGTGGCTGCGGGCAACCTGATCTCGGCGCTGGACGCCGTTGAATCCGGCGTGACGACCAGCGTCGACTGGTCGCACGGCCTGCGCACGATCGACCATGGCGAAGCCGCGTTCGAAGCGCTGGCAACCTCACCGGGTCGCTTTGTCTTCGCCTACGGCAACCTCGCCGGCTCGCCCTGGGAGTGGACGGCCGACCCCGCGATCCAAGATCTTCTGGTTCGCTCACGGGATGACTCCCGCATGTTCGGCACGCAGATCGCCTTCGACGTACCGAACCAGGACGACGCGTTCCCTGAGCTTGCCGCGTACCGCGTGGCCGAAGAGCTCGGGCTGCCCGTGACGACCCATGCCGGGGTGTGGGGCGCGACCAACGACTGGGGCATCCGCAATGCGTACCACGCCGGTGTCATGAAGGAGGGCTACACGTACGTTCATGCGGCATCCTTGTCGGCGGAGTCCTACCAGAAGATTGCGGCGACGGGCGGAAACGTCTCTCTCGCGACGGAATCCGAGGACACGTGCGGCCAGGGCTACCCACCGGTTCATCAGCTGAGGCGCTACGGCATTCCCGCATCGCTGTCGGTGGACACGAGCGTGTGGTTCAGCGCTGACCTGTTCTCGGCAATGCGCGCCACCGTGAACGCGGACCGTGCCCTGGAGCACTACCACGCCCACCAGCTCGAACCCGCGGAGACCGTGACTCATGTCAAGCTCCGCGCCGAGGAAGTCGTTCACATGGCCACCCGCGGTGGAGCCCTTGCGATCGGCAAGGACCACCTCATCGGGTCACTCGAGAAGGGCAAGCTCGGCGACGTCGTGCTGCTCAAAAACGACGCGTCGGCCACCTGGGCGCCGCTCATCAACCCGTGGGGTCAGATCGTCTACCAGGCACAGCGCGGTGACGTGCACACGGTGCTGGTCGGTGGCGAAATCGTCAAGTCCGAGGGAGTCCTCGTCGCCGGAGATCTGCCGGGCGTGAAGGCCAAGCTCGAAGACACCGTCTCGTACCTGGAACGCGAGGTCGGTGACGACTGGATCGCCGGACAGTTCCCCGAGATCCCCGAGGCCGAGGTTCTGTACAACCCGTATCAGTACAAGAAGGACTGATACGGCCCAGCACTCGGTCCGCACAGCGGCGGCGTCGATCTCGGCGCCGCCGCTGTGTTCATTCGGCGCGGCTTACTCGGCTCGCAGGGTCGACACCTGGTACAGCGCGACGGATGCCGCGATTCCGGCGTTCAGGGACTCGGTGGCCGCCGAGATGGGAATCGACACGATCTGGTCGCACGTCTCGGTCACCAGGCGCGAGAGCCCCTTGCCCTCCGAGCCGACGACGATCACGACGGGACGATCGGCAAGCTCGAGCGCGGGAAGCGACACGTCACCATCACCATCGAGGCCGAGCACGAACACGCCCTGCTTCTTGAACTCCTTGAGCGTTGTCGTGAGGTTGGGGGCGATGGCCACCGGAATGCGGGCTGCCGCTCCAGCGGATGTCTTCCACGCCGCCGAGTTGACGCCTGCCGAGCGGCGCTGCGGAATGATGACACCCTGGCCGCCGAAGGCGGCGGTCGAACGGATGATGGCGCCGAGGTTTCGCGGATCGGTCACGCCGTCCAGCGCGACCAGCAGCGGCAGCTGACCCGTCGCGATCACCTTCTCGAGCAGGTCCTGCGGGTGCGCGTACTCGTAGGGCGGCACCTTGAGCGCCACGCCCTGATGCACGCCGTCAAAGCCCGCCATCCGGTCGAGCTCGGGTCTCGTGACCTCGAGCACGGGAATCTCTCGGTGCGCTGCGATCGAGAGCATCTCTTTGACGCGGTCATCCATCTCCACCCGCTGGGCGATGTAGAAGGCGGTGGCGGGGATGCGCGCCCGCAGCGCCTCGAGGACGGAGTTGCGACCGGTCACCGTCTCGGTATCGTCGTTCTGCTTGGGCCGACCACCGCGGTTCGGGTTGGAGCCCGCGACGCGCGCGCCAGGTCGCCCCGTACCACCGGCGGCGGCGTAGCGCTCCTGGGCAGCCTTCCGCTTGCCGGCAACGTGCCAGCTGCGGTCCTCCGCCTTGGGCGTCGGCCCCTTGCCCTCGAGCGACTTGCGTCCGAGGCCCCCGGTGCCTTTTGTTGCACCCTTCTTGGTGGACTTGCGTGCGCCGGGGCGCCCTGGCTTGCTCATGCGATGCTCCAATGCGTTCCGTCGGGGCCGTCTTCGAGGCTTACCCCGGCAGCCGCGATCGCGTCGCGGATGCGGTCAGCCGCGGCCCAGTCTTTGTCTGCGCGTGCGCGAGCGCGCTGCTCGATGAGTTCTCGCAGCAGAGCGTCGAGCGCCGGGGCCTCCGCGCCCGATCCCGATGCCCACTGCGGGTCGAGAGGGTTGAGTCCGAGGATGCCTGTCAGAGTGGCAACCTCTCCCGCCAGCGCTCGTGCCCTCTCGGTGTCGCCGGCGTCGAGGGCGGTGTTGCCCTCGCGGACTCGCTCGTGGACGACGGCAAGGGCCTGCGGAACACCGAGGTCGTCATCCATCGCTGCCGCGAACGTCTCATTGCCGTACGAGAACCAGCCGTAGTCACCGTGCCGCCCCACCCGCTCGAGGAAGGTACGGATGCGGTCAAGAGCCGCCTCGGCCTCGTCGAAGGACTTGGGCGAGAGATCGAGGTTCGAGCGATAGTGGGCGGCAGCCAGGGCATAGCGCACGACGAGGGGATCGTGCTCGTCCAAGACATCCCGCGCCAGCACGAAATTTCCCAGCGACTTGGACATCTTCTGACCCTCGACCGTGACCAGTCCGTTGTGCACCCAGTAGCGGGCGAATCCGTCGCCTGCTGCGCTGGACTGGGCGAGTTCGTTCTCGTGGTGCGGGAAGCGCAGGTCAAGGCCACCGCCATGGATGTCGAACTGGTCGCCGAGATAGCGGCGCGCCATGGCCGAGCACTCGATGTGCCACCCGGGGCGCCCCCTCCCCCACGGGGAATCCCACGTCGCATCCGTGGGCTCGTCCGGCTTCGCGCCCTTCCACAGCGCGAAGTCGCGCACGTCGCGCTTACCCCGTGGGTCGGCATCGACAGCCGGCGCCATGTCATCGATCGACTGGCGCGTCAGCTCTCCATACGCAGTCCACGAGCGCACATCGAAGTACACGTCTCCAGCAGCATCAGATCCGGACTCAGCCGCGTAGGCGTGACCCGCACTGATCAGCTGGTCGATGAGCGCAATCATCTGCGGGATGGATCCAGTGGCCCGCGGCTCGTAGGTCGGCGGGAGGATGCCGATCGCAGCGTAAGCGGCGGCGAACTCCCGCTCGACCCGGTAGGCGAGCGCCCACCACGGTTCGGAGTCGGTAGCGTTGGCCAGCACCTTGTCGTCGATGTCGGTGACGTTGCGCACGAAGGTCACGCGGCCGTGGCGCTGGGTCAGCCAGCGCCGCAGGATGTCGAAGGCGAGTGCGCCGCGAAGGTGGCCGATGTGCGGCCCGGACTGCACGGTGGGCCCGCACACGTAGACCGTGACGTTGCCCGGATCCAGCGGCGTGAAAACGCGGAGCTGCTGGGCGCGGGTGTCGTAGAGCTGCAGGGCACCCCGCCCCTCAGCCGTCACCGCATCCGTCATCCCTTCAGCCTACCGGCGGGGTCCTCAGAAACCGCCCCGGTGACATACAGACGCTGCGCCGGAGAGGCTCCGGTCTGGGGTAGAACTGGGGACGTGCCCTCCTCCTCCGCAGCGCTCGAGATCCGACTCGATGACCTCAGCGGCGAGCCGACCCGAGCTCTGATCGCCGCTCACCTGTCGGACATGCGCTCGATCTCGCCCGAGGAGAGTTGCCACGCTCTGGACCTCGGCGGGCTTCAGCAGCCCTCTGTCCAGGTGTGGTCGGCGTGGGTCGCCGGCGAGCTGGCCGGCGTCGGCGCGCTCGCGCAGCTCGATGCAACCAACGGCGAGCTCAAGTCGATGCGTGTCGCAGACAATCACCGCGGCACGGGTGTCGGGCGAGCGATGCTGGAGCACCTGATCGACCAGGCGCGCCGGGTCGGAATGTCGGCGCTGTGGCTCGAAACGGGCTCGACGCCGGAATTCCTGCCCGCGCAGCGACTGTACGAGTCTGCGGGCTTTGCACGCTGCGAACCGTTCGGCAGTTATGTGCTTGACCCGTACTCCGTCTTCATGACGAAGCAGCTGTAGCAACGGATGGCGTCAGGCTAGCGCGCGGCAACCACCAGCGCCACGGCGAAGGCCGCGACTCCGTCGCCGCTACCGGTGAAGCCGAGCCCGTCAGTCGTTGTGGCCGAGACCGACACTGGCGCACCGCCGAGAGCCCGGGAGAGCACAGCCTCCGCTTCTGCGCGTCGGCCGGCAAAACGGGGCCTGCGCGCCTGAACCTGGACCGAGACGTTACCGACACGAAAGCCTGCTTCGCCGAGCAGCGCGAGAGTCCGACCTAAGAAGGCTTCAGCGTGGGCTCCGTGGTACTCCGGACGGTCGGTGCCGAAGTGGGTGCCGATGTCGCCGAGCCCTGCCGCCGCCAGCAGCGCGTCGACGATCGCATGGGCCACCGCGTCTCCGTCAGAGTGCCCAGACAGCGCCTGCTCCCCCGGCCACTCGAGCCCGGCGAGCCACAGCGATCCGTCACCGCCGAAGGCGTGGACATCGGTTCCGATGCCCACGCGCGGCAGCACCGGGGTGCCCGCCGAAACAGTGGAGTGCGGAAGGGGCGAAACGAGGGCGCGGGCGCGCTCGAGGTCGGCTCGTGTTGTGATCTTGAACGCGATCGCGTCACCGGGGACCGTCGTGATCGCGTGACCGGACGCGGCGACAACTGCCGCGTCATCCGTGAACTCCTCGCCCGCAGCAGCGTATGCAGCCTCCAGAATCCCGCGGGGAAATCCCTGCGGCGTCTGCGCCGCCGACAGACGAGACCTGTCGACGACGCCCACAATGGTCTCCCCATCCATTTGCCGGATCGTGTCGACGACAGGCATGACCGGGACGACGCCGGCGGCGCCGGCCTCGAGAGCGCCGATCACTCGGTCGAAAACATCGGGTGGCGTGAGGGCCCGCGCAGCGTCGTGCACGAGGACATACTCGATGTCGCCCCACAGTGCGCTCAGGCCAGCAGCGACGGACGCCTGCCTGGTGGACCCACCGGCGACGACGGTCACGAGGTCTCGTCGTTCTCCAGCGGCTTCGTCGGCATCCGTCAGCGCATCGCCTTCGCGGCCGCTGGGCGCGACGACGATGACCTGCATCGGTGGCGCCTCGAAGATGCCGCGCAGACAATGGCGCAGGATCGTGTGGTCGTCGAGCCCGACGAAGGCCTTGGGAACGCCTGCGTCGAGCCGGGTACCCGACCCAGCAGCGACGACGATGACGGCGACGCGGGGAACCGGGATGATGCTCACGGATGCCACGCTACAGCGCGGCACCACCCACTCAGGAGGCGAGAACCTCGTCGAGCAGAACGCTTGCCTTCTCTTCGTCGGTCTTTTCGGCCAGAGCCAGCTCTGAGATCAGAATCTGCTTGGCCTTGGCCAGCATGCGCTTCTCACCGGCCGACAGCCCGCGGTCTTGATCACGGCGCCACAGGTCGCGCACGACCTCACTCACCTTGATGACATCACCCGACGCAAGCTTCTCGAGGTTCGCCTTGTAGCGGCGCGACCAGTTTGTGGGCTCCTCAGTGAACGGGGCGCGCAAAACATCGAAGACGCGCTCGAGACCGTCCTTGCCGATCACATCACGGACGCCGACCAGGTCGACGTTCTCCGCCGGGACCTCGATGATCAGATCGCCTTGAGTGACGTTGAGCTTCAAGTACTTCTTGGTCTCGCCTTTGATGACGCGTTCCTTGACCTCGATGATTGTTGCGGCCCCGTGGTGCGGGTAGACAACCGTCTCGCCAACCTCAAAAAGCATGGAGTTATGTTCCTTTCGGCAAACTCCAGAATACCACAGGGCGCATACGCTAGAGTTCGCCACCCATGCGCTCGTCCCGGTGGTCCCGAGCTTCAGCGAGGCGTAAGCCGGCGGTTCGCAACCCCGTAGAATGCATCGTGAAGCCGTCATCCGCTCAAGGAGGATCCGTGAAATCGCGCCTCATCGCGTCGCTCGTTGTGGGCACCGCCCTCGTCCTCGGAACCTCAGGATGCAGCCTGATCTCCGCGCACGCGACGACGATCGAGTATTCGGCAGCCGAAGGAACCAACGTCCCGGACGAGTCAGGTCCCGTGCAGATCCGAAACACGGTGATCGTTGCGAACGACGAGGGCACCGAGGGCAACTTCCTCGCCGCATTCATCAACAACACTGACGAGACCTACGTCGTACACATCGACTTCGCCGATGGCGTCACCGAGCAGGTCATCGTCCCGGCAGGCTCCGTCAAAAGCCTCGGCGAGGATGCAGAGCCCATCCTGATCCGCGGGCTGGACACGCCTCCCGGAGCCACGCTGTCGGCATCCTTCCAGTCCGGTGATGGGGTGACCTCGGTCGTCTCGGTTCCGGTGCTGGGCGGCGAACTCGAGTACCTCGCGCCGTTCGTGCCGTAAGTCTTCCCCGAACGACACGACGTCGGCCCCGCCTCTGTCGAGCGCGGGGCCGACGTCTTTCCGGATGCCGAGGCTCTTCAGGACTCGAAGCGGTAGCCGAGCCCGCGGACGGTCACGAGCATGGTCGGGTCGCTCGGGTTCTTCTCGATGCGTGAGCGGATGCGCTTGATGTGGACATCCAGGGTCTTCGTGTCACCGAAGTAGTCGGTTCCCCACACGCGGTCGATGAGTTGACCACGTGTGAGCACGCGGCCCGCATTGCGCATGAGCACCTCGAGAAGCTCGAATTCCTTCAGCGGCATGCTGATCTCACCGCCATCCACCGAGACCGTGTGCCGGTCGATGTCGAGGGTCACGCGACCCCCTTCGAGGATGCGGTCGTCGAGGTCGGCCTCGGCGGTGGAGAGCCGGCGGAGAACTGCACGCATCCGCGCGAGCAACTCCCGCGCCGAATAGGGCTTGGTCACGTAGTCGTCGGCGCCGAGTTCGAGCCCCACGACGATGTCGACCTCGGAATCCTTCGCGGTGAGCATGATGATCGGAACCGACGACGAGGCGCGCAACTGCCGACATACCTCCGTTCCGGGCATCCCCGGAAGCATGAGGTCGAGCAACACGATGTCGGCACCCAGCTCACGGAATGAGGCGAGGGCGGTGGCTCCGTCCTCGGCGATCTCGACCTCGTAGCCCTCCCGGCGCAACAAGTACGCGAGCGGGTCGGCGAGGTCGGGTTCGTCCTCGACAAGTAGGACGCGAGTCATGCGGTTTCTCCGTTTCCTTCTCGGGCATCGATGCCACTTCTGTCCGGCGCAGCGGTCACGTGCGGCGCAGCGGCGACCACGCGGTTGGTCAGCACGGCATCCGAGCCCTGTAGTTTGGCCTTCTTCTTGACCTTCTTCTCCTTGCGGGCCCGTTTTCGAGGCGGCTCGTCGTGAGGAGAATCGATCAGGGGGAGCCGGATCGTGAATGTCGAACCGCGGCCCTCGCGCGACCAGAGGCGAACGTCACCGCCGTGGCGCTGCACGGCGTGCTTGACGATCGCCAGGCCGAGCCCCGTTCCCCCGGTGCGGCGCGAACGCGCCTGATCTGCGCGGTAGAACCGCTCGAACACACGGTCCTGGTCTTCTTCGGAGATTCCGATGCCCCGGTCGGTGACCGCGATCTCGACGACACCGTCTGCCGCTTTGACACCGATGCCGACGCTCGACCCCTTCGGGGAGTATGCGATGGCGTTGGCGATGAGGTTGCCCACTGCTTCGCTCAGGACCTGGGCATCGCCGCGGACGAACAGTCCCCGCGTGCCCCCGCGGACGAGTTGCACTCCTGCCGAGTCGGCCTGGACAGCGTGAGCCTCGACGGCAGACGCGATGATTTCATCGATCGAGGCGTCGCGCTCGTCGTTGAGCTCGTCGGCTGCCTGCAGGCGTGAGAGGTTCATGATGCGCGAGGTGAGGGTTGCGAGCCTCGTCGCCTCGGCAGACAAGCGTGAGGCGAACACCCGGACCTGGGCGGGGTCATCGGATGCCGACTCGATCGCCTCGGCCAGCAAGCTCACTGCCCCGACCGGTGTCTTGAGTTCGTGACTCGTGTTGGAGACGAAGTCACGCCGCATCTGCTCGACCCGCTCCTTCTCGGTGATATCGCGCAGCACGAGCAGCATGAGCCGGGCCGTGAGCGGCGTCGCCCGAACGGTGACCAGGCGCGACTCCCCCGGGCCGGTGCCGCGGCGAAGACGAAAGGTCGCGTTGGATGCGGCGTCAGCATCGCTGACGCGGCGGGCGACACCGCGCAGTTCGGGTGTGGGAAGCATCCGTCCCTCGGTCAGGTCGAACGGTGCCGCGGATGCCGACGCCGCAATGATGACTCCGGCCGAGTCGAGGACGACAGCGGGATCGTCGAGCCCGCGAAGCACGATTCGCGCTCCCTCGGGAACATCCATGCCCGCCCCGTACTCGGCGCGCTCGCGTGCCCGCAGCGCCAGCAGGATAACGGTAGCCAGGCCCGCGCCGATCAGCAGCCCGACGAGGAGGCCAAGAAGGGCGATCTGCGCAGGTTGCATGGAAACAGCGTACGGGCGGCCCGGACGACGGCCTCGCGAGCGGCACTCGCGCCAGCCTCGGGCGCGTCACTATTCACCGGAGCGGCACTGTCCGTTAACCTTCGGTGGCGAGAATCACTGGGTCGTCTGGCATCTGCCGGCCGACAACACACGAAAGGGATCGGAATGCGCGAAGTCTTCCACCAGTCGCTCGAAGATGTGCAGAACCGTCTCGTCGAGATCTCCGGGATGGTCACCACTGCGATCGAGAAGGCGACAACGGCGTTCAAGACCAGCGATGTCGCCCTTGCCGAAGAAGTGATCGCGGCAGACGCCGAGATCGACGACAAGGCCCACGAACTGGACGAGATCGCCATCGAGATCATGGCTCGCCAGCAGCCCGTTGCCCGTGACCTGCGGATCGTCGTGATGGCTCTGAGGGTGAGCGCCTCGCTCGAGCGCATGGGCGACATTGCCGAGCACATCGCTCAGCTGACGCGCCTGCGCTTCCCCGAGCGCGCCATCCCCTCGGGTCTGAAGTCGACGTTCCAGAAGATGGGCGAACTCGATGTCGAAGCTGCCCGCAAGCTGACGCAGCTCCTGGACACCGAAGACCTGGCGCTCGCCGACCAGATCCGCGACATCGACGACCAGGTCGACGATCTGCACGTCAGCGTCTTCGAGAAGGTCCTCAGCGACAGCTGGTCGGGCGAGCCCGCGCAGACGGTGGATGCCACCCTCGCGAGCCGCTATCACGAACGTTTCGTCGACCACGCCGTCTCGGTCGCCAAGAAGGTTCAGTACCTGGCTGAAGGCGGCGAGTTCTACGCCAGCGACGGGTCCAGCTCGGGAGAGTAGTTCCCCACATCACGCACTGACCACAAGAGCGGATGCCTCACGCGGGGCATCCGCTCTTGTGGTTTCTACCGCCAGGCGGCTACTTCTTGCCCTGGGAGGCGACGGCAGCTGCACCGGCGGCAGCAGCCTCGGGGTCGAGGTACTCGCCGGGACCGAGGGGGACGAGGTTCTCGTCGAGCTTGTAGACCAGCGGGATGCCGGTCGGAATGTTGAGCTCGGCGATATCGGCGTCGCTGATGCCGTCGAGGTGCTTCACGAGGCCGCGCAGCGAGTTGCCGTGCGCGGTCACGAGGACGGTCTTGCCCGCACGCAGGTCGGCCGCGATGTCACTCTCCCAGTAGGGCATCATGCGATCGATGACGAGCTTGAGGGATTCGGTGCGCGGCACCTCACCATCGATCCCGGCATACCGCGGATCGTGGACCTGGCTGAACTCGCTGTCATCATCCAGCGGCGGCGGCGGCACGTCGAACGAGCGACGCCACAGCATGAACTGCTCGGGCCCGAACTCTTCGAGGGTCTGCGCCTTGTCTTTACCCTGCAGCGCGCCGTAGTGACGTTCGTTGAGGCGCCAGGTGCGCTTCACGGGAATCCAGAGACGGTCGGCGGCATCGAGCGCGATGTTGGCGGTCTGGATGGCGCGGCTCAGCAGCGACGTGTGCAGGACGTCGGGAAGGATGCCCTGCGCGGCCATCAACTCGCCGCCCCGGCGGGCCTCGGCCTGCCCCTGTTCAGTGAGCCGCACATCGACCCATCCAGTGAAGAGATTCAGCTCGTTCCACTCGCTCTGGCCGTGTCGGAGAAGGATCAACGTGTATGGCTCGGTCATGGCCCTCATGATATCGGGGCGAGGTGTCGCGACGGTCGCGAGGGAGGCCGTGAAAGCTCCCCTCGCTGCACACCGGGAACGCTCGGAGCGCTGGCATCATGGGGGCGTGCCCTCTCCTCGTTCCGCGCCGACCGGGCGCCCCACGCGGGGGACGACGGGCACGAATCGGTTGCGTCGCGTCGACCGGTGGATTGCGCGGCATCCGGTGCTCCGTGACGCATCCGAGCCCCTGGTCGTCGATCTCGGGTACGGCGCCACCGGCACCACGACGCTGGAGCTGGCGGCGCGGCTGTCGCCGGTCAGGTCCGACATTGATGTCGTGGGGTTGGAGATCGACCCGGAGCGCGTCGAGCGGGCACGCGAGCAATTGCGGGCGGTCCGCGCGGGTCTCACGAGTTTTGACCCTGACACCCGGGTCTCGTTCGCGCGAGGGGGTTTCGAGATCCCGACGCCCCGGCGTCCGATCGTCATCCGCGCCCTGAACGTCCTGCGCCAGTACGACGAGTCCGAGGTCGCGGCGGCGTGGTCGCTCATGGCCGGTCGCCTGGCGCCAGACGGATTGCTGGTCGAAGGGACCTGCGATGAGATCGGGCGCGTCGTGACCTGGGTCGTCATCGGGCCGGATGCCGCACCTCGCTCCCTCACGGTGTCGCTGCGGCTGGCGGGACTCGATTCACCGGCGATCGCCGCCGAGCGTCTCCCGAAGGCACTCATCCACCGGAACGTCCCCGGTGAGCGGATCCACACTTTCCTCGCCGATCTCACGCGCGAGTGGGAGCGGGCCGCACCGCTGTCGACGTTCTCGCCCGTGCAGCGCTGGCGCGCAAGCTTGCAGGCGATGCTCGACGCGGGCTGGCCGCTTGTCGGACGTCATCGGTGGCGGCTGGGCGAAATCACCGTCCCGTGGGCATCGGTCTCGCCGCGCTGAGCCCACCGGGCGAATCAGATGCGTGGGACGGCGTGCGCGGCGTCCTCACCCGACATGCCCGCGGCGGTGAGCAAATCCACGGCAAGGGGCCGAAGCGCCGCAACGAGGTTCTGATCCCCCAGCGTCGAATCGGGAAGCACCACGGCAGGATCCAGCCGCACCGCGACAGCGCGGAGTGCCTCACGGGCTACCGGCTCCAGCGAAATGTCACGCAACGACTGGGCGATGAGATCTGCCCCGCGGCCGAGGTCGGCCAACAGATCGGCAGCGACAGGGCGAGGCTGCCGATCATCGACGAGGTACACCGTGCGCCGAGCGATCACCCGAAGGTTGCGGCAGGCGAAGTCCATCGCCTGCCAGATGCGCTGGTGGCGCGCGATCTCATGCCGCTGCGAGCGCAGGAACGGCGAGATCCGTGCGATCCCCATGCCCGATTCGAGCGTCAGCCGCCAGTCGTCGATGTCAGCCTGCAGGGCCCGGGCCTTCTCGAGCCCCCGCTGCGCACGGACGCGGTCGCCCCGTCGCAGGGCCCTGATGATCGTGTCGGTCGCGCTCTGGAAGCGCGTGAACAACACCTCACCGGAGGCGACCTCGGTGCGTTGCGGGCTGCGCGGGATCAACGCCGTCACGAGCAGCGCCGCGATTCCACCGACGACTCCGTCGATAAGGCGCAGCATCGGGGAGCTCGTCGGGATGATCATGACGATAAGCGACTGAATCGCCGCAGCTATCGCAAACCCCGGTTGGGGTGAGAGGAAGCGTGCGACGGCGAGGGTTGCGGCAAGTGCGAGGCCCAGCTGCCACCAGCCGGAGCCGGCGACCAGGAGCAGCACCTCGGCCACAAGGATGCCGATGATCATGCCGATCACGGTCTCGAGCACGCGACGCGGCCGAGCGTCTCGGACGAGCCCGAGGCTCGAAACTGTCACCGTCGCGGCAAGCAGTGGCGCCGGGTGTCCGAGGATATATGTGGCGAAGGCATACGCTCCCGTTGCCGCGACGACGATCTGGACGATGGCGACGGATGACGCACGCAACCGCATCCATCCCGGCCGCGGGCTGAACCTACTCCACCAGCGCACCCGAATCGGGAGGGTCAGGGGCGCCGTCTCGTCGGGTGCCGCCGGGCGGGGCGAGCCCGGGTCTTGCGCCGCGCTCACGACCCGGACGGCGCCGCGGCGCTCGCGCGCCGGGAGAGCCGAGGCAGCCGAGGCACGGATGCTGCAGCACCGGCCTCGGGCGGGACGATCGTCTCGAGCCGGGCGGAGACAGCGCCCTCCGCCGTCTCGACCGTCGCGTCGCCGTCGGGAGTCGTGCGTCTCACGAGAGCCAGTCCGATGGGTCCGTCATCCATGTGGAGGGCGACGGAGGTGAGGACACCCACCTCGCTACCCGCGACGCGAACCTCGGACCCCGGCGGCGGCAGGATGCTGTCGGCACCGTCGAGGTGCACCGCCACGAGGCGTCGGGGAGGGTGACCGAGGTTGTGGACCTTGGCGACAGTCTCTTGGCCGCGGTAGCACCCTTTGCTCAGGTGCACGGATGTTCGCAGCCAGTCGAGCTCGTGCGGAAGGGAACGTTCGTCGACCTCGCGCGCCCAGCTCGGGCGCCACGCGGCAATGCGCAGCGCCTCGACGGCAAGTAGGCCGGCCAGCGTCACCTCGCCCGCCGCCGCAGCATCCGCGATCCGGTCGCGCTCGGAAGCCTCGACGATGATCTCGGCCCACTCCCGCGCCTGCCCCGGATGCTCACCCACCGCGTACCCGTACCCGCCGGCCGTGAGGCCCGGCCACGGGTCGAGCCACACCAGCGGAACGCCCGCGGGCGAGAACGCTGCAAGCCCGGCCGTGTCGGGTGAGGCCGCGCCGACGACGGCTACCTCATCGACGAGCCGGATCTCGACCCGCATCCGGAACCGCATCTTCGTCAGCCAGGCCACCAGCGGTTCGGCATCCGCGGAGTCGACCAGGAGCCAGGCGGTCTCGCCATCGTCGATGATTCCGGCGGCATGCTCGATGTGGCCGTTCGGATCCAGAATGAGCAGCTCGCTGCTTTCTCCCGGTACGAGCCCGGCCACAGCCTGCGACGTGATCGAGTCGAGCCACGCGAGCCGGTCGGGTCCGGTCACGCTGACCGCTGAGCGATTCTCGAGCGGAGCGACAGCGTCACCTCGCACCAGTCGGCGCTGCTCGACGAGGGGGTTACCGACGTGCATCAGGATGCCGTCCTCGACCACAGCACCCGGGACCCGCTCGAACGCGGATGCCATCAGTCGACCTTCGCGAGCCGCGCTGAGGCGTGCGAAGCGAGCGCACCGCCGAGCGCCGCGATATCCCAGGCCCACAGGAGGTGAGCGTCGACCAGCCCGTACATCCGGGTCGCTGCGGAGTACGACTTCGCCGATGCGGTGCGGATGACGGCATCAGTGGCGATGTCGATGCGGGGGCCGCGGATCTGCCCGAGGTAGAGCTCGCACACGCCGTCGGAGTGCACGAGCGAAACCTCGATCTCGAATCCTCCCTCGGGGGTCCGAAGGGCTTCGACATCGTCGACTGTCAGTGGCGAACCTGTGGCGGCTGCCGGAAGAAGGCCGGGGCCGGGAACGGCGTCGGTCGCGGGAATCGCCAGCCGCCAGTATCCGGTCTCGCTCACCAGGGCTGTCCGCGGCCCGGCAGGATCGTCGGCATCCAGCAGCCACGCCTGAGCCGAGTAGTTGAGGTGGCCGCCTCCGTCGTGGCTGAAACTCACCCGGTGATGGAACTCACCGGTGAAGTGCGTGCCGTCGGTGTCGTAGTCGATGACACCGCTGCCCTCCCATACGCCGACCAGCCACGACAGTGGCGCAAGCTCGGCGGGGAGGTCGGTGGGAAGATCGATCACGGCGCGTCAGCGCTGGCCGCGGTACAGATTCTTCACGACGACACCCGAGACGAACACGATCGCGAGCGACGCGAGCGCAAGAAGGCCCACGAAGAAGAGTTCGAGCGCTACCAGGTCCATAGACCCAGTCTATCCCGGATTCGCCGCGCCCGACCGGACCGCGCTCCAGACACGTCAGACACGCAACATGCGTCGGAACACCGCGCGTGACGGAGTGTCTCACGCAGGCTCGGGTGTCTCGGTCTCAGCCCCCGCTATCGCGGGACGATCGAGGCGAGCCCGAAGCCGAGGCTGATCACACCGAGCACGATCGCCGCACCCAGGGTGCTCAGCGCGACGCGCTCGACGAAGGCCTGAGATCGCCCGTAGGCCAGCTGCACCGCGAAAGCCAACACGACACACAACCCGAGAGCTACGCCGAGCCAGGCGATCCGCCACTCGGCAGGCACGAAGAAGCCGATGATCGCGCCGGCGACAGCGGCGGCCACCCAGACAGTGACGATCCCGCCGAAGGCACGGCGTGGAGCAAGCGGTGGCAGGTCCATCGCCCCATTGTCTCCTATCCGCGGAGGACACCCTAAACTGAGGGGCGCGGTGCGCCTCCGGCACCGGGAGGATGTCAGCGTGGCACAGCTATTGGTTCTGAGTTCCGCCCCAGGCGGTGGGCCAGCTCTGCCCGCGCTCGAGTTGCTGAGTCATCGCACTCGCCAGATCCCCGCAGAACCCGCGCAGCTGGTGAACGCACCCAGCGCCGACATCGTCTTCGTGGATGCCCGCACCGATCTCGTGGGAGCGAAGTCGCTGTGCAAGATCCTCGGGACGACGGGGCTGGATGTCCCGCTCATCCTCATCGTGACCGAGGGCGGCCTCACCGCCGTCTCGCCGGATTGGGGCGTCGATGACGTCATCCTGGTCACGGCGGGTCCGGCTGAAGTCGATGCGCGGGTGCGCCTGGCGATCGGCCGGATGGCGAAGGAACAGGTTTCCACGCGTATTCAGACCTCGGGCATCACGATCGACGAGTCGTCATACTCGGCCAAGGTGCACGGACGCCCGCTCGATCTCACCTACAAGGAGTTCCAGCTCCTCCACTTCTTCGCCACTCACCCGTCGCGGGTCTTCACCCGGGAACAACTGCTCAGCGAGGTGTGGGGCTACGACTACTTCGGGGGAACCCGAACCGTCGATGTGCACGTCAGACGCCTTCGGGCCAAGCTCGGCGACCTGGAGCAGCTCATCGGCACCGTACGCAACGTCGGGTACCGCTTCAACGTCTACGAGGATGACGCCCCGCCGCCGCGGGAGCGCGCCGACGCCTGACGACGAAAACTGTTCACGCGGGAGTCACGTAGCGCTGACAGGATGGACCCATGATCGACCACGAGGTTCTCGACACCGGGCTCGGCGACGAAGATGACGACGACTTCGACTCAGCGGCAGCAGCCGATGATCTCCTGCCCATTGACCGCTTCCTGGATCGTGAGCTGAGCTGGCTCGCGTTCAATCAGCGCGTCCTCGAGTTGGCCGAGGATCCGGGTCTGCCGCCGCTGGAACGCGCGAACTTCCTCGCGATCTTCGCGAGCAACCTTGACGAGTTCTTCATGGTCCGGGTCGCTGGGCTCAAGCGCCGCATCGTCACCGGACTCGCGGTGCCCACGAACATCGGCACCTCTCCCGAAGACGCGCTCGCCGATATCTCGGAAGAGGCGCATCGACTGCAGCTGCGCCACGCCGACGCGTGGAGCCGCCTCGTCGCGCCGTCGCTTGCGGAGGCCGGAGTCGAGTTCGTCTCGTTCGCCTCGCTCGGCGATGACGAGCGCTCCCGCCTGTCTGACTACTTCCACGACCAGGTCTTTCCTGTTCTCATGCCGCTGGCTGTGGACCCAGCCCACCCCTTCCCCTACATCTCGGGCCTCTCCCTGAACCTGGCGATCCGCATCCGCAACGCGCGGACGGGTCGTCAGGAGTTCGCACGTCTCAAGGTGCCGCCGATGCTGCCCCGATTCGTCGAGATCTCGCGAGAGGGCGAGCGGGTGCGCTACCTCGCGCTCGAAGACCTCATCGCGAACCACCTCGGCGATCTGTTCCCGGGAATGGAGGTCTTGGACCACCACGCGTTCCGCCTCACGCGAAACGAAGACATGGTCATCGAAGAGGACGAGACCGAGAACCTCATCCAGGCTCTCGAGGCAGAACTCATGCGGCGCCGGTTCGGCCCTCCGATCCGCCTCGAGGTGACCGAGGACATGGACGAGCTGACACTGAAGCTGCTGATCAGCGAGCTCGATATCACCGAGCAGGAGGTGTACCGCATTCCCGGCCCGCTGGACCTGCGGGGACTATTCGGCCTGAGCCGCCTGAACCGGCCCGAGCTCAAGTACAAACCGCACCTTCCCACGACCGCTATCGCGTTCCAGCCGGGCGACAACAACGAGCGCTCTGACATCTTCAGCGCCATCCGCACCGGGGATGTCCTGGTCCACCATCCGTACGAATCGTTCGCGACGAGCGTTCAGGCATTCCTCGACCAGGCGGCCAAGGACCCCCAGGTGCTCGCGATCAAGCAGACGCTGTATCGCACCTCAGGCGACAGCCCCATCATCCAGTCACTCATCGACGCTGCCGAGGCCGGCAAGCAGGTGCTCGCGCTCGTCGAGGTGAAGGCCCGCTTCGATGAGGCCGCGAACATCGTGTGGGCGCGCAAGCTCGAGAAGGCCGGCGTCCACGTCGTGTACGGCCTCGTCGGCCTCAAGACCCATTGCAAGCTGGCCCTGGTCATCCGCGAAGAGGAGGGGACGCTGCGCAGCTACTGCCACATCGGCACCGGCAACTACAACCCCAAGACCAGCCGGATCTACGAGGACTATGGGCTGTTCACGGCCGATGAGCAGGTCGGGCGGGACCTCACGCGCCTGTTCAACGAGCTGTCGGGCTACGCGATCGAGAAGAAATTCAAACGCCTGCTGGTTGCGCCGCTGCACCTGCGCAAGGGGCTGTTGCGACTCATCGAGGCCGAGCGTCGCAATGCTGCCGAGGGCAAGCCCGCACGCATCCGGATCAAGGTCAACTCGATGGTCGACGAGCAGATCATCGACGCGCTCTACCGTGCGAGTCAGGCCGGTGTGCCGGTGGAGATCTGGGTGCGCGGCATCTGCTCGATCAAGCCGGGAGTGCCGGGACTGAGCGAGAACATCACGGTGCGCAGCATCCTCGGCAGATATCTCGAGCACTCGCGAATCTTCGCGTTCCACAACGGCGGCGACGAGCAGATCTACATCGGCAGTGCCGACATGATGCACCGCAACCTCGACCGCCGGGTCGAGGCGCTCGTGCGGGTGAGCGAACCGGCTCATCTCGCGCAGTTGATGACCCTGTTCGATCGCGCCATGAGCAGCGCGACCAGTTCCTGGTGGCTCGATGCCACCGGAACGTGGGTGCGTCACCACCTCGACGAGCAGGGCAACCAGCTCGTCGATCTGCAGGACCAAACCATGGCCGATGTGCAGAGCCGGCGGCGGGCGCGAGTCACGCGATGACCGATACTCTCACCGTTCCGGACCCCACCATGTCAGAGAACATCGTTTACGCAGCCGGCGGCGTGCTGTGGCGCCTCGTCGAGGGCAAGCTCCGCATCCTGCTGATCCACCGCACCCAATACCGCGACGTGACCCTCCCCAAGGGCAAGGTCGATCCCGGCGAGACCCTCGCCGAGACCGCGGTCCGCGAGATCCACGAAGAGACCGGCATCCGTGTCTCCCTCGGGGTCCCTGTGGGCGTGTCGACCTATCACATGCCCTCCAAGCGCAACAAGGTCGTGCACTACTGGGCGGCAGAGGCCACGGATGCCGCGATCAAGGCCTCGTCGTTCGTCCCGAACAAAGAGATCGCTGCGCTCGAGTGGGTCTCGGCGAAGAAGGCCCGCGCGAAGCTCAGCTACCCCGTCGATGTCGAGATCCTGGACAAGTTCCTCGAGATCCGCGACAAGGATGTGCTGCGCACCTTCCCGATCATCGCGCTGCGCCACGCCAAGGCAGTACCGGCCGATGAGTGGGACGGATCGGACGCCTCGCGCCCCCTGGCTCCCCGCGGGCGCAAGCAGGCGAACGCACTCGTGGGTCCGCTCCTCGCGTTCGGCGCGCGCCGCATCGTCTCGAGCCCCGCCGTTCGGTGCGCCAAGACCGTCGGCCCGCTCTCTGCGGCGCTCGGGCGCCGCGTCGACTATTCGCCGCTGATCAGCCAGGACGCCTGGGAGGAGGGCGCGACTGACGCGCGCTCGGTGGTCGGAGCGCGGGTCCGCTCCCGCAAGCCCGCGGTGGTGTGCAGCCACGGCCCCGTGCTTCCTGAGATCATCCAGGAACTCGCGATGGCAACCGGGTCGCTCATGGGCTCGCACTTGGGCAACGCATCAGGACTGTCCCCGGGCGGATTCTCGGTCGTGCACCTGTCGACGGACAATCCGGGTTCAGGGATCGTTGCGATCGAGACGCACCAGCCCTCGGTGTGAGCGAACCGATCCGGCTCGGGTGGGCCCCGGTCACTGACCGCGACCACCGGCGCGAGGTCGCGTGGCGGCTCGTGCGAGAACTGATCGGTCAGCCCGGCATCCGGATCTCGAACCGATGCCCGCGGTGCGGCGCTGACCACGGCCCCGTCGAGGTCGAGGGAGTGGCGGTGACAGCGAGCGTGTCGTACGCCGCCGGGTGGGCGGTTGTCGCTCTGGCGCCCGCTGCTGCCGGGACCGTGGGGGTGGATGCCGAACCCGAGGTCGACCTCCGGCGAGACCGAACGGGCCTGACGGGTGTGCTCGGCGCCGGTCCTGCCACGACGCGCGACTGGGTGCGCGTAGAGGCCGCGCTGAAGGCCGATCGGCGGGGGCTGCGCGTCGAGCCGGCGCTCGTGCACGTGACCGGCACCGACGGCACCGACGATACGACCGGCGCGTCGTGGCGTGCTCGCGTCCCGGGGCGCGCGCACCCGCTCCTCGGCTGGGACCTCGACGGACCCCCGGGAGTTCTCGTCAGCGCCGCGCTGGCCAGCCTCGAACCTGCCGACCGTTAGCGCGCGGACTTCTTCTTCGCGAGTCGCTTGGACGCATCCGGTCGCGGCGGCAACGGCGGCAGCGGGCCGGCATCCAGCCAGGCATCCAGGAGCGCCTCGAGGTCGTGGCCGGCGTCGTCGACGAAGCGACGGAAGTCCTCGGTCGTGACGCACGCGTTCACGTACGCGCTGCACCAGCCGCGCAGGAGATCGAAGAACGGGTCCTCCCCGATCGTGAGGCGCACGGCATGAAGCGTCAGCGCCCCCCTTTTGTAGAGCCGGTCATCGAACATGAGATCGGCGCCGGGATCGCTGATGACGAGATCCTGCGCGAGATCTGCGAGCCTCGCATGAGCCCGGCGGGCAGCGGCGTCGGCGGTGTCTGCACCCATTGCCTCGAACCAGAGCCACTCCGCGTAGCACGCGAATCCCTCGTTGAGCCAGATGTCGCGCCACCGCGCCACCCCGACGCTGTTACCGAACCACTGGTGGGCAAGCTCATGAGCGACGAGGCGCTCCGAGTCCGGGTCGAGGTGGTTCGCGCCGAAGACGGCGGTGCCCTGCGCCTCGAGCGGGATTTCGAGCGGATCTGCCGTCACCACGATGGTGCAGCTCTCCTGCGGGTACGGTCCGAACCGCTCCTCGAAGGCTGTCATCATGCGCGGCAGCGGACCCAGAGCCCGCTTCACGTCTGCGCGCAGGGACGGCGGTGAGGCAACGACGATGCGCTCATCGAGCCGGTGCGATTCGAACTGCCCCACATAGACGGCGACGAGGTACGTCGCCGTGGGCACACCGATCGCGTACTCGGCGGTGACCTGACCGCCCGAGCGGGTGCGCGACTGCAGCACGCCGGTGGCGACAGCCGTGTACTCGGCATCCGTCGTGACCCGGATGCTGTACGTCGCGCGGTTGTCGGGACGATCGTTGCACGGAAACCACGTGGGAGCGCCGATCGGCTGCGATGCGACGAGGGAGCCGTCAGTGAGTTCCTCCCAGCCGATCGTCCCCCAGCGGGAACGGCGGGGGGCTGGTGCGCCGGCGTATTCAATCGTCAGCGTCAGGGACTCCCCCGGCTGCATCGTGCGCGGCAGTGTGAGGCGGAGCTTCCGCGGGCCCTGTGTGTGCGGAGTCCGTCGCTGCCCCTCGATGCGGACCCGACTGACCCGAAGGCCGACGAGATCGAGCGCGATCGAGGATGTCGCAGCCAGAATCCGGATGCCGAGGGTCGCGCGTCCCTCAAGCCTGTTGGTGCGGACGCGGTAGCTCAGATCGAGCGCATATGCTTCGACATCGAACGAGAGGTCGCCGCTCTGAGGGGTATAGGTGTCGTGAGCAGGGACGTCTTCCCGATCGACGCCGTCTCGGCGACCGGTGTCGATCACGGGACCGCCTGATACGCGCGGATCTTCACCGCACGCCACGGGCCGATGGGATTCCCGCTCCACCGCGAGCCGACCGGCACGCTTTCCCCCCGCATGACCAGCGAGGCAGGACCAACGGTCGCGTGAGCACCGATCGAGGCCGCGGGCAGGATGACCGAGTGCGGCCCGAGCGTTGCACCGGGTTCGAGGGTGACGGCATCCATACTCATGATCCGATCATGAAACAGGTGAGTCTGCACAACGCATCCCCGATTGACGGTGGATCCGTCGCCGAGGTGCACGAGATCGGGCTCGGGGAGCCAGTACGTCTCGCACCAGACTCCGCGGCCGACCCGGGCGCCGAGCGAGCGCAGCCACACGGCAAGTGCGGGGGTACCGGATGCTGCGCGAGCGAACCAGGGAGCCGCGACCATCTCGGTGAAGGTGTCGACCACCTCGGTGCGCCAGACGAAACTCGACCACAGTGGATGCTCGCCCGCGCGGATCGGCCCAACGAGGATCCACTTAGCGGCTGTCGAAGTGGCTGCTGCCACCGCGCCGGCGGCGAGCATGACAATTCCCGAGAGCAGTACCGTCCACCACGGTCCGATGCTGGTCCAGAGGGCTGCCAGGGTCATGAGCACCCCGAAACCAATGAGCCCGGTCACAAAAACGGGAACGATTCGCGAGAGCTCCCAAAGGCTCCGCGCGATGCGCAAAGCGACGGGCGGCTCGTAGGTGCGGGACTCATCGACGCTGGCGGCGACGCGTCGCAGACGCACGGCTGGGGACCCGAGCCAGGACGATCCCGCCTTCGCCTTCGCCGGAGCCGCGGAGAGCACCGCGATCAGTCCGTCCTTCGGGACTCGATGCCCGGGCGCCACCATGCCGGAGTTTCCGACGAACGCGCGCTTGCCGATCCTGACGTGGTCGACGCGCATCCAGCCGCCGCCCAGCTCGTACGAGGCGACCATCGTGTCATCGGCAAGGAACGCGCCATCGTCAATCGTGGTCATCGACGGGATCAGCAGCACCGTGGATGCCTCGACGTTGCGGCCGACTGAGGCTCCCAGCATCCGCAGCCAGAGGGGAGTGAACAGGCTCGAGTAGAGGGGAAACAGCACGGTGCGCGCCGAGTCGAGAAGTCGCTCGGTCGTCCACACCTGCCACCCGAGCCGGCTGCGCACGGGGTACGTTCCCTCGCGAAGGTCGAGCGAGAGCAACCGCACGGCGATCACGACGGTGCCGGCGAAGACCACACCGGCGATCAGGATGCCGGGCACGAGCCACGCGAGGCCGAGGAGCGCCGCCTCCGCGAGAGTCTGCGCGTCCTGCATCGCAAGCGCCATGACACCGGCACCGGCGGCGAACGCGACGATCGGCAGCAATGCCAAGGCCAGCGAGGACGCGATATAGGCCCACAGCCACCGGTGCGGAGCCGGCGCATGTTCCGCGGGCCAATCGGCGGGAGGCTCCCCGACGCGCACTGCGGGCGAGCCGGCCCACGCCTGGTCGGGCTTGACCCGCCCGAACACCGCCGAACCGGGGGCAACCCGCGCACGCCGACCGATCTTGGTGCCGGGAGCAAGTGTGCTGCGGGCCCCGATGACCGCATCCGCATCGATCCGGATGCCGCCCACGCGCACGGTGTCGCCGTCGACCCACGTGCCACTGAGATCGACCTCGGGATCGATCGCCGCGTTATCGCCGACCTGCAGCATCCCGGTCACCGGCGGCAGCGTGTGCATGTGGACGTCGCGGCCGATCGAGGCACCGAGCGCCCGCGCGTAATACGTGACCCACGGCGCTCCCACGTACCCGACAGCGTCGATCTGGTCGGCGACCTGTTCGGCAAGCCAGAGCCGCAGGTGAACGCCGCCGCCGCGCGGATAGTCGCCCGGTTCCAGCCCTGCGAGCAGGGTTCGCGCAGCGAGCACTGCGATCGCCATGCGACCGAACGGGGTAGCAAACACGAGCAGGCCGATCACGAGCACCCACCACGGCACGGTCGGGAGGAAGGCGAACCCACCTCCGAGCTGCAACAGCGTGCTCGCAGTCAGCAGGTACAGCAGCCACCGGATGCCCGACAGGATGAACAGTGGCGCCCCGAGCAGGGTCTGGGCGATCCGCGTCGTGGCCGGCGTCGGGACGGCGCGGTGGTACTCGGCGGCAGACGCGTCGGCGGCGGCATCCGCATGTGGGAGCAGGGATGCCATCGCCCCGAGGCGCGGCATGTCGTAGATGTCGGCGACCGTGAACTCGGGAAGTCGCCCGCGCACTCGTGACGCAAGCTGTGCCGCCGCGAGCGACCCGCCGCCGAGGTCGAAGAAGTCTGACGCACGGCCTTCAGCGGGGACGCCGAGGACCGCCTGCCACTGTTCAGCAAGCCACACCTCGTTCTGAGACAACCCCGCGGCGGGTTGCTCTGCCCCAGGAACCGGCCACGGGAGCGCCGCCCGATCGACCTTCCCCGAGGTACGCGCCGGAAGGTCGGGGAGCACCGCGAACAGGGGCATGATGCCGGCGGGCAGGCGGTCTGCGAGAGTCGCTCGCGCTGCTGCCCGATCAAACGCCTTGGGCTCATCGACGACGATGTAGCCGACCAGAACGGGGTTGCCGGCCTCCGACGTGCGAACCGCGGCAGTCGCGGCGGTGACGCCGGGAAGATCCTGGAGGGCAGCTTCGACCTCGCCGAGTTCGATACGCCGCCCGCCGATCTTGACCTGATCGTCGGCGCGTCCGAGAAAGACAAGACCCTCGGGTTCGTATCGGACGAGGTCGCCAGAGCGATACGCGCGATCCCACCCCAGCGTCGGCATGGGGGCGTACTTCTCGGCATCCTTCGCGGGATCGAGGTACCGAGCAAGCCCGACACCGCCGATGATGAGCTCCCCGCTCTCCCCCTCCGCGACCCGGTTGCCCTCGGCATCCACCACCGCAAGCGACCAGCCCTCGAGCGGAAGCCCGATACGGACCGGGGCGTCGGGCACGAGCGGCGCGGCGCACGAGACGACGGTGGCCTCCGTCGGACCATAGGTGTTCCAGACCTCGCGGCCCTCGGCGGCCAAGCGCGTGCCGAGCTCTGGCGGCACGGCTTCTCCGCCGAAGATCAGCAGCCTGACGTTGTCGATCGTCGAACTCGGCCACATCGCGGCGAGCGTCGGCACGGTGGAGATGACCGTAATCCCCTGACGGGCGAGCCAGTTCGCAAGGTCCACCCCAGAGCGCACCAGCGCGCGCGGCGCCGGGACGAGGCAGGCGCCGTGCGCCCACGCGAGCCACATCTCCTCGCAGGAGGCATCGAAGGCCACCGACAGGCCGGCCAGCACCCGGTCGGCGGTGCCGAGGGGCTCGTCCTGCAGAAACAGGCGGCTCTCGGCATCCACGAACGCCGCGGCACACCGGTGCGTGACCGCGACCCCCTTGGGAACCCCGGTCGAGCCCGAGGTGAAGATGATCCACGCATCATCGTCGGGTGCGGGCTGGGCCAGGATGTCGAGCGCACGCGTATGCCCCGCCGGAGCCTCGCCGGCGAACAGGTCCTCGTCCTCGTCGGTGGAATCATCGATGGTGGGGATCTCGGATGTGACGTCGGACGGCGCGTTCCCGGTTCCGTCGCCATCTCCATCGGCAGCGTCGGTCGCGGTCGGCGCGTAGAGCCCGCGGCCCGTGATGACGCCCCGGACCCCGGCTTCGCCGAAGACGAGCGCTGCGCGTTCTGCCGTGTCATCCGCGTCGACCGGAACGTAGGAAGCGCCAGCTGCCATGACGCCGAGAATCGCGATGTAGAGCTCTTTCGTGCCCGAGGTCATGCGGATGCCGACACGATCGCCGTGCCGCACGCCAGCTGCCACCAGGCGCGAGGCGGTGAGAGCAACGCGGGCAGCGAGCTCCCGGTAGCTCACCGCAGGTCCCGCGCCGTCATCGATCGCTGAAGCCTCGGGATGGCGGCGCACCGTCTCTTGCAGGATGTCGATGAGCGTCCGCGGCGGGGCGGCGTGAGCGGCCCGATCGAGGAATGCCGCCTGGTCGAAAGTCACGATCCGACGGTACCGGGGCGCGTCGTGCCGGGTAGGGGAATCGCTGCAGACCGCCCGAGCCCGTTTACCTGCTGTTCACCTCTACCAACCGATCCCTTAAGAGTCGCTGTCTACCGTCACGTAAGTGCCCTGCACCGGGCCCGCCATATATACCCCGACACAGTGAAGGATTCACAGTGAAGATCACCCGCTTCGCCCAACTGGGCGCTGTCGCCGCCGTCGCCACCCTCGCGCTGGCTGGCTGCGCCTCCAACGAGTCCAACGGCGGCTCCACCACCGAGCCCGCCGAGTCGACCCTCTCGGGAACCATCGGCGCGACCGGCGCTTCGTCGCAGACCGCCGCGCAGGAGGCCTGGGTCGCGAACTTCCAGACCGCCAACCCCGACGTGACCGTCAACTACGAGCCCACCGGTTCGGGCACGGGCCGCGAGAACTTCATCGCCGGCGCGAGCAACTTCATCGGCTCGGACCGCGCGTTCAAGATCGACGAGATCGCTGAGAGCACCTTCGCCGCCTGCGCCGACGGCGGCTCGGCCGGCATCGTCGAGATCCCCGTCTACATCTCGCCCATCGCGGTTGCGTTCAACCTCGACGGTGTCGAGTCGCTGAACCTGACCGCCGACGTCATCGCGGGCATCTTCGCCGGTACGATCACCAACTGGAACGACGCAGCGATCGCGAGCCTGAACGACGGCGTCGAGCTTCCCGACCTCGCGATCTCGCCGGTGCACCGCTCCGACGACTCCGGTACGACCGAGACCTTCACCTCCTACCTGTCGGCCGCGGCACCCTCGGTCTGGACCTACGAGCCCGACGGCGAGTGGCCGATCACCGGTGGCGAGTCGGCTCAGGGTACGTCGGGTGTCATCGACGCGACCAAGAACGGCAACGGCACCATCACCTACGCCGACGCTTCGCAGGTCGGCACCCTCGGCACCGCCTCGGTCGGCGTCGGCGGCGAGTTCGTGCCCTACTCGGCAGAGGCCGCGGCGATGATCGTCGACTCCTCGCCGGAGCAGGAAGGCCGTACCGAGGGCGACATCGTCTTCGACATCGACTACGCGACCGAAGAGGCGGGCGTCTACCCGATAGCTCTCGTGAGCTACGAGATCGGCTGCGTCGAGTACGAGGACCCCAACGTCGCTGAGCTCGTGGCCGCGTACTTCACCTACATCGCCAGCCCCGAGGGCCAGGACGCCGCCGCTGAGAACGCCGGCTCGGCTCCGATCTCGGACTCGCTGCGCGAGCAGGTCAACGCCGCGATCGCCCTGATCGGCTGATCAACTCCCTCTCGGCCGCCCCGTTCGGTACATTCACGATGTACTGAACGGGGCGGGCTGAGCGAGAGAGCCGGTTTCACCGGAGCTCTCGCTGAGCCTGACCCGGACTCGACACGAAGGACACACCGATGGCGACGACCACGGACGCGGGACCCGAAGCCCCGGCGAAAATCCACGCCAAGAGACGGCCCGGGGACATCGTCTTCTCGGGGACCGCGCTCGGAGCGGGGATCATCATCCTGGCTGTTCTCGCTGCTGTCACGATCTTCCTGGTCATCGAGAGCATCCCGGCGTTTACGACTCCCGCCGACGAGAACCCGCTCCTGAAGGGCAAAACCTTCCTCGAGTACACGTGGCCGCTCGTGTTCGGCACGATCTGGTCTTCGATCCTCGCGCTCGTCATGGCAGCGCCGCTCGCAATCGGCATCGCACTGTTCATCTCGCACTACGCCCCGCGTCGCGCAGCAGCAGTCCTCGGATACATCATCGACCTCCTCGCTGCTGTCCCCTCGGTCGTGTTCGGCCTGTGGGGCGGCCTGGTGCTGGCCGGGTTCGTGCAGCCCTTCTACGTGTGGCTGAACACCTACCTCGGGTGGATTCCGCTGTTCAGCGGCCAGGTGTCAGCCACCGGCCGCACGATCCTCACCGCCGCCCTGGTACTGGCCATCATGGTGCTGCCGATCATGACCGCGATCTGCCGCGAAGTGTTCCTGCAGACGCCGGTGCTGCACGAAGAGGCGGCGCTGGCGCTCGGCGCCACCCGCTGGGAGATGATCAAGATGGCGGTGCTGCCCTTCGCCCGCGGTGGCATGGTATCGGCGGCGATGCTCGCACTGGGCCGCGCGCTCGGGGAGACGATGGCCGTCACGATGGTGCTCTCGGTATCGGGGGTCGTGACCTTCGAATTGCTGACTGCTACAAACCCGACCACGATCCCGGCGAACATCGCCCTCCAGTTCCCCGAGGCGTATGGCACCGGTGTGAGCCTGCTGATAGCCACCGGCCTCGTCCTGTTCGTCGTCACCTTCGCCGTCAACGCGATCGCTCGCTGGATCGTCAACCGCCGCGCTGAGTTCTCGGGAGCCAACTGATGTCCACCGCAACCGCCACGGCGACGCGTCCGAGCACCAACAGCTTCTCGAACGGGCGGCTTCCGAAGGGGACGAGCTGGCTCCTGCTGGCGGGCTCCCTCATCGTCATGGGGCTGGTGTTCTTCCTCCTGAACATCGACCAGCCCGTCGCAAACTACAACATCGTCGCCGCCGTCTTCCTCGGCGCGGTGCTGTACGCCATCCTGATCTTCGTCGTCGCCTCGATCGTGGAAGGACGCCGCAACGCGACCGACCGCTTCATCACCGCGGTGGTCTCGGCAGCCTTCATCGTTGCCCTCCTGCCGCTGATCTCACTGCTGTTCACGGTTCTGGTCAACGGGCTCGCCCGATTCGACATCGAGTTCTTCTCGTCGTCGATGCGCAACGTGATCGGCGACGGCGGTGGTGCGCTGCACGCGATCGTGGGAACACTGTTGATCACGCTGACGGCGACGATCATCTCGGTTCCGATCGGCCTCATGACCTCGATCTACCTCGTCGAGTACGGCAACAGCGGCAAGCTCGCCCGCGCAATCACCTTCTTCGTCGATGTGATGACCGGCATCCCGTCGATCGTTGCGGGTCTGTTCGCTTACGCCGTCTTCGTGATCTTCTTCGGCGCCGGGTACTCCTCGGGCTTCGAAGGTGCCATCGCGCTGAGCGTTCTCATGATCCCCGTGGTCGTCCGCTCCTCCGAAGAGATGCTGCGCCTGGTTCCCAACGAACTGCGCGAGGCGTCGTTCGCGCTCGGCGTTCCGAAGTGGCTCACGATCGTGAAGGTCGTGCTGCCGACATCCATCGCCGGAATCACCACCGGTGTGATGCTCGCGATCGCCCGCGTCATCGGTGAGACTGCCCCGCTGCTGCTCACCGCCGGCTACACGCAGAGCATGAACTGGAACATCTGGGACGGCAACATGATGACCCTCCCCGTGTTCGTTTACAACCAGTACGCCAACCAGGGCACCAACCCCGACGCCGCGATCTCGCGCGCATGGGCTGGGGCCCTGACCCTGATCCTGATCGTCATGGTGCTCAACCTCGCCGCCCGCTTTGTCGCGAAGTTCTTCGCGCCCAAGACCGGTCGCTGAACCCGAAGGAATATCCGTGTCCAAGCGCATCGATGTCAACGACCTCAACGTCTACTACGGCAACTTCCTCGCCGTCGAAGGCGTCTCGCTCACGATCGAACCCCGCTCCGTCACCGCCTTCATCGGCCCCTCCGGTTGCGGCAAGTCGACCTTCCTTCGCACCCTGAACCGGATGCACGAAGTCATCCCCGGCGCCCGGGTGGAGGGTGAGGTGCTGATCGACGGAGACAACCTGTACGGTGCTGGCGTCGACCCCGTGCTCGTGCGTCGCCAGGTCGGCATGGTCTTCCAGCGCCCGAACCCCTTCCCGACGATGTCGATCCGTGAGAACGTGCTGGCGGGTGTCAAGCTCAACAACCAGCGCATGTCCAAGATCGATCAGGAGGCTCTCGTCGAGAAGTCGCTGCAGGGCGCGAACCTGTGGAACGAGGTCAAGGACCGCCTGGACCGCCCGGGTTCGGGTCTGTCCGGTGGCCAGCAGCAGCGCCTGTGCATCGCTCGTGCCATCGCGGTCGAGCCCGACGTGCTGCTGATGGACGAGCCGTGCTCGGCCCTCGACCCGATCTCGACCCTCGCGATCGAGGACCTCATCGAGGAGCTCAAGAGCGAGTACACGATCGTCATCGTGACCCACAACATGCAGCAGGCCTCGCGCGTGTCCGATAAGACGGCGTTCTTCAACATCGCCGGCACCGGCAAGCCGGGCAAGCTCATCGAGTACGACGAGACCACCACGATCTTCACCCACCCGAAGGTCAAGGACACCGAAGACTACGTCTCGGGCCGCTTCGGATAAGCATCAGTTTCGGACGAGGGGGGCGTGGCCGTTCGGCCTCGCCCCCTCCTTCGTTTCGTCACACCCGCGCGTTGCTCGGTCGCAACGGCGAACCCTTCTGCCGACACGCCAGGCCGCGGCATCCGTCACCGGCGTGTCGAGGAAGCTATGCGCCGATGCGACACGGCGCCCCGGGACCGAGCAAGTACCCGGCAGCGCCGCCTCGGTCGCAACGGCGCACCTTTCTGCCGACACGCCAGGCCGCGGCATCCGTCACCGGCGTGTCGAGGAAGCTATGCGCCGTTGCGACACGGCGCCCCGGAATCGATGCATGTCCGAGGGGCGCGGAACCACTCCTCCCCAAGGCATCGGGGAGCACTAGTTGTACTGCCCAGGGAGGTTGTTTGATCTGGCTTCCCTGATGTGACGAGAACCTCCCGGCAGAGTGGAGCTGCTACCGCATCCGCTCTGAACCAGGAGGTTCTCGTGTC